>JBELML010000101.1:0-24181 GCA_042095835.1 Saprospiraceae bacterium
GTACTTAAGACAACATCGTATTGGAAAGCTGACCAGGTGTATAGCCATGAGTCTTTTTGAAGGCGCTAATGAAATGGCTTACATTCTCATAACCAACCTCTAAAGCTACCTGACTGACATCAATCGTCCTGTTTTTCAGGAGGTCCAGCGCTTTATCCATACGTTTTTGGATAATCCACTGTCGAGGAGTCGTCCCGAATTTTAATTTAAAAGCACGCCTAAAGGTGGAGGGACTTCGGCCCGTTAAAAAGGCGTAGTCTTCTATGGTAAGTGGTTTATCAAAGTTTTTCTCCATAAAAGTCTTGATCCCTTTCACTTGAGGGCGGATGATCGCCGCCAATTCGCTTTTTATATCTGGATAAACCAAATGAAGGAAAGTGAAAAACTCCTGAAGCTTAAGTTCAAAGAGGGAAGCCCCTGCATTGGGAAATGTATCGTGCAATTTTTCCACTCCATTCCAAAAATCTAGCAAATACGCTGGTGACTCTAGTCTAAAAAAATCCATTGATGGCTCCTCCACACTACCTGGCCCTATCTGATCTATCACCGCATCATCGAAATACAAAAGGTAGGCCTCAAAACTTGGGACCTGCTCCCCTTTTTTCACAGAAATAAGCAGATCGTTAACGGTATAGAGTCCTTTGCAGATAAAAGCCATCTGGCCGGCCTTTATTGTGATCTTCTGCCCCTCTTCCGTATAGATATGCTGCTCCCCTTGTACGACTATAGAGCAGACATGCTTAGATATAAAACTCTGCCGATCTACAAGCGCCTCCTCGGTCTTCTTATGCAACATCCAGAACTGCGGTCCTGCATAAAAGACTTTCACAAAAGCTAAGCTAGCCAGCCGATCTGGTACAACAATCATTGATTTCCAATGTAAAAGATTAAATCCGTTTGATTCGACAAGTCGGAGGGCACACTCAAAGTTTGTCCTTCAAGAATTGGCCAGTATAAGACTCCTCAACTTTCACCAAGTCTTCTGGTCTCCCCTGGAAGAGCAAGTGCCCACCTTCGTCTCCACCTTCCGGACCAAGGTCTACAATCCAATCTGCGGTTTTGATTACTTCAAGATTATGCTCTACGACTAAAACGGTATGGCCTTTATCGACCAGGGCATTTAGTGCTTTTAGCAGCTTGCCAATATCGTGGAAATGAAGACCTGTAGTAGGCTCATCAAAAATAAATAGAATCTGCTCTTTTGGATTTTCTTTACCTAAAAAGGAAGCTAATTTCACCCGTTGGGCTTCGCCACCTGATAAGGTACTGGAAGATTGGCCCAATTTTACATACCCTAAACCTACATCTTGTAGCGGCTTGATCTTACCGACGATTTCCTTATTCTCTTTAAAGAACTCCATGGCCTCGTCGATACTCAGGTCTAAGATTTCAGAAATATTCTTCCCCTGAAAAGTAACATCCAATACTTCCTGCTTGAAACGTCGCCCTTGGCAGTCCTCACAAAGCAAACGCACATCGGCAAGGAATTGCATCTCAATCACTTGCTCTCCTTCTCCTTTGCAGGTATCGCATCGGCCACCATCTACATTAAAAGAAAAATGCTTGGGCTTGAATCCTCGAATCTTCGACAGTTGCTGGTTGGCCATAGCAGCCCGAATAGCATCGTAAGCCTTAACGTAGGTAATTGGATTGGAGCGAGATGATTTACCAATTGGATTTTGATTGATCATTTCGATTTGTCCAATTTTGTCATAAGCACCTTCCAACTTTTGGTGTAAACCCGCGGCCTTACTAGTCGCCTCGCCAAGATGCCTTTTGAGGGCTGGATATAAAATCTGTTTAACCAAAGTGGTTTTGCCAGAACCTGAGACCCCGGTGACTACGGTTAGCGCTTGCAAAGGAAATTGGGCGTCAATATTTTTCAGATTATGTTGCCGTGCTCCAAGCACAGCTATGGTATCTTTAACTTTTCTTCGTTGAGTAGGCACCTCTATTCCCATTCGGCCACTCATATATTTAGCCGTTAGGCTATCATTGGCTTCATTATAAATCTCCTCATAGGGTCCGGCGAAGACCAATTCGCCACCAAAAATTCCGGCGTGCGGGCCGATATCAATGAGGTAATCTGCATTGGCGATAATATCTTCTTCGTGCTCTACAACAATCACGGTATTGCCTAGATCGCGGAGTTCTCTCAACACCTTCACTAATCTATTCGTATCTCTTGGGTGCAAACCAATACTTGGCTCATCAAGAATATACATCGAACTGGTCAGGTTGCTGCCTAGCGTACGGGTCAGATTAATACGCTGGGTCTCTCCGCCACTCAGGGTCGCAGATACTCGATTGATCGTCAGATAATTCAGGCCCAAATCGCACATAAATTGGAGGCGATTTTTGATTTCTAGGGTTAATCGCTTCGCAATCTGCTCATCGTAATCGTTTAATTCGATTTCATTAAAGAAGGCTAATAGTTCATCGACTGGTATATCGATGAGGTCTGCAATAGATTTACCACTTAGTTTGACGTAGTAGGCTTCTTCGCGCAAGCGAGCACCATCACACACCGTACAGCTGGTACGACCACGGTAGCGCGCTAGCATCACTCGATTCTGAATCTTATAGGTTTTCTCTTGGAGTTCGTTAAAGAAATCGTGTATGCCATCAAAGTGTTTTGAGCCATTCCAAAGTAGTTTCCTTTGGGCTTTGCTCAAATCTTGGTAGGCTGTATGTACAGGAAAGTCATAAAAGTGGGCATTCTGTAAAAAGTCTTCTAGCCAAAGACCATACTTCTCCCCTTTCCAACAAGCGATGGCGCCTTCGTAGATTGATTTTGACGTATCCGGTACGACCTTGCGCTCATCGATACCCATTATTCGTCCGAAGCCTTCACATTTTGGGCAGGCACCATAAGGGTTATTATAGTTAAATAATTGTGGGGTTGGCTCTAAAAAGGTCATACCATCGAGCTCAAAGCGGTTGTTATAGGCTACCATCGGTTGATCGCTACCTAAAACATCAATAAGGCACTCTCCCTCGCTTTCGAAAAAGGCGATCTGTACCGAATCGGCAATCCGCTTCTTGTTATCCTCATCTTCATGTTTGACTACAAAGCGATCAATTAACACGAGTAGATTGAGGCTTGGTAATGTCCCGATTTTCTTTTTAAGCAATTGATCTCCAGACTCCAAAAAATCTTGGATATCTAGCAAGGCTCCATCTTTATAAAATCGAGTATAACCCTTTTGTAGCAATAAATTCAACTCCGCCGATAGCAATCGGTCATCATATTTATAAGAAAGTGGAATAAAAAGCTGCACCTTGGCACCTTCATCGAGGCTGTGGATATAATCGCTCACATCGGCCACTTCATGCCGTTTTACTTGCTCTCCAGAAATAGGAGAATAGGTTCTTCCTACTCTTGCAAATAACAACCTGAAGTAATCATAAATTTCTGTAAGTGTACCGACTGTAGATCGGGCATTACGCGTACTCACCTTTTGTTCAATAGCAATAGCGGGGCAAATGCCTTTGATAAAATCAACATCTGGCTTCTTCATTCGATTGAGAAACTGGCGCGCATAGGAAGATAGGCTCTCTACATAGCGGCGCTGCCCCTCCGCAAACAAGGTATCCATAGTCAGTGAAGACTTCCCTGACCCAGACACGCCCGTAACGACCACCAATTGGTCTTTCGGAATGAAAAGCTCAATATTTTTAAGGTTATTGGCCCGAGCTCCTTTGATGTGTATAGCATTCTGCTGTTCCAAAGTTGGAGCTAGGGTATTCGTTTCATTTTTAGTAGACATATCCGCCATTTGCTAGGTTGTCGATGGTCTAGTAACAAGAGAACAAAGCTACTGGTTTGTAGTCAGTATTCCAATCTTTAATTGCAAGTGCATAATTAAGCGATATAGGAAAACAAAAAGGAGATCAGATCAACTAATGAAGATCTAGTTGGCTCCTAGCATTTA
Organism: Saprospiraceae bacterium; assembly: GCA_042095835.1. Classification (GTDB taxonomy): domain Bacteria; phylum Bacteroidota; class Bacteroidia; order Chitinophagales; family Saprospiraceae; genus DATFKA01. Next base: position 3,936 of record JBELML010000101.1, read on the forward strand.
AAATTTAACAAATGTGGCGTACCAAACCTTGGTTGAGAGGCGTTATACAAACGTTTTAAATCAATATATATATGTTTTCAAAGTCAATCATAATCGTTTTCCTTTGGGCCTTAGTTATCACTCCATTTACCGCCCAAGCGCAGGAGGAGGCGAAAAAAGAAAAAGAATCCATTTTATCTGTATTCAAGAAAAAGGAAAAAGCGGAGCAAAGGGAGACTAAAAGTTTAAAAACGGATATCAAATCTGCTCGAAAAGACTTTAAAGGTACTAAGCAAGAGTATAAAGCTGCGGCTGATCGGGAGCGAGCTGCAAAAGAAGAGCTCAGACTTCTAAAAGCCCAAAAGAAAGCCGATAAAAGTGAGCTGGCACTACAAGATGATAAAAAGTCCAATCCAATTACTGATTTATTTTCTAAAAAGGATGCCCAACAAAAAGATCAGCAACAAGAAATGCGCATCGCTAAAAAGGAATTAAAGAGTGCCAAAAAAGAGCGAAAACTAAGTGCTGCCGAAGAAAAACTAGCCCGTGAAAAATTGCAAACCCTACAAGCTCAGCGCAAAGTGGAAAATGCCGAAAAACGATCAGACAAAGCCAAACAAAAACTCCAAAACACCAAAGAAGATCAAGATCAGCAAACCAAAACTAGCCCCTTAAAGAATATCTTTTCAAAAAAGAAATCATAGTAGGTGAACTGAAGTATGTCCGCTTCGTTTACTAGCTTTGCATCATCTTTTTAAAAGATGGAATCCAAACAACATTTTAAATCTGTACGAAAAGCATCTTTACACCAATACGAGATAAAAAACTCCTGCTAAAGAGGCCTTTGTACAGAAGAACACAAAACTTTCAAAACCAACGATTATGAAAAATGTATTAATGAGTTTTCTTTTCGGCTTTTTAATTTTAGCATCTGCTTGTACTCCTGCTGAGCAAGCAGCCGAAGAAGCAACTGCTGAAGCTACCGAAGAAGAAGCTGCAACCGAAGAAGAGGCGGAGCCAACTGTAGTAGCTTCTACAGAAAGCTACAAAACCATCGTACTAGAAGGTGGTATCGCTAGCCCGCTCAAAGAAATGAAAGGCTCAATTGGTGATGCCGAGGTAACTGTCACCTACGGTAGTCCTTCTGTCAAAGGTCGTGAAATTTGGGGTGGTTTAAATCCATTCGATAAACTGTGGAGAACAGGTGCCAACGGATGTACTACCATCGAATTCTCGAAAGATGTCACCGTTGAGGGTCAGCCAATTGCTGCTGGAAAATATAGTGTATTCAGTATTCCTACAGCAGAAAGTGTAACGGTCATATTCAATACGGATACGGAGCAGCGTGGTACAGGCTCGTATGACGAAGGCAAAGATGCTTTGCGTGTAACCGTAGCTCCACAAGCACAGGAAACTAGCCAAGAAGCTTTGGAATTCATGGTTGAGGGTGATCAAGTAGTACTTTCTTGGGATACCTGGAAAATACCTTTCACGGTTGCCACTGCCGCAACTGAAGGCTAATAAACTCAGCCTTTCGGCCAAAAAAAAGCCCATTCTGCTTGAGTAGAATGGGCTTTTTTTGGTATAAATCAATTATTTGTATGCAGTCACAATATATTGATAGTCCAGCTTGGTATCATAACTCTTGATCCCTTTAAAACCCGCTTCCTCAAGGTCATTCTCAGCAACCCATAAAGGGACGCGAATCTCTGTCGGAGCATCTATCTCATTCACCTCAATCCGTTTCTTTTTGAAATCAACGATTACTATTTGTCCAAACTCAGGTAGCACATCATATATTTCTTTGAGGTAAGACTTGCCCACTTCATTTCTAATAAAAAGATAGGTATTAACTATTAAAACAATATCTGCCTCTCCTGGCTTAAGATTGGGAGATGTATTGGAGGTCAACCTTGCCTCAAATTGATCTTGTAATTCTTCTCGCAGCTCTATTAACTTCTTTTCATTTAATTTTTCAATGCTTTCTTCTGAGATTTCTAGAGCTATGGTTTTTTGAGCCTTTTTAGCAATAGGAAAAGAGAAATAGCCAGAGCCTGCTCCTAAATCTGCGACGACTTTCTCGGAAATATCGCCCATAATATCAATGACTAGTTTGGGCTTTTGCCACAAGCCTCTAAGTGAGTTGCTGTAATCAGCTCGAAAAGCACGATCGTATTCCTCATTGGATACACTAGCCGATTCATCATCTTTTTGGTCAGTAGCAGGCATGGTAGCCTCATCATTGGCAACAACAGTGGAATGATCCTCGCAGGCTGTAAAGAACAGAACTCCAAGGGCAATAAATAGGAAGGTAGAAAGGCTGTTTTTCATCAATACGGTTTTAAAATTGATCTAGTTCCCAAAGCTAGGCGTCATTCCAAATATACAATGCCTGAATAGTTTACATCCGACATTTTGGAAATATATAACTTTTCGAGGTGGACATTTAACGATCTATTAACCGCTAATACAGGCCTCTAGTTCCAAAAATCCTTTAATATTTTGCTTTGCTGGTATTTGATGAATCTTCTAAAATTCACTTGTATTATGAAACTTTATTTTGGGATGGTTCTCTTCTACCGTTTTTAAGGTCCAATTCGATTCGGCTAAAAACACCCAATTGCCGTCCTTGTCTTTAGCCATATCCCTTTTCCTACGAGTTAAAAACTCTTGAAGTGCCTCCTCATTTTCGGCACTCACCCAGCAAGCTTTCGCTAGATTGACCGGCTCGTAAGAAACCGAAGCTCCGTATTCATTTTTAAGACGATACTCGATTACATCGAATTGAAGAGCGCCAACCGTTCCAATAATTTTGCGACCTGTACTTTGTTTGGTAAACAACTGTGCTACGCCCTCATCCATCAACTGGTCTAAACCTTTGTTGAGTTGTTTTGATTTCAAAGGATCGGCATTATTAACATAGCGGAACTGCTCTGGCGAAAAACTAGGTATTCCTTTAAAATGTAAAACCTCTCCTGATGTCAAGGTATCTCCAATTTTAAAATTCCCAGAATCATAGAGTCCAATCACGTCGCCAGGAAAGGCCTCATCGATGACCTTCTTTTTCTCGGCCATAAAAGAAGTTGGATTGGAGAACTTGATTTTTTTATTCTTCCTGACATGTAGGTAGTTCGTATTTCTCTCAAAGGTACCAGAGCACACTCTTAAAAAGGCAATACGATCTCGGTGCCTAGGGTCCATATTGGCATGTATCTTAAATACAAAACCTGCAAAGTCTTTCTCTATAGGCTCTACCAGCCTTTCTTCGGTATCTCTCTCTAGAGGACCAGGAGCGATTTCAACAAAACAATCCAACATCTCTTTCACTCCAAAATTATTGATAGCTGACCCAAAAAATACTGGACTCAACTCTCCCTCTAGATAGGATTCTTTATCGTGGGGCAAATAGACTTCCTTGATCATATTGATTTCCTCCCGTAATTCTGTTGCTGCTGCCTCGCCTACATGACGATCCAAGTCCTCGCTTTCTAAATCCGTAATCTCGATGACCTCTTCAGTATCTTGTTTAGAATGGGGTCTGAAGAGCACCAATTTTTGCTCGTAGATATTATAAACCCCTTGGAATCGCTGTCCCATACCTACGGGCCAACTTAAAGGCGTAACCGTAATATCAAGCTTAGTCTCCAACTCATCTAAGAGATCGAAACCATCTTTCCCCTCTCGATCCAGTTTATTGATAAAAACGATCATGGGTGTTTTCCGCATCCGACAAACCTTGACCAATTTTTCGGTTTGGGTTTCCACACCCTTGGCCACATCAATCACAACGATAACACTATCTACTGCTGTGAGCGTACGATAGGTATCTTCTGCAAAATCCTGGTGACCAGGCGTATCGAGGATATTGATCTTGGCCCCACGGTAATCGAAAGCCATTACAGAAGTAGCTACAGAAATCCCTCTCTGCCGCTCGATCTCCATAAAATCGGAGGTGGCTCCTCTTTTGATTTTATTAGACTTCACTGCCCCAGCGACCTGGATTGCTCCACCAAATAATAATAGCTTTTCGGTAAGTGTAGTCTTACCAGCATCTGGGTGAGAGATGATACCAAAAGTCTTTCTTTTCTGTAATTCTTCTAAAAATTTCATTCCTGTAATGCTTTGCGGCTGCAAAAGTACGGAATATTGTGGTGGATTGCTAAAGGAAAGAAAAGATACAAAAAACCTGAGCTAGACAAATTGTACTAGCCCAGGACAAAATTAATAAGACGACTTATCTTAAAGATATAGGAATGATCCTATATGCATGCTATTCTTATAATAAATTGAAACTAGACAAAAAATGACAACGGGAAGAGGCTTTCTCTTAGCCAATGAAGACAATCTTAATTTCCTAGAGTAGAGACCCTGACTTTAATATAGACTACAAATATAAAAGAAAAAATATAGAAAATTGTTTGTTTAGTGTTCGTTTTTCAAATAAAGTCAAAAAAGAAGTCAAAATTCTAGTTTTCATTCAAAAAAACACGGTTCCAATCAATATTCATCCCAAAAAAAAGGAAGGCTACCCAGATAGTAACACTTCCCTTTTTTGACTTAAAATCTATTTTTTAAATCATTCACTTATAATCAACTTCTTAGTGAATGTTAAATCCTTGGTAGACATTTTATAATAGTAAATACCGATAGCTCCAGGGAGGTCATTACTTTGCAAGGTCCATTGATGAGACCCTTTTGCAAATGCTCTAGACTCCTGTAGTAGGGTTTTTCCAGATACATCGAATATACTCAACTCAATTTCACCATCTTCAGGTAGATAGAATGGAATGCTTGTTTCAGAGCTGAATGGATTCGGTTGATTTTGATACACTTGGAAAGTAGCTGGCAGTAACTGATTGTCCTGCTTAAATTGTAATTGGATCGCCTTCGTTTCGAGCGCTGCATTATATACCTCAGCAGCGATGCTTCGATTATCTAAGTAGACAAAATCGCTTAACTGACCATCTTGCAAGGGCTTAATCCTGAAACTAAATAGTGTTTGATCGGCCTCAATATCCAATCCATCCTCTTTATTATTCCAACTCAATGCCACCAAACCTTGGTCATTCATCAGAGCAAAGTTCTCGCGTTGTAGGTTAGGTAAAGACAATTGTTCGATATCCAGCAATTCGATAGCATTCGTTTGGTACCTTAGCCCAAATTGGAATCCAGCGATTGCAGCCACTTCTTTAGCCTGCACTTGTATGGTATACTCCTCGCCAGCCACTAATTGCTCATCTGTCAGTAATAAAAACAAACCTGCCGCGGAGCGACTTTCAATGGAGGCGGCTTGTGTTTCAGCACCTGTTTCAGCAGAATTATTTACATCTCCTAGTTTGATCGCCACAAAGTCTTGTGTAAAATCAATACCTACATCGTATAAGTCATAGATATTCGGTAAAGCATCGATAAATGGATTCGACTCATCAGTAAACTCTAAATCAGCAGGTAAAAACTCCCAAGCTCCTTCCTCATTAAAATACAAATCAATAGAGAGAATCACTTTTCTCATCTTGATCAAATCTAAAGTAGAAACAGAACCAGAGTTATCTACATCAGCCGCTAGAACCTTATATGGAGAATCTAATGGATCTCTATTTAGGATATGCTTTTGTACAATAATCAAATCTAGGGTAGACACGCCATTATCGTGGGCATCTTCTTTATTAAGTGATAGTCGTTTGGCATCACAACCAGGGACACTTCTGAAGTCAAAATTTCCCAAACCATTGGTGGATAGTGTCAGGAAAGAATTTCCTGCTTCCAAATCTACACCAACCTGTGCTACCGGTCTACCATTTTCCAAATGCACTTTTCCTAACACATCAATCGTCATATTCGCGCAAATCTCCTCATGTGGGATAGCATTAAAGACCTCATCTTGCATCAAAGTGATCGTAGTATTTCGCATGATAACATCATGGAAAGTCGTATTGGTAATCGTCTGCTTTTCCTCCTCTGTCAACACAGGATCGTTCAAATAGAAGAAGCGATCACCATCTCTAAGAGCGGTAAACTGGCGGGTCAAAATTTCCATTATCGTTTCTCCAAACAGTGCCCCAGGAAGTCTACGCTCCGCTAGCATTCCTACCCAAGGATCTACTTTTCCTAGATTGAGGTAGTTGGTCAAGAGATCATAAGTCACACCGATATCATCCAGATTGATTTCTCTGAAAATACTGTAAGGACGCAAACCCAATGATCTACGGATGGTATTATAATCAGGCAAACCTCTTTCTCTACCTCGATTAATATTGATAGAGGCTAAATCTAAGCCACCTGCCCCTGGAGGGCCAAAAAGAAAGTTACGCACATCATCAATTACTTTAGCGTCAAACTCCTGCTGCATTTGTACCGCCATACCTTTAAGGAATGGGTCGATACCATCTTCTCTGACAAAGCTAATATCAAAGAAAGACTCTCTTAGCGTGATAGCTCCATCTGGATGCTCTGTCCCATCGTTCATCACTCTTTTCAAATCACCACTCAATAGAGTATGTCCTAAACGGAAGGCTGCCGCTGTAAATATATTCGCCAACTGTGGGTTAATAGAAGGGTCATACCCTTGATACTCATCCAGCCGAACGCCCATTGCCGGTAGATATTCATTATAAACGATAGCTTGCATAAAGCCACCTACCATCTTACGGGTGTATTGATAAACCTGCTCATCATTCCATTCAGGGTGCTGCACAATAACCTCTTCAGCAAGTCGGTTATGCTCCCTTACAAACAAAGTATGAAATGAGGCTAGTAATGGATTTTCATTGGCACGTACATCACCAGCAACGAAGTGCTTCTCTGAAAGGCCAACAGCATCATCCATCTCTGGAGCTTCTTCATCGATTGGGGCATCGTATTCGCCAGTAGTCGTATTAAAAGGCAAAAGATTGCCAATAGATACTTTCAGTTTACCTCCTTCAAAAGTTCTCAACCAATCTGCACGGTGCTGATCTGAACCGTAAACATTGGATCCATCAATAAAAGCAGTAAGTAAATTGGGATGCCTTCTTGGATTACCAAATTCATTTCCTGTGGAGGGATCAAAGGCATTACGCATCATTGGAATCATCACCTGCCCCGTACCAAGTGGGTCAAAATCTCTGTCGCCTTGCGGAACCTCAATAGGCAAAAACTCCGTACCATCAGGCGTGAGTCCTATATCATGATCCAAGAATTGCCCCCAGACCCAACAAAAGTCGCTCAACTTCAATGGGTCATTCAGTAAACGATTCTGGAAAAAGATTTCATTACTCAGTTCCCTTGGATTTGGGCGATCCGCACCGGATGGTGACGCGTACCCATCGGCATAGGATAAAGGAACCATGAGCCTCAGGTGATCCCCTACAGCTCCCCATTGGATATTGCTCCTGTTATTAAAGGAGCCGTCATAGGTACGATATAAATCGACATCTAGGTCTTGGGCAAAGATGGGTGTACCCAGCATTGCTATAGCACAAAGCGCAAGAAGTAATTGTCGCCTCATATTTTTAATTTTTTAATCATGGAATTAGTTGTCATGGATTTAGATTTGCTCAAATGTAATAAATCAGTAAAAATCTTCTTTTGACAAAAATCAACATTGCTATATTTATCTTAAATATCACCTTAATAATGGTGATAGATATGGCTATATTTCTTTAAATGTAGGGACGTAAAAAATTTAGGAATAAAAGCAATCTCAACTTGAGACGTTATTTTTTGGATTAGGATACCCTTTGCTCTATCACAAATTTAAAAAAATCTTTTAATTCCTTCACTTTAAACATACAGAATCTCTCCGTATTTTTTCATCTGCTTGCTCCAGTGCTTAGAATCCCTATCTAAAGCCCCTATTACAGCTCTCAAACAATAATCCACAACCTTTATGTCCTTGCATTGTTCCCAATTTTATGTCATATTTATCTAGTAAATTTTTATTCGTACAATTCAAAAAGTGCAATTTTTTTTCGTTAAGTTTGCGTTAAAGCAAATTGTTTGCGAACTTTAAACGTCCTATTTTTTGTTTTGTAAGCAAAAGATAATCATTTTTAACCCCATAAAGAATCCTAATCTGACCAGAACCTTCCTTATACGACGATTGTGTTGATTGGCACTGCGCAAGCAGTAACCAACACAACAGTCGGGTGATTTTTTCGGAGAGGGACCATTTCCCTCTCTTTTTTTGTTTCCTTCCCGACATATTTATCCCGCATATTCCTTCTATTTTGGCGTTTCATTTGAGAAAGTTGTCTATTACAGCTTTTGTATTCTCTTTTTGAAAAGGCTTGTAGTGATGTTTATTCGATCACTTCTTATCAGTATTTCACTGCTTATTTCTTTGTCGTGCCTTGCACAAAGGCCAAGCCTTTCTAATTTATGTCTAAAATCTGTTCCATATAACGATACGATTGCCCTCCATGAAAAACATATCCTCCTCCCTGCCACCCTTCAAGTATTTAATCAAGCAGGCGAGATCATCGATTCTAACTTTTATAGACTGCAAGTCAATCGTTTAATTTTTAACAATGCCCCACTTAGCTCCACAGATACTCTATTGATCCGATATAGGGTACTCCAAACAAGTATTGATCAGTCCTTATTTCGATTAGATAGCAATAGCTTACAGCAAATGCAGGAAGGAATTATCACAGCCGTGCCTTTAAATCCAAGCAATAATGCTTCCTTGGTTGACTTCAAGCAACTAGACTATTCGGGGAGTTTCTCCAGAGGACTTTCCTTCGGCAATCGCCAGGACTTGGTATTAAATTCCAACTTCAATCTCCAATTAGCGGGTGACTTAGGTGATGGGCTTTTCATCAAGGCGGCGATCACTGACGAAAACATCCCACTCCAGCCAGAAGGCAACACGCAACAACTACAAGAGTTTGACCGAGTATACGTCGAACTATCCAAAAATAAGAACCGCCTCAAGGCAGGAGATTATGAACTACAAAATCCAGAAAGCTACTTCAGTAGGTTTTTTAAAAAATTGCAAGGACTTACTTTTTCTAATGAAATAAATGCAGGAAATGGCCTTATTCAGAATGAAGCTAGCGTTGCCATTGCCCGAGGAAAATTTGCTCGATTCAACCTGTTGGCTATTGAAGGCAACCAAGGGCCTTATAAATTAAGAGGTGCTCAAGGAGAGCGGTTTATTATTGTATTGAGCGGTACAGAAAGAGTATGGATGGATGGACAAGCTTTAGCAAGAGGCCTAGAAAGAGACTATATCATCGACTATAATTTGGGAGAAATCACCTTTACCAACAAACGGCTAATCCGTAGAGAAACCAGAATAATCGTGGAATATGAGTACGTAGATCAGACCTATACCCGGACACTCCTCTCTACTGGTAGTCAATGGAAAACGAAAAACAATACACTAAGCGTACACCTCTATAGCCAGCAAGACAGCAAAAATACCACCGGACTCTTTGCACTGGAAGAGGATGACCGAGCCGTACTTGCAGCAGCCGGAGATGATTTATCTAGAGCGGTACTCTCCAGCAGACGTGCCTTAGAATCTTTTTCTGCGGTCCAAGTCGCCTATGAAAGTAAAGATACGATTACGGCCTGTGGTGAAGCCTCTATACTAGTATTTAGCAAGAATGAAGAAGCCGAATTATTTACGGCTACTTTCTCCTTTGTTGGGCAGGGGAATGGGGAATATATCCTTTCTGATTCGCTCATAGCCAACGAACCAGTCTATACTTTTGTGGGACGAGATCCGCTTACTTGTCTACCCATTGGAGACTACGAGCCAAGTTTTCAACTCACACCGCCTCAAAGTCAGCAATTAATCACTTTACGAAACGATTGGACAATTGATAAGCAAACCGCCTGGTTGACCGAACTTTCCTTTAGCCACTTGGATAGAAATCGATTCTCCAATCTTGATAGTGAAGATGATCAGGGTATGGCCTTTTATACCAATTTTCATAAAACATTTGGCAATGGCCGTCCTACTAAATCCTGGCAACTAGCCACCGACTTAGCTTATGAATTTAAAAGCCTTCATTTTCAAGCACTCAATCCTTATCGAGCCCCCGAGTTCCTCCGTGATTGGAATCTGGCCGACTTCAGTGGCATTGGAAATGTCAATAGCGCCACCGAGCATCTTATCAACAATAACTGGACGCTTGCTCACCCCGATTTTGGTACCGCAGCTTATGAATTTAACAGCTTTCTGAGAGACCTCGATTATCGTGGATTCAAGCATGGCTTACAGCTGAATCTGGAATCCAAGGGCTGGTCTTTATTTTCAAACAGTAGCCTACTCAATGCTACTACAGATATTGAAGACCGCAGCTTCCTTCGTCCGAATATAGCTTTGGGGAAAACCTTTAACAAAGGCCAGGGTTGGACTTGGACCCTTGCTTTAGATGCTGAAGACAACCAAAGAAGATCATTCTCCTCCGATTCCCTTAGCCAAAATTCCTATGCCTATTACAACTATAGTTTAGCAGTAAAAAGTCCGGTTGGTAAAAGGAATGATCTTTCTATCCAATATAATCACAGAACAGACCAAACACCACAATCACAGGGTCTCGAAAACAGTCTGATTGCCCAAGAACTATCGGTAGAATCCAATTGGTCCCTGAAAAAAAGTATCCGTTTAAAATTAGGCTTCAACTATCGTAATCTGGAATTACTCAACCCAGAAGCCCCACTATCGGGTCAGACTGGCGATAATTTCCTTGGGCGCTTAAATGGTAGCTTTAATTTCTGGAAAGGTTTTGTTCGCTCCTCGGTCGACTACGATATCGGTGGTGGGCAAGAACCCAGGCGGAATTTCAGTTTTGTAAGGGTGCGAAAAGGCGAAGGCATTTATATCTGGTTGGATTCTCTTTATAATAATGATGGTATCATCCAGCCTAATGAAATGGAGATTTCTCCCTTCCCTGATCAAGCTGAGTATGTAAGGGTCAGCACTTTCTCCGACGAATTCATCCAAACCAACAATGTCAATTTCAATTGGAGCTTCCAGCTTTCACCTAAAGCCCTCTGGTTCAAAGTGAAACAACCCTGGAAACAATGGTTGAGCAAATTATCTACCCAGTCTAGTTTGCGTATTTCCAGACGAACCCAAGATGGAGGCGATATCAATAGTTGGAATCCCTTTGAATTAAATGTAGCAGATACGAGCCTCATCGCGGTGAATTCTGGCCTTAGGAACATTGTATTTTTCAATCGGGGAAACCCTGTCTATGAGGTACAGCTTGGATGGACGGATAATCGACGAAAGTTTTTACAGAATACGGGCTTTGAGAGTCGCATCAACGCCAATACTTTCTTAAAACTGCGTCTAAAAATGGGTGCCGCCTGGATTGCGGAATGGACCATCGACCAGACTCGTCAGGAGAGTGATAGTGAAGTTTTTAACAATAAAGATTACCAGATAATCGCTTATGGTTTAAAGCCCAATTTCTCCTGGATCCCTAGTCGCTTTTTTCAACTTAAACTGCGGTATCGCTTAGAAGATAAAAATAATGAGCTTGAGGGAAGCGAAGAAAGTGTCACTTTTCAGGAATTAGGCGGCGAGATGACATGGAATCAGAATCAAAAGACTAGTCTTAAATCACGGTTTTCTTATATTAAGGCCGATTTCAGAGGTCAGGCCAATTCGCCAGTAGGTTTTGCCTTATTAAATGGCTTACAAACTGGAAATAATGTTATTTGGAATCTCAGTATGGAAAAACAATTAGGCCGAAACTTACGTATGATACTTTCATACGAAGGGCGCAAAACTGTAGAAGCCCGTACCGTCCATTTGGGACGAGCTCAGGTAGCGGCCATATTTTAAATATTTCAGAATTTTCAAACTAGACTACTTGTATGTATAAAACATTACTCCTCTTCATCTTTACATGCCTTTTTTGCTCCACTTCAAATGCACAAATCCTACCTTGGGTACCCGTGCAAGATATGGACCAACTTGGACTACGCGACGCTGATCTGGAAATCAAACCAGCGCAATTTGAACTCTACCAGCTCAATAAAGCACTATTTAAAAACCATATAAACAGAGTTCAACAAGAGGGCAAAGCTTATCTTTATATTCCAATGCCAGATGGAACTTTAGCCAATTTTGAAGTAGAAATCATCTCGAATTTCAAACCCGCTCTTGCAGCCAAATATCCAGATATAGTATCTTTCAAAGGCTATGATCGATCAGGAGATCGTCAACTTTTTGTGCGAGGAAGCTTGTCAAAACTAGGCGTACATGCAGTGATCCATTCACTTGAAGGAACAATCTATGTGGATCCGATCAACCACATGAATGATGTATTCCACCTGTCTTATTATACTAAAAACCATAAAGCCCCTACCAATGAATCGACCCCATTGGCCTGTGGATTTGGCATACTTGAAGATAAAAAGAACCAAATTCGTAAGGAGAAAGAAACCTACCTGGCACTACGCTCCAAAGAAGGAGCAGTGGCTAAACATATTTATGATATCGCCATTGCAGCCACAGGAGAATATACAGCCTATTGGGGTGGCCCCGAAGAGGCCTTGTCTGCTATCAACTCCCTCATGGATCGAACCAATGCCATTTTTGTAAATGAATTGGCCATCGAATTGCAATTAGTAGCTAATAATGACACGCTACTTTATACCGATCCAGATACTGACCCTTTTACAGGCCGGCTTGCTGGAAGTTTAATCTCAGAAATTATTCCTGTACTGAACAGTCGAATAGGATTTGATAATTACGATGTGGGGCACGTGCTTTCAATCAATTGCTCCGATGCTGGTGGTATTGGCCCCGGAAACGTATGTGGCAACAATAAAGGGTCTGGTACAACCTGTAACAATCCAAATCTAGATCAATTTCAGGTAGGTACCTTTACCCATGAATTAGGGCACCAGTTTAGCGCATCTCATACCTGGAATAATTGTAGGGAAGAATCCAATAGTTCCCAATTATCTCAAGCCAATGGATTTGAGCCAGGCAGTGGTAGTACCATCATGTCTTATAGCACCCTTTGTGGAGGTCAAAACCTCGAACGTATTCAACCCGAAGAATACTATCATGTCAATTCCTTGGAATCCATAATAAATTATTCTAGAACAGGCCAAGGCTCAGGCTGCGCAGAAATCGTCAACACAAGCAATACTTATCCTGAACTGTCGATACCACTGGGTGATGGTTTGGTCATTCCAGCCAATACCCCTTTCAAATTGCGTGCCGAAGGGTTTGATGCTGAAGGCGATAATTTAACCTATTGCTGGGAACAATACGATGCCGACTTTATCACCACTCCAGTAGGTTTCCCAGAAGATAACGAACCTGCTTTCCGCTCTCTACCACCAACGACTAACCCAATCCGCTATTTCCCAAGATTGAGTAATTTGATAAACAATCAGAGCAGCCGAGAGGAGGTTTTACCAGGGTACAATCGGGGACTCACCTTCAGATGTACCGTTCGCGATAACAATCCCGAGGCCGGCGGTGCGACCTGGGAGCAAATACGATTTAGAGCAGATACCAGCTCCGGACCATTTGTAGTGTCGACGCTTAATGAGTCTCGACAGGTCCTCAATGCAGGGGATTATATCGAAATCCATTGGGACGTCGCCAATACGAATCAAGCACCGATCAATTGCCAATATATCAATATCCGCTTATCTGTTGATGCTGGGTTTAGCTATCCAATTGTTTTAGCAGAAAACACACCTAACACGGGGACTGCAATGATCGCTATTCCAGATACCATTGCAGATTTTGCAAGGATAATGGTAGAAGCAGCCGATAACATCTTTTTTGATATTAATAATTTCAATTTTGAAATTGCCCCTGCGCTTGATACCACTGCCATTCTAAGTTTAGCACCGATCAGTATACCACTACACTGCCAGCCGGAACCTTTGAATTTTGAAATCAGCACGCAGGCCCTAAATGGATTTGCAGTGCCGATCAATCTTGAAGTACTTAGTGGTTTACCAGAAGGTGCAGCGGTCAGCTTTAGCGAAAACCCCGTACAACCAGGAAATAGTAGCACCCTTAATGTGGCTTTTACCGGCATAGTGGATCAAGAAATCAGCCTAGAGGTTCAAGGGACTGCTGAGGGTATCGATACCTTTACCAGGACCGTATTTTTCTCTACCTTATCTAATGATTTTTCCGATCTTACAATTGTCTCCCCAATGGATGGGACGAGTGGCATTTTACTGTCTACAGATTTCAATTGGAGAAAAAGTGCAGGAGCTAGTGAATACGACTTTGAAATCGCTACTAGTCCTGCTTTTGGTGCAAGTACGATAGAACAAACTTCTGGCTTAACGGATACCACCTATGTGCCGAGTATTCTTTTAGAGGAGAACATCTTACATTTTTGGCGAATCCGGCCTAATAATGAATGTGGTCCTAGTGATTTCTTGCCACCTTCTACTTTTCATACGGCTAGTATCAATTGTACAGAGTTTAAAAACGAAGAACGATTTAACCTAGGTGGAAATGGAACTTTCGTAGAATCTCCCATAGAAATCACTACCGCAGGAGTCATCAGCGATGTCAACATTCCTTTTATCAAAGCGAATTACCAAGGTGTAAATAGCTTAGAAATTACCTTGATCAGTCCTACTGGGACGGAAGTGGTCCTGTTTGATAGAAACTGTGGCGCTACTGCAAATCTAGCGCTAGGTTTTGATGATGATGCACCCAATGATATTATATGTCCACCAGATGATGGCATCGTTTTCAAGCCCATTAATCCTTTATCTATATTTAGTGGAGAAAGCACTCAAGGCGTTTGGATACTGCGCGTAGAAGTGGTTCGACCAGGATTTAGCAACTCTGGGGCATTAGAGGAATGGGGCATTGAGTTTTGTGCCACCTCCTCTGTAGAAAATCCAACTTTGGTGAATAACGATACGCTTTTTGCGCCTCCTGCACTAAGAACGGCCATCACCTCTGATATTCTTTTGGCTACTGATGATCAAAGTTCAGCTGCTGAGCTGGTTTATACGCTTGTGAGTTTGCCTCAAAATGGCCTACTTAGCCTTGATGAAGTACCATTAGTCATTGGTGATCAATTCACTCAAATCGATATTGAGGATTTTGCTATAAAGTATGAGCACGATGGCTCAGAAACCGTCGCCGATGCGTTCACCTTTGTTATCGAAGATGGCTCGGGTGGATTCATTCCGATTACGACACAACCAATTGTGATTGATGCGAATGCGGTTTCTTCTACTCGTCAAATAATTCAGCAATCAGAGGCTCTGGAGCTCTTTCCCAACCCAACAAAAGAATCGATTTATCTAAGAAATACGAACTGGAGGAGCGAGCAATTGAACTTGCAGGTTTTTAATATGCAAGGTCAAATCCTGGAGCAATTAAGCTTAGATACAAATGGAAATCTGGTACAGTTATCGGTTGCTTCGCTTGAACCTGGGCTGTATATCATTAGAGTAGAAAATAATGGCCAGATATCTAGAAAACGATTTGTGAAACAGTGATAACTTCGCTGGCAGCTGCAAGTTGACAGTGTACTAGCCTAAAAAATGAAGTAGTCTTGCCGAATTTATCGGCAAGACTACTTCATTTTTTTTGGTTTCAGATCAAGCTCTTAGGCTTTCCTATATTAGGTTAGGGCAAACGCACCAAAAAATTATCCTGCAATTTTTTATAATTCTTACTGAAACTCCAATTCAAAACCGCTCTGGCATCTTCATTTTTGTCATTCGATACAAAAACGAAGCAAAAAAATCTTGCCTAGCCAAACTCGCTCCGCTCAGACAATGCCTAGGCGGCCTCCCGCACTTCACTTATGACCTTTTTTACACTTAATTTCGAGAAATAACCATTCCTTTTCAAGTTTTTATTTTAATGCGTTTGCCCTAATATTAGGTCTTGACTTGAGCAGCTTCCCATAAAATTTCTACTGGATGTAATGCCTGGCGCTGAGTACCGTCATGAATTTGGTGCCGACATGAAGTGCCAGGAGCTGCGATAGTCACCTCGGCCTTGGCATTTCTCACCGCCGGAAACAAGACCAACTCTCCGATTTTCATACTCACCTCATAATGTTCTTTCTCATACCCAAAAGAGCCTGCCATACCACAGCACCCTGAAGGTATGATCTCGACTAGGTAATTTTGTGGCAAACTCAATAATAAAGCGGCATCGGGTACGGAAGACAAAGCTTTTTGATGGCAATGCCCATGCAATAAAATTTTCTTCTCTGTCGAATGAAAATCTGCGGCAGTGATCCGCCCAGCATCTATTTCTCTTTTGAGAAACTCCTCCACCATTAGCGCATTTTGACCTAGGGCTACCGCCTCCGCTTTATGTTTAGCGCCGACAAGCCTTGGATATTCATCTCTAAAACTTAAGATCGCGGAGGGCTCCACTCCTACTAGTGGCGTTTGTTCAGAAACCAAGTCTTTGAAGGTCTTTACATTCTGTTCTGCCAACTTCTTGGCCCTATCTAATAATCCTTTAGAAATGTGCGAACGACCACTTTCTGGATGCTTTATCAAGGCTACCTCATAGCCCAAATGCCTTAGTAACTGGATCGCTTTTTTACCAATTTCAGCATCAAGCAGGTTGGTAAATTCATCGTTAAAGAACCAGACTTTTCCTTTGGTAGTGCTTGGTGGAGGCATCTTTTGATAAGACTTGTGATACCACTTTCTTACGGTTTCTTTAGCAACGTTTGGGATACTTCTTTTGGGATGTACGCCCATCGTCTGTTTCATCAAGCCACCAGTCAGGCGATTGTTAAATACAAAATTTGTCAGGCCACTCACCTTAGCTCCCAAGCCATTCAGGCTTGCGTTTTCTGCGAATAAACGCGAGCGCAATGGAATGCCGTTTTTCTTAAAATACTGATATTGAAACTCGGCCTTCACGGTAGCCATATCAACATTAGATGGGCATTCTGAGGTACAGCCCTTACAGCTGATACAGAGATCCATCACCTCCTTTAGTTCGGGATGGTTAAAGGCCTGACCACCTTCCTCTGTACGTGTGAGAAACTCCCGTAAGGCATTAGCGCGGGCGCGTGTAGTATCTTTTTCATTCTTGGTAGCTTGGTAGCTCGGACACATCACACCTCCAGCTTCTGGGGATTTTCGGCAATCGCCCGACCCATTGCATTTCTCGACAGCTCGCAAAATACCACCAACCTCCTCATAATTAAACATGGTATCAAACTCTCGGGTTTCCTGTTCTTCCTCATAGCGCAGGGATTCCGTCATTGGTTCAGCATCCGTAATTTTGCCCGGATTCAATAATCCCTGCGGGTCCCAGATTTGCTTAATATCCTTGAATAGCTGATAATTTTTATCGCCTAACATAAGTGGAATAAAAGCGGCACGAACGCGTCCATCGCCATGCTCACCACTCAAAGATCCCTGATACTTTTTAACCAACTCCGCGGTTGATCTGGTAATCTCATAAAATAGCTGCCGGTCCTTTTTCTTTTTTAGATCGAGGATAGGTCTGAGGTGAAGTTCGCCAGCGCCCGCATGTGCATAAAACACCGCTCGCTGATCAAAGTCTTTCATGATCTTTTCAAACTCCGCTACGTAGGCGGGCAGATCGTCAAGGGCCACTGCCGTATCTTCAATACAAGCCACTGGTTTGGCGTCGCCAGGTACATTTGACAATAGGCCAAGACCCGCTTTTCGCAAATTCCAAACATCCTTGATCCGCGGCCCTTCTACTTGTGGAAAAGCGTACCCTAGTTGAGCTTTTTCCAAATCATTGATAAATGCTTTTGCCTGCTTTCTTGATTCCTCTATTTTATCAGAGCGGAATTCTACACAAAGGATGGCAGCCGGATCTCCCTCCACAAAAAAGCGCATAGGTTCATATTCTAGATTGCCTTTTGTACAATCCAGAATAATTTTATCCATCAATTCACAGAAGCTAGGCTCATATTCCATAGCAATCAAAGTAGCAGACATGGACGCTCCCAAGTTTGCAAAATGAGCTGCTACAATCACCGATTCGGTTGGTGGTAGAGGGTCTAGACTTATCTTAATAGCGGTTGTAAAAGCCAGGGTGCCTTCCGAACCTGATAATAATTTACAAAGATTAAAAGCTCCACCCTCCGCATTGAAGGGTTGCAACTCTAGTAGTTCGTCTACTGCATAACCGGTATTTCGCCGATGAATAGAACGTTTCGGAAACTCTTTTTGAATCTCCGCTTGCACCTCTTCCTTCTCTAATTCTGTAAAAAGATGCCTGTATATTGCGCCTTCCAGGCTGGGGAGTTCTTGTTTCTCTTTTATCTCCATAGAGGACAAATCCTTGAAGTGGGCTTCAGATCCATCGCTGAGCAATGTTTCGAGTTCCAAAACATGATCTCTGGTGGTACCGTACTGGATGGAAGTAGTGCCGCTGGAGTTGTTCCCGACCATACCGCCAATCATGCATCGATTAGAGGTTGAAGTGTTTGGTCCGAAAAATAGTCCATAAGATTTGAGGTATCGATTCAAATCATCTCGGATAACTCCTGGTTCTACACGCACCCATTTTTCTTCCACATTCAATTCCAAAATGCGATTCAAATACTTGGATGTATCGACCACGATCCCTTTGCCCACGCATTGACCAGCCAAAGAAGTCCCAGCAGTCCGGGGGATCAATGGTAATTGATGCGTATTTGCAAATTGCAGTAAGATCTTGAGATCTGCTTGATTTTTTGGCAGTGCTACCGCAGTTGGTAGTTCTCGATATACTGATGCATCAGTAGCGTAGAGCACTCGCAGTAGTTTATCATAATGCAAGTCTCCTTCGAGTTGACTTTTAAGAGTATCTAGTAGTTTGTTCGTTGTTTTTACCGTCATGGGTGGAGATAGTTATATTAATAAGGCCGATGCTTTAGCAGCGATGGCCAAGTTCCTACTGAAGAAACGCTAATGGATTCGCGATCTTGGTGATCGATCAATAAAAGCGTTCTCCTCTTTTTTGCATCTTTCTCAATAGTGGGCTGCACTTATAGCGCTCCTCACGAAACTGGTTGTGTAATTCGTCCAACTTCTTTACACAGAAGCTGATACCTAGGTCATCGGCCCAGGCTAGTAGGCCATTGGGAAACCGAATTCCGGTAGTCATCGCTAAATCTATATCTTCCTTGGTAGCGCGGTTCCAAAAGAGCGCATCGGCTGCCTCATTGATTAATAAAACCAAGACTCTTAGTAGGATACTACGCCCTAAGTCTTCGTCTTTGTTGGGTGCTGGATTGGTGGAATGGTCAAAGTAATTATAAAATCCTCGCCCTGTTTTACGACCTAGATAGCCTGCTTGTACATACTTACGTTGGGTCCCAGAGGGTCGATATCGATCATCAAAATAGGTAGCCTCAAAGAGGCTTTCTGTAAAAGTATAATTGATATCATTACCAATATAATCCATCAAAGCAAAGGGGCCCATTCTGAAACCTCCCAATTCTGTCATGGCCCAATCGATGGTAGCAATATTGGCAACGCCCTGGTCCACCATACGGATCGACTCCAAATAATAAGGTCTGGCAATTCTATTCACTAAGAAACCAGGTGTATCGGCTGTCAGGACCGTCGTTTTGCCCCACTGCTTGATAATTACATTCGCTTGATCTGTAATCTCTGGACTCGTCTGTAAACCTGGAATAATTTCTACCAATTTGATTTGCTGGGCCGGTATAAAAAAGTGAATACCAATCACGCGCTCCGGATGAAGTCGGCAGGCTGCTGCGATATCAGTTACCGACAAGGAAGAGGTATTAGTAGCCAGAATACATTCTTTATCTACAATGGATTCTAATTTCCCAAAAATGGCCTGCTTGGCAGCTCTATCTTCGACGATAGATTCGATGACCAAATTCGAGCCTGCGATATCGTTTAGGTTCGTAGTATAGGCCATCCTGGAAACGATGCCTTGCCCTTCGACCGGACTCAAGCGGCCTTTTTCTTGTAGCTTACCTAGGCGCTTTTTTAATTGGCGCCGGGAGCGCTCCAAAGACTCGATTCTTTTATCAAACAAGGTCACATTCGCCCCTGCAGTGGCTGCAATCTGTGCAATTCCTGAGCCCATGGCTCCACATCCTATAATTGATACTTTCATGTTTTTAAAATTTGTGCAAATGCTTGAAAGCTAAGTTCTTGCAGAAATTTTAAATACCTGCAACCGCTGCGCTTTATTCACTTAGGTATTAATGATTTTAAAGGAGTTCATGAATCTTCGATTACGCATAATCTTTTTTAATCACCACCGTTTGGTGATTTTATGATTAAATAAGATTATGCTCATTTCATCTGTTTAATTTATCATTATGGTCCGCCCTAAGCAA
>JBELML010000102.1:0-23960 GCA_042095835.1 Saprospiraceae bacterium
TGTATCGAATGACAAAAATGAAGATGCTAGAGCGGTTTTGAATTAGAGTTTCAGTAGGAATTATAAAAAATTACAGTGTGATTTTATTTGTGCCTTTGCCCAATTTTAAACTAAGATTATTAAACTTTGAATAAAAGAAAGCCTATTCATGCTAGAGACCATTACACAAGTAATTATTAAAAATGGATTGATTTTCGCCTTTCTAGTAGTAGGCTTGATCATGTTATTTTCCTTTTGGTTTTCCAATACTTTTACCAGAAAGAAAATTCCGGCGGCAGCCATCGCTATTCTAATCGGCTTATGTTTGGCACTATTTGGAGGCGCCAAAGGGATTGCTGACCTTCCTCTATTTGCGGGGATGGCGCTTCTTGGCGGTTCAATGTTGAGGGATTTTACAGTTGTCGCTACGGCAATGGGAGCCGATTTAGATAAAATCAAACATGCTGGACTAGCGGGAGCCATTGCCTTATTTTTTGGTATTGTAGTCGCTTTTTTCTTAGGAGCTATAGTCGCCTTTGCCTTTGGTTATCAAGATGCAGTGAGTATGGCTACGATTGGTGCAGGAGCCTGTACCTATATCGTTGGTCCGGTGACAGGATCTGCCTTAGGAGCTAGCTCTGAAGTCTTAGCGATAAGTATTGCGGCAGGAGTTGTCAAAACTCTTGTGACCACTGTAGCCACTCCACTGGTTGCTAAATATATTCAGCTAGATAATCCCCACGCTGCCGCAGTTTTTGGTGGTCTGATAGGTACAACTAGTGGAGTGACGGCAGGATTAGCAGCTACTGATGCTAAGTTGGTGCCTTATGGAGCACTTACGGCTACCTTTTATACAGGCTTGGGTTGTTTGCTTTGTCCCTCTGTACTCTACTTTTTATTAAAAGTTTTAGTACCTTAAATCCATCATTTAACCCAAATAAATTAATGCCAAGGTCCTACTTAGGAATGAGTCAATAATAAATTAAACATCTTTACTTGTTCTTTTGCCGCCCAGTTTCGTTAAAAAGCCTCGTCGATGCGCTGCATCGCCTGCGTTTTTTGCCTCACTGAACAGCAAAATACCTGCGTAAATCTTGTATCCTTTATTAATGCCCCATTCCTTAGGCAAGTAAAAAAACAACCCGATGAGCTATGTTATTGGCTTAGATTATGGTACAGATTCCGTTCGCTGTTTGATTGTAGATACCGAAAACGGACGAGAGGTAAGCACCGCCGTAGTCTATTATCCACGCTGGAAAGCCGGATTATACTGTGATCCTGCTAAAAACCAATTCCGGCAACATCCATTAGATTATATCGAAGGTTTAGAGCAATCTATTCTGCAAGCAATAGCAGCTGCACCTCCAGGTACTGCCGAAAAGATAAAGGGGATTGCGATAGATACAACGGGCTCCACGCCGGTGGCGGTAGATGAGGCCGGTGTCCCTTTGGCCTTACTAGATGATTTTGCGGAGAACCCGCATGCCATGTTTATCCTTTGGAAAGATCATACCGCCATTCAGGAAGCCGCCGAGATTAACGATCTGTGTAAAAAATGGTCAATAGATTATTCCAAATACGAAGGAGGTATCTATTCTTCAGAATGGTTCTGGGCAAAAATATTACGCACCTTACGAGTAGATGAAAAGGTCAGAGCAGCGGCTTATTCTTGGGTAGAGCATTGCGATTGGATACCGTTTTTATTGACAGGAGGCCGTCATATCTCGACGATGAAGCGTAGCCGATGTGCTGCTGGACACAAAGCCCTGTGGCACGAAGACTTTGATGGCTTGCCCTCTAATGATTTTTTCACTGCACTCGATCCATTATTAGATGGTGTCGTATCTCGGCTGTTTAAGAGAACTTATACCTCGGATATACCAGCAGGTAATCTCTCGGAAGAATGGGCAAAACGCCTAGGTCTATCTACCGATATCATCGTAGCAGTTGGAGCATTCGACGCCCACATGGGAGCCGTTGGTGGTCAAATCGAGCCCTATTTCTTGAGTAAGGTGATGGGTACCTCCACCTGTGATATGCTCGTAGCGCCCATGGAGGAGGTTGGAGATAAATTGGTGAAAGGCATTTGTGGTCAAGTCGATGGATCGGTATTACCAGGGATGTTAGGTTTAGAGGCGGGGCAGTCGGCATTTGGTGATGTATATGCTTGGTTTAAAAAGCTGTTGCTTTGGCCCGCTGAGGAGCTCATTGAAAAAAGTAGCTTGCTCGACGAGCCAACGAAAAAAGCCTTAATGGAGGAGCTGTCTGAGAAAATGATCCCAGCACTAACGGAGGCTGCTCAAGAAATGGATCCCCAAGAAACGAGTATAGTGGCCTTAGATTGGTTAAATGGCCGCCGTACACCAGATGCCAATCAAGCTTTGAAAGGTGCCATTTTTGGATTGAATTTAGCTAGTGATGCACCCAAAATATTCAGGGCTTTGGTGGAAGCCACTTGCTTTGGAGCTAAGAAAATTGTTGATCGCTTTCAGGAAGAAGGCATCCCTATAAAAGGAATTATTGGACTAGGAGGAGTGGCTCAGAAGTCACCTTTTATCATGCAGACAATGGCGAATGTACTGGATCGTCCCATAAAAATTGCAGCTTCAGAGCAGACCTGTGCGCTAGGAGCTGCGATGTTTGCTGCCACGGCTGTTGGTATTTATCCTAAGCTTGAGGTCGCGATGCAAAAAATGGGTGCAGGTTTTAACCAAAACTATGAACCTGAAAGGGATCAAGTAGGGATTTATGAAAAATTGTATCAGCAATATGCTAGTCTAGGGAAAATTATCGAAAGCCATGTCTAAATATCAAACCATCAAAGCAGAAGCCTATGCGGCCAATATGCAATTACCAGCCCTGGGTTTGGTGCTTTTTACTTTTGGCAATGCCAGCGCAGTAGATCGTAATGCAGGGGTCTTTGCCATCAAACCCAGCGGAGTACCTTACAAAGATTTGAGTCCAGAGGATATGGTGATCGTAGATTTTGACGGAAATACCGTAGAAGGCAAACTCCGGCCGTCATCAGATACCAGAACACATGCAGTGCTTTATAAACATTGGGAAGATATTGGTGGTATTGTCCACACACATTCTACTTATGGTACCGCTTGGTCGCAAGCTCAACGTGATATCCCTATCATGGGGACTACCCATGCCGACCACCTGACGGTAGACATCCCCTGCGCAGCACCTATGGAAGATCAGATGATCCAAGGAGACTATGAGTATGAAACCGGCTTGCAAATCCTTCAAGAAATGGAACGAAGAGGATTATCCTATGCAGAAGTAGAGATGATCTTGCTAGGGAATCATGCTCCTTTTACTTGGGGTAAAACAGCGCAGAAGGCAGTCTATAATTCTGCTGTTTTGGAAGAATGCGCAAAAATGGCCTATTTAGCCCTAAATATAAACTCTCAAGCTCCGCGTCTAAAGGATACCCTTATTCAAAAACATTTTGAGCGTAAACATGGCCCCAACTCCTACTATGGTCAGGAGTAGCGTAGGATCCAAGAACTAATATTGATGTCGACTTCCATTTGACCTAGGCGCACTCTTAAAATCATCATTTTATCCATCAAACCAACAAAAAAGCAATGATTAATCTACCCGCATTAGAACTCTGGTTTGTCACCGGCAGTCAACACTTATACGGAGAGGAAACCTTACAAAAAGTAAAAGCTCACTCCCAAGAGATAGCCGATTATTTGAACGATCAAGCACAGATTCCGGTCACCATCCAATTCAAAGCCCTCCTGACTAGTCCTGAGGAGGTATATCAACTCTGTAAGGAAGCCAACGCCTCGGATAAATGTATTGGTCTTATTGCCTGGATGCATACTTTCTCACCTGCTAAAATGTGGATCAATGGCTTGAAGATTTTACACAAACCAATGCTGCATTTGCATACCCAATTCAACGCTGATATCCCCTGGTCAAGCATCGATATGGATTTCATGAACCTTAATCAATCAGCACATGGTGGGAGAGAGTTTGGGTTTATCAATACCCGATTAAAAATTTCTCGCAAAGTAATAGTTGGTCATTGGAATGATACTGAGGTGATTACTCAATTGGCAATCTGGTCAAGAGTTGCTGCCGCTTGGCACGACAGCCAAACGATGAAAGTAGCGCGCCTGGGAGATAATATGCGGGAGGTAGCAGTCACAGAGGGCGATAAAGTAGCTGCCCAAATCCAGTTCGGGTATTCCGTGAATGGACATGGTTTAGGGGATTTGCTACCGCACCTTGAGGCAGTTACAGAACAGGAAATAAAAGAATTGGTCACGCTTTATCTAGATAGCTATCAAATGATGCCAGGGCTCCAGGCTGGTGGCCCCAAGCATAGCAGCCTAAAAGAAGCTGCGAGAATTGAAATTGCGCTTCGCAACTTTCTCACTACTGGAGGTTTCAAGGCTTTTACTGATACTTTCGAGAACCTTACTGGTCTCGCTCAATTACCAGGACTTGCAGTCCAACGCTTGATGGCCGATGGATACGGCTTTGGTGCAGAAGGAGACTGGAAGACTGCGGCTCTCGTGCGGAGCATGAAAGTAATGGCTACTGGACTACCTGGAGGGAATTCTTTTATGGAAGATTATACCTATCATTTCGACCCCAAAAAGCAAGCGGTACTAGGAGCCCACATGCTAGAGATATGTCCTTCCATTGCGGCAGGGAAGCCGAGTTGCGAAGTCCATCCGCTCGGTATTGGTGGTAAAGCTGATCCAGTGCGTCTGGTTTTTACGGGGAGCACCGGGGCTGCACTTAATGCTTCTATTATCGATATGGGCAATCGGTTTCGCTTGCTCGTGAATACGGTGGAAGCCATTGAACCAGAAGAACAACTGCCTAATTTGCCGGTTGCGCGTGTGCTTTGGCAAGCTCAACCAGACCTCAGGACCGCCGCTACTGCTTGGATACTGGCTGGTGGCGCACATCATACCTGTTATAGCCAAAATCTCGATCCTCAATATCTAGAAGATTTCGCAGACTTGGCTGGTATCGAGTTGGTGATGATTGATGAGCAGACTGACTTGCGTAGGTTTAAACAGGATTTAAGAGTAGGGGAGATGATATTTGATAAATGATCCTTGCATATTACCTAATCACTCACCACCTTAAGGTACCTCTTCACCAATTGAAGCGGACCACAATTCAAACCATTCTTCTCTGCTAAGTGCGATAGCCTGTGCCTCGGCAGCCGCTTGTAGCCGCTCTATCCTTGTCGTTCCTAGTACGGGGATCGGCCCACTAGGATGCTGCAATAACCAAGCGAGCAAAATTTGATCAATGGATTGGGCATGATGTCGTTCGGCAAGTGATTTTGCTACTTCGTTGATCCTCTGTACTCTTGGATTGTCTTGTGCCGTAAAAAAGGCACTACCTCCAAGAGGAGACCAAATCATAGGATGGATCTCCATTTGCTGACACTGATCCAAGGTGCCATCTAAGAATGGATCTAAGTGCAGTAGATTAGCTTCAATTTGATTGGTGGTGACTACTATCTTTGATTGGACGAGATTGATTTGTGCTGGCGTGAAATTAGAGACGCCAAAGTGTTGCACTTTACCTTGTTCGATTAATTGCTGGAAGGTTTCAGCGATTTCCTCGGCATTCATCAATGGCGAAGGGCGGTGTACCAATACCAATTCGAGGGTCTCGGTATGCAGGTTTTTCAAAGACTGCTCTACAGAAGCTATAATATGCGCTGCACTAGTATCATAAGACTTGATCTTGTGGCTAGGGCGGTGCTCGGTCACCAACTTGATACCACACTTGGTCACCAACTGTATTTTATCTCTTAAACTAGGTTGTAGTTTCATTGCTTCACCAAAAGCAGCTTCCGTGGTGTAATGACCATAAATATCGGCATGATCAAAGGTGGTGATCCCTAAATCGATCGACTGTTCGATCAGAGAAAGCATCTGCTGAGCAGTATAATTTTTCCCCCAAATGCCCCAGGTCATCACCCCAGAAACGATTTTTGATAAATAAGGACCGCTCTTGCTAAGTTGGATTTTTTCTACCATCCGTTTTTATTGTTTCAATGTGTGAATGCCTTTTCATTAAGCAATTTTCATTTTTCATTGACTATTCGAGTAAATGTGTGAATGAAAATGACAAACTTCTTAATAAGGATCCACATCAATATTTATACGCACACCCGAATAACCTTTCTCCTGTTGCACTTTAAACATACCTTCCATCAGTACTTCCTTGATTTTTTGAATGGCTTTAGTATCTTTTTCTAGCTTCACCAGGAAATCGAGAATATAGAATCCTCGAACCCGCGAAATATAGGGAATCGCAGGGCCTTTCACACGGTCGCCCAGGTGTTTTTTTACAAAATGGCTATAAATCTTTGCTGCCTCATTGACCGTCTTGGGTTGCTTATGTTTGATACTTATCTTGATCAAGCGTAAGAAGGGTGGATATTTAAACTGCTGTCGCTCCTGAATTTCTCGATTGTAAAAAGGATCGAAGTCCCCATCGATAACTTCAGATAGTACTGGATGTGCTACATTATAGGCTTGGATTAATACCTTCCCCTGTTTACCCTTGCGACCTGCTCGACCTGCCACCTGGATCATTAATTGAAAACTGCGCTCCGCAGCTCTGAAATCTGGAAAATGCAATAGTTGATCTGCACTCAAGATGCCAACTAGCCCTACCCGATCAAAGTCTAAGCCCTTGGTCACCATTTGAGTACCTACCAAGATGTCGATTTCTCCTTCCTGGAAAGCGTTGATGATTTTACTATGGCCTTCTTTGCCTTTTACTGTATCAAAGTCCATCCGTTGAATTGCCACATCAGGTAGGAAAATCTTTAACTCATCCTCAATTTTCTCGGTTCCAAAACCATGTAGGGAAAGGGCTTTGGTTTTACAAGCTGGGCAAGCTACTGGTAGGTTGGTGGTATAGCCGCAATAATGGCACTTCAGATTATTATGAAACTTGTGGTAGGTCAGACTGACATCGCAATGGATACATTCTGAATGCCAGCCACAAGTTGTGCACCTATAAGTTGGGGCGTATCCCCGGCGGTTTTGAAATAAAATGATTTGCTCCTGCTGCTCTAAGGTTTGTTTGATACCATCCAATAAGCGGCTACTAAAAATAGAGTGCATCTTTTTTTCCTGCTGCTCTTTACGGGCATCGATGACCTCAATGTGGGGAAGCTCGATACCGCCAAAGCGGTCAGGCATAGTCACTAAACCATACTTTCCTTGTTTGGCATTGTAATAGGATTCTAAAGATGGTGTAGCGGTCCCTAATAGAACCTTAGCTCGATGGATACCCGCTGCTACAATAGCGACATCTCTGGCCTGGTACCTGGGACTAGGGTCAAATTGCTTGAAAGAGGAATCGTGCTCCTCATCAATGATGATGGTTTTTAGTTTTATAAATGGCAGGTATAGTGCTGACCGAGCACCGAGCACAACCGGCTTTCCATCCATAACCTCCTGCCAGAGTTCGACTCTTTCGTTGTTGTTGAGTCTGGAATGGTAAACGGCAATATCGTTGCCAAATATCTTTTGTAGCCTACTTGTAATCTGTGTAGTCAGCGCAATTTCTGGTAGTAAATACAAGACCTGCTCGCCACGTTTGAGCGCCTCTTCGATCAGTTCGATGTAGACATTCGTTTTACCACTTCCGGTGACGCCGTGCAGGAGTACCACGTTTTTTTCTTCCCATTGAGCAAGAATCTCCTGATAAGCTAATTTTTGCTGATCAGACAAGGGATGTTTTCCTTCTAGTTGGTTGTCATAGCTGCCGAGGCGGCTGATGGTTTGCTCGTAGATTTCAATTACGCCCTTTTTCTCCATGGCTTTGATGACCGAAGCATCCACCTTAGCTTTTTTACAAAGATCGGCCCGCCGCACATAGCTTTGGTTACGAGATAGTTGCATATAGGCCATCAAGGTATCTACCTGCTTTACAGAACGGGCTAATTTTTCAAAAGCTTCTTCCATGAGTTCGCTCTGCGAAGCATAGGGCTCGGCCAATCGAATACAATGGACCTTTTTGGGTTTATATTTTGCTTTAAGGTCTTCTTTGAGAAAGATGATTTTTTTATCCAGCATAGACCGGATGAGCGGATAGACTGTTTTTTGTCCAAGGATGCCTTGGATATCTTGTATACTGAGGGTGTTTTGAATACTTAAAGCCTCCGCAATCAGGTATTCTTTATCATTGAGGCCGCCATAGTTTTCATCGAATAAGGGACTGATGATTACACTAGTTTCACTACTCAACTTGAGATTACCGGGCATGGCCGCATTCATGATTTCACCGAGTGTCGCGCAATAGTACTTGGCCATCCATTGCCAGAGTCGATATTGTTGGGCATTGATGATGGGATTGGGATCGATGATAGAAAGGATAGGTTTGGGTTGATAACCATCGGGTGCTTCATGGAGGGTTTGTACAACGAGTCCGGCGTACAACTTTTTTTTCCCAAACTGTACCTCTACTCGTTTTCCGAAGCTGACTTGGGCGACGAGTTCTTCCGGAACCCAATAAGTATAAGTTCGGGGTATCGCAAGTGGTAGGACCACTTCTACGTATAGATTAGTATTGGGTATGCTATGAAAGGAACCTTCGCTCAAGCTTTTTTTGTTTTGTAAAAAAGACATTAATATTCAAGAAAGATCAGTGTTTTTATGCCAACCGATGCATTCTAATAGCTTCTAAAGTAGTATAAATTCCTGATTTTGGAACTTTTTGTTGCAAACAATTTGATTAAGTTATTGGTTGTATAATTAGGATAAAGCGTGAAAACTAAACTATTAAACTCCGCTTTTTCGACCAAAACCAAAACAAACTTCCGTTACCTTTCGTAGCGGTTTGATTTCCTTGATTGGGTATACACGTAGTATAATTATTCATCAACTAATTGAATTATGACATTCAATCCAACTACTTTTTCTGCTCGCGAGCTAGAAGCAGCTTATCAGCAGGTACGCGCACAAAGTATTCAACTTTGTGAACCTCTAAAAGCAGAAGACTACGTTGTACAGCCCATCACTGATGTGAGTCCACCAAAGTGGCACCTGGGCCATACTACCTGGTTTTTTGAGAACTTTATTTTGATGGAGTACCTAGAAGGATACCAAGCCTTCAATCTCCATTTAAATTATTTTTTTAATTCCTATTATGAGTCTCAAGGACCTCGTATCCTGCGATCTAATCGCGGGAATATGACTCGTCCTGGAACAGAAACGGTGATGGCCTATCGCGAATATGTGGATCAGCATATTCAAACCTGGCTCGGTTCCTTTGAGGTCATGCCCAAGGATTTACATCATTTGGTAACGGTTGGTTTACAACACGAACAGCAACATCAGGAACTACTGGTGACGGATATCAAATACATCCTGGGTACCAATCCTTTGCATCCTGCTTTTAAAGAAGATGCAGACTTGCTTATACCTGAGCACCAAGCTCCAGAAGCGCAAATGCTTTCTTTTCAAGCTGGACTTTATGAGATAGGCTATACCGGTAAGGATTTTTGTTGGGACAATGAACTCAGCGTACACCAGGTATATCTTCAAGATTTTCAGATTCAAAGCCGTTTGGTGACCAATGGAGAATACCTCGAATTTATGCAATCGGGGGCCTATGATCAGCATGAGTACTGGTTAATGGAAGGATTCGAATGGCTAAAGACTTTAGAAAGCAAGTCTCCTCATTATTGGTATGAGAAAGATGGCCAATGGTACTACTACACCATGAATGGTTTGAGGAAATTGGATTTGAATGCTCCCGTTACACACATCAGCTATTATGAGGCAGATGCTTATGCGAATTGGAAAGGGATGCGCTTGCCAACAGAATTTGAGTGGGAAGTGGCCTGTAAATCATTATATGATACTATTCCTACGGAAGGCAATTTTGTAGAAAAAGAATTACTGCAACCGACAGCCGCTAGGAATGCCAAGGATCATCAGTTTTTAGGACAAGTATGGGAGTGGACAGCTTCGGCATATCTTCCTTATCCTGGTTATCCTCGTTTTAAAGGCGCCTTAGGAGAGTATAACGGCAAGTTCATGGTCAATCAAATGGTGTTGAGAGGTGGTAGTTGTGCCACACCTATTTCTCATATCAGGCCGACTTATCGCAATTTTTTCCATGCTGATAAACGTTGGCAGTTTACCGGCCTCCGCTTGGCGCAATAAGCACATCTTTTCATTTCCTAAATCAACCAATGACAACTTCAACTAAAATTATACAGTCTGATTTTGCCCGTGATGTGGCCAAAGGCCTCGGGGCAAATCCCAAGCATTTAAGTTCCAAATACTTTTATAATGAGCGTGGTGACCAACTATTCCAAGACATCATGCGCATGCCAGAATACTATCTGACCAATTGTGAATTTGAGATATTAGAGGAGTACAAAGCGGATTTCTTGAATTTAATCGGAGACCAATATTTTGACCTCATTGAGCTAGGCGCAGGTGATGGCCTGAAAACCAAGGTTTTACTAGAGCATTTTATTGAGCAAAAGGCAGATTTTACGTATTGCCCAGTAGATATTTCTGGAAACGTACTTGACCATCTGGAAGAAGACCTGATACAAAGATGGCCTAAACTCGATTTGAATCCACTGCAAGGCGATTACTTTGAAATGCTGGAAGAATTGCACTATAGAAGCAATGCCAAAAAGGTCATCTTGTTTATGGGAGCCAATATTGGTAACCTCACCTTAAATCAGGCCCGATCTTTTATTACTCGGATTCAAGAACACATGGATAGAGGCGACCTTTTGATTACAGGTTTTGACCTTAAAAAAGATCCTGAGGTCATATTAAATGCCTATAGCGATCCCGCAGGCATTACGGCGGCTTTTAATATCAATCTTTTACGTCGGATGAATGAGGAACTAGGGGCCAATTTCGACCTTGATCAATTCAAGCATTGGGAAACCTACAATCCCATCAGTGGGGCGACGAAGTCTTATATCATAAGCAAGGTAGATCAAACCGTAGACATAAATAGACTTGGCCGAAGCTTCGTTTTTAAAGCTTGGGAAGCCATCGATGTGGAGCTATCTCAGAAATTCAGCCTAGAAGAAATCGAATCTTTAGCCCAGCGGACGGGCTTCAAAGTATTACAGCACTTTACAGATGGTCGGCGGTATTTTGTAGACTCTGTCTGGCAAAAGTGATAGAACTTTGTTTAATGACTTTTCGTTAGAAAGATATCATGGAGCTTTTGAATACTCATTGAGTACTCTCTAGCTCCTCTTAATGAAGCCAATGGATCATGGAAAATAAAAAAACGCTCGTTTTAGGAGCTTCGCCCAACCAACGTCGTTATTCGAATATGGCCGTACACCGACTTGCCGAAGCCGGCCATCAAGTCGTACCTGTTGGTACTAGAGATGGTAAAATTGCAGGAGTAGAGATTGTCAAAGGTCAGCCTGCTACAGAGGGCGTTGATACGATTACACTCTACTTGAATCCTCAAAACCAACGAAAACATTACGACTACATCTTTTCCCTAAATCCCAAGCGGATCATTTTTAATCCTGGTGCTGAGAACTTGGAGTTATACCGGATGGCTCAGGACAAGGGAATTGAGGTAGAAAATGCCTGTACTTTGGTGATGCTTTCCTTGCAGCAATATTGATATGCCAGCCCCTTTTGTCTGTTTGTTGACCGGACCGCCAGGAGTTGGAAAATCTACTTTAGCTCAGCATTTAGCCGAAGCTACCGCTAAATCGGCAAGGGTGAACGTAGATATTATTCGACACCTCATTATTGGCGGCAGCCTTCCACCATTTCCAGAGACAGCGGCAAGTAAGAACCAGCTAATGCTAGCTGAGCAGAATACTATTGCCCTTACCCGCAATTTCATCAATGCAGGTTATACCGTATTTATCGATGATGTTATACTGGAGCCTCAAAAAATAGAGCGTTTTAAGAAGGCGCTCCGTGAGGTGCCGATCTACATTTTTCTTTTGATTTGCGATTTGGAGGACTTGAAAAAGAGAGATGCCCAAAGGCCCCTGGAGGAGCAAATGGGGGCGAGGTCTGTGGAGCTACATCAAGTATTCTCTCACCTACAAACAAACCTCGAATTTGGCTGGACCGTACTGAACTCCTCTGGACAATCCATAGCATTAACAGCTCAACATATTAGGAACTCACTTGGTGAAATTACTGATTAAGTAACGGACAAGGAATTAAGTATTGCATTTTGGCCGAGAAGATTCCCGACACAAGGTCGGGATAAATTCGTTTCAAGACAAGGCAAAAAACGTAGTTAATGCAGGGCATTATCGAGGCTTTTTAACGCAGTATTGGAGCAAGCCTGTCCCGACTTCAGGTCGGGAAGATTCCGCCAGAAATCGATAAGTTATTTTTTGATCGTTACTAAAAACGTCCACAATAAGCTTAAGTCTTTGACCCAATGATAATCTTTGGCGTATTGGAAGTTGAGGCGTTTTCTGGTAGGGGCGCTGAGCTCATGCTCGCTAACAGCAGGATAGATAAACCCTTTTTTCAAATTGGGAAGTTGAGCATCTTCATCAGGGAAATAGCTTACCCAGGTTTTTCTTCCTATTAAAGTCTCCAAAAGGTGTCTAAAATAAAGCCCCTTTTGCTGAATAAATAGGCCATAAATGGGTGCGAGAAAACATAAAAGGAGAGCAGAGAGAAAGTCGAAAAGTCGTTTATTCCTTTTTTGAAAAGCTTCTTGTAGCTCAAATTGATGCTCTAAGGTATATAGAGTGCCGCTTGTATTTTTAGAGCTACTGCCGATGATGCTTTCACTCCCAATCGGAACTGAAAAATAGCTGATGCCAGGCCCCAAATGATCCATAGTTTCCAGTAGGATCGATGTAGAAACATCTTTTAAGCAGAAAATAATTTCATTGGCCTGGTATAAATCAATCCAGCGATCGATCTGTTGGATACTCCCGATATAGTCCTGATCAGGTTCCTGACTTTGGGGAGCAATAGTGCCGATCAGGTTCTTTTCGATATTGACTTGACCTAGCAAGTTCTGTACCCTTTTGCTCTCCTCTTTAGATCCAATAATCAACAATCGACTTTTAGTTGAAGATGAAGTTTGGAAGGTGTTGGTACCCAGCCATTTACCTAGGTAACGCACCAAGGTCAATGCAAAAAGGCCCCAAATTGTTCCCAACAATATCAGCATTCTAGAGGAGCGATAGGCTAAATCTAAAAAGCCATAAACGGCCGCAATAAGGAGCGTCCCTAGCAGTATTCCCCGAACAATCCTTTTGACAGTTACTCCTTTATCATATACACCATTCAGGTACAGGCTTGTCAGCCAAATTAAGGTGTATAAAGGTGCATTAACCAACAGGAATTGTGTGCCATAATATGCCGAAGAATTAAAGTGATAAATGCCCCAGAAGTCTTTCAGAAAGAATAAACCCAAATAGAGCAGTAGTAGATCAAGAATGGGTTGAAAACCCCGTTTGGTTAGGTTGGAAAACAGGGTGAGGCCAGCTCTGAAATAA
The DNA here is from genome assembly GCA_042095835.1 of Saprospiraceae bacterium. GTDB lineage: Bacteria > Bacteroidota > Bacteroidia > Chitinophagales > Saprospiraceae > DATFKA01. Next base: position 13,475 of record JBELML010000102.1, read on the forward strand.
ATCGCTAAACGCAGCATACCCACAAAAAACCTTCCTTTGCTACCCTGGAAATGCTTTTGGGCAAAGATGATCATGGCCTGATAGAAGACCCGCACGTAATTGAGGCTACCTTTCTTGGTGCTTTCCCCTTTGTAATGCAGAATTTGACTCTCTGCGAAGTAATAATTCTCATAACCGGCCTGCACAATGCGGTAGGAGAGGTCAATGTCTTCTCCGTACATGAAGAACTGTTCATCGAGTAGTCCAACTTCATCAAGCACACTTGTTCGCATCAGCATAAATGCACCGGCTAGTACTTCGATCTGGTGATTTTCTTCTTTAGATAAAAAGCCTAGATGGTATCGATTGAATTTTTTAGACTTTGGAAATAACTTGGACAAGCCAATGGTCTTACAAAAAGCTACAAAGGGAGTGGGAAAACCTCTTTTAGATTCTGGTAGAAACTGCCCGCTACCATCCAGCATTTTTATACCTAAACCTCCAGCTTGCGGGTGGGCATCCATAAATTGAAGGCATTTGGTGAAAGTATCTTCCGCTACGATGGTGTCTGGATTGAGGAGTAGGATGTATTCGGCTTCGCTCCGTTCAATGGCTTGATTGTTGGCAATAGAAAAGCCAGGATTACTTTCATTAGCGATAACCTTGACGGTAAGGAATCTTTGCTGGACCATTTCTACCGATCCATCTTGAGAATTATTATCTACGACCCAAATTTCAGTGGCAATACCTTCACTTGCTTGGAGCACAGATTGTAGGCATTGCTCCAAGAAGTATTTCACATTGTAGTTGACAATGATGACAGATAGCTTTACCGAAGGCGGGGTAGCAGGCATGTGGTGTTAGGCTTTCTTGGTTTGATAAGGCGTGCGCGCCAAAATCGAGCGCCCAAGAGTGAGGCCATCTGCATATTCCAACTCCCCGCCAAAAGAAACCCCACGGGCGATGGTACTAATTTTGAGATTTGCCTCCTCCAGTTGCTTGGAGATATAAAAAATGGTGGTATCGCCTTCAATAGTAGGACTAATAGCCATAATTACTTCTTCGACTTCCTCCTTTTCGATACGCTCCAATAAGCTAGGAATGTGTAATTGATCTGGACCGATTCCTTCGATCGGAGAGATCACGCCACCAATGACATGGTATAAACCTCGGTATTGGGAGGTGTTTTCAATGGCCATTACATCGCGGATACTTTCTACTACACAGATCACTTTCTCATTGCGTTTTTTATCTGCACAAATAGCACAGAGTTCTACATCGGAGAGGTTATGACATTTTGTGCACTCTTTGATGTTTTTTCTCATATCTACGATTGCAGTGGCGAATTGCTCACTGACCTCTATTTCTCGCTCGAGTAGATAAAGGGCGAGTCGCAGCGCCGTTTTTTTGCCAATGCCAGGGAGCTGTGCAAAGGCATTAACGGCTTCTTCGATATATTTAGATGAAAAGTTCATACCTACAAAGTAACAGCTCTTTGGGTATCAAATTGAAAAAAACATGAACAAAATTTGCCAGGCATCTGTATTACCTTAAATTTGGGGATTAGAAATTGTACATCTTTGATCAAATACTACAGTTCGAAGATCATAACAAATCCTAAGATTAGAACTAGGTTGGCCAACTACCAACCTCAAAGAGTAACATAACATCATTAGATCTTATAATCTAAACAAGCAAGAAAATTATGGCAGAAGTCATTCGCATGCCTCTCATGAGTGACACTATGGAGGAAGGCAACATTATCGGCTGGCTGAAAAATGAAGGTGAAAAAGTGGAAACAGGGGAGACCTTGGCAGAAGTGGAAACAGATAAAGCAACGATGGAGCTAGATAGCTTCTATGACGGCGTTTTATTACATATTGCAGTGAAAGAAGGACCCGTACCTGTAGATGGTATCATCGCCGTCATTGGTCAAGAAGGAGAAGATTGGAAGGCCGCAATCGCAGGCGCTGACGGTGGTAGTGCTAAGGAAGCAAGCGCTCCAAAAGAAGAACCAGCCGCGAAGGAGGAAGCCGCTGCACCAGCGCCAGTATTAGAAACGGCTGCTTCTGCAAATGGTACAGCTACTAGCGACCAAAGGTTAAAAGCTTCACCATTAGCTAAAAGTATGGCTAGTGAAGCAGGTGTTGATCTAGCCGCAGTTAAAGGCTCTGGTGATCATGGCCGAATCGTGAAACGCGATATTGAGGCTTACATCAAACAAGTAGGTACTGCACCTGCTCCAATCGCCGCTCCGGAGGCACCAGCTCCTGTAGCTAAACCTGCCGCACCAGCTGCTAAACCAGCAAAAGAAGAAAAAGAAGAAAAAGAAGCTCCGGCTATCGCACCATTCGTGATGAACGGTGGAGAGGCCAACTTCGAGGACCAGCCGCTCACACAAATGCGCAAAGTTATTGCTCGCCGCCTTGGCGAAAGTAAATTCTCAGCACCTCATTTCTATCTCACCATTGAGATGGATATGGACAAGCTGATGGCGATGCGTAAAAAAGTGAATGAAGTAGCGCCCGTCAAGATTTCATTCAATGATTTCATCGTGAAAGCTGCTGCTGTTGCTTTACGCCAGCATCCAGCGATTAATTCTTCTTGGATGGAAGATAAAATCCGTCTCAATAAAGATGTTAATATCGGGGTAGCTGTAGCCGTAGACGAGGGGCTATTGGTACCAGTAGTCAAGTATGCCGACATGAAGTCTTTGTCTCAGATTAAGTCAGAGATCAAAGTCTTGGCTGGAAAAGCGAAATCTAGAAAATTACAACCTGACGAAATGAGTGGCAATACCTTCACCATTTCTAATCTAGGAATGTTTGGTATAGAAGAATTCACAGCTATCATCAATCCACCAGATGCTTGTATTATGGCTGTTGGTGGTATCATCCAAAAAGCGGTGGTAAAAGATGGTGAGATTGTAGTAGGTAATCGAATGAAAGTAACCCTTTCTTGTGATCACCGAGTAGTAGATGGAGCCACAGGCGCTCAATTCCTACAAACCTTCAAGCAAATTATTGAAGATCCAGTAAGACTACTGGTTTAATCAATAATAGCCTATAATTTAACCTTTTAATAAAGGGCTGCCTTGATGATCAACGGTGGCCCTTTACTATTACTTATACAAAGAATAAAGATTACCCTACTGCTGATTAGCTCTCTTACGGTAATGGCTGGTGCCACTGTTGCTCCTGCTTTGCCCATGATGAGAAAGAGTCTTCTACATTATTTGTTATCTAAAAAATAGTCCTCAAGCTTAGAAATTGAGCAAGGCTTTCTTATATTTGAACCAAGTGGTCTAGTTCAATATGAATCAAAAATACAGTAAGCAGGAAATTTTATTGAAAGGCATTTTTCTTCTCAGAAGAAACGGCTATCATAATACAGGGATCAAGGAAATTCTCACGGAATGTGGAATCCCTAAAGGTTCCTTTTATAATTTCTTTAAAAGTAAAGAGGACTTTGGTTTGCAAGCTCTGGATTTGTACGGGAAGAGTATGCTCAAATTGATCCAAAAGTTCACTAGGGACGAAACGCTCAGTCCTTTTGAAAGGATACAGCAGTATTTTGAGATGACCATAGAAGCTAATGCGGAAGAGGAGGCTCGCCACGGTTGTTTGTCCATGAACTTCTCGGCAGAGCTCAGCGGCTATAACGATGCTTTTGCAGAAAAGAATCGAGTCATTTTTGCCTTATGGATTCAAGAATTGGGTGCCTGTATTCAGGAAGGTCAAGCAATGGATGAATTCAGGAGAGATTATAATGGTTTACAACTGGCGCACTTTTTATATACTGCCTTTTTTGGCGCTTTTGTCAGAGCCAAAACAGAGCGCAATCCCCAGCCATTAGAGATCATTTTAGAAACGAGTCTTGACTTTATTACGCCCTGACCTTAATTTAGTAGCATGCAGCAATCGATCGATCAACTCAAAATGCAATTGATTCAAAAGATCATTAGTACACAAGACAAGGAGGTACTCCAAGCGATTAGTACGCTTTTGGGTGGGCCAAAGGCCATTCCTACAGATGCTTTGCTAGAGGTGTTGGGCGATCAAACAGAGCAGCCATTAGATCAGGATGCCAAAGAATTACAGCAGTCGATTGATGATGTTTTCGGTGTGTAAGCACCCTTGTCAATGTCATATAGGTATAAATTAAACAACAGATATCAAAATGTATGAATACAATATAGTACGGATTAAAATCAATATGTGGACCTCAAAACCAGAGCAAGACTACCGCGATGTGATTGCCGAATACGCCCAAGCAGGTTGGCGTTTTGTACAAATGATACCTAAAAATTGGTATACTTCAAGCGAGGGCTATTTTATCGATGTCATCTTTGAAAAACCCATTGATAATTATGTATAGCAATTTGTATAGGTTTGAAGGAGTCTACTGACGGAGAAATCAGAGATTTCTTGTTAGCTGGAGTAGGTTTATGTCAGTGTGGATTCGACTAGATGGTATTGTTGGTTTGAGGAAGGATTAACAGATTCAATTCCTAATCAACTAAATAAATTAGACTGTTTAGGAATACTGAAAGGTAGTAACTGTCCGCATTTTGATGGAGAATCTGAAAGACAGAATGTCCATAGGGATAAAATTAGAAATGGAGAGATGAAAGGCGGAATTGCTTGTGATGATGGAGTTGGTTTACATTTTATAAACGAGCGTTTGGAAGCGGTTATATCTTCACGTGAAAATGGATGTGCATACAAGTACAGGCTGGATAACAAGGTTTTATTTGAGGAGAAAGTTGAACCCTTAAGACTTGTAAAATGAAAAAAACGCTACAAGATGTTTGACACTCATTGCGAGCAAAGGTTGGTAACAAAGTAGTTTATGTACTGCAACAAAATCTCATTGACATAACACATAACCATATAAGGGATTATAAGGGCATTTAAGGTTTTTTGAACCACATAGGACAGATAGGAAACATAGATACCCTGAACCACATAATACATAGCATATAAAACATAGCACATGAGATATAGCAAAGCATCCCGACATTCGCTACGCTGCGCCGGGATTAATTCGTCCAACACTGCTAAAGCATCAGGTCTCATTAACATAATACATAGCACATAAAACATGGAGGCATCGTTTAAAAGAGCATTGGAAGATTATAAGAGCATGGAGCTGGCCGAAAAGCAATTAGTGAGGGTGAGGACGCGTATTCGAGAGGCCGAAAAGCAGCTCAAACGCCTAGATATTTTAGTAGAAAAGGAGTACAAGGAATATCAAGAATTGGAGAATGCCAACCTACGTAAACTATTTAATCGAGTGCTTGGCAAAGGCGAAGACCAGTTGGAAAAAGAAAAGCAAGATTACCTCGAAGCAGTACTCAATTTTAACCAAAAACGTAAGGAAATTGAGTTGATGGAGTTTGAGCAAAATGTATTGAGAGAAAAACTACTCAAACGCAAAGAAGTCGAACAAGTCTTCAATAAAGAGCTACGTGGCTATACCGAATATCTGGTGGAAACCAACTCTACTACGGGAAAGGAAATCTTGAAGCTAGAAAAAGAAATCCAAACCAAGTTGGGGGATATGCGTGAAATTGACGAGGCAGTAACTAGTGGAGCTGATGTGAAAAAACAATTGGTGAAAATTGTGAAGCTACTCAACCAAGCTGGCTGGTGGGGCGCACCAGAATGGCGCAGTAAAAATCCGCTGCGGGTAGCTGCCAACAAGATTGAACAGATCGACCAAGCCGTAAAACTCATACCCATTGCCAATCATAAACTCCTCAAATTTATTGACGAATTGAAGGATATCTATATCGATGACAAATCCAAATTAGATTATAACCAGACGGCTTTTAGCCGCTTCTCTGGTGGCTTCTACGATAGCCTAATCATCGATTGGATTCTAAAAGGCAAGGCCCAAAATGCCTTGAATGTAGTGAAGTCTACCCACGATAAATTAGAAGTGACACTCAAATCCCTAGTTCAACGCAAGAAGAATCTAAATGCCTCCTTGGTTCTACTGGATAAAAGAAAGAAAGAAATCGTGATGAAGGAATTATAAGTAACGGACGAAGAATAAGTCTCGCATTTTGATCGAGAAGATTCCCGACGGAAGGTCGGGATAAATTTGAACCAAGACAAGGCAAAAAACGTAGATGATGCAGGGCATCAGCGAGGCTTTTTAACGCTGTATTGGTGCTAAAGATTCCATCAAAATCAAAAAGTTATTTTTTGACTGTTACTAAACTTTTGATGTTGAAAAAAAATTGATTTATGATATTGAGAATTACCTTTTTATTTTTTGCCTTAAACCTTACGGTAAGCATTCAGGCTCAAATGCCTGTGGTCCTGGATTTAAAAACGCAAGGAGAAATCCGCGACAAATGGTTAGAAGAAAGAGTAGAAACCGTTTTACCGGAATTGATGGAACGTACTGGAATCGATATGTGGATTTTGATTTCCAAGGAATACAATGAAGATGCGGTACTCAAAACGATGCTGCCTTCTAGCTGGCTATCGGCTAGGCGTACCACCATGTTGGTCATGTATTACGATGGGGAGGAGGTAGAAACCCTCGCCTGTGCCCGCTACAACGTCGGGACCGTATTCAAAAAAGCTTGGGACAAGGAGCAACAGCCAGATCAATGGCAACAACTCGCCGATTTGATAAAAGAGCGTAATCCTAATAAAATCGGCGTCAATAAGTCTGATGATTTTGGATTGGTTGATGGACTATCCGCCTCTCATTATCAAAAGTTAATGGACTATTTGCCAGAAGCCGATCAAAAGAAAGTCGTTTCTGCCCAAGATTTGGCTATTGGATGGTTAGAAGCGCGTACAGAGAATGAAATGATTGTTTATCAACAAATCATGCGTATTGCCCATCAGATTATTGCTGAAGGCTTTTCTGAAAAGGTGATCCAACCAGGGATTACGACTACTGATGATGTCGTTTGGTATTATCGGGAGCGGATTCGAGAATTGGGTATGGTAGCATGGTTTCATCCTACAGTAGATGTACAACGAGCTGATCCTGGAGAGGGAGATAGTAATCGCAGTTTCTCCCGTAGGCCCGATGCCGCCATCATCCAACCAGGAGATTTGGTTCATTGTGATTTTGGGATCACCTATTTAGGATTGAATACTGATACCCAAGAAAACGCCTATATCCTTAAACCTGGAGAAACCGATGCACCAGCCTACCTCAAAAATGCTATCGAAAAAGGATTGCAAACCATGGACTTCTTGACTAATGAGTTTAAAACTGGTCGTACTGGAAATGAGATTTTGGCCTCTGCCTTAGAAAAAGCAAAAGCTGCCGGCTTGAAACCAACCATCTATACCCATCCTATTGGCTATCATGGTCACGGCGCAGGACCTACTATTGGTCTATGGGATCAACAAGGTGGTGTGCCAGGTAAAGGAGACTATCCTTTATACCCCAAAACAGCCTATTCTATAGAACTGAATACCAAAGTATTCCTGGAGGAGTGGAACAAAGAAATCAGGGTAATGATGGAAGAGGATGCCTACTTCGATGGAGAGTCAGTAAGGTATATTGATGGTCGACAGACTAACTTGTTTTTGATTCCAAAGCAAGCTGCCCATCTTGGGAAATAATCAAAGGATGATGTCATCAACCTGCAAATTGAGCTTGATGACATCAATTGATATCTCCTCATTACCGCGGTATATTTCTTTATACTTATAGGTGTTTCCAATTGGTGTTTTATAGACCTCGATTTGCTCCTCTTCGATATTGATAATCCAACATTCCGGAATACCAGCTTTTGCGTATAAGGGTAATTTTGTTTCCAAGTCATAGGGATAGGTAGTAACAGAAACTTCAATGACCATTAAAACATCAGTAGGTTTAGGATGAGCGAGTGTATAGTGGTCCTTTCTATATTTGGCAATTACAATATCTGGTTCCGGCTCAGAATAGGGGTCAAGTTCAATGGGGTTTTGCGGGCCTACCACTATCTTTCCATAGCCATGATGAGAAAAAATACTATTTAAAAGATTGACGATTCCGGCATGTCTAGGCGTGATTGGACTCATCTCAATAATTTCACCTTTAATTAATTCTACTTTTTCACTTGGGTGTAAGATGCCTGCATCTATCATTTTGTGATATTCGTTGACAGAGAGTAGACGCCTTGCTAAGCTGATATCCATTAATGATTACTTTGTACTAAAGTTAAATCTTTCAATTTGACTATGCAAGCCTTCTTATTTTTCATGTGTTTAAAAATTTAGCAATTATTTGAAAATGAAGCAATTACAAAATTTTTAAATAATGTAACCGCTTCGCTTTATTCACTTACGTATTAATGATTTTAAAGGAGTTCATGAATCTTCGATTGCGCATAATCTTTTTTAATCATCACCGTTTGGTGATTTTATGATTAAATAAGATCATGCTCATTTCATCCTGCTGAATACTATTTTACCATTAGTCCTTATTTCAGCAACAGGTGCTAAGGAATGCGAAGGATCTAGTGGTGTCCAGTTTCGTCGGATGACGTTCATCTCTACCTTTTTGCCGACTAGAAGTGCACGTAATTCGGCGAGCTTGATTTCATTATTATCCAATCCTCGATTGATATAAAATCTACGATTATCTCCCTTTAGCTTGAGATTGACATCTTGGCAACAAGCAGAAAAGACGGCACTTATTTCTCCATTTACGGTGAAACAATTCTTCGCTTTTGGCGCTGGCACTGGTGTAAAGATGAGAACCAGAAGTGCAAAAACAGTTAAACAGCTTAATCCAATTATGAATGTCCTGACTTGCATGTGTTTTATCAGAAGACACCCTTAAGGCCTCAATTGCTGCTTCTACGTAAAGCTCTGCCTACTAGAAGGTTCTGATAGCTACCCTCCGCAATAACGATTTGCCCATTTACGATTACGTAGGACATTCCTTTGGATAATTGAGCAGGATCTTGGTAGGTGGCATTATCTTGGATAGCTGTAGGATCAAAGACAATCACATCAGCATAATGCCTTGCTTGTAAGACCCCCCTTTTGTCTATACCCAGTACCTCAGCAGTAAGACCAGTGGATTGATGAATCATTTGCTCCATATCAAGGACGCCTTGATTTAAAACGTACTTCCTTATTTTTTTCGAAAAAGAAGCATATTTCCGAGGATGAGGGCTTCCGCCATCAGAGCTGGTCATTACCCAATCTTTTGCCATTAGGCGCTCGATATCCTCATCATTCATATTGAATGAAGCGATGGCGCTGCCTCCTTTCTTTAGTATTTCAATAGCCATATCCACTGGTGGCAATTGGTTGATATCTGCCAATTCCAATAATGTTTTTCCATTATAGATGCTATCACTTGCAGCAATCATCAGAATGGCTTCGGGACCACCTCGACGCCTCAGGTTTTCCTTCATTTCTGCTTTTATCCGCGGCAATAAGCGAGGATCATCGAAGCGGACAGTGAACCGGTCTACATCAGCAAATACCCATTTAGGAACCAAGGCCGCGCTCAGAGAAGTGCTGGAAGCCTCGAATGGATATTGATCTGCGGTGATTGCAATTCCTTTGGCTCTTGCTGCTTCGATACGTTCAATCATTTGTGGACTATAGCCCCAAACGTCCACACCTAATGCTTTAATATGAGCAATATTGGCCCTAATTTGCGCCTTTTCAGCGATTTCAATGGTTTCATCAATGGCTGCTAGAAGGCCAATATTATAAGTCGATTCGTCCCTCATATGGACATCATAAAGGCCATTGTATTGTGCAGCGACTTTAGCCAACTCAATGACTTCTTCAGTTGCTGAGAAACTAGCTGGAGCATAAAATAAGCCAGAGGATAAGCCCAGCGCTCCTTCTTGCATGCCCCGATCTACCAGGCGGCGCATCTGCTCCATTTCTTCAGGGCTCGGAGGGCGATTATCCATATTCATGACCAGTCTTCTAGCAGTACGGTGGCCAACATAGAAGGCGGCATTCGTACCAATGCCATTACTATCTAATGCTGCTAATGCTTTGGCGATGAGTACAGGACCGCCACCATCATTACCATTTACAACGGTAGTAACGCCCTGTGCAAGGTAGTTGATGTTGGCATTCTTGCTTGAGCTTTGCAGGTCTCTCAAGGTATGGGTGTGCGGGTCAATAAAGCCCGGTGCAATAATTTTCCCATCGGCTTCAATGATTTTATCTGCCGTAATCTTGGAGTGGTATTGGCCGACCCAGGCAATCGTATCTGCATTAATGCCGAGACTTGCTTTAATGCCTTCGCGAAGCGTCCCATCGATAAGGAGTCCATCTTTAATAAGTAAATCAACATGAAGTTTTTCTTGATTTGTACAGGAAAAAGCCAAAAAGGAGAGAAATAAAATTGAATATCGCAAAGCTTAAATTTTTTGATGATGAATGGAACTGATTGGTAAAAATAATCCTTGTAGAGGAAAATCAAATTTTTTAGATTATTCTCCACTAAAATTCCTAAGGAATGGGGCATTAATAAAGGATACAAGATTTACGCAGGTATTTTGCTGTTC
>JBELML010000103.1:0-23821 GCA_042095835.1 Saprospiraceae bacterium
AGCCAAACTCGTTCCACTCGAACAGTGCCTAGGCGGCCTCCCGCACTTCGCTTATTACCTTTTTCACACTTAATTTTCGGTAATAAGCATTTCTTTTTAAGTTTTTATTTTAATGCGTTTGCCTACCATTTGGAAGTATATGTCCTGAAATAGGCTTTTATAACTAAAGGCCAGCCTAAGAGATTTGTACTCATGGAATATTTATTTATAAAAAAAATAAGACCAACCAACCTTTGAACTAACAACTAAGTCATTAGTTCAAAGCCTTGAAAAATGAAAAATCTCACCCGACTACTTTTGCTTAGTTTTGCCTTTTTTTACGCTTGCCAATCTACGGAGGAGCATGCTTCTACCAATTCGAAAAAATGGTCTCCACTCCTCAGCTATCTAGATAGTGTAGCCTTACAATCGGTCGTTGATTCCACCACGGTCGGTATTAGTTGGGGCATAATTTTACCTGATCAGGATATGGTGGTACAGAGTCACGGCCTGGCTAAGATCGCCCCAGAAGTACCTTTAACTACTAGCACTAAATCTGGCATAGCGTCTATCACGAAACCTTTTACAGCTACTTTGATCGGTTTGCTAGTAGAAGAGGGGAGACTGGACTTATACCAAACACTTGATCAGTTTTTTCCTGATTTTCCAGATGGAGACAAGACCACCATATATCAACTACTTTCTCATACATCAGGGATTCCAGATTGGTGGATGGGCGGCCTACCCGAAACGGATGTACCGACTAACTGGACCAGCGAAGCCAATCGGCACAAGACCCTCCAGCGAATGAACCAAGTTTATTTGTTTGACCCAGGAACCCAATTTTTTTACTCAAATAGTGGGTTTGCTTTATTAGCTGATATTATTGAGCGGGCCACTGGTAAAACTTACGAGGAGGTACTACATGAAAGGATTATCATCCCACTTGCCCTGAACCAAACGGTGCTAGGGGATCCCACCGCTGATACGCTCGACGCTATTGGATATGGTATTCAGCAATCCGATAGCACTAGGTCGATCACCTACGAGGCGCGCGCATCTATTTCTACTTCTCTCAATGCATTTGGAGGCATCCGTACCACTATCGGTGATCTTTTAAGTTTTACTAAAGCCTTAAGCCAAGGAGACTTGCTTAGTTTGGCCTTTTTTGAGCAAATGAGTACTTATGCTGAAGTCAATTCGGGCCTTCCTGTGTACGAGGCTCCTTACTGGCCGGCGGAATGGGGAGAATTTTCCTCACCTCCTTATATGGAAAAAAGTGGCTATGGACTAGGTTTAAATCTGACTGAAATGTATGGACAGCAAGTGATTTGGCATAGTGGCGGTATGCCCGGCTATAATGCGATTTGGTGTTATCTGCCCGAGAAAGATATCCATTTTGCCTTGCTAGCGAATACCGATAATGGAGCAGTACCAGCTTTTGAAGTCTTTATAAAAATGCTGACCAAAGAACAGGGGTAAACATAATCAAGAGACCACAGGTTTAAACATAAAAATCTATATTACCACTATGAATAGCTACACCACTTTATCAGAAGCCATCGAAGACTTGAAGAAGCATGGCTATACAGAAGATTTAAACCTACAAAGTAATTGTGTAGAATGTAAAGCCTTGGGTTATGAGATGATGGCCCAAGACTTTGAAGTTGATCAAATTTTCCGCTTTGAAGGGGACAGCAATCCAGATGATTCCTCTATCCTTTACGCGATTTCGAGTGAGAAATTTGAACTGAAAGGCTTGCTCGTAGATGCTTATGGAACCTATTCGGAAGCACCCAATGCGGAGATGATTGAGAAGTTGCGTTATCGACCAAGTGCTTAGCATCTTATTCCATTACTTCACTATATAACGATATGTCCTACGAAAAAAGAGCCAACTTTCTGATGAATCGCTATCCTGCGGTGGTCGACCTTCAACGCAAAGCGCACCGTCGAATGCCCTTAGTCTCCAAGGAATATTTAGAGACGGGTACCGATGATGATCAGGCTTTGGATCGCAATCGAAGTGCGCTGGCCGCTATTCGTTTTGCACCCAAATTTTTGCGTGGGCAACTCAAGTCAGCAATTGGAGTAAAGATATTAGGCCAAGCATTTGATTTGCCATTTGGGATCGCTCCAGTTGGCTTGACGGGGTTAATGTGGCCAAATGTGGAGGTCTACTTAGCACAAGCAGCCCAGCAGTACAATATCCCTTATTGCCTCAGTACGCTAGCTACGGAGACTCCTGAAAGGGTAGGGCCACATGTTGGTGATCGGGGCTGGTTTCAGTTGTACACACCTCGAGACAAGGAGCTTGCCTTTAAATTGCTAGACCGCGCAAAAAGTAGTGGGTTTCATACTTTGGTGATCACTATTGATATACCTATGCCGAGTAGGCGACAACGGACCAAACGAGCAGGCTTGCAGACACCTCCGAAGATTACGCCCAATTTTATCTGGCAGGGAATTACCCATCCCCAGTGGAGTTTGGCCACCTTGCGTCGGGGCTTGCCGCGGTTGAGGATGGTAGAGCAGCACAGCGACTTTAAGGATATGATGTCGGTAGAAAAATTTGTCAGCAATCAAGTGGGCGGAAACCTCTCCTGGGATTATGTCCAGGTACTAAGAGACTATTGGGATGGGCCAGTCATCTTAAAAGGTATTATGCACGAAGCTGATGCTGACAAAGCAGTAGAGCTCGGTTTTGATGGTATCGTCGTATCAAATCACGGTGGTCGCCAATTTGACGGAGTGCCAGCCGCCATAGAGGTACTACCGGGCATCGCTCGATTGGTCAATGGTAAAATACCTGTGATCATGGATAGCGGTATTCGCTCTGGCCTAGATATTCTACGAGCCATAGCTTTGGGTGCTGATTTTGTACTCTTAGGGAGAGCCTTCATTTATGGCGTAGCAGCTCTGGGTAAAATTGGTGGAGACCATGTAGTGCATATCCTCAAAGAAGAGCTGGTCAATAGTATGGTGAATCTGGGAATAGAGTCTTTAGACGAAGTGCGGGCCTTGGAGCGATTTAATCAGTAGCTTGTCCAACACCGTGCTTTCTCAAATAGCCAACTGCCAAATATACAAAAGGAGTATCCACCAAAGCGATGACGATTTTTACTAAATAAGTAAATACGATTAACTCTACAATAGGGAAAACACCATAGAAGCCAATCAAATAAAAGACCACCGTATTGATCAGCTGAGAGGCAATCGTAGAAGCATTATTTCTCAGCCAGAGGTATTTGCCCTTGGTTCTCTTTTTCCAGTAATGGAAAGCCCAAATGTCGTGGAATTGGGAGACAATAAAACTAGCAAAGGAAGCAATTGTAATCCTCAATGAATTGCCGATGGTGGCTTCGAATCCTGCTTGATTGGCCGCCCATACGGGATGTGGTTCCCAGTTTACCGCAAACTGCATGGTGATGTACAATAATGGGTATAATACTGCTCCGACATAGACTACTTTTTTGGCTTCTTTCACACCCCAGATTTCTGCTAAGACGTCTGTGAAAATAAAGGTCGCGCTATACACAAATACCGAAGCGGACAAAGCCAAATTGGGTAGGCCAGGGATGGCTCCTAATTTGCCCGCAATAACAATAGCGACCACCAGTGCCCCCGCATACGCTCCAACTAAAAGCGTCGAACCCAACCATCTCGACAAGAGGCTAATACCTAAACCTAAAATCATCGTAATCAGCAGCCAAGCAACTAAAAATAGCATATCAATTTGTTTTGGAAAAGACTAATACCTGACTAATGCATCAATGTGATCAGAAAAAGGAAGTAAAGGCCTGCGGCCATTCAAAAAAGTCAACTCTACTAGGAAGCTGAAGCCAACAACCGTCCCTATTTGATCGACTAGTTTTGCCGCTGCGGTAGCAGTGCCCCCGGTTGCCAATAGGTCGTCGTGGATCAATACTTTGGCATCTTTAAAAATGGCGTCTTGATGCATTTCTATTGTAGCAGTCCCATATTCTAAATCGTAGCTCTGGCTAAAGGTCGATCGTGGAAGTTTACCCGCTTTACGGATAGGTACAAAAGGAATACCTAATTGCTGGGCTACTAGCATGCCCCAGAAGAAACCTCGTGACTCAATGCCGGCAATGATATCTATCTCAGGAAAAGCTTGCGCGATATGATTAGCAATATCTTGGCACAAAGCAGCTTGAGAAAAAATAGGTGTAATGTCCTTGAATAATATACCAGGTTTAGGGAAATCTGGTACATCCTTGATTTGTTGTTGTATGCGTGTACTTAAATCCATGCCGGAAGATACACAACAGGTGGGAATATTGTTAAATGAAGGAGAAAGATTCCTCAGAAGGCTCCTGGCCTCACAGTGGTCAGTAGGTTCACAGCCCTATTTTCCAGGAGGAGACAAGAACAAACCTACGCTAAAGTAAGGCGCATGTGGTGGCTTGATTTTATAGGAAGAAAACTCTTCCGATTGAGCTTCCAGGCGTGTATTAAAGTTGCGTTGGAAACCACCTTTGACATTCAACCAGACCCAAGGCGCGATGTTGCGCTCTAGACTGAGGCCAAATTGAAGCTCTGAATGATTGAGATGGTAAATGCCTTCTGTGTTGGGACGACTAGCTGTGGCCAAATCGATACTATAATTCCGACTATTGAATTTATAGCCACCTAAAAGGATGGTTTTTTTATCAATATTATATCGCAGATCGGCATAACCCGGGAAGATAGCTTCTACACCCCATTTTTCATTGAAGTTTCGGTTGTAGAAAATATAGGGCAGCGCCAAGGTCCGCCTAAAGTTGCTATTAAAAGTAAGACCAAATCCCCACTCAAAATTATCATCGATTTTATAGCCATAGGCCCAGGTCGCTCCTATAGCACGATAGCGGCGATCAAAGTTGATAAGCTGGCCATAGTCACCATTAAAATCCACTTTTACTCTAAAGATCGTATACTGACTACTATTAATGGATTTAATAGCATAAGCTCCTATACCACTGCTTTTGAGTCGAGCAGAATGCACATCATTGAATACAGAATTGGCTTTGATTAAATCTGCATCCTGGAGAAAGTAGGTTTCTGGTCGATGACTTAATCCAATAAGTACACTGAAACCTGGTTTATAGATAATCGGAATCTTGAGTTTGAAATTGATTTGTTGGATCGACTCAATTCCATCAGGTACATAGTTTGAGCCTTCGACGTTGTCGATATTTCCACCGCCGATATTCGTAAAAGAGATATCAAGTCCGCGACTTCTAGACTTATTAATGATTCCCGGAGTACAAACACCTTTCAGCCCCTCATCTGCATCTAATACCTGCAGTTGAGCGCACAGCTCCTGAGAAAGCAATACGAGTGTAAGGAGAATAATTGTCCTCATTTAAAGTGGTATATCCAATCAACAAAATTCTATAACCTAGATGGAGGGGTTTTTATTTTATTACTTTCCCAATATAAGAATAAAAACTACGCCATGCTGTCGTTTGCCGACTAAACTAGGTACAGATTAGACGATTGGAGGCCAAAAAGTCACTCGATGGAGCCGTTTTTACAGCCTATTAGCCCAACTATTGCTATTGTACCAATAAAAAAAATGGCGTAGCAAACTGCTACGCCAAAAGAAGAAATTGATCTATTAGCTTCTAATCTTGTCTATCTTCTTTGCTATATTTCTCTAGTAATTGTATCATACGCTTATCACCATTTCGGCGAGCATGAAACATGGCATACTCATTACCAGGTGTATCTAGGTAGGGATCAGCTCCATTTTCTAACAATAATTCTGCGGTAGCGTAGTGTCGACCACGGACGGCATGAATAAGTGCGGTGCCTTCTCCTCTAGAAACTTGGTTGACTTTAGCTCCATTGCTCAATAAATATTCTACCACTCCTGTAGAACCACTACGTGCAGCTACTAGTAAGGGCGTACCTTCTCCTTCTGCACCTTTGTTGACATCGGCACCTTGACTTAATAAATACTTTAAGGTGCTAAGATGTCCTCCGCGGGCAGCCAAGCTTAGAGCGGTACCTTCACCACGAATAGCTTTGTCCATTTCAGCGCCTCTTTCGAGGAGATACTTAACCGTACTGGTATGTCCGCCTCGTGCAGCGAGAGATAAGGCCGTCCCTTCTCCTCTCACAACTTGCTCCATATCGGCACCTTGATCTAGAAGGAACTTCACGGTTTGGGTATGGCCTCCTCTAGCGGCCAGAGAAAGTGGTGTGCCTTCTCCTGCTACGGGTTTATTGATGTCTGCCCCTTTATCCAGGAAAAATTTGACGGTCTGGGTATGGCCTCCTCGTGCTGCTAAAGAGAGTGGCGTCCCTTCTCCTGGTATAACCTGGTTGATATCGGCACCTTGATCGATTAAATATTCAGCAGTTTGGGTGTGTCCGCCTCTGGCCGCTAATGATAATGGAGTTCCCTCGCCTCTAACTACTCTATTGATTTGCGCACCGTTCTTTAATAGGAATTGAACCGTTTCCAGATGCCCTCCGCGAGCAGCCAATGAAAGTGCCGTGCCTTCTCCTCTCACAACTTGCTCCATATCGGCACCTTGATCTAGAAGGAACTTCACGGTTTGGGTATGGCCTCCTCTAGCCGCTAGAGAGAGTGGGGTGCCTTCACCAGAAACAACACGGTTCATATCAGCCCCTTGTTTAAGGAGATAAGCAACTGTAGAGGTATGTCCACCACGGGCGGCTACTGTTATGGCTGTACCTTCGCCAGGAACTCTACGGGGGATGGAAGCTCCGTTGGTCACTAAATATTCGACGACCTCTAGGTAACCTCCACGGGCAGCAAAAAGCAAAGCCGTCCCTTCTCTCTCTAAATATTTATTGACGTCTTCACCTTGGGCAATACAAAATTGTACAAAATCTAAATGTCCTTGTCCTGCTGCAATCATAATCGGGAAGGCATCTCGGTTAGAACGACCATCAATTTTGGCGTTTTGGGCTAGCAGTAGTTTTGCAATCTCCAGGTTGCCCACGTAGGCAGCTGCACCTATGGGTGTACGTGGCAAGCTTGTACGGAAAATATGCCTTTTAGTCTCATAAGTAATGTAAATGTCCTTTTTGCTGATACAATCTGCCTCAGTAGATTGCAATAGTTTCTTGACCCCAGCGATATCCTCCGCTTGTATAGCTTTGAGTAAGTCGTAGCAATCTTCTGCTAGTTCACCAAGTGGCGTTTCAGCTTGTTGTGCACCTGATGAGGCTTGATCTATAGCCTCGGTTGGGGTTTCTGATGGCTGAAGAGGTGGAGCCGGAACCAATGGTTCGGCCTGCAAAGCTTCCCATATTTCAGATGGATTATAGGCATCTGAAAGCGGAATAGCTTTGACGGGTTCGTTGATGAGAAGAACACTGAGTAAAATTAAGGGTGCCAATAGCGCATACTTCCAATAAGCTTTTGATTGGGCATTTTTTACATTCATTTTCATAATTCTTTTTTGAACGAGTGATTGATTGTAATTGGTGGTTAAAGACAGGGGCGCCTTCACAATTGCGACCTTGAGTAGGTTCAATTGATAGGTCTGCTTCTCCACCTTGTTTTTTTGTAAAAGCAATTGATCGGTTTGGAATTCTAGGTTGTTTTCTATGTCTGCTCGCATGAACCAGGCGATCGGGTTAAACCAAAAAATAATCACAAACAACTCCGCTAATACGAGGTCGAGACTGTGTTTTTGATCTACATGCATCTCTTCATGCGCTACGATTTGCTCGTAGGTTTCATAGCTGTATAAATCTGGATTGATGAATATATAATGGAAAAAAGAACAAGGGTCCTGTATACTCGGATGGTAAACGAGACGATAGGAAGGGAGCGCCAAGGTTTGGGAGGTGTTTTTGACCATCCACCATAGAATTTGCCCAATTTGCGCTAGGAAACGGATGGTAAAAATGATCACACCAAAAAGGTAGATGACTCCAACCCAAAATATCCAGCTCTTCCTGGCTGGTGAAGACACTGTTTCTAAAGCGGCTATTTCATTAGCATCCGACCTTTTTTGCAGTATCGGTTCAGGGGCGATGAAGGGGACCTCTTCGGTAGTGGTGGCAGCTAATGGGCTAGTTTGTGCTGGGCTAGCTTCAGGCCGTAAAATCTCACTTACTAATCCTTGTTTTGGAGAGAACTCTGGCAAGCTAATGAAGGGTAGAGTGCCGCACAAAAGAAGGCTGCAAAGTAGGTAAAAACGATTGGCACTATAGATGTTTTCTCGTTCTAGAAAGAGCTTGTAAACGCCCCAAAATAAGAAAAGAAAAAGGGTAGATTTAACTAGAAAGAAAAACATACTTCTTGTACTTTATCGGATGATTAATTCGTCGAACAGTACAAGAATACGGCTTTTTTCGGATAATTACTAATTTTTTAGGATTAATACGAAAAAATTAGTTTCTCTTCTTTTTTACCATGTAGAAATTAGTGAGAAAGAAGCCGCTTCCGACCAAAACAAATAGGATACCACGAACCGTAAAACTGAGTTCAGTATCTAGAAATCTGCACCACATCAAGCCTCCAATTAACAAGAGGCCATAGTTCATAATTCCTAAATCATCTCGACGATTCCCTTCTATGATCGTAATGATCGCTAAAGCCAAAATAAGAAGGTTGATCAACACCAATACATTTAAGCTATAGAAGCCTATTCCAAAAATGGGGATAAATAGAAGGCTAGCAGCTGGTAGTGCCCAGAGGAAGGAGAATTGTTGCTGATAAGCTTTGCGTAATAAAACAATCAATAAAATACTAATGATGAAGGCCACCCAAAATTCTGGGGCAGAAAAGACCATTGAGGTGCTAAAGGTTTCTTCTTGTAGATTTTCCCACATTTCACTAAAACTCAACCAAAGTAGGACCACAAAAATACCCAATCCGCCGATGGCTAAAAACCCATTATTGCGTAAACCATAACGCGTAAAATCGGGCCATTGTCCAAATAAATAGAAACAACCAAATAAAGCGACATAAGCAAGGTATAGAAAATAGGCTGTTGGCGATTGACCAATTGTACCTAATACAATGACTAGAGATAGTGGTAAAACCCAGTTGTGGAAAGCCATCATATTGCTGCCGGGCGCTTTTCGGTACAGTTGATAATAAAAGGGTAGACTAGCTGCTAATAATATCCAATACCAGTACCGCTCTTTCGCATCAATCGGATTCATATATCCAGTTTCTGCCGCATAGTAAGTAATGCCGAATAGAAAAAATAGGTTGACAATTCCTGACCCTAAGACATATATAATGGGCAAGACTAAAAGCATCCAAGAGAATAGAAAATCGCCGATGGAACCTGGCAACTGATAGATCTGACTGATTAATGCTAAACAGGCCCCCACAGCGAAGAATAGGAAAGCGCCGCTACCTTCTCGCCAAGCTGTACTTTCCTTTCTTTTGAGTAGGGTATATCCAGCAGCAATTTGGCCGATAGCGAGCGGAATAAAGGCCAGGATAGTTTTGACCGATTTCGACAATTCTTCCCAATTGTGAGCAACAATAAGTATAATACCCAGGCCCACTAAAACTGCACCAAGGACGCTAAAGATCGTAAAGAGTCGACCAGATAGCCGCTCTTGTTTTTGCTCATAGAAATCCCTGATCTCAGCAGCAGTGGTCTCACTAATGATCTTTTGCTCAAGGAGCTCGGCAAGGTCTTTTTTTATTCCCATGGTAGAGGTATATTTCGTTGTAGTGGAGGTTTAGAGAAATCTTAAATAACGAAAAGTCTGCACTACGGCGTAATGGTATACCCAATGCGTTTGGTTATTTCATTAGAACTACCATAGGAAGTGACTACTTGGTTGTTGGCATAAGCGTAATATTTTTGCCCTTGCGTGCGCAGGCTTAAGATATTATACTTTACTTCATCGTTAAAGCGATAGCTAAAGTATTCGATCAGCCCTTGTTCATTATACAGTAGCTGAAATTCTACTTTACTAAAGCCGAGAATAGTCAGGTCAAAATTCAATCCACGCTGATGGCGAAAGACAAAATTCATTTGCTCAAGACTGCGATTTCGACGCCTATATCTTATCTTTTGTTTGACATTGATCCCGCTTTTAAGTAGTCGGAGGATTAAGGTACTTACTTCTCTCCTCGAATCGGCATTTGTGATCGTGATGACCTCGACCCGATTGCTATCTAAACCAGCAAGTGGACTTGTATGAAAAGTCGAAGCAGTTGAATGAGTGCTCAGGGTGACCAAGCTTATCCCTATGAAGAATAGCGTAGTCCAGGTTTTTCTGTTTTGTAAGGCCATGTTTTTCTACTTTATCGATTTACCACCTAGGCATCCTCTACGAAGAAAATAGCATTTTTGTTTGGGTCGTATAAGCCAAATTCGTGAGTGCCCCAAGGCGTATTCATTCTCAATTTATCTTTTGGTACTGCTCCTCTTTCCAGCATTTCATCAAAAAAGGCTTTAATGCCTTTGACAAAAATACGGATCACCGAGCCGCCTAAAAGTGGATCATCCTCGGTATCGGCGTGCCATTGTAAATGAATTTCTAGATTTTCGCGCGCTAATCCAGCATACATATGGTCTCCAAATACCTTTTTAAAACCCAAATTTTGCTCGTACCACTCCAAATCTCTCGGGATATTATCAGAGGGGAGTACTGGGATAATACAGATTTGTTCTTTCAAGTCGGGTGTTGTCATAGCTATTTTAAATTTAAAAATAAAAAAATCCCGAATCCTAGAGGATACTAAGATTCGGGTTGTCCGTTTTATTACAGAAAAAAGAGCTTAGTAACGGATAAAGAATAAGTCTCGCATTTTGATCGAGAAGATTTTGTGCCAAGGCAAGGCAAAAAAAGTAGATGATGCAGGGCATCAGCGAGGCTTTTTAACGCCGAATTGGTGCAAGAGATTCCATCAAAATCGAAAAATTATTTTTTGATCGTTACTTAAAGCCCTTTTACAAATACTCCTGCTAGTAATAAGACATACCCAGCAAGGAGAAACCAATCTCCATTGTCGGCTAAAGCTGGAGATATTAGGGCACCCACCATACCAAGTATAATGAGGATTCCACTAATTATGACAGTAGTCATTTTAGGGGATTGTGGTCTTAGTTGGCTCATGGTGATAAGGT
Organism: Saprospiraceae bacterium; assembly: GCA_042095835.1. Classification (GTDB taxonomy): domain Bacteria; phylum Bacteroidota; class Bacteroidia; order Chitinophagales; family Saprospiraceae; genus DATFKA01. The sequence continues at coordinate 11,070 of JBELML010000103.1, forward strand.
TTTAATTAAAAATTAGGAAAAAAATGATGCTATAATTTACTCATTTCCGCCGAAAGTATAGGTAGCTTCCCCAATAATTAATCGACCTATTTTCGGAAGCCCCGGCAAAGCTCTGAACTCATTATCAAAAATATTGGTCCAAGAAAACTCCAACCATTGTCAAAGGCGTAGCCTACAGAAGCATCGAAAATAGAACGGGCCTCAATGACACCTGGGAAAGTAGAATTATTAGAGGTGTAAGACTAGTCCCACTGGTAGGCTAGTCTTGCTGACCAACCGGAGGACTGACTATAACTAATCCCTGTGCGGATTTTATTTTGCGGGAAGTTGAGATCGCCTGGCATACCCGTTGGTCGATTAAACCAAGTGTAATTGGCAAAGGCAGTCAAAGCATTCGAAAAGTAATACTTGGTGTGCACTTCAAAACCCCAATCGTCGCTGATCGCATCTGGATCACGGGTAGGATAGCCATAGGCTAATTGTGGGAAACCTGAATTAGGCACCTGATCAGACTCTACAATTCCATGAAAAGGCAGACCTGCTGCTGCGAGTTGATCCAAGAATATTTCTCCACCTTCCGTATAGCTTTGATTGAGTAATTCTTTTGGTCTTTATTGTAGCTGTGCTTCAGGTATTTGTGTTGGGTCAATCTCCATATTTTCTATCCACTTACTGATCAATTCGACCCCTTCTTTGTGGATACTCGTACGCCCCAATTCAGGCATCATAGCGCCAGGGTTCAGGGAGTTCATGCGGTAGACCATAATCGACTCCTCTGGATGACCTGGGACAATCGAATAGGTATGGCCGCCTGTACCTGCTCCAGCAGAGACGGTAGCTTTGTAAATACCTAGGGTGATATCCTTTTGAGCATTAGCATCTAGATGTAAACCTGAAGTATTCGCCGATCCCTCTGGACGATGGCAATGCGCACAGTTGATATCTAAATAAGCTAAGGCTCTCTCATGTAAAGTGCCAGAATTGGGATCATCCCAGACGGCTACTTTAGCATAGGTCTCCTTGGGGTTATAGTCTTCTAGATAACCAAGTTCCTGCCATTTGTCTAGCTGGTTTTTGGTACCATCGGCGTAGGCAAAGTCCTTATTTAAGTTTCTGACTTTCGGTCCAATTGGAATTTGCTTTTTGCCTTTGAGATGGCAGCTTTTACATTGGTTTTTATTCGGTACGATGTAGTTGACTTCCTGGGCCTGGCCTTCTGCATTGGTCCAGCTGACTTGCTGAATATCACCAACAACTTCCAGGTAGGCTTCGGTTTGCTCTTTATTCCAGATATAACCAATGGCCTCCCATTCATCTGCTCGATTGATGAGTATCCTCGTTTCGATGATTTTCTTGCCAGCTTCAAGCTTGGTTTCATCATTATGGTAATAAAAATTTTTGATGAGGACTGCTCCTTGTGGGAAGTCTAAGACTTCATCTATAGTATGTTTAGCTGTGGTGCCTTCGGGCATCCAGACAAAGCGAGCTTTATGAGCATAATCTGAAAATAGGGGAGAATTCAGGTCATAAGGTAGTACTCGGTCATTAGGTTCAAGTTGGGCTAAAGGCCCCTTGAAAAAATGATAGTCAGAGAGCTTCTCAAATGGCTGATCTGCTACCTGGACTGATCGCTCAACCGGCTGGCAGTTGGAGACTAAAAACGCTAAAGTAAGTGTGCAAAAAAGGGTAGTTAAAAGTAGCTTCATTTCCTATTCATTTACAGCTAACCATTGGTCATGTTCACTTGTGTCAAAAGCATCTAGTGTGCAATCGAATGGGCTGATATCTGTAGATTTATTTTTCATCATTTCCTCTGGTGAGCCACCTAGTGCTGCATTGAGGTTGATAAAGCTGATGTTCTCTCCATTATTCGTAAAACAATAACCCGTGGGACGGCCACTGTCGTCGAGTGTAGTGGGTTTGAAGATGCCGTCTATAACAATATCTACTGGCTCACCACCATTCACTGCGGTAAATAATTGGCCAAAATCTGTACTCGTATCAGTAGGCCCTTGATTACCACTGATGTTATTGTCATGCAGATAAATATTGGTGCAGTAAGGATCAAATTCGGGAGACTCAAAGGGTACGCCCGTGAATAACCAGCTATTGACGGCAATGCCCAATGTTTTGTGATTGGTGATGGTATTGTTGTAAGCTTCGATATTGGAGTGAGACATGATAATCATTCCCGATCCTGGAGGAATGGTACTCACGACCATACCTTTAGGGGCAAAGTTTTTACCATTATTGCCCTCCATCGTGTTGTTATAAAATTTGATGCGGTCACCGTTGGCTTGAGGGAGGTCGGGCATGTCGAAGATGAGCATTCCGCCTGTGTTGTTCTTGGCAATATTATTATACACTTCTCCAGCTATGGTGTTTTCGATTTCGAGGCCGGCTACGTTGTGGTGGACATAGTTGTCTCTCACCACTACATTAGTAGATTGGCCGACATAGATGCCCGCATCCATTGCATAGGAGGCTTCGCATTTTTCCATCAAGACATTCGTACTACTCACTGGATAAAGCCCATAGGCGCCATTAGTCGCCAATTGCCCATTGGTCCAGGTGGTTTCCAAGTCGCGCATAATCACATTCTCACAGCCTTGTACTTTGATGGCATCTCCTTTAGAATCCGCGATCGTAAAGCCTTCGAGTGTGATACCTTTTACATTTTTGATGAGCATACCTTCTGCGCCCTGGATCTGATTTTTGAAAGAGAGGACTGTTTTGCCTTTGCCAGCACCTTTGATCGTGATGTCAGGCGTATCATTTAGAGAGATAGATCTTTGAAAATCGAATGTGCCCTCCGGTAGCTCGATAATCGTACCAGGCGTAGCTTCGATTAATTTCTTTTGTAGAACTTCGACGACTTCTTCAGGATTAATGACATTGCTTGCTTGTTCTGTTTGACAGGCGTAAAATAGCAGGCATACCAGGCCAAAGCAGAGTTTGGTGTGTATTGATCTCATGGCGTAAAGTGTTTTGTTTGTTTATGGAGAATGCGATTTGCATATTGGTAAAAGTGAAAATATGCTTTTATTTGGTTGAAAAGAAATAATGAGGTTTTAAATTTTGATCGATGATGATTGTACGAAGGTATATTGCAAGTAGGGAGGTTTGAAATAAAAAAGCTGCCTTGGGTCCAACCAAGACAGCCTATATTGAAACTAATTATTATGCATTTTGCTGGAGCTATCAGCAGAAGCCTATTGGCGTGCTAAATGCCCCTTTGGCCGACCATGCGACCAAGACTTCGGGGGCGTTTGCAGCTTCCAAGATACGTAGCGTTGCTTTCATAATCTCTGGATCAATAGCATCTCCTTCAGCGACGTTTTAGTCCAGGAGCGGTATTGATAGAAGTAGGTTGATCTAAAAAAGCCTGCATTTGCTTGTATTATAATTTGGTTAGGGCCCCTGCGAAACGATATACAAGTGTATGGACCTTAAAAGCCGAAGAAATGTTTATAAATTTTAATTAAAGTATTTTATGGGTTGTATAAAAAATACTTATGGATGAGTGTCGATAATCACTAGCCCAGATACTTCAAAGCCAAAACGGTCTGATCATCATGTGGGGCTGCCGTATCGACAAAGGCATTGACCGCTTGATCTAAAGCTTCAATCGTCTCTTTGGCAGAGGAGTGTAGGTTCTGATCGAGTACAGCTTGAATACGATCCATTTCAAACATCTCGCCATCTGGATTCATGGCTTCTGAAAGGCCATCGGTATACAGGAGTATAGCATTGCCTTTACGTACTTGAATTTCTCCAACCGAAAATTGAGCAGATTCAAATATGCCTACCAGGGGCCCCTGAGAGGTGGTCAAGGGGCGAAATCCATGTTTATTGGTGGAAACAAAAGGTGGATTATGTCCAGCATTCACATATCGAAGAAGGCCCGTTCTGAAGTTGAAAACCCCGACAAAAAGACTGACGAACATCATATCATCATTATTCTTAGCGAGCAGGCCATTGAGTCCGGGGATCACCTTATCAAAAGCATCTTGGTTGTTGATCAGCATCCGAAGTGCGCTAATAGTGCGCATCATAAAAAGCGCTGCGGGCATCCCTTTGCCAGACACATCACCGATAGCAAAATAGATGCGATCCTCGTCTACTAGAGCGGCATCATAAAAATCGCCACCCACTTCGCGAGCTTGCTTAATGATAGCATGAGCATCAAGGGCAGGCGCCAATGGAAGTAGGTTGGCACCATTGGGTACAATGCCGGATTGAATTTTACCAGCGGTTTCCAGCTCTTTTTCTAGTTGTTTATACTTGAGTTGTTCCTCCATTTCCTGGATGAGGGCGTGGTTGGTACGTTGGAGTCGGTTTGCCATGGTGGCCATTAGGTTGCGGAAGCCTTTGCGGGTCATCAATACTTGTCCCCAGAAAGTTCGCTCGGGGATCAGCAGGACGGTACTTGCTTGATGGCATACACCTAATGCGGAGATGGGGCGCTCTAAGACAATAGACATTTCCCCCACGAATTCTCCAGGAAGGATGGGAAAGGTAGCCTTGCTACCATCATTTTCAATGATGATACGTAGCTCTCCATCGATGAGTAAATAGAGGGTGTCGTTGTCCTGCCCAGGCTCGAAAAGGGTAGCTCCCTGCTCCAACTCTTTGACGGTAGACTCCGATAGGATCACCCTGATTTGATCTTGCTCAAATCCCCTAAAGATAGGGAAGGCTCGGTAGTCGATATTCGATAAAGTTGGATGCATAGAAGAATCGTTGAAAAACGAATATCGGTAAAATTTTGAGAAAAGTGCAGTGCTGGTCAAAGGGATATTAGCGCCCCTGAAACTTATTGATCGCCTCTACTCGATTATTGACCTCTAGCTTCTTATAGATTCTAGCCAATTGGACTTTTACAGATCCTTCTGTGATGAACAAGCGCGCAGCAATTTCTTTGTTCTGTAAGCCTTTACAGAGCTCTTCGAGAATGACAATTTGACGAGGTGTGAGGTTTTCGGTATTGCCCGGACGGAAGCTTTTTAATACTTTTCGTGCTATTTCTGGAGACATCGGCGCGCCGCCCTCGAAATAATTCCGAATTGCACGAATGATACCGTGGGCACCCTCTCGTTTTAAGACATAGCCTTCGGCACCAAATCGCAAAGAATCGAAGAGGTTCTCATCTTTGGCGAATACGGTGAACATAATAAAAGCCATATCGGGGCATTTTCGTTTGACTCGGAACATACACTCTACACCATTCATATGAGGTAATCCAATATCCATAATGACGATTTCAGGGTTGAGCTTTGGAAGGCTGATCAAGGCATCTTCAGCGTTATTGAAACTGCATTTGCACTGTAAATCTTCCGTTTGGTTGATTTTCTCTTTTAGCATTTGGAGTTTCTGTGGATCGTCTTCTACGATACCGACTTGGATTTTTCGGTTTTCCATACTGTGGTATATGTTGTGGTAATGTCTACCTCCGCTCCTCGCATACGTGGAGTCTTTCGCCAGAGGCTTCCGCCACCGGATAAAGCTCTGGCAGAAGAGTAAGCTTTGGTAGATGAATAGTGATTTATGCATACTGACAGAATTCTGCGATTTTTCGTCAGTAGTAAATATAACTGATGGGTTTTAGTTCTGAAAGATAACTTTGGATAGCAAAAGTCACTCTACGGGTTGGTTTGCTTGTATAGGGAGTTTGATATTGATTTTTGTTCCTGCTCCTAAGGCAGATTGAATATCAAAGGCACCTTTCAGTTCTTCGGTTCTTTTGCGCATACTATTGAGACCTCTGCCCTTCCCTTGGGCGCTATTGAGGTCCATACCTACGCCATTATCGGCAATGAATAGATGTAGGCTATCCTGATCGATCTGAACTTGATAGTCGACTTGCCTTGCTTGTGCATATTTGACAATGTTGTGCATGGCTTCTTTAGAAATTCTCAACAAATTATTGCGAAAAGCGCGGCCCAGTGGGAGAGACGGGAGGTCATCTGGAATAAGAATAGTCAATTCCATGTTTCGGCCTGCCATATACTTTCGGATATCGAGTTCTATTTTTTCGAGCATGATATCCAGGGGCGTAAAATCACTTTCAAGAATCCATAAGATTTCCTCCATTTTATCTAAGGAGATATTGGCATGCTGTGATATTTCAGATACGAGGTTAGTTTTCTTCTCCTCATTTTCTTCGTAGAGCAGATCAATAGACTTTGCGCTGATATCAGAAAGTTCTCTTCCTAGCTCATCGTGTAGATCATCGGCAATGCGGTTGCGCTCCTCGTGTAAGGCACGCTCCTGATCTCTGGCAATTTTTTCTTCGCGCAATTTCTTTTGAACAAAATACCGAATCAATAAAGCAATAATACCAATGATAAACACCAAAGCACTTAACCTGAACCAGAGGGTTTCCCAAAACGGCGGCTGGATGTTGATCGACAAAGATCGCAGGGATGATTCTACACCATTGGCATTGATCGCGATGATGTCTAGACGATAATCTCCAGGTGGTAGGTTATTATATTTGGCAGACCCTCCATTCATGATGGTAGTCCATTCGGTGTCATAGTTGTGCAGGAGGTAGCGTAGTCGATTGTAGGCTTGTTGGTGATAACCAACAGCGACAAGGTCAAAAGAGAGGTCGTTTTCGAGGTAATTTAAATGGATGTTTTTTGCTTCGCTAACGACGGTATCACCTTGGTAGGGGATGTTGTTGATTAAGAGTTGGTCGATATGGACTTGTGGTGGATGAGGGTAGGGGTTTATTTCTTTAGGATCGAAAAAAGTAAGGCCTTCTTTATGTCCTAGCCAGAGCAGTTTGTTTTTGCTTAAATATTGGCTATAGATACTAAAGTCTTCGCCCATTAATCCATCTTTTTGGCCAAAGAAAAAGAGTTGCTGGTCTTGCTGATCAAATTTCCATAGACCATTGGTAGTGGCAATCCACAGGTTTTTATCTGCATCTTCCTGGATGGAATGCACATTGACTTGCCCGATTTCCCAATTTTTGCTAAAAGGAGAGACCACTTTTTGCTCGGCTGTTAGTTGCATTACCCCTTTTGAGGTGCCTAGCCACAAGACTTTATTTTCCTCATCATTGTAATAACAAAAAACTTCGGCACCTATGGGAATAGTTATAGGAGCTTGGTAAGCACCCTGCTCTTTTTTGAACCAGAGGAGGTCTCTTTTTTGAAAAGGAACATATAAGTCTTGGTTGCTATTTTCATGAACTATACCAACGTCAAGGCCTTTATAGCTAAGTAGCTCAGGTATGGGTTTTGTAATACATTCACCAGATGGAGGACATTGGAGTATGGCCAAGCCCTGCACGGTTTTAACCACCGTTTGCTGCGAAAAAAATAAAGGATGAATATCAATAATAGGATCAGTTGAAAGCTCAAGCCGCCGTTTCCATTGCTTCTTTTCTTGATCATACTGAAGTATATATTCCCTGCTAATACCTAGTATTTGTCCCTGATGGTTGGTACTCAGTTTTTTGAGGCCCGTCAAGGCCGTCTCCTCCAGCTCAGGGGCCTGAGAAAAAGTTTGTCGAAGCGCTCCTGTTTGATCAAAAAGGAAAACACCATTATTTTTGGTAGAAAGCCAGATCTCGCCGGATATAGATTGGACAACACTGGTAATATTTAAACGTCCATTAGGTATTGGATACCTAGGATGCTGAAAGGCTAGCTCGCCCTGGACCGAATAATCTACACCGGAATTCAATAAGCCCACCCATAGATTTTGATAATCATCATAATGGAGTCCCAAAATTAGATTGGAGGCCAAGCTAGTGTTTTGTTCAGGAGTATGAACCCAGTTTTTGATGAAGGATTGATTGGATAAATTATAAAGCCATAGGCCCTGATTACGAGTAGCTACCAATAGATAGGTACTATCGATCATTACAGCATCGATACAAGCCAATTTATCCAAACCAGATGGCCTTATTTTCCGATCGAGATAAAGCTGCTTACCATCAAAAGGAACTAAACCGAAGCCATCAGTAAGTACGAGGAATTCATCCTCCTGGTATTGTACGATTTGAGTAGCTTTAAATCCTTTGATTTTTTGACCAAAGGTCTGTTGGGTCCACTGACCTGTCGCTTGCCTCTCGAATACTTCAAAACCTGGAGCAGCTAACCAGGGGAAAGCATAAATTTTCTGAACTTCGCCCGCTGTATTGGTGGATACTTTGAAAAAGTAGCCTTGAGTTTGGATTGGAAGGTGAATATAATCTGTGGGATCAGCTAAATTAACCGAAAGGATATTATTCTCAGCCCTTAACCAAAGACGATGATTGTCTTGCTCTAGATAAAAGGCTCTGTAGTCGACCTGTAATTTGGGATTCGCCCTCAGCGTCGAGAAATTGATAACTATATATGGAGTCGGTATGGCGTTGGTATTGGTGCAGAGATTGGCCTGTAGTAAACCACATGTCTCCATGCTTATCCTCTAAGAAATCACTCTGGATGCTTTCTCTAAGGGACTTGAAATTGGCTTCCTGGTAGGTCTTGATTTGCAAGCCATCAAAACGATTGATGCCCTTGACGGACCCTATCCATACAAAACCTCGACTATCTTTATTGATATAACTAGGAAAAGATTCATCGGTAAGATAGTAGCCCTCCGCTTTGGATATGTGCTGGAAAGAAAAATCTGGGGACTGGGCATGAGTAGTTAAGGCAAGTACGACTTGCAGTAAACAGAGCACTAAAATGATAGTTAAGTACCTGACTTTTATCAATCTGTTAAAGTTTGAACAGTCTTTCAACAATGCCACATATTAGCATTTCTTTACCTTAAAATATCACGGGTTTTAACTAGGTGTTTTTGAGGTCATATTTTAGTTCTCATACCAAGGGATGGGGCATTCTCCGCCTACTCTAGCATACATGATTCCCACGTTTTTACCTCTACTACTCGTGGTAATGTTTCTTGTAGAAGCAGATGATTGTTGTTGCAATCCACGTATTTGATCACCCTCTACCTTCAGCGTGAAGCTACCTCTTTTGAGTTGCTTAATCAGCTTGGGGTCACTGGGGCTCCACTCTTGTAGTGCTGTCCTCCCATAGCGGACACTGCCTCCAGAGAAAATAAGATTCTCGAAAGCGGTAGATAGAATATCTAACTCCTGTTCGTTAAAATAGGCAAATCCAAAATCTTCTTTAAAATATTCCAAATCAGAAGCTTTGACAGACTCGATTTTGGCTTGCTGTTCAGAAGAACGGAGGAAATCATCGTGACGGTTAGTCATTTTCCATATCCCTAATGGTTGGGGTTGATCGACCTCAGGTAGGACTTTAAAAAAGGTCGGAATGCTGGCATCAAAATAGACCCAATCGATCTGTAATCTTTTCTCTTTAGACAGCGGTTCTAAGGAGAAAGCCAAGCCTGCAAATTTTTGCCCATTTGATGCTTTTGCCGCGCCATCCTGAAGTAGCTGCTTGATGTCCTTGCTACTGTACTTGATCCCAATAAAAGGTGGTCTACCGCCACCTTCTCCGATTTCATCAAGAATTTCTGCTTTGAGATCTGGTTTGAGGACTTTATTAATATAATGGGTTAATTCCTCTCTTAGCTCTTTTTTGATGGTGGCTCTTATCCTAGAAAAAATGCCAAACATGGTTGTAATTGTTTTGAAGGGTTGGTAAATGACGATAGAAAATTACTTAAAAAATAGCTGCTTTACATCTTTTGCCTTATAAATCGTAGGAAGTGATAACTTTCGATAGCGCTAGCCAAGGTGTTAACCAAAGATAACTTGTGCCGTCTAAGTAGATTCCTGAACTTTGGTCCATCAAAATGATTATTTCGTTTGACACCGTAACATAAAAACAGCAAACCTATATTCCTATGATGATCCCATTTAACCGAACCTTTTGAACTGTAGAATTTTTTCCTCTTGACCTAAATCCCACTTACCGCTAGTATAGTAAGTCATTACGTAATGGGAGGAGAGTTGCCGAAAGGCAATCTCTTCTTTCTTTTTTGAGTGCGTTTTTCTTAATCAGACTATTTTCTACATCGTTTTCTGCACTTGCTTCACAAATCCTTTCTCTTCCATAAAAGTCTATTAGCCACAGTGTACTCCTGTATGCCTAGTAGCCTTGTTCAAGAATCAAAATCGTCAACTAAAACTCGATATCATGTCAAATCAGAAACATCACGGTATTCGCCAGCGGCATTCAATGAATCATCTTTGCAGTCCTAATTCTTATGAGTATGAAAGAGAAGGACGATTCGGACGATTGTTCAGATCTAGCCACGCGGTGAGTCCATTATATTCCAATCCTAATGCTTTAATAGAATTAGGAAAGTTAGGAGGCGTCATGGATAGCATGGGGAATAAGGACTTAACCCAAACAGTACCATTGGGTATGATCTTTCTCGGTCAATTCATTGACCACGATATTACCCTAGACACGGAATCTCGTTTTAACCAAGTCAATGATCCTAGTCAAATTGAAAACTTCCGAACACCCAATTTAGACCTGGATTGTATTTTTGGAGAAGGACCAGAGGATGAGCCTTTTCTCTACGAAGCCGATTCTTTAAAACTCATCACTGGTGCCACGAATAGGAACCTCCAGCAGGCTGCTAATCTCGAAAGAGAAGATCTCGCACGTAATGGGCAGGGCAAAGCCATTATTGGGGACCCAAGAAATGATGAGAATAGAATTATCTCTCAAATGCAGTTGCTATTTATTCGATTTTATAATAAAATCTATGATCAGTTAGCTGCTGGCGAGCTTGCAGGTCATTCAGATGCTGAGATTTATGAAGAGGCAAGAAAAGCTGCCGTTTGGCACTACCAGTGGATTATTCTACACGAATTTTTACCAACCATCATTGGCCAAAACCTAATCAATACGATCATTGCTGAAGGTAGACAATGGTACCGACCACATGATCGGCCATTTATGCCTGTAGAGTTTTCTGTAGCAGCCTATCGCTTTGGTCATTCTATGATCCCACAAAAGCTAAGGTTACGGGCTGGAGGACAGGAACATGATTTATTCTCAACTGCCATTGGTGGCGGTTTTTCCAAGGTGACGAGTACGGATCAAATTGTGGAGTGGAGCCAATTCTTTGATATCAACGGAAGTCATCAATTGGCGACTAAACTCGACATCAAATTATCTTCAGAACTACTTAGTCTGCCCTTTTTACCTCCTGCCGTTCCAGCTGAAGAGAAATCATTAGCGACGCGGAATTTGAGAAGAGGTAATAGCTTTCTACTGCCTTCAGGCCAGACCGTAGCCAATTGTATGGAGATCGACCAAGCTGATATTAACAGAGTAGTAGATACGGCACAGGATTTAATTAGAAACCAAAACATTGATTTATCAAGCGGTATTCCACTTTGGTTTTATATCCTAGTAGAAGGTGGAGAACTAGGTCGAGATGGTGTACCTGGAGAAGGACTCGGGCCTATGGGTGGTAGAATAGTCGGAGAAGTTTTATACGGCCTATTAGAACTTGATGAGGGTTCGTTTCTGGGTTCGAATAGAAACTGGCTACCGAACTTAGCGAACAATGGAAAATTTACGATGAAAGATTTGATTGAGTTTGTAGAAGCTTAAAATAGGTCGTTTCAACGTAAATAGATAGCGTATTATATCGCTAAATATCTAAGAAATAGTGGTTGTCTTAAATAGCTAAGGCGGCCACTTTTTTGTGCTAGCCTGAAGAAAATGGGTATATTTCCTAAATTAGATCAACCAACTATTGAAAATATGCACCGCTTTGTCTTCTTACTACTCTTTTTGGTTTGTGCTTGCCAGCCTAGCGCTACAGAAGAAAAACCCAAGCTTGAAAACCTGACAGACTTTATCAAACAACCACAAGCCACTTCTCTTTTGGGGGAGCCTTTGTATGCTGCCGAACCCTCCGAAGCACTCATTGAGCGCTACCTCAAACGCAAGGCAACTTACCAGGAAGATTCTACTCAGATCGATAATATCATCTGGATGGGACGCTTCACTGCCTATATGGGGAATTACGAGGAGGCCATTCGTATTTATTCTCAAGGACTGAAACGCTATCCACGACAAGCGCGACTATACCGGCATCGGGGCCATCGCTACATCAGCACTAGGCAATTAGATAAAGCTATCGAGGATTTTAAAAAAGCAGAAGCTTTAACTGAAGGGACCGTCAACCAATTTGAGCCAGACGGCATGCCTAATGCCCGGAATATACCTGTGAGTACCTTGCACGGTAATATTTATTATCACCTCGGCCTAGCCTATTATCTGAAGCAAGATATGCCTAATGCATTGGATGCTTATCAGAAATGCCTGGCTACCTCTACCATGCCTGATAATGTCGTTTCAGCCACGCACTGGCTCTATATGATCGCCCGTCGAATGGGGAAAGAAGAACAAGCCAACCTCTATTTGAAGGACATCACAGCAGATATGGACATCATCGAAAATATGGCCTATCACCAAGCTTGCCTTTTCTATAAAGGGGAGATCGAAGAAGCAGCACTTGGTGACCAGGGCGATGCGCCTGCCAATGATGCGCTAGCTTATGCTATTGCCAATTGGTACCAATATAATGGAGATATTGCTGCCGCAAAGGAACGACTTGCCGCTATTTTAGAGAAAGATAGCTGGGCCGCTTTTGGCTATATTGCAGCGGAGTCGGATTGGGCGGAATTGGAGAGGGGGGAGTGATTTTGGGACTTGGGACCTTGAGACTGGGAGAACTTGAGACAGGGTGTCTATTCCTAAAAACAGTTGACAGATTATTGAATAATTACTGTTATTTGT
>JBELML010000104.1:0-17283 GCA_042095835.1 Saprospiraceae bacterium
CTTCTTTGATCTTTTTAACAGAGCCGAACTCAGAAAGCAGCTTTTGGGCCGTTTTATCACCGATACCAGGTATTTCCGTCAGTTCTGTACTGGTAAAATCCTTGGAGCGGAGATTCCGATGGAAAGTTATGGCAAAGCGGTGTGCTTCGTTACGAGCCTGCTGAATGAGTTTTAAAGACTCTGATTTTTTATCAATATATAAGGGTAAAGGATCGCCAGGGAAAAAGATTTCCTCCAGGCGCTTGGCAATACCAATAACTGTTATACGGCCCTGAAGATCTAATTTTATAATGCTATTCATCGCCGCACTTAATTGCCCTTTTCCGCCATCAATGACGATCAATTGTGGAAGAGGCTGCTCCTCTTCTAATAATCTTTTATAACGGCGATAAACGACCTCCTCCATAGAAGCGTAGTCATTGGGCCCCTCTACTGTTTTGATATGAAAATGCCGATAATCTTTTTTGGAAGGTTTGGCATTTTTAAAGACCACACAGGAAGCCACTGGGTTAGATCCTTGAATATTGGAGTTGTCAAAACACTCCAGATGCACGGGCAAGCGATCCATTTGCAGATCGTTTTTGAGGGTAGTCAGAATGCGCTCCGCAGAAGTCTGCTTTTTGATTTTATTGATCTCCTGTTTCTGCTTTTGGAGCAGGTAATACTTCACGTTTTTGGCAGAAAGCTCAAGGAGCTTCTTTTTATCTCCAATTTTAGGAACCGTGATTTTTACATCCTCTTCGGTGTAGGGAATTTCTTCTTGTACGATAATTTCTGGAGCCAAACTATTGAATCGCTCTCTTAATTCAGGAATAACAAAGGATAGTAAATCCCCTTCACTATCGTCGTCCAGGTTTTTGACCAGTTCTTGGATATGCGTATGAATGATGGCGCCGTTCACCACTTTCATATAGTTGACGTAGGCTTCCTTTTCATCACTAGCAATACTGAAAACATCGACATCCCGAATGGTATTACTGACCACTGTAGATTTGCTTTGGTAGTCCTCGAATGCTGATAATTTGTCCTTGATCTGCTGGGCTTTCTCAAACTCCAAATTCATCGCATGGGTCTGCATTTCTTCCTTAAAATGCCGGACAACACCCGCAAAGTTACCTTTGAGGATATTTTTGACCTGATCAATTTTTTTATTGTAATCTTCCTCTGCTTCTAATCCCTCACAGGGGCCTTTACAGTTTTTGATATGATACTCCAGACACACTTTGAATTTACCTTTACCAATATTCGATTCGGAAAGATTAAAAGTACAGGTGCGTAGCGGGAATAATTGTTTAATCAAATCCAGGATAATCTTCAGCCGAAATTTAGAGGTATAAGGCCCAAAATAAGTACTGCCATCTCTAATCACTCTACGTGTGATAAACACCCTAGGAAATCGCTCCTTTTTTATACAAATATAGGAATAGGACTTCCCATCCTTTAGCATTACATTATACCGAGGTTGATACTTTTTGATTAAAGTATTTTCTAGCAATAAAGCATCGGACTCAGTCTCTACAATAGTAAACTCCAAGCGCTTGGCATTCTTGACCATAACGCGTGTACGGTGCGCGCGCCCTTTGCGCTCGCCAAAGTAGGAAGCTACTCGATTGCGCAAAACTTTGGCTTTACCGACATAAAGAATTTCGTCTTCTTCGCCGATAAAGCGATAGACACCCGGCTGCTTTGGTACAGTATCTGCTATTGTTTTGTAATCCTGAGTTGTCAAATTATGTTGTGATGTTGTGATGTAGCGATGTAATGGTGTAGTGATGTCTGCCTACCAAAGCATACCTAGGTAATAATTTGATTAGCCCTTTTCACTGCTACGATTTGAAATAAGGCTAGGTTTTTCTTAAAAGTTAATTATAAATCTTTTATTTTGAAGACGACTCTAAACACCCTTCAATTATGGCATCCCAGCAGAAACTACTCCGGGTTTTCCGTTTGATTCGATTACTTAATACTCGACCCTATAAAACGGTACCTCAATTAGGAAAACTCCTAGATACGACACCCCGATCCATTTATCGCTATTTGGATTTTTTGGGTGAAGTCGGTTATCTCATTGATAAAGATAATCAGAACCGCTATTTTATCATGCATCAAGCTGATCAAAAACGTGATAATCTATTAGATCCCGACGAGGCTTATTACATCCAGGACACCTTACAACAGATTGCACCAGACCATCCGCTCGTAGGGCAAATCCTTGCCAAACTCAACTCTATTGAATCAAAGATACCCGTTGCTAGCAACCTAACCAAAGTACAAACGTACCAGCTAGTGCAAAGGTTGAGCGATGCCATCCAGCAGCAGTTGAGGGTGAAGCTGCTCAAATACTACTCCGCTTCCAGTCAAAAAATAAGTGATCGTTATATCGAACCCATCCACTTCGACGAAGGTTTCACCTATCTGATGGCTTACGATTTGGAGGCCCAACAGGAACGACAATTTAAAATAGATCGCATCCAAGACGTGGAGCTACTCTATGAGTCTATTCAAAATGAACACGAAGCCATGCCTGTAGATATTTTTGGTTTCACGGGTATTGAATGGCTAGAAGCTAAATTATTGTTAAGCAAGCGCGCCTATCGCCTGCTCATCGAAGAGTTTCCCGAAAGTAAAGCGTATTTGGAGGAACAATCCTCCGGCTACCTTTTTCAACCACCCTTAAGAGATTGGCGAGGCGTTTCTCGTTTTATACTAGGGCTACCCGGTGAGGTCGAAGTGCTAGGACCACAAGGCTTGGTAGAACATTTGAGAAAACAAGTCAGCAGATATCCATTCCTTTAAAAATCATTTTCTTACTCTTTTTTACCATTGACACAAACTGTCACTGGCCTACTCTATCTTTGAATTGTCAAAGGAAATGAACCCCATTTATACAACAGCCCAGACGAAATGAGCCTTAAAATCCTGATCGTAATAGGATCTACAAAAGCTATGCGGTCGATACACTTTTTCGGATAGACTAAACAAATTGACAACTAAACCCCAATGAAATTTTTATCCTGATTGACTCCTCTTTTGCACTGCTGGTTGGATGCTTCCAACTAGCATTTTTTTTGTCCCATACTCCTCTAAAAATCCTATCAGTTCGACTCCTTCAAGAGATGCTAGAATTTATTTTATACTAAATTGTAGAACTAATCAAAAAAAGCGCTTATATTTGTTCTACAATTAAGTAGCATATGAAAGAAACTCGGTTAGGTGAATTTGAAGAAGTTATCCTCCTATTAGTAGGCATACTAGGCGACGAAGCCTACGCCTTGCGCATTAGTGAAGAGTTTGAGGCGCAAACCAAAAGAGCAGTATCCATTGGTTCTGTGCATTCTACACTCAGTCGGCTAGAAGGAAAAGGCTTTTTAGAATCTGAGATGGGCAAGCCTTCAGCCACCCGTGGTGGTCGCCGAAAACGCATTTACGCCATCACTGCAATTGGAGAACAAGTACTCAAAGAGGCTAGAGATTTTAAAATCTCCCTATGGCAGCAGTTCCCTGGCTTCAATCTTGGGAATTTTAAATTGACCTTGTACTAAACATCCTTCTTAATACTGTTGGCTTCTGATTTCAGAAAGCAGCAAGGATGGAAAAGCCCTCCATGAAATATGCATAAAACCAATCACAAATATCCACCCGAAAGAGCCGAACGCATCTTGGAGTTCCTCCTGAAAAAGGAACTGGTAGAAGAAATTATTGGCGACCTGGAAGAACAGTTTTATAAAACACTAGATCAAAAAGGATACCGAGCAGCCCGAAGAAAATATTGGTACCAAATGCTCAATTACCTACGCCCATTTGCGCTAAAAAACATTCAATCACTCGACACAAACTTTTACGACATGTATCGCAATTATTTAAAAATTGGTTTTCGCCACCTCTGGCGAAACTTGCGTTTCTCCCTGATCAATATTGGAGGATTAGCCATGGGGATGACTATCGCCATACTGATTGGTCTCTGGATCAACAATGAATTCTCCTACAACAAAAATTTTATCAACCACGATCGGATTGCTCAAGTGTTTCTTCGTATTGACTTCGAAGAAAATATCGAAACACAAGCTGTGCTTCCAATTACGGTAGGATCTCAACTTCAAGAGAATTATGGCGATGATTTTGAATACATCGTGATGGCCAACTGGCCAGGCAAACACATCCTCAGTAGAGACCAAAAAGTCTTGACTAAAAAAGGGCAATACATGGACATAGAGGGGCCTCACATGCTCTCCCTCAACATGATTAAGGGAAGCCGCGATGGTCTAAATGAACCAGGTTCTATTCTCATTTCAGCCTCTGCTGCCCAAGTCTATTTTGGTGAGCAAGACCCCATGGGACAAAGCATGATCATTGACAATGAACTCAGCGTACAGGTCACTGGTGTTTACGAAGATTTTCCAGTCAATTCTAGCTGGGATGACTTGGATTTCATTGCTCCTTGGCAACTCTATGTCAATAGCTACTCTTGGGTAAAAAGAGCTAGAGACGAGCAAATCTGGGACGATAATTCTTATTTGTGCTACACCCAGATAGCCTCAAATGCCAAGTGGACGAGCGTCCAATCTAGGATAGAGAACCTAGTGTACGACAATGTTGGATCAGGGTACCAAGCTTTACAGCCAAAAATAATATTACAACCAATGGCGAATTGGCATTTGCGATCTAAGTGGACCGAGGGCCAGCAAAAAGGAGGGTTGATTCAATATGTGTACTTATTTGGCATTATAGGTTTCTTTGTCTTGCTACTTGCCTGTATCAATTTTATGAACCTCAGCACTGCTCAATCAGAACGGAGGGCGAAGGAAATAGGTGTACGCAAGTCCTTAGGCTCCATGCGCAACCAATTGGTCAATCAATTCCTGACCGAGTCTTATTTAATCAGCTTTATAGCTTTTGTTTTAGCTATTGTGGCGACTATAGCTCTGCTGCCCGCCTTTAATCAAATAGCCAATACCTCAATTGTCTTCCCCTTTAGCAGTGTCTTATTTTGGATGATCTGCTTGGCCTGTTTATTGATCACTGGCTTCCTGGCAGGAAGCTACCCTGCTTTTTACTTATCTAGTTTCAAACCTGTAAATATTCTCAAAGGCTTAAAAGTAGATGGAAAACCTTCTGTTTTATTCCGTAAAACATTGGTGGTGGTGCAATTCACCATATCTATTGTCTTGATCATTGGCACTATTGCGGTACAACGACAAATTCAGTTTAGTAAAAACCGCGATCTGGGCTACCAGCAAGAAGGTAGGATCATGATGGAACTCTCTACCACTGATTTTGAAGGAAAGTACCATACCCTTCGCAATCAATTGATAGCCAATGGCGCCATAGAAGATATGGCTACCTCCTCTAGTCCTATGACCGGCATCTGGAATACAAATGGCGGATTTTCATGGTCTGGTAAATCAGAGAAAGACAATAATGATTTTGCAACCATCTTCATCACCCACGATTACGGCAATACCGTTGGTTGGGAACTCACCCAAGGCAGGGATTTTTCTCGGGATTTTAAAACGGATTCGATCGCCTATATTATCAACGAATCCGCTGTAAAATATATGAATTTAGACGAACCTGTCGGGACGCCTATTCGATGGCATGGAGGGCGGGAGCATCCCGTCATTGGTGTGGTCAAAGATATGACCATGAAGTCGCCCTTTGAGCCGGCCATTCCCAGTATTTACATCATGGATTATACGGTCAATACCAATTTCATTTTTATGAAATTAAATCCTGAACTTCCTACTAAAGAAGCCTTAGCAAGATGCAAAGCCGTTTTTGCAGAAATAGGCCCTAACGTGCCATTTGATGTGGAGTTTGCAGATGAAGTTTATGGTAAAAAATTTGCTCGCTTAGAAAGGATTGGACAACTCTCTAACATATTTGCCATATTGGCTATTCTCATTAGCTGCTTAGGCCTATTCGGCTTGGCTGCTTATACTGCTGCACAACGCACCAGAGAAATTGGCATCCGAAAAGTATTGGGAGCCAGCGTCAGCAATCTATGGCAATTGCTCTCTAAAGATTTTATTCTACTCGTTTTAATTGCTTGTGGTATAGGTATCCCACTTGCATATTGGGGCGTGCATAATTGGTTACAAAACTATGAATACCGAACGAGTATTGGCATCAGTATTTTCTTGATCGCAGTAGGTGCTACTTTACTAATCACCCTCCTGACGGTGAGCTTTCAGGCGATCTATGCTGCCAGAAAGAGTCCAGTGGAGAGCATTAAGGTTTAGTTTATTAGGTTATGAGCCTGCCTGCATGCTTCCGCTAGAGCTACAGCGTACGCAGACGGCAAAGGCAGGTTGATAAGTTTATTAGGATAGAAAGAGCCTCAATCACCCTATAAACTTATCAACTTATAACCTTATACTAATTGTTCTCATAAATATACTCCAGCATCCGCTGCATTTCCTTTTTTACTGGAGTAGAACTTCCTATATAATTATTATTCATAAAGCTAAAAATTAGGACCTTACCACTCTTGGCTTTGATATAGCCACTTAGGCAGTGTTTGTTGCTCAGCGTACCTGTTTTAGCAAAAACATAAGGTTCTCCTTTACCACCGTACCAGTTTCGAATCGTACCCGTTTTGCCTCCGTTGGGCAATACATCAAACAGCCACTCTTGGGGATATTCTTTATACATTTTATCCAATAAAGCCACTATACTCCTGGGTGTGAATAAGTTGTAGCGCGAGAGGCCGGACCCATCAGCCCATCTAGGACGATCAGGCAAATCCTGCATATATTGGTCTACCACATAGTCTATAACCTTGGCACTCGAAAGCTCGCCATCAAATAATTTTGCAGAGCATAACAGTAGTAATTGCTCCCCGATGAAATTGTCACTAGATCGCATGAATTTCCTATACAGAGTATCTGGTACAGGTCCATAAATGGTTTCGTACTGTATGGTCGTATCGGTAGTATAGTAGGTATCATTCACATTGCGCTCCAATACCTTACTTAACATTCCAGCTACCTGCTCATTGACTGCATACATGGGGCGATCGTAGGCGAAATAATCCCCCGATTTGGCTTGTCCGTTATACGCAAAGTTGTTTTTAAACTCTGGCCGGAGGATCATCGGAAACTCGTATTGATCTAAAGCACCATCATAAAAAGTGACCTTGCCCATAAATTCAGGAGAAGACTTAAAGCCTTCTGCCGTTGTATCGGCTTCAAACCGCACGATATTGCCATACATGGGGAAGGGTGTTTTTTCTACCTGATAAGAATAGGCATAATCTGCCCAAGACCATCCAGGACCAAAACGCTTGTCTTTGTAATTATCATAATTGTAATAAACCCGATCTTGGAATTCGTACAATTTGTTCAATACCAGACTATCTTCATTGAAGTCTGGATGCAAAAACATCGGGTTGCCAGTTCCTTGTATCAAGGCTAAACCAGGCCGCTCATGATAGCGCAAATAAGGCATACTATCGCCAAGCACCTTAAGGCTGGCGTAGAAAGTGAACAGCTTGGTGTTGGAGGCTGGTGTATAATATTTATCGGCCGCCTGCTCATACAACATCATTGAAGTGCTGGGATCGTAAAGCGCGAATCCAGTGAAAATCTTAGAGAATACTGGTGAAGTTTCGAATTGTTCTTCTATGGTTTTGACTTCTTTGCGGCTCAAAATTTTGCTAGAGCTGCACGAAGAAAACAACAAGGCTATTCCTAGAAGAATTAAATTTCCTATTTTAAGCTTGGAATTATGCATTTGTACTGATTTGAATCCGATTGTAATGATAAAAAAATACCTGTTAAGTTGGGCCTTTATTGGCTTGCTTATTCCTTTACTTGGGCAAGATGAGCTAGCGAACATTTACCGATCTACTGCTGAGCAAGTCAATATTCTAAGTAATAATGATCTGCTTCCGCTCCAACGATTAGACACCCTTAGAGTGGCAGTTATCACGCCTGAAGGTTATGATTTCTCTACCTTTCTCAAGACACTCCATGCCTATATCGAAGTGGATCAAATCGAAGTGAGCGAGGAGAAAACCACCGAGAATATTGTTGCAGATATCAATCTCCTATACAATTTCACGATCCTCGCCCTACCAACCTCAGAACTGGCTAAAAAAAGTCAGAAAATCAAAAATGTAATCCGCCATTCTCGTTCTCAAAATAGTGTCTTAGCTATTTTTAGAGATCCTGATTTTGAGGGACAAGCCTGGACTGCTTTGCCACCCATTGGCGCTTCCATTGAGGCACCACTGAGTACTTGGGGACAAAGCTTAGCGGCGCAAACCATTTTTGGAGGCTTCGATAAAACAGGCCTCATGCCTAGTCAAAAGCGCCTGGGTTTTGCACCAGCCCAAGCACTAGAGGTGGACGGTCAATTGCTCGAAGATAGCATACAGGCGATTATTCAGGAGGGACTAGACCAGCAGGCTTTTCCAGGTGCACAAGTACTGGTAGCTTATAAAGGGAATATCATTTATCACCAGGCATTTGGCTACCATACCTATGATAAAAAGAAGGCCGTACAGCTCGACGACATATACGACCTCGCCTCTGTCACCAAAGTGAGTAGCTCCCTACCCTACCTCATGAAAAGACATGGCCAAGGACGATTTGATTTGGAAGCAAGTCTTGCTGATTATTTCCCCGCCTTAAAAAGGAGTAACAAAGGTGACCTTTCCTTCCGGCAAATGCTAGCGCACAATGCCCGCCTGCGCCCCTGGATTCCCTACTGGAAAGGCACACTCAAAAAACATCCGAAATATCCTTGGAACAAAAAATGGGATAACGAACGGATCAATGACTTCCAATTCCGAAAGAAAACCTTTAGTAGAGATTCAAGTGCTGATTATAATATTTACGTAGCGGATGATTTGTGGCAGCACCGCGATTATCAAGAAAAAATGATGAAAGCGATCAAGAAATCGCCCCTTAATGAAGAGCCAGGCTACGTCTACTCGGGCTTGCTATTCTATTTACTACCAGATTATGTAGCTCGAACTTCTGGCAAGTCTTACGAAGCTGCACTTGATTATTACTTCTATCAGCCTTTGGGTGCGACTACTTTAGGGTTTAATCCACTAAGAGAATTCCCCAAAGAAAGAATCATCCCTACCGAAAGAGACACTTTTTTTCGGATGACTCAAATACACGGCAATGTACATGACGAAGGCGCGGCTATGATGGGAGGGCTTTCTTCCAATGCGGGCCTCTTTAGTTCGGCCAATGATTTGGCAAAACTATTTCAGATGTATTTAAATGGTGGCGAATACGGCGGAGAACGCTATATTGCAGCCGAATCTGTCAAGGAGTTCACGCGCTGCCAATATTGTGATGATAATAATCGACGCGGCCTAGGTTTTGATAAGCCGCTCATCGATTATAACAAAGCCAGTAGTTCGGTAGCGGAAGCTGCCAGTGCAGCAAGCTTTGGTCATAGTGGCTATACAGGCACTTTTGCCTGGGCAGACCCCGAGGCAGAACTCTTATTTATTTTTATGTCGAATCGTGTGTATCCTACACGTTTGAATCGCAAGCTCTATACATTGGGCATTCGACCAAGGATACATACAGCGATTTACGAAGCGATTAAAAGCAAGAAATAACATGATAGGATTAGTTCTATTTTTTCTATTATCTCTCATATTTTCCTTCCTATGCTCGGTATGGGAAGCGGTGTTGTTGAGTATAACGCCTTCCTACATCAACACAGAAAAGCAGAAAGGAAGTCAATTAGGTAAAGATTTAGAAAAATTTAAAAAAGATATTGACCGGCCACTTTCGGCGATCTTAACTTTGAATACAATTGCACATACGGTCGGTGCGATTGGAGTAGGTGAGCGGGCAGCGCATGCATTTGGAGAAAAACAAGGACCTATTTCTTTTTTTGGATTTTTCGAAATTTCTATCACGTTTATCGTTTCTACTTTAATGACGCTCGCCATCCTCATCGGTTCCGAAATCATTCCCAAAACTTATGGTGCTAACCGATGGAGACAACTGGCTCCATTTACGGTCAAGTCCATTAAAATACTGCTATGGATTTTACATCCATTTGTCTGGTTAAGTGAGCGCATCACTAGACTACTGAAAAAAGACAAAGAAAAAGCCATCTTCACCCGCTTCGACTTTGTGGCAATGGCTTCTGCTGGAGAGGAAAGTGGCACTTTAGCAGAGAATGAATCTGAAATCATTCGCAACTTATTACGCTTCGAGAAAATACCGGTCAAGGCCATTATGACGCCTCGTACAGTGGCTACCCTGGCCGATGCTAACCAAAGTCTTAATGACTTTTATAATGCCCAAGATAAATTACGCTTCTCTAGAATTCCTATATACGAGGATACCATTGACAATGTGGTGGGCCTCATTCTCAAGGATGACCTATTCGAAAACATTATCAAAGGGCATGGCGATTGGCCACTTTCTAAAATAAAGAAAGAGGTGCTGGCCGTCAATCAGGATAAAGTCCTACCAGAGATACTCGATACCTTAACCAAAAGTCGCTCTCACTTGGCTATTGCAGTCGATGAATTTGGCGGCTTATCTGGTATTGTCACGATGGAGGATGTCTTCGAAACCTTGCTTGGCTTGGAAATCGTCGATGAGGTTGATGCCGAAGCAGATTTACAGGAGCTTGCTCGCAAAAGATGGGAAGAACGTGCAAAACGTATTGGCTTGATTCCTTAATCTCCCTTATCAACAGATAAGTGTACAACACATCAACTTTTTTCTTAAGTTTGTTTGAAGCAAGATTTCATACTCTATGAGCCAAGTAATACACCATAGCCTTTTTACTGAACTTGATATTTATTTATTCAAATCAGGTAAGCATTTTAGGATTTATGAGAAAATGGGTAGTCATCCCATTGAAGTGGATGGTCAACATGGAACCTACTTTGCCGTTTGGGCACCGAATGCCAAATTTGTCTCCGTTGTTGGAAATTTCAACTACTGGGATAAGGGCTCGCATGCCTTGGCTCCCCGCTGGGATGAATCTGGCATCTGGGAAGGATTTATACCAGGCATTGGCAAGGGAGAGCTGTATAAATATCATATCGAAGCAAGCAGAGGTGAACATTTAGAGAAAGGTGATCCTTATGCTTTATTTTGGGAAAACCCTCCTAAAACAGCATCTATAGTCTGGGATTTGGAGTACGAATGGAATGATGATCAGTGGATGAAAGACCGTAAAGCCAAAGAAGGTCAAGCACAGCCTTATTCCGTATATGAGGTCCACCTAGGCTCTTGGAGAAAAAGAAATAATAGCACAGAGTCTCTAAGCTATAAAGATTTAGCAAAAGAGCTGGTAGACTATGTCAAAGAAATGGGTTTCACGCACATAGAGTTCTTGCCGGTAATGGAACACCCTTTCTTCCCTTCTTGGGGATATCAGCTAACAGGTTATTTTGCACCTACCTCTCGTTTTGGCACACCAGAGGAGTTCATGGTATTAGTGGATGCCTGCCATCAGGCAGGTATTGGAGTACTGGTCGATTGGGTACCTTCCCACTTCCCTACCGATGCTCATGGGCTGGCTCAATTCGATGGTACGCACCTCTACGAGCACGAAGACCCAAGAAAAGGCTTCCACCCAGATTGGAAAAGCTCTATCTTCAATTATGGGCGCAATGAAGTGCGCAACTTCCTGATATCTAATGCCATTTTTTGGTTAGAAAAATATCACATTGATGGTCTGCGCGTAGATGCGGTAGCCTCGATGCTCTATTTAGATTATTCTAGAGAAGATGGTGAGTGGATTCCCAATAAGGATGGCGGGAAAGAGAATCTTGAGGCGATTTCTTTCCTCAAAGAATTCAACGAGACGGTTTATAAAGAGATACCAGACGCCGTCACTATTGCCGAAGAATCTACCGCCTGGTCTGGCGTATCTCATCCGACCTTTACAGGTGGGTTGGGCTTTGGCCAAAAATGGATGATGGGTTGGATGCACGATACGCTCAACTATTTCAAAAGAGATGCTGTACACCGAAAGTTTCATCATGGAGAGATCACTTTCAGTTTGATCTATGCCTTCACTGAGAATTTCATGTTGCCCCTTTCTCACGATGAAGTAGTACACGGCAAAGGTCCACTTATTGATCGCATGCCAGGAGATGAGTGGCAGCGCTTTGCCAATCTAAAGCTACTTTTTGGCTATATGTATACGCACCCTGGCACCAAATTGCTCTTCATGGGAGGAGAGTTTGGACAGACTTCGGAATGGAGTATCGAAAAGGGCTTGGAATGGTGGCTATTGGATCATGCGCCCCATCAAGGAGTACAGAATTGGGTAAAAGCCTTGAATACCTACTACAATGATTCTAAAGCATTATATGAGAAACAATTCTCTAACGAAGGCTTTGAATGGATCGATCACGGAGATGCTGATAATAGCTTCCTCTCCTATATGAGAAAGGGAGAAGACCCAGAAAAACCAGTGATTGTTATTTGCAATTTCACACCGGTCACCAAATGGCCTTACCGACTTGGAGTTCCTTTTGGCGGTACCTGGAAAGAGGTGCTCAACAGTGACGCCAAAGACTTTGGCGGAACAGGAGAACATCTCAACACGACCCACTTGGCACAAGAGGGAGAATGGGCGGGAAGACCTTATTTTATTGAGATCTCCCTATCGCCACTCTCGATTATGGTTTTTGAAAGGGTTTAGTTATCCGAATGGGTCAATGTCTCAATGAGGGAATGTGTGAATGAATATTTCGAGCTATTACATCATTACATCACGATATTACCATATCATTTCCCAACAGTGGTGGTTTCACTGAGGTCTCGTACAGACCTTACCATACGAATAAACTCCATTCGATAGCCTTCTTCATCCGCACCTTTAGCCGTTTTAGCTAAGTCGATGATCTGCTCATAGCTAGAGGCTTGCTTGAACTCGGAGTCCCGTAAAAGCATACCAAATTCTGCAACCGCTGCTGACCAACGGAAATTATCAGAGCTTTCTTGGAGCTTTGATGATTTGTTAGACTGTACATGAGACAATAAAATACTCTTATCGCCATCGGGCTTTTTATAGCGTAACTTGACGGTCATGAGTTCCCCATTTTTGGCGCCTTTAGCGGTTTTGTTGGATTGGTATTTGAGCTTATCTACACCTTTTAAAAAGTCGCTTTCTACATCAGCTGGAATGATTTCATAGATGGCAGTGACGGTGTGGCCCGCGCCTAGCTCGCCAGCATCTTTCTGATCATCGTTAAAGTCTTCGTTGGCCAACATACGATTCTCGTAGCCAATCAGGCGATACCCTGCAACATAAGCCGGGTTAAACTCTAACTGGAGCTTCACATCTTTAGCAATAGTGAACATAGAGCCTCCAAACTCGTTGACCAGTACTTTGCGCGCCTCCTCGATATTGTCGATATAGGCGTGGTTGCCATTCCCTTTATTAGCGAGTTGTTGCATTTTGCTATCCTTGTAGTTGCCGGTACCAAAACCCATTACCGTCAGAAATACACCACTTTCTCTTTCTTTTTCAATCATTTGCACAAGCTCTCCCTCACTAGTTTGCCCCACGTTGAAGTCGCCATCAGTAGCCAATATCACCCGATTATTCCCGCCTTCTACAAAATTTTCACGAGCTAGTTTATAAGCCAGTTGAATACCTGCACCACCAGCAGTCGAACCACCCGCTTGTAGTTTGTCCAAGGCTTCTCGGATGGTATGTTTACGATCTCCCGAGGTAGGCTTCAATACCACACCTGAAGATCCTGCGTAAACCACCATTGATACTTTATCCTTGGCTCTTAATTGTGCCGTCAACAATTTGAAAGAGGACTTTAATAAGGGTAGCTTATTCGAGCTGTTCATACTCCCTGAGACGTCAATCAAAAAGACCAAGTTAGAAGCAGGCAAGTTTTCTGTAGGAATGTGCTTCCCTTGTAAACCAATGTGTAGCAGCTGGTGCTCCTGGTTCCAAGGAGATTCCGATAGCTCTGTCACGACCGCAAAAGGGTGCACTTCCTTCGGTTGTGGGTACTCGTAGTCAAAGTAATTGACCATCTCTTCGATACGTACAGCATCTCTTGGTGGTAGCCCACCATTTTGTATAAAACGCCGCATATTGCTATAAGAGGCAGCATCTACATCGATAGAGAAGGTAGACAAAGGCTCATTTTCTACCGCTAGGAATTTATTCTCCTGGATGAGGTTATACTCTTCGGTGTTGTGCTGGATTGCAAGATCTTGCTGTATATACGAGTGGGGCTGCATGACCATGCCCGATGAGCGGCCTTGGATCATAGCAGGAGTCGAAGGAGCTACTTCGTAGGCTACCGCATTGCGATTTTTATTGCGGTTTCGTTTTACTTTTCTTTCTTTGGGTCCATGGTAGCCATTAACAGTTACTTCTTCCAGAACCATTCCTGGAGAAAGTATGGCTTCCACTTCCTTTCCATTACTACTTACCTTTATTTCCTCAGATTCGTACCCTAGATAAGAAATGATAAGGATAGAGAGAGAGTCTTTCAACCCTAATACAAAAGAACCATCAATATCGGTGAATGTTCCATTGGTTGTTCCTTTCTCAAGCACAGAAGCTCCAATGAGCACTTCTTTACTTTCGTCATAAACAATGCCTTTCACAATATAAGGTCCTGCATGTTGGCCAAAGGTGCTGCCAAAAATCAATAAACAGAATAAGCTGGTGATCCAATTCTTCATCATTTTTAATGTATTTTTCCTATAGGATGCAGCCGTCTGAAGGATTACATAAAATGCCCATTATTTTTTTTATTTTTATCAACTTAGATAAACAAACCATTAATTCAATCACTCATTGACTCTTTATAAATGGATAGAAGGAAATTTTTAGAAAACAGCGCTTTACTGGGAACTGGACTATTGGTCGGAACAGATGCTTTTGCCCATCCAAAACATCGCATTAGCCCCAACGACACCATACAAATTGGGGTCATTGGCACCGGTGATCGTGGAGGTGGCATGATCAGAATCATGAAAAATCTCCCTCAATTCAAAGTGGTAGCCTGCTCTGATGTACTAGATTTTCGGTTGGAGAAAGCCATGAAAAATGCGGACTCATCTGCCAAAGCCTATCCTAATTATCAAGATTTATTAGCAGATAAGAATGTAGATGCCGTACTGATCGCTACGCCTTTGTCTACCCACCATCAAGTTGCTATTGATGCCATCAAGGCAGGTAAGCATATCTATTGTGAAAAAACGATGACCTACCAAATCGACGAGGCGCTAGATTTAGTAAAAAAAGCGAAGGCGGTCGATAAAGTCTTTATGGTTGGGCACCAATACCGTTATATGCCGCTTTACTTCAAAGTAGCTGATGTCATCCGAAATGGTTATATCGGTGATATTTCGAATATATATGTGCAATGGAATCGCAATGGCGATTGGCGTAGACCCGTTCCTGCGCCCCAATACGAACGCGCCATCAATTGGCGAATGTATACCGAATATTCGGGTGGATTAACTGCTGAGCTCCATTCTCACCAAATTGATTTTGTCAATTGGGTATTCGATCAAGCCCCCAAACAGGTTGCTGGTTTTGGTGGCGTAGATTACTGGAAAGATGGCCGCGAGACCTTCGACAATGTCAATACCATCATGTCCTATCCTAATGGCATGAAACTCAATCTTATCTCTCTCACCTCGAATGCGCATGAAGGTTACCTTTTCAAATTCAAGGGTAGCAAAGGTACTATTGAGTTAAAAATGCGGGAAGGTTGGGTCTACTACGAACGTATGAATAAAAAAGAACTCGGCATGGTGGATGGTGTAAGTGGCGCAACCAAGGCTTATGCTGAAAAGGGCGAAGGTATTCCAATCAAAGCCCAAGGCGGCAAAGAAGGTTGGGAAGGATCTCATTATGCCCTTATGGATTTCCATAAAGCGGTCACGGAGAGTACTACGCCTTATTCCAATGTGCAGACGGGGGCCAAAGCCGCTATTTCGGTACGTATGGCAATTGATGCCTTAAGAGAAGGCGGCGTTCAGCAGTGGTTGGATCGTTATAATGTATAAAACCAGCTATGCATCAACTAAGTCTCCTTGTATTATTTCTCTCCATCCTTTTTCTTCTTAATGCTTGTGAGAAAGAATTGGATAATTTATTCATTGATCAATCCAATTTCCCCTCAGACTTGATTGGCAAATCATTTAAAGGTTTTGTCAATCAAGAACCTTTTGGAACTAACGATATAGAGGTGCGTATTGTAGAAGATGAACTACACTTTATACTAAGAGACTACTTAATAGCTTTTCGCCCATATGTTGATTCCAATTATGCGGAGGTATGCCAACAAGAGCAAAATTTCTCCTTTAAAATTGAGCCCTTTACAGGTTTAGGAAGCTATCGAATTGATTTGCAAAATGATGAAAGTAATCAGATACAATGGACCCATTGTGCAGGCCTTGATTCTAGCATTCATTATTTTCCCTATTCTTTTAGCTATGAACTGGAAGAAGAATACCAATATTTGCAGATTGATATTGAACAGCTAGATATTCAAAACAAAAGGATTAGCGGCCAAGTATCTGGCGTTTTGAATAGAAAACGCTCCTGTATTGATATTCCTGAGAAAGAGACCGTAACACTCAGAGGGGAATTCGACACCAAGCTTGATTATCCCTTGTTATATGACCAGAATATTGTTGAAGATACTTGTGCTTTTTATGGAGCGTTTCGAGATAAACCCTTTTGCATAGATAACCTAACAATAAAATACAGCAGGAGTAAGAAATGGTTAAGAGTGAGTTGTGGAGGTCTTTTACCTTATCCTTTAAAATACGACGAATTCAGTGACTGTTCACGAAGCTATTTTATTTTAGTACTTAACGATTTCGAAGAACCTGGTACTTATAAACTATTATCGGATGATGAAGCACCCTATTACTTTGAATTAAATCAGTGTTTTCAATATGATATTTTTCTCATTTATCATAATCTACGTCACTTTACCAACTATTTTTTCCTAGAAATCGAGGAGTTTGATTTAGAAAAGCAGCTGTTCTCAGCAAATCTTTATGCTGATTTTTACTCCCGATCCTCTTTCGAACCGAATAAAATGACCGCCATAATCAATAGCACTTTTGAAGTAATTGAGTAGGCGGTAAGATATTTGAACCACATAGGAAACAATAGGTAACATAAGTCCTCCTAACACAGCTATGAAACCTATGCTCCTATGTGGTTCCCCTTTATATGCCCTTATAATCCCTTATATGGTTCAAAAAACACTCCTCCGACACCACCTATGAAACCTATGCTCCTATGTGGTTCCCCTTTATATGCCCTTATAATCCCTTA
>JBELML010000105.1:0-23297 GCA_042095835.1 Saprospiraceae bacterium
AGATGCTAGAGCGGTTTTGAATTGGAGTTTCAGTAAGAATTATAAAAAATTGTAGTGTAATTTTTTTTGGTGCGTTTGCCCTATAAGTGAATAAACAATAATCATTATTTTTGATCCCATGAAGGATCGATTATTTGTTTATGGCTCTTTGATGGGTGGTATCCAAACACCCATTGCGCAACTACTTCGTACCCATTCCAATTTCTTGGGTGAAGCTTTCGTTTCGGGTACACTTTATGATTTGGGTCGATACCCCGGACTAGTCTACCAAAAGCATCAAGCGCCCCAGGTGACTGGCCATCTCTTTGAGATTAAGGATATCCAACTCGTCTTCCCTGCCCTCGATGAATACGAGGGAGTAGACGGAGATAATCCCGACCGAAATGGAGCCGAATATCGAAGAGCAATCATAGAAGTAAAGCATCAAAATGTTGTACTTCCTTCTTGGGCCTACCTTTATAATTTACCTACCGAGGACTTAAAAGTCATTAAATCAGGGAATTATCTGGAATATTTGCAAAAAAATCGCGATTATCAACACTTTGTCAACCAAACAAAGGAATATTAAATGAGAAGGCTATTTATTTTTTTCTGCACCATTTCGCTTTGCTTGTCAAGCTGCTATGCACAGGAGCAGGAATATACCAATGCCCTCATCAATGAGACAAGCCCCTACCTGCTTCAACATGCCCATAATCCAGTCGATTGGCATCCCTGGAATGAAGCCAGCCTCAATAAGGCCAAAGAAGAAGACAAATTAATCCTAATCAGCATCGGCTATGCTGCCTGCCACTGGTGTCATGTCATGGAACACGAATCTTTTGAAGACACCACCGTAGCTAATAAAATGAATGCTTATTTCCTAAACATCAAAGTAGATCGTGAGGAGCGACCAGATGTAGATGCCATCTATATGAATGCCTGTCAACTAGCATCAGGAGGCAACTGCGGTTGGCCTTTAAATGTATTTGCCCTACCGGATGGGCGACCGGTGTGGGCAGGAACTTATTTCCCCAAAAAGAATTGGATCGAGATACTAGAGTATTTTAACAAGGTCAAAAAGGATAGTCCAGAAAAATTGGAAGACTACGCTGCCAAATTACTAGAAGGCATTCAAGCTTTAGACAATATTACCAGTACCGACAGCGAATTAAAACTCGACATAGAGGCAGCCGACTTGGCGATGACCAGCCTCGTAGATATGATGGACCCTAAATGGGGCGGTCGTATTGGAGCACCTAAGTTCCCCGTTCCTGTCAATCAAGAGCTGCTGCTGCAATCTTATTATTATACAGGTAATGAAGCGGCCCTGGATCGACTCAATACCACGCTGACTAATATCGCTTGGGGTGGTATTTATGATCATCTTGGTGGTGGTTTTGCTCGTTATGCCACCGATGAAGCTTGGCGCATTCCGCATTTTGAGAAAATGTTGTACGACAACGCTCAATTACTCAGCTTATATGCTAAAGCCTTTGCCATCACTAAAAATGAACTCTATCAACAAAGAATAGAAGAAACGATTGCTTTTTTAGAAAAAGATTTAATGTCTGCCGAAGGTGGTTTCTTTTCTTCTCTCGATGCAGATAGCGAGGGAGAAGAGGGAAAATATTACGTCTGGACAAAAGCGGAGATGCAGGCCATTATTGGTAATTCCGAGATGGCCACTCATTTTTTAGACTTTTATCAAATCAAGGAAAAAGGCAATTGGGAAGAAAGCAAAAATATCCTTTATCAACTTCGCCCCTTAAGGGCCTATGCGGAGCAAAACAATCTAGCAATTGAAGCCCTTGAAAAAGGTTTTAAAACCTTTAAATCTCAACTTTTAGTAGAGCGTAAAAAGAGAGTTGCTCCACCTTTAGATGATAAAATATTGACCGCTTGGAATGCACTAATGATCTCTGGTTTGACAGATGCTTACCGCTATTTGGGAGATCAACACTACCTTGATTTAGCTATTCAGAATGCTAATTTCATTAGAGAAAAGCTGCAAAAAGAGGATGGCCGACTACTACGAACCCACAAGGATGGAACAAGTAAAATCAATGCCTTTCTGGATGATTATGCCTTCCTTGCCCAAGCCTTTATCGACCTGTATGAAGTAAGCTTTGATGAAACTTGGCTCAGTGCCGCTCAACAGCTGATCGACTACGCGATTATGCATTTCTATGAGGAAAACAAGTCCATTTTCTACTATACTTCAGACCTTGATCCGCCTTTGATTACTCGAAAAGTAGAATTAGTGGACAATGTCATTCCTGGATCAAATTCTGCTATGGCAAAGGTCTTGTTTGACCTTTCATTATTGTTGTATAACAAAGATTATCAGGCGATAGCAGAGGGTATGCTTGTACAAATGCAAGATCAATTATTAGAAGAAAATACGGCTTCCTACTACGCCAATTGGTGGCAACTTTACCTCAGCATGAGTAAACCTCCTTTTGAAATCGCCATCGTAGGAGAAGCATACCAAGATTTAAAGACCAGTTTCCAAAAGCAATACTTGCCTAATGCCTTATTTTTAGGAGGTCAATCTGAAGGAAGTCTAGCGCTATTACAAAATAAATTGCAAGAAGGAAGCACCTATATTTATGTTTGCAAGGATAAGTTGTGTAAACTTCCTGTACAAAAGGTGGCAGATGCTTTGCAACAAATGAAGGAATAGGAATACTCAAATTTCAATTTCTTGATCATCAAAAATGCGTTGGTTCAGGCATCGAATGATCCGTGCTGGAAAATTTTCGAGGATACGATAATCGTGGGTAGCAAATAGTACAGCGGTATTGAATTGCTGTGCGAGATTCCGAATCAGCAATAAAATATCATCAGAGGTTTCGGGATCGAGGTTGCCTGTAGGCTCGTCTGCTAAAATGATTTGCGGATTATTTAAAAGCGCTCTTGCAATGACCACGCGCTGCTGCTCTCCTCCAGATAATTGGTGGGGCATTTTGTCTATTTTATCTGCTAGATTCACCCTTTCAAGAATGTTTTTGATCCGTTTATCCAGCCCTTCTTTGCTATGTTTACCGGTAGCTCGCAAAACAAAAGCCAGATTTTGATACACCGTCCGATCGTCTAAAAGGTTAAAATCTTGGAAGACTATGCCTAGTTTCCGGCGTAATTGGGGAATATTTTTGCGGTTAAGCTTCTGTAAATCAAATCCTGCTACATTTCCGCTTCCCTCTTTTAGTGGTAGAGCACCGTATAGTGTTTTCAACAAGGAAGATTTGCCCGAGCCTGTTTTCCCAATCAAGTAGCAGAATTCGCCAGGCATAATTCTCAAATCCACTTTATCCAAGATGAGTTTATCTTGCTGATAAATATTGGCCTGTTTTAAACGTACAATAAGCTGCTCCATGAAATCATTTTAGCTAAAGCTAAAATAGTCATTATCTTTGTTGACTAAAGTAATTGGACAAGATTTTCTTAATCATGCAGCATCAAGACCAAGTAAAAGTAGCTATCGTCCAGGAGCGTCCTGTGTATTTAGACCTGCAAAAGAGTCTACAAAAAGCAGCGCGAGTAAGCCAAGAGGCTGCCCAGCAAGGAGTAGATTTGCTCGTTTTCGGAGAAACTTGGCTATGCGGC
This sequence comes from Saprospiraceae bacterium, assembly GCA_042095835.1. Classification (GTDB taxonomy): domain Bacteria; phylum Bacteroidota; class Bacteroidia; order Chitinophagales; family Saprospiraceae; genus DATFKA01. The sequence goes on from JBELML010000105.1 coordinate 3,589, forward strand.
TATCCTGCTTGGATCGATTACCTGCCCAATATTGCGCTCTGGGATTATGAGCCTACCGCTCAGGTTTTTTTAGAAATGCTGGAAAATGGCGTTGAGATACCCGGCAAAGCTATTGACCAGCTTAGTCAAATGGCTGCTGACTTTGGTCTATATATCGTCATGGGCGTCAACGAACGGGTACAGCAGGGCGCTGGCCAGGGAACCTTATACAATAGTTTATTGATCTTTGATAAGCAGGGACAGCTAGCAGTACATCACCGAAAATTAATGCCTACCTACACCGAAAAGCTACTCTACGGAACGGGAGATGGACACGGCCTTCAATCGATCGATACCTCTTTTGGTAAATTAGGAGCGCTGATATGCTGGGAGCATTGGATGCCCCTTACTCGACAAACCATGCATATTGCCGGAGAGCTGATTCATATCGCACTCTGGCCCGCAGTGAAAGACCTCCACCAATTGGCAAGCCGGCATTATGCTTTTGAGAGTCAGTCTTATGTGATAGCGGTAGGCCAAATACTCCAGGTAAAAGATTTGCCCAAGGCATTACCGCTACCCCAAGAACTTGCCAAGACGCCAGATCGATATTTATTAAATGGAGGAAGCAGCATCATTGGTCCAGATAGCGCCTATATTATGGAGCCCCAATTCGAGACAGAGAACTTACTTGTGCATGACATCAAAGACTTAAATAAGGCCTATAAAGGACGTTTAAAACTAGATGTAAGTGGGCATTATAACCGCCCAGATGTCTTTGATTTGAAAATCAATAAAAGACGCCTATAAAATGACAAGTTTTTTACTGACTTTTGTCAGCCTTTAAAAGAGATAGAAGCTTAATTTTGTAACTAATTTAAATACCAATGAAACGAATATATATCATAGCAGCCATAATGGTAGGTGTCGCCATCGCCATTTTTGTGAATGCCTCTGGCGACATGAGCACCTACTCTACCTTTGCCGCAGCGGAGAAAGTAAGTAGTAAAGTGAAAATCGCCGGACAATTAGCCAAGGATAAAGAAATGGTCTACGATCCAGAGGTAGATCCTAATTATTTTAGCTTCTTTATCAAAGACACCGATGGTGTTGAGAAAAAGGTGGTATTATTAGCCGCCAAACCACAAGATTTCGAATTATCAGAGCAAATCGTAGTCACCGGGAAAATGCAAGAGGATATGTTTGTGGCCACTGATTTACTCATGAAATGCCCTTCGAAGTATAAAGACGAAGAGGTGTATATCAAAGGAGAGCAAGGGTAGTCTTAATCACTACCTTTTAACTAAAACAACAGTAATCCTAATCAATGGGAGACATACAATATATTGGCGAGTCTTTACTGCCTGGTCAATTGGGGCACTTTGCCTTAGTAGCAGCATTTGTTAGTAGCTTATTAGCCTTGTTTGCGTATAGCAAATCGACGTATCGCAACGAGGAGATCACCGTTGACAAAGGTTGGCGAAATATTGGCCGAATTGCCTTCACCATTCAAGGAATAGGTATTTTCAGTGTGATTGGAATCATCTTCTACCTGATGATCAGCCAGCGCTATGAATACCAGTATGTATGGTCTCATGTATCAGAAGATTTACCCTTCAAATATATATTTTCTGCCTTTTGGGAAGGTCAGGAAGGAAGCTTTTTACTTTGGATGTTTTGGCATGTAGTACTGGGTTTTGTACTCATGTACGTCGCTAAAAAATGGGAGGGACCAACCATGGCGGTATTATCAGCCGTGCAACTGTTTCTATTATCCATGCTTTTGGGCATTTATTTTGGTGATACCAAAATCGGTACTTCTCCTTTATTGCTCCTACGAGAGACGATGGATGCCCCTATTTTTGCCAAAGCTGACTATCTCAGCCTCATTAAGGGAAATGGTTTAAACCCTTTGCTACAGAATTACTGGATGACGATTCACCCTCCTACTCTATTCTTGGGTTTTGCTTCCACTACCATACCTTTCACCTTTGCGATTGCGGGACTTTGGACAGGCCAACATAAAGCCTGGTTAAAACCAGCTCTAGGGTGGGCACTGTTTAGCGGAGGTATCCTTGGTACAGGTATTTTAATGGGTGGCGCCTGGGCCTACGAGGCTTTGAGTTTTGGTGGATATTGGGCCTGGGATCCAGTAGAGAATATGTCTTTGGTCCCCTGGTTGATTTTAATCGCTGGCTTACATACCAATCTAGTCGCAAGAGCTACCGGAGGGGCTATTAAAGCAACCTATGTCTACTACCTGCTTACCTTTTTGTTGATCGTTTACTCTACATTCTTGACTCGCTCTGGTGTATTGGGAGAAACTTCCGTACATGCCTTTACAGAAATGGGCCTAGAATGGCAATTAGTCGCCTTTATGGGCGCTTTTACGGGTTTAAGTATCGGCTTGATGATCTGGAAATTCCGCGAGGTACCTACTCCTAAAAAGGAAGAACCCGTTGCATCTAAGGAGTTCTGGATGTTCATCGGTACATTGATACTTTTGTTTTCTGCAATTATTATCACGGCCTCTACTTCTCTCCCTGTTTATAATAAAATCATGACCTACTTCAATCCGGTATTTGAGGGTAGAGTCATTACAGATCCGGTACCACACTATAATAAATACCAGATTTGGATCGCCATTTTCATTGCTTTACTTTCTTCTTGTGCTCAATTTTTGAGGTATAGAGAAGTCAACTTTAAAAAGCACTTACGCTCATTTGGCCTATCGATGTTGGTTGCTACCTTAATCGCTTTGCCTTTGACCTTCCTCGTCAATAGCTGGACGCCTGCCCACAATTGGCAATATATGCTTTTGTTATTCGCAGGCATTTTCTCTACCGTAGCCAATCTGATGCACCTTTTCCAAACAGGTTTTAAAATGCCTAAAATGGTGGGGTCTGCGCTTTCTCATGTTGGCTTTGGTTTAATGCTGGTGGGTATCATTGCCTCCGGAGTCAATAAACGTATCATCTCTTCTAGCCCTTTTGTAATGGAAGGTCTATTGACTAATATGGAAGATGATGAAGGTTGGCGAAAAAACCTACTCCTCTTCAAAGGTACACCCATGATTATGGAAGATTATGAGTTGACCTATATCTCTGATACTTTAGATCGCTACGACCGTACCTATACCCTCAATTTCAAACGCAAGGCTGAAGACGGGTCTGTGGTAGAGGAATTCAACATCTACCCTATGGTCCAGTATAATAAAGAATATACCAAGATTGCTTCTTCTAATCCTAGTACCCGACATTATTTAGGGAAGGACATTTTCACTTATGTCAGTGGTCTACCTGAGGTAGAAATGAATTTCCAGCTGAGAAAAGAAAAAGAAGATAGCCTGGATTATAAACGATACTACGCTGGTCTTGGAGAAGCCTTTACGATAAAAGATACTGTTGAGCTCAAAGACAAGAAGCAGCAACAAATTCGTAACTACCAGGTTCGACCGATTGAAGTCAATCGAAATCCAAGTCACAAAGACTACGAGCGAGAGCCAGGTGATATACCGATTGGTCTAAAGATGCAGGTCCGACGCGATGACAAAGACTCCGTCTATATCGTAGAGCCCATCATTGTATTGCGTGGTCAACTATTGTATACCTATCCAAGTCAGGTAGATGATTTGAGTGCAAAATTCAGAGTTGGGGAGACTATTTTTGAGCAATTACTCACCCCAGATGACGAGCTTGATTATCAGGAGTTTGTGGTAGCACAAGGAGAATCCTTTAGTTATAATGGTTTTCAAATGCAATTTGCTGGTTTTAATAAAGCGCCAGAGCATCCTAATTATGTAAATGAGGAGGGCGACATCGCAGTAGGCGCAATGGTGAGTGTACAGACCCCTAACCAAGCCAACTACGTGACGCAACCTGTTTTCTTTATCAGAGAAAACCTACCGTATAATATCAAAGATGAAGTCATTGCAGAAGGCCTTCATATTCGTTTTGTCAAATTGGATCCTGCTAGTGAGACGGCCACTATCCTGGTGGCGCAGTCAACAGAAGCAAGTAAGATTCCATTTGAGATGGCAACAGAATCCTTTTCTTCAAGCTGGATTGTACTACAAGCCATCGAATTTCCAGGAATCAATCTTTTCTGGTTAGGTAGCATCATGATGATGCTCGGTATGTTTTGGAGTATGTGGTATCGATTCAGGAAAAAGAACCAAACTTAATGGAGATTGTAATCATAGGTGCTGGCAAACTTGCCTGGCACCTAGCCAAAGCCTTGTTTGAACAAGAGCACCGAGTCTCCACGATATACAATAGGACACTCCGTAATGCCTTCGCACTAGCCGGTCACGTTGATGCGAAGGCTACAGATCAACTGGCCGAACTGCCTCAAGAAGCAGACCTGTATATTTTAGCCGTAGCAGATGCAGCGATTGAGGAGGTCGCCCAACAGATGAGTACACATGGATTTGATCGGGTGGTGCATACCTCAGGGGCGACGACCTCGGCCCTACTCCAACCCTATTTTAGCCATTACGGTTGTTTTTATCCACTGATGAGTTTTAGCAAACAAAAGGCCGTTGATTTTCAGAAAATACCGCTCTGCATATATGGGAACCAAAAATCTTTTGAAGTTCAGCTACAAACTTTAGCGAGTCAGTTAAGTCAAGAGGTACATCGGCTCGATGATCAGCAACGCGCACAACTTCATATGGGAGCAGTTTTTGCCAACAACTTTGTTAATCACTGCTACCAAATCAGTCATCAGATTTTAAAAGATGCGCAGATTGATCCAATTATCCTAAATCCCATCATTCAGGAAACTGCCAAAAAAATCTTAGCAGCTCCACCTGCTGAAATGCAGACAGGGCCAGCAGTACGCGAGGATTGGCCTACGATAGAACGGCATCAAGCCTTGCTCAAGGACTATCCTAAATATCAAGAACTATACAACTTGATGACTAAATTGATTGTTGATTCCAAAAATACTTAAGTAATATGCGAATTGTAGGAGAGATTCCACATCCGGTAATGAAGATTACCCTCTTCAAAATGGATACCAAGTACTCCATCAAATTTGAAGATGCACTATTTGAGCAGACTTATAAATTTAGGGAAGGCGACACAATCCAGTCTATTCAAGATATCTACAAATTAGTAGACGAATCTTTTCTAAAAGAAGTCGAGACAATTCTACAAAACATGAAAGCGCTATCTAGCTCCGCACTAGAAAAGGCTCGGAAAAACACCTTAGATGAATTCGAAGAAATTATCTAACTAAATCTTTTTATCTAAAAGCGCCTCAATTTCTTTTTGGACTTCTTCGGCCTCTGCCATCTTTGCAGCATAGCCTTTGATGTCGCCGCTGCGTTGAATCTGCATCGCCTCTTCCAAAAGTTTTTCGTATTTCTTTTCTAAAGCTTTAACCGGATCTTTCTTAAATAAACCGAACATAGTATTATCCTTTATTGGATTCACCTAACAAGGATAAGGGGCATAAGTTGTTAAAATGACTAGAATTAATATAATTTTGTGCCCCAATTTGGAGTTTATAGCATAGTGGTGTTGTAGTGCCAGGTCCCTTCCAGCAGTACTACAGCAGATTGCTAATAACAGAATGAAATATGAGAAAATTTTTTACCCTTCTTTTAACCACCTCCGTATATTTTTCGGCACTTGGACAAGAAGCTATGCGCGTGGTGCGCTGCGATGCAGTCGATAAGAATGCAAGCATACAGAATATCTATATCGATGAAGACAACCAGAAATGGGTGGGCAATGAACAAGGTTTGGTTCAAGTCCTGGATTTGGGACTGGGCAAAGTAATGGACCTTCCCGAAGATCAGACATCCGTTTATAAGCTACCTGGCGGGAATGCCAATGTCAACTTTTCTATTAAAGACTTTGAGCGCATAGCGGGCATCGAATTGAGTGGAAATAATAGGATAAGCTGTGCATATTATAATGCTCCTAGAAAAGAATTGTGGTTGGGAACCACCGAAAGTGGAGCTTTTAAATTGAGTACCAGCTCCAACTTAAAACTAATCAAATCCTATAATGCCAAAAATTCTAAACTAAAGACCGATCAAATCAACACCATCAAAGCGGATCCTTTCGGCCGTATTTGGATAGGTACAAATGATGGCCTCCTCCTAGGGAAAGATGATAAATGGGAGCTATTAGAAAGATATTTTAATTTCACCAGTATCAAATTAGATAGTACGAATCGTACTTGGCTACTAGCGGATGATCTCATCGGCTATGTCTCCCGCAAGAAAAACTGGGTACCTGTTGAATTACCCGAAGCGGCATTAGATGGCCCGATTGTAGATTTCACTTTTGATACAAAAGGATATCTCTGGGTAGTCACAGAAGTGGTCGCCAGAATCGACCTTTCTAACGAGGATTATGATATTTATGGCCCTGCAGACTACTATACCAGCCAATATGCTACCCAAATCGAAACAGATCTCGACGGTGGCATTTGGGTGGCCACTGAAGACAAGGGATTATACCTCATCGAACCTGCCTCAGCAATGACCGTCAACGTACTCATTGATCAAGCTTTAGATTGTGCCGGCAGTCAAAATAATGCATCCCTAGCAGTAAGAGTTACTGGAGGGATTTCGCCTTTTGAGTACCAGTGGGAAGGTGATCTATCAGGTGAAAAACCTGGGAACTTGGGTCAAGGCACCTATATCGTAACTGTGACCGATAGCAGAGGAAACAGCAAGATTGCCAAAGCTGAAATTACAGACCCTTCTGTTAAAGCGAGCGTAGAAATGATTGAAAAAGAGTCGGGCCTCAATCAAAATAATGGGAAAGCAGAAGTCACAGCAAGTCAAGGACAATCTCCCTTCTCCTATGAATGGGACAACGGCGAAAAGACCAAAACGGCTATCCAATTGACAGAAGGAAAGCACCAAGTGACAGTGACCGATGATAATGGCTGTACAACTGTCGTCGAAGTTGAAATGACCCGCATTATCGGCGAACTAGCCGTAGATATTGAGCAATCAGCAGAACTAAAATGTTATGGCGATAAAAATGCGACCCTTACTGCCCAAGTAGAAGGAGGAAAGGGGCCTTACCAATATATTTGGAGTAATGGAGCGACCAGTTCAAGCCTTGAAAATGTAGGTGCTGGCACCTATGCTGTATCTATTACCGATGGACAAGGAAAAACAAGCGAACAGACCTTAGAAGTCACTCAACCTGTAGAATTCAAGTCAGAAATAGAGATTATTGCTCCTGCGAGTACAGGTCAAAGAGATGGTATAGCGACCTTAAAAATCGAAAATGGGAATAAGCCATTCAGATACCGCTGGAGTAATCGAGCTTCTTCAGATACTATTCGCAACTTGGCACCAGGTGATTATCAACTTACGGTCACCGATGCAAAAGGCTGTATTAGCTTCGCTGAAGCTACCGTCCAAGAAAACATCTTGGAATTAGGTGCCGAGATCGTATACAATCAAAAGGTACAATGTTTCGGCCAACCTGAAGCCAACTTCAAAATTGTTCCTAAAGGTGGAAAAGGGCCTTACCAATTCCAATGGGATGGCACTACCCTCGCAGGCGACGGTTCACAAGGATTGCTTGCCGGTGAATACAAGGTGACCATCACCGACGCAACTGGCCAAAGTTTTGTAAAAGACATCATTATTGAAGAACCAGCTGAAATTAAAGTAAACGCTAATATTATTAGTCCACCGTCTGTTGAGCAGGCAGATGGAATCGTAGAGATGGATGTACAAGGTGGTGTAGCTCCTTACCAATATTCCTGGAATACTGGGCAAACGGCTGACAAAGTAGAAGGTCTCAAGGCTGGTCAATATACCGTCGAAGTAACCGATGCCAATGGCTGTATATCAACCAAAAACTTTGAACTAGATGAGAATATCCTCGAATTACAGGTGGACATCAATATTGCCGATTCCATCTTTTGTGGGGGCACTCCTACTGGAGCGCTTGTCGCTGAGGTAAAAGGCGGAAAGGGGCCTTTTAAATATTCTTGGAATGATGGATACAGTGAAAAGGAGCGCCAATCCTTGATCGCTGATTTTTACTATGTCACGGTAGAAGATGCCGTTGGTAATACTGCCAATTCTCAAATCAAGCTAGACCAACCACCACCACTTAATCTGAAAGTACAGGATGTCATAATGGCCACAACCGACCAGACCGATGGGAAAGCCCTGGCAATAGCTAGTGGAGGAATTGAACCCTACACTTACCGATGGTCCAACGGAGAAACTAATGCTCAAGCCAATCAACTACCTCCTGGAGATGTAAGTGTCATCGTAACTGATGCCAATGGCTGTGAAAAAGAAAATCAAGTCGAACTTGGAGAAGATGTACAACCTATCGTCTCTTCCATTGAAGTTATTCAACCGATTACTTGTGCTGGAGATCAGGATGCTACATTGGAGGTAAAAATTGAAGGTGGTAAAGGGCCTTTTAGTTATCAATGGAATCAAGGCGGGCTTTCGGGGGAAAGGGTCAATAATTTAGGAGCAGGTGCTTATTCTGTCACCATCACCGACGCTATTGGCCAAGAATCTATCGTCAACTATGACTTGAGCGATCCAGATACCCTTCAGCTTACTCCTGGCCGATTATTTCCCTCCAACCCTGATGTAGCAGATGGTTTTTCGGACGCCATTGTCACCGGTGGAGAACCGACCTATACGTATCAATGGGACAATGGAGAAACCACCAAAGAGGCTGCCCGATTACCGATGGGCAACCATAGTTTGACGGTAACTGACCAAAGAGGCTGCCAAACGAGTGCAGCATTTGTGATTGGAGAAAAATTAATCCCGGGACTTTCCATGTCGAATATGGTTAAAAACGAGCGAATCCAAATGGAAAGGATTAAATTTGATACCGACAGCGATTCACTCAAAGCAGAATTCTTTCCGGTCTTAGACCAGGTTTATGAATTCCTAGTAAATAATCCGAATGTCAGTATTGAAATTGGAGGTCATACCAACAACCTTCCTACCGATGAGTACTGTGATCAACTTTCTAGAGGAAGGGCCACCGCAGCAGCAAAGTACATCCTCGACAAAGGAAAGGAAGTAGGACAACCATTTAGTCTGACTAGAATCTTCTATAAAGGTTATGGTAAAAAAGATCCTTTATACGATAACAATACAGATGAAGGTTTAAGAAAAAATATTCGGATTGAAATGAAGATCATCAGTATCCGTTAGTAAGAGTAGGTCTAAATTTTGTTTTTGAAGCTAAAATTCGATGATTTTGGTTCTAAAAAAGGCAAAAAACGTAGATGATGCAGGGCATCAGCGAGGCTTTTTAACATATTTTAGAACCCAAAGGACGGATTTTAGCCCGAAGGATAATTTTTAGATATACTCTAATCAAGCATTCAATGGCTTCGCTCAACAAGCAGACCAAACGCCTACTTTTGTTAGGACTATTTGTCCTTCTCCTAGCGGCTTGTGGTCTGCTTTTCTTTTTTCAAAGCTATATCCGAAACCAACTTTCTGACCAAGTCAAAGAGCGATTACAAACTGCGCTCCCCGATGGATACTTCATTGATTACGATTCATTTGAAATCGATTGGACCGCTCAATCCTTGGATTTAACCGCTTTTAAGCTCAATCGACATGTAGAACATTTGGATGGAACAAAAGTATCTCTAATGATACCCGAGATGTCGATCCGCCTACATTCGGTATGGGAAGCATTTATAGATAGAAGTCTACGCATAGAAGAGATCATCGTCGGTGCTCCAACCATCCAAGTTGAAAGTAGTCATGAAGGCCCAAATGAAAAAGGGCTCACCAATACCTCCTTCAATCTCCTAGAAGTGTTGGGCAATTATTTGTTCTCCATTGAGGTGGAAAATATAGCCTTACAAAAAGCTGGTATCTCCTATAAAAGTGACGACGGCACCGCATTAGTACTTAGCGAAGTTGATCTTTTTATTGAGCAATTTAGAGTAGACTCTACCCAACAAAAACAAGATATTTTTAATGCAAAAGGCATCAACTTACGTATTGCAGGAGATCGGTTTGAACTAGGAGACGGCTTTCACTGGTTTAGTTTTGATGATTGTACGCTATCGACTGAAGACTCAAGTCTGGTATTCAACAATCTCCATTTTCGCCCTATCGCGGATATGATGCTCTCTGCGGACTTTTACAACGAGAGTCCATTATTTGATATCAAGGCTCCGCAGATTGTATTCCAAGGTATTGATTTTCAGTCATCCTATATTAATCAGAATTTTGCTATTCAATCTTTACTCCTGGATGCTCCTGAGATCATTTATCGAGATGTTGATACCGGTCCACGAAAGGTCAAAGATTTATCAGAAGAGACCGCTTTGGACAGATTACTAGAGCAACTTTCTCCCCAAATCAATATAGAGCAGATCATCCTCCAAAATGCCAAACTCAATTTAGATTTCGAAAAGACTCGATCTAGGTTGCTAAATCTTGATATCGATAGTATTGTACTTCATGATTTTGAATTAAATGCCGAGACTTTACTTTTTGATACTGCTCAATTTCCTTTCCGTGATTTGGAGCTATCCTTAAGTAATGTTCGGCAAAAGCTGGGAGGAGACCTTACTGAAATTAACTTCTCTGATGTATTCTTGAGTACCATCAATAAGCGGATTGACGTACAAGATATCTTTGTGGGCAATCCCGATAATAAGGCTAAGGTGAGTATCCAAATCCCTCGCCTTAGCTTGGAAGGTTTAGATATTTTTGAGGTCCTACTAGATAATAGAATTGATGTACAGCAATTGTCGATCTACGAGCCCTTTACTGCTATCCAGCTCGATAGTAATGAGGTAGATTCGACTGTGCTTCAGGAAGCGCCTCTGGAACGTGTCGCTCATTTTTTTCAAAATTTCTTTATCAAAGAGATTAAAGCTGCTCAAATCCATATCCATGACGGCAGGTTTCAACTGGATAGTTTATTACAGATAGGTAGTTATCATTATACAGGTAGCCGTATTTTACTCAATGAAAAAGCCACCCAATGGGAAAAGATAATACCTCAATATCAGTTGAGTGCTAAAGATATCACCTATCAAATCGATCCTCAGCAGATAAGCGTAGATTCTCTATTTACGGATGGCGACGATCTACATCTTGATCAATGCGCGCTCCATTTTAACTTTCCTACCGATAGTATCGACATCTCTATTCCTGCATTAGTCTTGAAATCTATTAATATGGATTCTTTACTACGTAGTCAAATCTGGGTCGATTCCCTCTTGGTCCTAGAACCGGTCATCACCTACGAGCAGCGTGGTAAAGCGGAAAGAAGGGAACAGCAGGAATTGCCCCTACAAATGGGCTTTCTACAAGTTGAAAATGCACAGCTCCAATATCGTAACATTAAAAAGGACGAATTTCAACTAGCAGATATCTCTCTACAAGGGCATTATCGCCAACAACTTGAAATAGAAGATATTGATTTTAAATCCTTTGCTTACCTACCGATTGCGGGGACTCATCGGGTCAAATGGGAACAAGGGCGTATTAATTGGACAGATCAGTTAATCGATTTGAATAAAATCGAGCTACAACCTATTCCCAATAGGAGTATTCAAGATTCTACTATACGTATTGAAAGACTGCGCTTAGAAGGTTTTGATCTAGAGCAGTTTCAGCAAAACCAAGCGTTTCATATCAATAAGATTGCCTTAGAAAGGCCTGATTTCCACTGGCATTTGGAGGCTAGCTCAAAGGAAGACACCGCACAAAAAATCAGCTTACCTGATTTTGTAATTGACACCCTACTATTGCTTCATACTGATCTCGAAGTGAAGCAAAAAAAGGATAGTAGTCAAATCAACATCAGGAATAGTACGGTGGCTGCATACGACCTTAATTCTGACCAATTGATGCAGCGGCAGCCCTTTTTCAGTGGTTTACTCTTCGAGAGTCAACAAGGTCTAAACTATAGAAATAATGCCTTTGCCCTAAGGTTTGGTCCGCTACTAATCAATAGTAATTTAGGCTTGATGCAAACCAATTATCTGGAATATATTCCATTACAATCCAGTCCTATTCAACACCTGTCATTTGAGGAGATCAGTTTGAATGGCATCCCCTCAAATGGGGTTCTATTCCAGGACAGCCTCCATATGGAAGGCTTTAATATCCAAGGTGGAAAGCTGATTTGGGATTTGGATCACCAAAGGTCTGATACTAGTGAGCAGCAGCTTCGCTTCCCAAAACTATCTATTGACAAAGGTTATTTTGGCGATTTTGATGTTCAATTATTGAGGAAGAGAGATATCCATATTAAAGGTGTGCATATGGAGTTTGATAGCTTAAGTCTTGATAGCAGTACACTAATTAGAGACTTAGATGGAGCTTTCAGTCAATTCGATTTTTCCTTAGATTCCTTGTATTTCAATACTGGAAAAAATCAGGAACACGACCTGGGTATGTCCATGAGTTATAGTAGCCTGGATAGAGCTTTGCGCATACATCAGCTTCAGCTTGAAAAAGTATATCCGGATAGTATTTTCCAAGCAATGCTGCCCTATCGACAAGACTACTGGTCGATTAGTAGCAGGATGATTAGCCTGGATTCCATATATCTTCGAACTTTTCTCCAAGATACTTTTTGGTTTCCAAAAATCAAGGTTGATGGTCTTTGGGCAGATAATTATAATGACGAAACAAAACCGTTGGCGCAAGGGCTTAAAGCTATTTTCACCGAACAAATCAAAACGATTGATCGCGCATTTAGAGTAGATTCTCTTCACTTATCTGGTGACCTTCGCTATACTGCTCCTGCTCCTCTTTCAAAAGAAATCAGTTGGATTACTATTGATGATATTGATGCCAAAGTGGCCAACATCAGCAATATTAGCCAACATTGGAAGCAGCCCCTTAGCTTGGAAGCTCATGCCAAATTGTACGATCAGGCAGCTATGCGTATTAATATGCAATTTGACCTCAGCTCTCCAATTCCTAGCTTTGAGATGCAAGGCAACATCAAGGCTTTTGATCTCCCAAAACTAAATCCAATGCTGCAACCCCAAGCGGCTATTCAAATCAACCGTGGTCAAAATCGAAGCATTATTTTTAATCTGGCAGCCAACGATACCATTGCCGTTGGGGATTTACTTTTTCGGTATCGCAAATTGAATATCCAACTACTGAATAAAGAAGACCCCCAACATTCAGGTTTCGGAAACTCTATTTTATCTTTTTGGGCCAACCGGCTGGTGAGTTCTAATAATCCTTCTTGGCTACGACGACGAAAGGGCACCATCTACTTTAGACGGGATCAACAAAAAGGTATTGCCCACTTCTGGGTACACAGTATTTTGAGCGGTGTGGTGAGTAGTGTAGGTATCAAAAATACCAAGCGAAAAATGAAGAAAAGTGGGATCAATAATACGCAAACTTTGAATTATGAAGCACTTTTCAAAGATCAACTCAAAAAGGAACGAAAAGCAAAATCCAAACAATAGTCCTATCATTAGTCATAGCCCATCACCGAAGCAAACTGCCTCCACACCTGAAGTCTTGGTGGCTCTGCTACGATAGTCACTGGTTCTTTTTTAACAGGATGGATGAAGGAAAGAGAACGGCTGTGCAAGGCTATTGATCCATCGTGGTTAGGTTGAGGATAACCATATTTTATATCTCCTACAATAGGGCTACCAATCTTAGATAATTGCACCCTGATTTGATGAGGCCGGCCTGTTTTAGGCATTACCTTCAAGAGATTACGATTATCCAAGCCCGCAGCAAGTTCAAAACTCAATTCGGATTTTTTTGCTTTGATTGCGATTGCACGATTACTCATTTCCTCAAAAGCTTTAGCTTTATTGATCGATTGATCTTTACCGATATAATGAATAAGTGTATTAGAAGTAGGATTGGGTCGCTGGCGGGTTATAGCCCAATAGGTCTTTTCAATTTTTCGATCTTTAAACAGCGCATTCATGCGAGTAAGTGCTTTACTGGTACGCGCAAAGACCACTACCCCACTCACAGGCCGATCAATACGGTGAATCACTCCCAAGAAAACATCTCCTGGTTTTTTGTATCTCACCTTGATATACTTTTTGACCATTTCCTCCATGGTCATATCTTGGGTGATATCAGCGTGAACTAGGATACCTGCTGGTTTGTTCACTGCAATAAGGTGATTGTCTTCGTGGATGATCTGTAAACTCATAAGATATAAAGATAAGCTGCAAAATTACGGGAATCGCCCACAGCAAACAAGGAAATTATGAAACTGACACTTGGTTTTTCTTCATGCCCAAATGATACCTTTATTTTTGATGCGATGATCCATCAAAAAATTGACACAGAAGGCTTATCATTTGAGCTTGTACTAGCAGATGTAGAAGCGCTCAATAATCAGGCCTTCCAGGCAGAACTAGATATTACTAAATTGAGCTATCATGCCTTTGCTTATTTGACGGAGGACTATATCCTTTTAAATGCAGGTAGTGCCCTGGGCAATAATTGTGGGCCCTTACTCATCGCCAAAGAAGCCATCTCGGAGTCTCAGATCAACGCTGGGAATATTGCCATTCCTGGAAAATATACGACTGCTAATTTTCTACTAAATCTAGCTTATCCAGAAGCACAACATAAACAAGAACTCCTTTTTTCAGCAATTGAAGGTGCCGTACTCAACGAACAAGTAGATGCAGGCCTCATCATCCATGAAAATAGGTTCACCTACCAAGAAAAAGGCCTGGTTAAGATTGTGGATTTGGGCGAGTTTTGGGAAAAAACTACTGGCCATCCTATACCCTTGGGCGGTATTGTCATCAAACGAGCCTTAGCACTTGAAGTTCAGCAGAAAGTCGATCGTGTTTTAGCCAGAAGTGTGCAATATGCTTTTGATCATCCCGAATCCTCTAAAGCCTATGTGAGCGCTCACGCTCAGGAAATGGAGGAGGAAGTCATGTACCAGCACATCGATCTTTATGTCAATCAATATTCCTTAGATTTGGGTGAGAAAGGTAAGGGAGCGGTACAAGAGTTATTTGATCGTGCTGCTGAAAAAGCTATTATTCCGGCACCTACCGAACCACTATTCTTAGAAAAGTGACCGTATTCTAGTCGAGACCGCACATTTTTCAAGCATTTTTTAAGAAAAACACCTATATTGGTGGAATAAAGTATCACTATATTCAAAATCCAGCCATTTAATCCTCCTAAGGAACCCTTCGGCTGGCGCTATATTCTTCATCATTTTTTTGAAAAACAAGGACATTGTTTATAGGTCCAGGTATCCTCGTTTTGATGTTGAATAAAGTTGACTATGAGAAAAAATAAATTAACGAATCCTTTTACGCACTTCTGGGACATGGCAACAGGTGGCTTGCTATCGCCGAGTTCGGATGTAGAGCTTACCCCCAATAAAAAGGCTGGTAAAAACCTAGCTATATCTTCAGAAAGTACGCCCGATGAGGAGGAGCCTTCCCTGATGAAATCTTCGGGAAAATCCATTCAACAACAAAAGCCCCTGAAGTCTGCTAAATAAGTAACAGCCAAAAAACAACTTACCGATTTTGATGGAATCTTTTGCTCCAATACGGCGTTAAAAAGCTCTTTATGCCGCAGGCATAAGCAAGGCAGAATGCCCTGCATTGCCTACGTTTTTTGCCTTGTCTTGGCACGAATTTATCCCGACCTTCCGTCGGGAACCTTCTTGATCAAAATACGGGACCTATTCTTTGTCCGTTACTAAGTAAGTATACCTTCCTGAAATTGGTCTTTTTCTACTTCCATTTTTCACCGCTTTTATACTAAATTTCTACGGTCTGATTATATTTGCAGCGCTCTAAATATCAATCTGAACGAAAAGCATCTGTCTACAAATACGGAGAGGAATAATAACTCCCGCTAAAGACGCTTTCGTACAGAAAAACCAAATAAAACCATAGAAAATGTTAATTGGGGTACCTAAAGAAATTAAAAATAACGAGAATAGGGTTGCCTTGACTCCAGCTGGGGTTTTTGCTTTTGTCAAGCGTGGTCATGAGGTCCTTATTCAAACTCAAGCTGGACTAGGAAGTGGTTATTCTGATGAAGACTATACACAAGCTGGTGCCAAGATATTGTCTACAATAGAAGCGGTATACGAAACTGCGGAGATGATTATGAAGGTGAAAGAGCCTATCGAAGCTGAGTACGAGCTTGTCAAAAAGGATCAACTTCTTTTTACCTACTTCCATTTCGCTTCACACGAGCCTCTAACCAATGCCATGATTAAAAGTGGGGCTATTTGTTTAGCCTATGAGACGGTGGAACTAAGTGACCGTTCGCTTCCTTTATTGGTACCGATGTCTGAGGTTGCTGGTCGTATGGCGATACAGCAAGGCGCGAAATTTTTGGAGAAACCCATGCTAGGCCGAGGTGTACTATTAGGAGGTGTGCCGGGTGTAAGTCCAGGTAAAGTCCTCATTTTGGGTGGTGGTGTAGTTGGAACTCAAGCAGCAAAAATGGCTGCGGGCTTAGGTGCTCAAGTTACCATTTTAGATATTAGTTTACCTCGCTTAAGACAGCTTGACGATATCATGCCAGCCAATGTCTTCACGCAATACTCCAGCGAATATACCATTCGAGACTTAATACAATCGCATGACCTTATCGTGGGAGCAGTATTGATCCCTGGTGCTAAGGCCCCAAACTTGATTACGCGTGATATGCTCAAGGATATGCAACCAGGTACCGTTCTAGTTGACGTAGCTGTAGATCAGGGAGGTTGTATGGAGACCACCAAACCAACGACCCACGCCGAACCCATTTTCATCATCGATGAGGTAGTCCATTATTGTGTGGCCAATATGCCTGGTGCCGTACCTTTTACTTCAACTAAAGCTTTAACCAACGCCACCCTACCCTATGCCCTTAAGTTGGCAGATAAGGGTTGGAAAGCAGCTTGCCAATCAGACGCTGCGTTAAAGAAAGGCTTGAACGTAATCAATGGCAAGGTAGTCTACCAAGGTGTAGCAGATGCCTTTGGTCTAGAATACCACGAGGTAGATAGCTTTTTATAAAAAGTCTAATTACCCTCGGGTTTGATCATTCTGTATTGGACACCTATAGCCAAGCGATTGTATAGGTTGTCCAATACCCCTAAGCCTAAATCAAAGTGGAGACTCATTTGACTAAAATCATACCTAAGACGTGTATTCAGTACCTGAGGATGGTCGCCATTAGCTAAGTAGCCATGATAGGCTCTAAAAGACACTTCCCATTGCCACTTTTTATACCAAAGCTTAGAAGACAGTCCGTATAAAAAAGCATCATTCTGGAATTGGTCATCGCGATTGGTCTGCCACACCAGGAAGCCAAGCATCAAACTCGGTTGCCATTGCAAGGGCTTATCAGGAAATAAAGTCCTACTGATACCAAGATCAAAATGATAGCCTGGCGCATCCGTAAAACGCGCAGCTCCTTGTAAGCTTGATGTTGGGAATCTGTAAGCTATCCGCAAGGCTGCATTCCATTGGTGCTTTTCTTCTCTTAGCAATTGAAGGTTTGTCAAAAAATTAATATCACCAATAGCTTGTTGTTCATTATAGAAAGTGTGAAAAATACGCCGCTCTGTTTTCACCTCATGACTCACTTCAAAAAACTCAATGGGCACCCAAAAAAGTTGAAAACTTATTTTATCAGGTACAAATACATAATCCAATTGAACTCTTGGGTTATACGTATGATCTCCGGAAGAAAAATGGCTTTCAAAATCAAGCTCCAGACTACTTTCCTTAGGAATACGGCCCGTATTTTGTTTAGGAATAGGCAGTGCATTGGGGCCTAAAAAACGAGGCGAAGAGACGATATAGGTACTCCAATGGGCACTACCATCCCAGTTGACGTTATCGGCCCACCACTGATGGTCTTGCCCATCAATAGGCGAGACGCATAACAACAAAAAAAGACTCCATAACAGATGGCCGCACCGTATAGTCATAAGCGTAGGTCTATATTATTTCACCTTCTTCATCACATAAATTACCGAACTCGCTTCATTAACGTTTTTTAAACTATTCAGATGAGAACGCAGGCCTACAATGGCGGCTGAAATTAAGCCGGAAGCCCCTTTGCCAAGATATTTTTCACTAAGCATGGAGACATAAAAAGGATCTAGTACCATTTTAATTTTCTCTACCACTTCAAAACCATTACGCTTGACAAGAGCCTCCATATCTTTTGGCCGAAAATGCCATAAATGCCTAGGTACATCGTAGGCAGCCCAGACAGGTCCGTACTTCTCCGCATCCAAAGCATCTCGGTTGGGTACAGCAATGATCAATGTACCTTCCTCGTCGAGAGATTTATTGAAACTTTTCAGGTAGACATCTGGCTCATGGACATGTTCCATCACGTGCCACATAGTGATCGCACCAAATGGTCCAGGCAACTGTCCTTCTTCAACAAGCGCAGGTGGATGTACTTCTATACCAAATTGATCTTTTGTGGCTGCTCTAGCTCCGGGATCGGCTTCTACACCAAGTACTTCATGGCCTTTTTCTTTCAGGAAGGATAAAAAATATCCTGTCCCTGAACCTACATCTAATACTCGATTGGTAGAGCTGTAGCGTTTCACCAATTGATACTTTCGCTGGAGCATCCAACTGCGGGCAGTATGGTATAGTTGGTTAATAATCCCTTTTTTGGTATCACTATGGGAGATGTAATCCTCACTTTGATAGTAAGGTCCAATAGAATCTGCATCGGGAATATCTTGTGTAAAACGAAATCCACAATCTTGGCAATCCCAAAGATCGAAGGTTTCAGAAGAGATAGAGTGATCTTTCACCGGAAAGGCCAAAGACAATCTAGTAGATTTACAAATTAAACATTGCTGATGATGTATACGCTGCGCCATAATTCTTCAAATTGCACCGCAAAATACAGCTTATTAGCAAATTATCTTGATCTTTTTGTATTCCTCAGAAATCCAATACCTATCCTAGTCTTTGCCGGTAAACCCTTCTTCTAAAACATAAGCCCCCTCGCACAAGTGCGAGGGGGCTTATTACTTATCTATCGCTGATTAGCGATTATTCTTCCAGTATAATCATCTTCTTCGTAGCCATGAAATCGCCAGATTCTAAAGTATAATAGTACACCCCAGCCGAAGGTAAATCCTCCTCTTTGATTCTGACTTGATGGTCACCTGCGACATATTCACCGCTGATTTCTTTTATCAAGCGTCCTTGAATATCGCGTACTTTCAGACTAGCTTGTCCACTTTGTCCCAAACTAAATCGAATCAAGGTTTCTCCCTGGTAAGGGTTAGGCTGGTTTTGATAAAGCGCATTGGCTAATCCATCTCGACCTGGTGTTTCAAGTGATAGGCGGATGTCCATGATCTCATCGTTCCTATTATAGGCTTCAGCAACCGTTTTGCGTGAACTAATACTGATTAAATCAGCTAGCATAGCATCTTGTTCTGGGCGAATAATAATACTAAACATATTTTGGCCTCCTACCTGACCATTCCAAGAAGTAGTCATCAAATGTTCTTGTGGGAAGATGGCAACATGTTCTTGAGTAGCTGTACCAAATACTACGTCTACTAGGTCTGCGCTAGCCCATTCGAGGCTAAACTGGTAACCTTTTACTGCTGAAAGCTGCTCTGTAGTGAAGTCAATTTGGTAATCTTTCCCAGCTTCAAGTAGTCTACTTTCTGCTTTAGCCGTCACCGTCCAAGCCTCTTTACTTCTAGGCTGCACATAAGCCGCAGCTGAACCATTGAGATCACCAATCTTCACAGCTATGA
>JBELML010000106.1:0-2682 GCA_042095835.1 Saprospiraceae bacterium
ATAACTGCACTGATTATACAATTAACACTCCTAGCTGTTGGCGTTTACCTCTACTTGCTTTCAATTGGAGCCTTAAAATTTAAGAATCCTAAGCAACAAGAGAGAATAAACCAATTCCGAAAAGAAAATACTTGGTTGAGACTAGCCGCATTGGCCTTAATGGCCATTATGTTTTTTAATGTAGCCCTGACAGTCATGGAAATGGTCTAATCCTCGTATTCACCGCGATAGATCACACCACTAGTTGGGGTCTCGTAGACCTCCACTCGTATAAGCTTGGGCAGGTCTTTGATGAGCCGACGCCATATCCAGATAGCGATCCATTCGGCGGTAGGATTCTCCAAGCCTTCAATTCCATTTAAAGTATGATGATCTAGCATGAGTTCAACTGGCTTCCATACGCCCTTTACCACTCCAAAATCTTCTACCCAACCCAAATGAGGATCAAGGCCTCCTTGCAAGCAAATACGGACACGGTAGGTATGCCCATGCATCCGCTTACACTTGTGATCATCGGGTACATTGGGCAAAAAATGTGCTGAATCGAAGGTGAATTCTTTGAAAATCTCCATAGACTATTTCTTGAAACGGCAAAGCTAGGATATTTCTTTAAAAAAACGCGCTTCTTCTTGGGGAGAAACGCCTCCATCGAAGGTCCTCCGCCGAAAACGATCCAACCATGGATTTGATTTTTCTTCAATCATATCCGCAATAATTGGACCTAAAACAGGGCCCATCTTCATAGCATGACCGCTTCCTCCACTGGCGACACTTAGTCCCTCTACCGTCGGAAAACGGTCGATCCAAAAATGTCCATCCGGTGTATCTGTATAAAGACAAATACGAGTGTAAACAAGTGGCGCCTTATGCAAAGCAGGAAAAGCTTGTCCAAAAAAGGCCCGCATATCTTTGACCTGGTTATCCCCTACCCTTCTGTCATCTCTCTCAGGATCAACAGGAATACCGTTCGAATGCTGAGCTACTTTGACGACCGCAGCTTTTGAATCGTAGGGAAATCCATACCAGCCTGTGTTGGAAAGATCAGCAGAGAAAACAGGAAGTCGAGGGTGTTCAAAAATAGACTTCTCTTTTGGCGCTAAATGAAAAACGGGATGTCCTGTTGGCTTTAATACATTTTTCAAACCTGGTATAAGTGTACTAGAATGGGCACCGGCAGCCACCAGGGTATGCTCCGCATAAAAGGATTCACACTCTAGCGTACGAATGCCAACGACTTTATTTTTTTCGATTAATAAATCCTCCCCGCATTGCCCTTCATAAATTTTAACCCCCAATTGTTGCGCATGGAAAGCCAATGCTTGGATGGCTTTGGCAGATTTTACAAATCCAGCACTTTTGCTAAAGAGGGCATGTGGAAAAAAGGCAGGATTAATAGCCGGGAATAAGCTTTTGATCATGGCAGCATCAAATACTTCATAAGGAAAGCCTTTTTCCTCAAGTAAATGCTGGTTATTTTTTTCAAATAGCTGATTGGCATGTGTAATCGGATGCTGCATTAATAATAAAAAGCCAATTTCATGAAAGACCTTCTCACCAAGTAGCACATTCCAATGTCGCCAACCTCTGATGGCTTCGGCAGCCATTTCGAAATACTGAAGATCAGATCCATATTCCATCCGGACAATCTTAGAAATATCTGTGCTTGCGGCCCTCGGATGAGGGATACGATCAGGATTAATGAGGGCAACCTTAAAGGCCCGTTTCCTCAATTCAATCGCTGCTGCTAAACCAAAAATACCAGCCCCAATAATGAGTATATCATAAGATTGTTTTCGCATAGGTCTTTCTTTTTTAAAAAACTAAATCTACCTTTATTTTACTTCTACGAGAATAGCTAAAAATAAAAAACTATGTCAAAAGCCTTCGCTCTACATATCGAAAATTACGTAGCTACGCTTTCTTTTAATCGGCCTGATAAAGCCAACTCTCTGAATGAAGCAGCCTGGGCTGAAATGAAACAGCATTTTGAAGAACTCAGCGACAATCCTGAAGTGAGGGTGATCATTCTGGCTGGAGAGGGCAAACACTGGTGTGCAGGTATCGACCTTGAAACGCTCATGGGCCTTGCCCAATTTCAATCTATCGAATGCGAAGGCCGAAAAAGAGAATCGGTACGGAAGTTTATCTTCTTCCTACAAGATTGCATCACCGCCATCGAACGTTGCCGGAAACCCGTACTCGCCGCTATCCATAATGGATGTATTGGCGGTGGTGTTGATATTGCTACCGCTTGTGATATCCGTTATTGTACACAAGATGCTTATTTTACCGTCAAGGAAGTAGACCTGGGTTTGGTAGCAGATATTGGGACTTTACAAAGGCTCCCCAAAATTGTAGCTCCTGGCATCGCCTACGAGATGGCCTATACCGGTAGGAAAGTTTACGGTCCAGAAGCCGCAAGTATTGGACTTGCCAACCGCAGTTTTACAGATAAAGACACGATGATGGCAGAAGTACAAAAGATCGCAGCTACTATAGCAGAAAAATCACCTCTAGTCATTAGAGGTACCAAAGAAATCATCCAATATACCAGAGATCATAGCGTAGCCGAAAGCCTCCATTATATGGCTACTTACAACGCCGCATTCCTACTCAGTAATGACTTGATGGAGGCCTTTCAAGCAACTATGGCGAGGAAGAAACCTGTTTTTGGAGAATGAC
>JBELML010000106.1:2782-22995 GCA_042095835.1 Saprospiraceae bacterium
ATGGAGGCCTTTCAAGCAACTATGGCGAGGAAGAAACCTGTTTTTGGAGAATGACTTTGGGACTGGGGACTGAGGGACGGGGAGACTTTGGGACTGGGAGACGGGGAGACTGGGAGACTTTGGGACTTGGAGACTTGGGGAGAGGAGTTAGGAGAGTTGTACTTGGCACCTGGCACCTGACACCTGACACTTGACACTTGACACTTGACACTTGACACTTGGCACTTGGCACTTGGCACTTGGAGAGAGGAGTTAGGAGAGTTGTACTTGGCACCTGACACTTGACACTTGACACTTGACACTTGACACTTGACACTTGGCACTTGACACATAGCATATAATGACTTGGGGACTTGGAGGACTTGGGACCTTCAATTGGAGATCTCATTCAAACATTTCCCCATTACATCAATACATCAATATATCAATACATCACTATATCTCTACATCAATATTTATCTACCGAAGCTTTAGCGTAGGTAGACATCATCATAAAACAACAACATGAACAAACGACCGAAGCAAGGGAATTTCCATCCGTATTACGAGTCTTACATTAATATGGTGCCCGATGGCGATATTTGCCAAATACTGATCGAACAAGAAGAAGAGAGCCTTGAGCTTTTTGCGGGCCTTACCGAAGAGCAATGGGATTTTGCCTATGCTCCTGGAAAATGGACCATTAGGGAAATTTATTTGCATATGATGGATGCGGAGCGCGTATTCTGTTATCGTGCGCTGCGAATTAGTCGCGGAGACCAGACCGCTTTGGCTGGCTTTGATCAAGATCAATATGTACCGATGTCAGAAGCAAGCAGTAGGACCACCGCTTCGATGCTGGCGGAGTATAGAGCCTTGCGGGCATCAACGATAGCTTTACTGCAAAATTTTTCCCCAGAAATGTACGAGCGTGTAGGTACGGCAAGCGACAGTCAGGTATCTGTTAGAGCCTTGGCTTACATCATTGTAGGCCACGAACGGAGTCATTTGACCTCTATAAAGGAGAAGTATCTGGGATAGATCGAGTGTAGGGAAGTTTTGGTGTAGGGAAGTGCTCCATACACCAAAACTCTAGATATCTTCTAAAATCCTACCAAGGCACCACTGGTGATGCGTAATAGTTAATGCCTAATTTCTCAAACAAAGGCTTTTGATTGGCGAGTCTCTGCTTGTAGTCTTCCCAATTCCTTTTTGCGCGAGGTGTCCAGCCGATCTCAGCATAGCCTGGCAATCTAGGGAAGGTCATAAATTCTACCTCCTCAAGATTTGTGACGGTTTCAGACCAAAGTGGAGCTTCTATACCTAGAATATTCTCATCTGTTAAGACATCTTCCATTTCTGCGGGATCCCAATTATAACCAGTATCTACCTCGATCAGTCCTGCCCATTTTAGGCCCAATTTAGTATCATCGGTATACTTCATATCGAGATAGGTCTTTTTGGCTGGTGACATTAAAACCTTGAGATTCTTGTTGGCTGCATTTCTGGCATTTTCTGCACTAGCCCAGTATTGCGGAATGGCATTGGCACTAAGTTCTGCTAAAGTCACCTCATCCCAACCCATTAGGGTTTTCTCATATTTATCAACAATCTTTTGCACTCGATCTACGAATTTGATGTAATCTGGTTCAGCAGTCACATGGGACTCATCTCCACCTACATGGATATAGTCTCCAGGAGTAAGGGCTACCAATTCTTTAATAACATCCTCTACAAAAGTGTACACAATCTCTTTATCGGTACAAAAGGTAGAAAAGCCTACTTCTGTACCCGTATACAGCTCGGGAGCTTTTCCATCGCAATTCAGCTCAGCATAAGAAGCTAAAGCAGCATTGGTATGCCCTGGCATATCAATCTCCGGAACAATCGTGATATAGCGCTCCGCTGCATAAGAAACCAGCTCACTATACTGCTCTTGGGTATAAAACCCACCTTTACCTCCGCCAACTTCTGTTTGTCCGCCCACGGTGGTTAATTTAGGCCAGGACTTGATTTCTATACGCCATCCTTGATCATCTGCTAAATGCAAATGCAGATAATTCATTTTATAAAGCGCCAGAAAATCAATAAATGCCTTTACCTCGTCCATATCAAAAAAGTGGCGTGCTACATCTAGCATGGCACCTCGGTAGGCAAAGCGAGGCGAGTCATTGATCTCACAAGCCGGTATCGCCAACTGCTGCGCGTAATCAAGCTTATCATCGACGTCTAGTGGTAAGAGCTGATTCAAAGTAGCGAGGGCAAAGTAAAGACCTGCTGTACCAGCACTTTTTACCTCAATCCCCTCTTGCTTGACTAGCAATTGATAAGCCTCCTCTCCTTTCGAAGACATCGTTTCATCTATCAAAAAGTGTATACTGTTGCTTTCTGCAGCACCTTCAGCTACCCCAATATCATAACCCGTTAGGCTATTCAAATGAGCTTGTAACTGAGTCGCCATTTTGCTAGCCCCTTCACCAGAATAATGAATGGTCGTACCTGGATTGATGACATAAGCAAAGCCCTCAAGAGCCTTGGCATCGGCAGGGAGGGGAATCAATTTTTCAGTAGAAAATGCTTTTTCTACCTCAGGCAGCGAATTGTCTTCGCAAGCAGTTATCATTAAGATAAATGTGCCTAGTGTTAGTATTTTCGATATAGACTTCAACATAGATAGATTTTTTTGCAGCAAATTAAACAAAATCTATTTAAATTGATTACAACGAATAAGAGTTTGCAAAGCTAGACTTTTACCAAATAATAACTTACATTTATTTAACAAGACAATTACATATTTAATATCCCATGTAACTTTCAGAAACTTGAGACGTCAACAGATAGTGAGCTGATTGAAACACATGTGGCCATTTTGGACACAAATACGAACCATGAAAAAGAAAATTGCCGTATTACCTGGCGATGGCGTAGGGCCCGAGGTAATGGAACAGACACTTAAAGTACTCGACGCGATTAGTGAGCGCTATGATCACCAATTCAACTATGTTTTTGCAGACATTGGTGCCGTAGCTATTGAAAATCACGGTCAACCGCTACCTCCTTCTACTCTGGACAAATGCTTGGAGGCAGATGGTATTCTTTTAGGAGCCACAGGCAATCCCTATTTTGACCATCGCCCTGAATTAGACATACGTCCTGAACAGGGTTTATTACAACTTCGGCAAAACCTAGAATTACACGCTAGCCTTCGACCTGTCGTTTCTTATCCAGGCTTGTATCATTTATCTCCTTTGAAGGTAGAGCGACTGAAAAATATCGACATCCTCATCGTTAGAGAGCTCTCTGGAGGTATTTATTATGGCCCTCAAGGAAAAACAGAAGCCGGTGCCTACGATACTTGTCAATATAACGAATATCAAATCGAAAGAGTGGCAAGGATTGCCTTCGAACAAGCGCAGCAACGACGCAAAAAATTAACGCTAGTCGACAAATCCAATGTTTTGGCTACTTCTAAACTTTGGCGTAGTCTAGTCCAAAAGATGGGTAAAAGTTATCCAGATGTACAATTAGATTTTCAGTACATCGACAATGCTGCTATGCAAATTATGCAGTGGCCGCAGCAGTTTGATGTTATTCTTACTACCAATTTATTTGGTGATATGCTTTCCGACGAAGCCAGCGTATTGGCTGGTTCTATGGGCCTTATTCCCTCGGCATCTTATGGTGCTCAAACGGCCTTATTTGAACCTATTCACGGGAGTTTCCCACAAGCTACTGGCGAAGATGTCGCCAATCCTATGGGAGCTATTCTTTCTTCATCGCTGATGCTTGATCATTTTGGCATGCCAAAAGAAGCTAAAATCATCAGGTATATTGTCACTCATCTACTTGATAAAGGCATCGGCACACCAGATTTACAAATGGAAACCTCCTTTAGTTGCTCCCAACTAGGAGATATGATTGCCTATTTGATTGCAGAGGAAGAGGTGATCAATCTGAGCTCTTTTGAGTTGCATGAGAAAGTATCGACAATTATTTAGAGGCATCTCCTCTTGCGATTGGTTATTGTTATGGTCTTTTGCTACTTTTGGTTAAATCAAATTATCTGTATCTGAAAGAACCATTAGAAATACTCAAGCAATATTGGGGCTTTTCTTCTTTTCGGCCACTACAAGAAGACATTATACAGTCGACTTTAGCCGGAAAAGACACCCTAGCATTGCTCCCTACGGGTGGTGGAAAAAGTATTTGCTTCCAGGTTCCTGCTTTGTGTAAAGAAGGTATCTGTATCGTGGTTTCTCCTCTCATCGCCCTGATGAAAGATCAGGTTGAAAATCTCAACAAACGACAAATTCCAGCGGTAGCTATCTACTCTGGTATGCACTATAGTGATATCGATCGACTCCTGGATAATTGTATCTATGGTGGCATCAAGTTTTTATATCTTTCTCCAGAACGCCTGCATACAGATATTGTCCAAGAGCGGCTTCCACGGATGCCCGTGAATCTGATTGCAGTAGACGAGGCCCACTGTATATCTCAATGGGGCTACGATTTTCGTCCTGCTTATCTCAAAATTGCTGAGATTCGTCCTCTCCTATCCAGAGTTCCTGTATTAGCATTGACGGCGACGGCGACGCCCCAAGTAGCCGTAGATATTCAGGAAAAATTAGAATTTAAAAAAACTAATATCTTTCAAAAGAGTTTCCAACGCTCTAATCTCAACTACGTTGTTCGACCTACTGAAGCAAAGCCAGAGCAACTGGTCAATATTTTGAAAAAAGTGCCCGGTTCAGGAATCGTCTACGTCAGAAATAGACGCTTGACTAAAGAGATCACACAACTCCTCCGGCAAAAAGGAATTAGCGCCGATTATTATCATGCAGGACTAAAAATGGAGGAGCGCAGCGCTAAACAAGAAGCCTGGATCAATGACAAGATCCGCATCATTGTCAGTACCAATGCCTTTGGTATGGGTATTGACAAACCCAACGTGCGGGTAGTTGTGCATCTAGAGCTTCCCGATAGTCTGGAAGCCTACTACCAAGAAGCAGGGCGGGCAGGTAGAGATAATAAAAAGGCTTATGCCGTTTTATTATTTAATCAATCAGACAAAATCAAACTGAAAAAACAATACGAATTATCCTATCCTGAACTCAAAGAAGCCCGTAGAGTTTACCGAGCCTTAGGGTCTTATTATCAAATTGCGGTAGGCGCAGGTCATGGAGAAAGCTTCGACTTTGACTTAATCGATTTTGCTAAAACGTTCCAATTCGATACCATCCAAGCTTTTAATTGCCTCAGACTTCTAGAAAAAGAAGGTTGGCTCATCATGAATGATGGTGTGTACAATCCCGCTTCCTTGAAAATGTTAGTTAATCAGGATCAATTGTATGATTTTGCCTTAAAGAATCCCAAATTGGATAAAGTCTTAAAAATAATCTTGCGTTCTTATCAGGGAGCCTTTAACCATTATATCAATATTCGGGAAAGTTCCTTAGCAAAGTTTCTACGGGTTAGTCGCGCTGAATTACAACAGTCATTGTCCTTGCTACACAAAGAAAACATCATCGATTATCGCCCACAAAAGGAAAAACCGCAGCTCTTCTTTATTAATGGCCGTATGGACGCTTCTACGGTAGCCTTCGATCATAAAGGGTATAATTTGCGCAAAAAGCAGCAAGGTATCCGCATCGAAAAAGCTATTGATTATGCCGAACTACGCCTTTGTAGAGCGAAGCAACTGGTACAATATTTTGGTGAGAAAGATGCCAAAAATTGCGGCACCTGCGATGTGTGCCTAGCCAATAAGAAGGATTCTTCTCTCTCTTCTTCAGATTTAAATCGCTACCAAAACAAAATCGAACTAGTCCTCAAAAGAGAAAAATTAACACTGGAAGAACTCCTATCTTCTTTCTCCTCAAAACAGCAGGCCAAGGTTTTAAAAACCCTGGAATATTTGATGGAGGAAAATATCGTAGAACAGAACGATGACCTATTCGTTTGGAAAGATTAACTTATTCTTATCGAAAAGAAAAAATCCATAATATGCTCCGTCACCAATGATCTCACCTATGATCAGCGGATGATCCGTATCTGTACCAGTCTAGCACAAGCAGGTTATGAGGTCACCTTGGTAGGTAGGACTCGATCTTTTTCTAAACCGCTTGATGAAAAACTTTTCCGGCAACATCGTTTCCGATTATTCTTCAAGAAGGGGAAATTTTTCTACCTGGAATATAATTTACGCTTATTCTTTTACCTGCTTTTCAAACGCTTTGATGCTCATTGTGCTATTGATTTAGACACCCTGTTGGCTGGTTTTCTAATCCACAGACTTAAGCGTACAAAGCTCGTCTACGATGCCCACGAATACTTCACCGAAGTACCAGAATTGGTAGGACGCCCAAGGACCAAAATCATCTGGGAAAAACTGGCGAATTGGATCATCCCACAGTTGAGCCATTGCTATACGGTAGCGCCTCAACTAGCCACAATTTTAAGCGAGCAATACGGTACCTCTTTTGCAGAGATTAGGAATCTTCCTTTGACTAGACCGACGAGGAAATACAAGGCTCCAGCAAGCAATAAAAAAATCATTCTATATCAAGGTATGCTAAATGAAGGTCGAGGTCTAGAGGCCGCTATAATGGCTATGAAAAAACTACCTGATGCTCTGGAATTGCATCTAGTGGGTGAAGGAGATTTATCTCAGCAATTGAGGCAGCTGGCAAAACAAGAAAAGCTAGATCATCGAGTATCATTTTTAGGGTTTATCACACCAAAAGAGCTACAACAAATTACACCACAAGCCTATCTAGGTCTCAATTTACTAGAGAACAAGGGATTGAATTATTACTACTCGCTAGCCAACAAATGCTTCGACTATATACAGGCAGGCCTCCCCGCGATTCATCCCGCATTCCCAGAGTATACGCACCTCAAGGAAAAATATGATGCCTTCTACATCCTGGAAGACTTATCCCCGGATGCACTAGCAAAGCTTATCCTCAACATCGTAAAGAATGAGGAAGATTACCATTCCAAATGCCAAAATGCTTCCCGTGCCGCACTTAGTTTAAATTGGGAAAAGGAGTCCAAGAAGCTCCTCCAGTTCTATGCGGCGCTTTTCTAAAATCGATCGACTTTTGCTTTTTTCCAATCAGATAAATAGAGCGCAGGAACAGTCGTTTCTTCTAGTAAACATCCTTCTGGAAGATAGGGAAACAGCTCCTCGTAAGTCTTGATTTCATTCATGCTGATTCTCCGAAAGACATGACTTCGAGAGATCTCCTGTGCCGATTGTAGGCCAGCAGCTCCAAGAAGTTCTACAAAACTCTTCACCGTCTCATGCTGATAACTGGCTACTCTAAATTTTTTATCTGCTTCCACTAAGCCCGCCATTAGTTCCTTGTCTTGAGTAGCTACACCCGTTGGACATTTATTAGTATTACAAAGTAGGGACTGTATACAGCCTAGCGCGAGCATCATTCCTCTGGCGCTATAACAAGCATCTGCGCCTAGTGCAATGGCTCTAAAAATATGAAAGCCTGTCAGAATCTTGCCCGAACACAACAAGGCTATGTGCTGTTTGATGCCAAAACCAACTAGCATATCATAGGCAAAAGCTAGTGCCTCTCGAAAAGGCATACCCACACTATTAGAAAACTCTAAAGGAGCTGCGCCGGTGCCACCTTCACTACCATCGATTGCTATAAAATCTGGATAAATTTTTGTGGCTACTATCGCTTTACAGATCGAAATAAACTCTGATCGCTGACCAATACACAATTTAAAGCCAACTGGTTTTCCTCCTGATAAGGATTGCATCTGGTCAATCAACTGCAAGAGCTCCATTGGCGTACTAAATGCCTTATGAAAAGGTGGAGAAAGCACATCAGTACCAGCTTCTACGCCCCTGATCTCGGCAATTTCGGCGGTGTTCTTCTTTGCAGGTAAGATGCCTCCATGACCTGGTTTAGCCCCTTGAGAAAGTTTGAGTTCAATCATTTTAACAGAAGCCTTTGCGGCCATACTCGCGAATGCATCTGGAGAGAAGTTACCATCCTCTGCTCGACTACCGAAATAGCCTGTCCCCAATTGATAAATCAGGTCACCCTGGTATTGCTCGTGATAAGGACTAATACCTCCCTCACCAGTATTATGAGCAAAGTTACCTGCCGCCGCGCCACCATTTAGTGCAGCAATAGCTGCTTTACTTAGTGACCCATAACTCATAGCTCCAATATTCAAAATACTGGCGGGATAAGGTTGTTGACAAGCTGGTCCTCCAATGCTCACTCGCGGATCTTGATCTAATTGATGCCCATCTAAAGCACCTATAGAATGCGCCATCCATTCATAGCCTTCCGCATAAACATCTAGCTGAGTTCCAAATGGAGTAGTGTCTAGTACATCTTTTGCTCTTTGGTAGACCACCGAACGAAAAATCCTACTGATCGGGGTACCATTGGTATCTGATTCGATAAAGTATTGGTAAAGCTTGGGGCGCCACTCCTCCATTACATATCGGCCTCTACCCAATATAGGATAGTTGCGCATGATAGCGTGTTTGGTTTGTACCATATCGTAAAGGCCCATCAGTACTAATGGCCCGACTATAATAAAGAGAACATACCAACCGGGATGTAAAAAATAACCCAATAAAACGGTGAGAGCGATACTAATTAGAGCAAAAAGTAAAAATTCGTTGCGCATTTAGGTAGTAAAGTTAGACCATCAATCAATTCACAACGGTAAGATCGAAAAACTAGCGCAAATTGCCAATTGATTATCACTCGGAAACGTCATCGAAAGATACACCATGGTACAATTCCGTCATCTGAATCTGTCCTTTATCCAAAATAGTAATGGCTTGATCTGTGGTATCATAGGTTTTAAGGAGCCAGTCAGAGGAGTTGTCAAGTCTTTGATAGCTATCTACTTTGAGTTTTTGGCTATCAATATATAGGATTTGCTGAAGGGAGTCTATTTTTCTATAATAGTCTAATTTCGAGGTAAGATCATACAAGCGAGTAGACGGAGATAAAACTTCAACTAAGATCAAAGGGTTACTGATAGCCTGCATGGTGTCTCTAAGAGACACAAGTTCAACCGGACCTTGAACTACGGTACAATCACTATTAAAGTATCTCTGTGCATCCTCTGGATTAAGGATAGCGAGATTGCTCGAATAAATAGTAAAATCCTTAGTTAATCCTAAGAGAATACCTAGCAAATAGCCTGCTTTAAATGATAACAATTCATGAAACGGTGAACCAAAACCCATAAAAGAAACAATTGACCGACCATCGTACTCAATACGATACTCAACTTGGGGCAATAAGACTAAGAATTCCTCCCAAGTAGCTTCTACCCGCAACGCTTCTTCAAGATCAATCCGTTCGTTTAGTGTGAGAGGTATTTTCGTAGCAATGTCCAAAATAACTAATTTGTTTCTATAAAATTAAACAAAAACATTTAAAAATCAAATTGTTTCCAGTAAAACGCCTAATTTCCAGAGGTCAAATAGGGTCAAATCAGGCGAAGGAGAAGATAATTTTTGCTGCCAAGCTCCTTGCCTAGTCTTGTAAATAAATTTACGATAAATTCCATCTAATTTCCACTTTTTGAATTGTTTAGCTGTTCGTAGAAGTTTGGTCTGCATTTCAGGGTATTCCTGGGCAAGAAAAACCAGATTCTCAATGGCAGCTCTGGATTTCTTTAAAAAAGTAGCGGCATCTTCTAAGCCGATATGTACTAAAGGGTTATCCAAATGGACAATTGGAATCTTGGCTTTTTGGAGCTGTAAACCAAAGAGCGTATCCTCATGGCCATATTGCCGAATGCGCTCCTCAAAGGGAAATTGCAGCTGAATCTCCCTGGGAATCAGGTAATTGTTGGTCATAAAAGAGTGATAAGCTTGTCTTGATCTTTTGTCAGCAGAATGCTCCTCTCTCGCCTTACCAACCATCCAATGCAAACGATACATCGCATCAGCGGGTGGTCGTTCAGCATATACTCTCCCACCGTACAAAATCGTCCCCTCCTGGATGGCCTCTATATAGCGGATCAGGTAATCCTCTTTCACTACCTCCGAATCGCAGTCCATATACAGTAAGTATTCAAAAGCAGCCCGCTGAGCAAGGCGGTTTCTAATCTTAGATCGGCCAATATTCTCCTCTAATAGTTCATACCGTACACCTTTTAAATCGACCAAGGCTTTATTCAATTCTTGAAACGTAGGAGTCGAAGCATCATCAATCAAGAGTATTTCGCTTGCTTGAGGAATGGCCTGCATCTGTGCATATAAATCACGCACCAGTGGGCGGACATCAAAATTGTAGATAGGAATAAGGATGCTCAACATAAAATGATCTACCTTTGTGTAGGATTACTAGTGAATAAAAAAAAGACTTTCAAACTAAACTGAAAGTAGTGAAAGTCTGTTACTACTCAAAATGACCGCAATGGACAATATACGCAAAATAGAAGTTGTACTAAAAGATAAAAGCCTCTCTGAAGAACTTAGAGTAATCGCCCAAAAAGTATTTGATGAGGAGCGCATTACCGAAGAAGAAGGGCTCTACCTTTTCGACCATGCCGAATTAGGATACTTGGGCACCCTTGCCAATTTTATTCGGGAGAAAATTCATGGTGACCATACCTACTTCAATCGCAACTTCCACATGGAGCCCACTAATGTTTGTCTCTATACCTGTACCTTTTGTTCCTACAGTCGCTTGATCAAAAAAAGAGGAGAAGGTTGGGAGTACACGCTGGAGGATATGATGGAGATGGTCAAAAAATATGACGATGAGCCGGTCACCGAAGTGCATATTGTCGGAGGTGTCTTACCGCAGTATGATGTAGCATTTTATAGTGATTTATTCAAGCAGATCAAAGCACATCGTCCCGATTTACATATCAAAGCACTCACACCGGTAGAGTACCACTACATCTTTAAAAAAGCTAAAATTTCCTATGAAGAAGGCATGGCTTTGATGAAAGAGGCAGGTTTAGATTCTATGCCGGGAGGGGGAGCTGAAATTTTCCATCCAGAAATCAGAGATCAAATTGCGGGGGGCAAATGTTCAGGCGATCAATGGCTACGTATCCATGAAATCTGGCACGAATTGGGTCATCGCTCCAATGCCACCATGCTTTATGGCCACATCGAAGAATTCAAACATAGGGTACATCACCTCGAAGAACTCCGCAAACTCCAGGATAAAACGGGAGGTTTCCAGACCTTTATACCTCTAAAATTCAGAAACAAAGACAATCAAATGTCTCATGTTCCTGAATCAACTGTAGTAGAAGATCTTAGAAACTATGCCATCAGTAGAATCTACCTTGATAATTTTGCTCATATCAAAGCCTACTGGCCAATGATTGGTAGAAATACCGCTCAATTATCTCTTTCCTTTGGTGTCAATGATATTGATGGTACAATCGATGATACCACCAAAATATATTCAATGGCAGGCTCCGAGGAGCAAAATCCAGCTATGAGTACCAAGGATTTGGTCAAACTTATCATAGCTGTCGACCGTAAAGCCATTGAGCGCGATACGCTTTACAATGTTATCACCGATTATACAGATCATGTTTTCGAAGACGATAATCAGTTTAGAGGATATGTCTCTTTGCCAGTGGTGAATAATTAAAAAAATAGAGTAGTGAACCTGCACTTAAGCACAAGAAGCTATTTTTATTGTCAAATGCTGTAATTTATCTACGATCGATGTTGAATAAAAAGGTTAACTATGCTTTTCTCCTAATTGGCACCCTACTCTTCTTGGGTTGCCAAAATAATACGCCACCACAAGAACCCATCACTGAGGATCCCATAGAATCAGCTAAAGGACCGATTTCAGATAATACGGGTATCGCAACTACCTCTGCCACATCCAAACCCGAAAACATGGTCCTCATCCCTGCTGGTGTACTCGATATGGGTGGTGATAACGAGCAAGCCGACGCCAACGAATTGCCTAAGCACAAAGTTCAAATCGAAAGCTTTTGGATGGATGCGACAGAGGTTACGAATCGCCAGTTCAAAGCTTTCGTTGATGAAACGGCTTATCAAACAGTAGCAGAAAGAGCTATTGATTGGGAAAGCATAAAAACAGAACTCCCTCCAGGCACACCAAAACCACCAGACAGTATTCTCCAACCAGGAGCCCTTGTTTTCCAAAAAACCATGCAGCCCGTCCCCCTATATGACGTCAGTCAATGGTGGAGATGGACCATTGGTGCAGATTGGAAACACCCATTGGGACCTCAGAGTACTATTGATCAAATGATGGATCACCCCGTCGTACATATCGCCTGGGAAGATGCTATGGCCTATTGTAAATGGGCAGGCAAGCGTTTACCCACCGAAGCAGAATGGGAATGGGCTGCTCGTGGCGGTTTAGAAAATATGGTTTATCCTTGGGGCAACGATCCCCTAGAAGAAGGCCAGGCCAAAGCCAACTTTTGGCAGGGACTCTTCCCTTATCAAAATCAATTGAGTGACGGATTTGAAGGTACCGCTCCCGTAGGTAGCTTTGCCCCTAATGGTTATGGTCTTTTTGATATGCCCGGTAATGTCTGGGAGTGGTGTAGCGATTGGTTCGACTACAACTACTACCAAAATCCTGAAGCGGTAAAGGCGAATACCTCAGGCCCACTCAAAGCATACAACCCCAATATGCCCTTCCAGCAAGAGAAAGTCGTGCGAGGCGGTTCTTTTCTATGTAACGAGAGCTATTGTTCGGGCTATCGAAATGCGCGAAGAATGGGCAGTACTGTAGATACAGGTTTAAACCATACGGGCTTCCGTTGTGTGAAAAATGTAGATTAGGAAATTAATTAATAACTTTTGCTTGGCCTGAGCGTCGAGGGTCTGCTCCGGCTATCACCTTTTTATCACCAATTAAAATAGCCGAAGCGTAGCCCATACGTAATCCACCACGATTAGAAATGCGCTGAAAGGAATGACCTTTCTCCTCCAGTTTTTGCAAAAATCCTGGTGCAAAGGCATCTTCCACCTGAATACTAAGACTCTGGATGATCTCTGGATGCTTAGGATCCCGCCGTACTCCAACCAGGAATCTGGCTTGTTCGATAGCTGCCTGAGGACTCTTGCCTTGATCAACTACAGCCGTTATGATTCGATAAACGGCAGAGGTAATCCAAGCATTGCCGGCAGCACCAACCGTCAATAATGGTGTCTTCTCCTTACCCGTCCCCTTAAAAACCAAAGTAGGCGTAATAGAGGTCACATTGCGAGCGAAAGGTATACGAGCATTAAATCCTTTGGGATTGCGGCCATAGGAACCCAATTTATCATTATATAAAAAACCTAGACCAGGCGTAACGTAAAAATTGCCTCCCCAGGTACCTAAGGTTTGTGTTACGGCTACCATATTCCCCTCGGCATCCGCTACCGAAAAGGAAGTGGTTCCGGTATTGGAAGTAGACTCCAAGACTTTCTCTGCTCCCCAGGCAGAATTTCTAGTATCCTTACAAGCCTGTTGAGGAAGTAAAGCACTCATAGGGTTAAAGCAATTCGACCACCGTCTGGCTGCGGCATCTTTGTCATAAAAATCCGATAGGTCGACTGGCCAAAGTCCAGGATCCGCAATTTTACCTCTACCGGAAGGTGCCATTTTCCACGCCTCGATCATGGCATGAAGATAGATTTCCTCATCATTCAACTGCTCAGCATCCAATTGCTCTAATTGATTCAATTGTCCGATGAGGTAGGCTCCACCAGATACAGGTGGTGGCCCAGAGTATACACTATGTCCTCGGTAGGTGGTAGATACAGGTTCACGCTCTACCGCATAATAGCGGGCCATATCTTGCTTGGTCATCACATTGCCTTGACTAGTCAGGTCTTTCACCATTCTATCGGCAATCGCCCCTTGGTAAAATGCTTTAGCACCGCCTTTGGCAATTTCTTTTAAAGTCCAAGCTAAATCAGAATTTTTGAATAGCTCCCCAGGCTGTAATGCTTGACCATCGGGAAAAAATAAAGCAAGGCTAGAGGGATATTTGCGATACTGATCCTGCTCCTTCATCAAAGTCGTTGCAAAAGAGGCGTCCATTTTAAAACCCTTTTCTGCAAGCTCAATAGCAGGTGCTACAATTTCGGCCCAATCGACCTTCCCACTACCGTATTTTTTCCAGGCTTTTTCCATCCCCGCCACTGTACCTGGGATATTGACCATAATGGGGCCTCCTTTGGGTAAGGGGTTTAAATCACCATTAGAAAGACTTGCTGCCTCAGGTACTCTAGTGAGAAATTCTATACAAGTCGGTGCATCCATCTCTTTGAGGTAGATCAACATTTCACCATAGCCACCTAAACCCGACGCGTCTGGCTCTACAACACCCAAGGCAAAAGAAACCGCTACCGCAGCATCTACTACATTCCCGCCTTGTGCTAATATTTTTTGTCCCGCTTGACTAGCTAATGGATGGGCACTCGACACGGCTGCTTGTCCACTCAACTCTGCTCTCAAAAATGGCCGCTCTGCTAAAATCTCCTGCTCTAACTGGTCTGCCGCTTCCTGACTTTGAATTGCCGTAATCTGACCTTGATACTTTTGCCTAAAAAGCTTCCACTTGCTTTGTTGACTAGGCTCAGCCATAAGGTATTGTTCCTCCAAACGATCCATTAAATCCAAGAAATAACTATGAAATTGCGTTTGATTCGATGAGGGTACTGCAATCGATAAGTTCGTCAAGCTAGCATCTGGCAAAGTAGGTGCATCTATCACTCCAAATGCTCTTGGGCTTTTTTGTAAAGGCTCCAGGTATCGCTCACCTTGAACATCTTGATCACCATTATGGTAAGGAGGCCGAGCTTTTAAAGCTTGCAGAATGATCTTATCTCCATTAGCAGACCAAATTCCTTGACTTTGCTGGGTACTGAGTAGATTATGAAAACGCCCTTCCATATCAGTATGCCAAAGTCCTTTGCGTCCAGTAATCGTAGAGTAAAGGATACTATTTCCTCCAGGTTGAATTTGCGGCAAGACCGGCGTATTGGTTGTCAAAAGGGTTTTTAGTTGCCCATTTTGGTCCCTACGCATTAGCTGATATTTACCATTAGCTTCCTGAATAAAAACGATATATTGCCCATCCTGTGAAATAGAAGGGGAATGTTCTGCTCCTTTCAAAGTGCTTAACTTCTTCGCTTTTTGACCAGGCTTTTGCCGCCACAGCTTGGCACTTGGACCTATGCCCTTCACCCAAACTACTGTTCCATCTTGAGCGATAGTAGGAGCAGTATCATGTTTGGTAGATTGGTGCCAGGGCCTTCGCTCTCCAGATTGTAGATCCAATAGCCACAAATCAAACACTTGGTCACCTTTTCGACTTGCAAAAAGGATGCGCGCTCCTTCTTTATGCCATACCGGAAAACGATCTTCCTCTAGACCCGAAGTTAATTGTTCCCATTTGGCCTTTTTAGGTTTATCAATATCAAATGATACGAGCCAGATATCACCATACATGGACACCAAAAGTTGCTCCTGGATAGCCATCTCTGGGCTAGCAGAAAGGGTAGCAGAAAGTGGAAAAATCAGCAAAAAAACAAGTGCTCGAATAAGAGTCATGTGGGATAAATTTAAGCTAAGCTAAATATTTTTCCTGCTTTGACCAACTTGTCAGGCTAGGAGAAAAATGCCTTATAAAAGATTAAATAAAATAATTTTGAAACAATTACCTAATTTTTGTACATTTATAGAACTAAAACTCAAAACCTTATCAAAATGAGCCAACGAAACAAACAATTCACGATAGACTGGAAGGTCGCAACGGTCTATAATAAGGACTTTTTCACCAAGCTACTCCTCTTTGTAGCGGTCATGATCGTGTTTGTAATCAGCAATAACTATCTGAATCAAGACTTGGAGAATGACTTTCTCAATGGTTTTCTAAAAGGACTATACTACTTTGGGTACCTCCTTTTCGGATATTTACTCCTAAAAGTATTGGACCAAGTTATTGCAGCAGATGAAGTGGAAAGCGCTGACTATGGCCCCTATTGTTATAAGCGAAATTTTAATTTCTTAGCTAAAACCAATTGGAAGCTACTCATCAATCTAGGTATAGGGGTAGGCATTCTATTCTTAGTTGTGCATTGGATGCTACCCTTTCTAAACATTGAAAGTGACCACCCTTTAGCTAAACTATTCCACCCGAATACCTTTATTGCCATTCTACTCGCTTGGGGAGTGGTTCGTATTTTCCAGTATTTTGCCAACGATTATAGTCAGGTTATTTTTAAGGACCTCAGCTACTTCTATCCGTCTATCCTTTCTATTGTGATTTTGCTTTTTGTGATTGCCCAGCAAGAGCAATTTGCTTCGTTCTTTATTGAATTGATGGATTCCCCTGGTAATTTGGCCTTCTTTGCCTTGCTCTTTTTTATTTCCATTCTCATTGTCTGGTTTGCCCCCTCCTATCTGCGATTTACAGATAAAGCCGTTTATGTTTTTGATTATGATAAAAATAATCAAGAGGATAAAAAGAACCTTCCAAGACCCTTAAAGATTATAGCGGGCTTCTTTCAGTTAATACCCTATAGTTTCACCTATCTCATCTGGAGAATATTTTTCAGAAAAAGGAACTGGGAAAACGATTTTCTTTACAGTTTAATATGGGAGCATTCCGCCTATGTGAATAATAAAATCACCTACAGAGAACCTAGAGGTTTTGTCCTGGCACGTATTTTATTCGGCTTGGCCTACATAGGCACCTTGGCGTTTCTAGCAGGTGGCGTATATCTCAAGAGTCGAGCATTGGCTTATGAAGGGTACAATAGTTATTTTTTCTTAGCCGTCCTGGTGCTGCCAGCATTTAGTCTGTATTACCATTTTTATAGAGATGCTAATGGCAAATCGAAAGTCACGAAAAGGTCTATGCATATAGATTGGTGGGCCAATACTCTATTTTTTGGTGCCTTGATTGTCGCCCTAATCGCCGCCTCCTTTTTCACTAGTATCAATCCGGATAGTGGAGGTCTATTTGATCTACTCTTGTTTTTTGTAATTGCCAATATTTTAACCTCTCTTATTTTTATTAAAATTGCTTATATCAATGTTGTCGACAAAGCCAGAAGAAACCACTTAAAATATTTCACAAGATTCATTGTAAGCATTGTTTTGGCTTCTAATCTTTTTATAGCCCTCATTTCTATCATCTTCTTTGTTCTGCTTTTCTTCTTGCCTTTTACCACCACTTATCCTTGGCTGACCAATATCAATACGATCAATATTTACCTATTAGGTGTAAACGGGCTTATTGCCTTTATCACTATTTTTGATCGCTTCTTTATGATCAAAACCAAGATACAGCAACATGCTAATCAAAAAGATCGAAAAAAAGATGTCATGGCCTTTGAAGAAAAAGGCTATAAAACATTAAAGGGTAATAGTCTCGAAGCATTCGATGAGGTGTACGAAGAGCAGGGAAAAAGCTTGGTCAACCGCCCTTCTTCCCTAGCCTGGGGAGTGGTCTTGATTTTGTTCATGCTGGGGATGTACTTCAGCAAGCAACGAAATACCTACCATAAGGTTCCCTACAATTCAAGTACAGAAAGTCAGCAGATCGAAGACCAGAGCATCACCCTTGAGGACTATACCCAAAGGTTCCTGAACAGGCTAG
Organism: Saprospiraceae bacterium; assembly: GCA_042095835.1. Classification (GTDB taxonomy): domain Bacteria; phylum Bacteroidota; class Bacteroidia; order Chitinophagales; family Saprospiraceae; genus DATFKA01. Next base: position 20,387 of record JBELML010000106.1, read on the forward strand.
AGTCTGATAGCACAGATCGCTCCCCAATTATCCTAATCGGTGCAGATGGCGGAGGACTCAAGGCTGCCTATTGGACCATGCTCAACCTCCATTATCTCGACTCTTTAGGATTGTATGATAAAAATGTATTCCTGATGGCAGGTGCTTCGGGCGGATCATTGGGAGAGGGACTTTATACCTATATGAAAGCCCAACAATTAAGCCCACCACAAATCAAAAAAATCATTCTAGAGTTAGGGGACGAAAACCTGATTTCAGGAGACTTGGGTGGCCTTTTTGCCCGCTGGCCAATGTCCTATATACCTGATATTCCAGGCTACACTTTCGAGCGACAAGATCGAATGGAAGCCATGGCAGAGTATTACTTTGATCGGATTCAGGAGATCATCCGTACTAGTGGTTTTGGCAATAATGGAGATCAATGGTCCTACGAAACGGTCCGAAAAAATCCCTACTCCTATTTATGGACACAGAATGATTACAGTATACCGCTGATCATCACCAATACGGCTCGAGCAGAAGATGGCGTCAAAGGCTGGGCCCATCCTTTGACCTATAATCCCTTTTTCGGATCAGGCGTAGTTGATATTAGCCGCCGAATAGATTTAGAAACCAATCCAGCGGGAGATACCAGCTATATTTCATTTCCTGATGCCCTTTTCTTGACCAATCGCTTTCCGATTTTAAGTCCAGTAGGCGTTATTGATGGCAAAGGACACTTCATCGATGCGGGAGCTATTGATAACTCTGGAGTCGGTACCTTATTACAAGTCAGCACTAAAATGAAAGCCATTGCCAAAAATGATTCGAGTAGCATATTCCGCCAGTTTTTTGAAGCGAGAGATATTTTGATGATCACCATTCGCAATGATCGGAGTCGCTTTATTAATTCTGAATTTACTAGCCTGCTTCATGACCGATATGGAAATGTATTCCGTAGATCAGAAATTAGTTCCTTCCTAGGAGCAGTCACCTCCTCTGGTATTTCGGGCGATCCAAAAGTCATGGATGATATTGTAGGTAATGGCGAAGCCAAAAAACTACTTGGCATCGACACCTTACTGAAATTGAACCTACCTTTCCGTTTGAGTCCAGAGATGGTCCAGAAAGCTTATAAAAGGGATCTGCCGGATAACTTACTAGCTCAAGATGGTGTAGTAGGTAGCAAAGTTGATGAACTCAATCAACAGATTATGGCTTGCCTCCCTGAAGGGACTATGCACATCGTAGAACCTCCACTTGGTCGTTTAATTTCCCGACCTGCTCAGGAGTATGCACAGAAGATGATGCGCCATGAGAAAATCAGGTCTCTTTTTAATACAATAGAAAGTTGGGAGAGTAAAAAATAGAAAAAGTATTAATTTAGAGGTATGAAAATGAAGCAACTTTACTTTGTCCTTCTGGCCACTTTCTTGATCGGAAGCTGCCAGCCTAATTCGAATCCAGACACCACTGAAGAAGCTACACCAGTAGATAGTGGTTTATCTATTACTGAAGGTCCTTTTGGTGAACTTGATGGCCAAGAAGTCGTCAAATACACACTAAAAAACAAAAATGGGATGGAGCTTAGCTTCATCAACTACGGTGGCATCTTGACCAACCTGATCGTTCCAGATAGAAATGGTGTACTCCTTGATGTGACCTTGGGATTCGATAGTCTTGCTGGTTATACGGGTGAGCATGCTTACTTCGGATCTCTAGTAGGACGCTATGGGAACCGCATCGCTAATGGTCAATTCACCATTGATGGCGTCACTTATGATTTAGCTAAAAACAATGCACCAAATTCCCTGCACGGTGGAGTCAACGGCTTTCATCGTCAATTTTGGACTGTAAAGAAAGTAACGAGTGAGGAAAGTGTATCCCTGGAACTGGGAAGGACAAGCCTGAATATGGAGGAAGGATTTCCTGGCAATTTGGATGTTTTTGTACGTTACTCCTTGAATAACAATAACGAATGGACCATTGATTATACAGCGACCAGTGATCAAAAGACACCTGTCAATCTTACGCAGCACGCCTACTTCAACCTGAATGGTGCCGGAAATGGTGACATCCTGGGGCATCAATTGATGCTAAATGCGAGCCAATACACTCCGGTAGATGAAACCCTAATTCCTACTGGAGAATTAGCTAGTGTAGAAAACACACCTTTCGATTTCCGCTCTCCTACCCTCATCGGAGCAAGAATAGAAGTAGACAACCAGCAACTAAAGCATGGAGGAGGATATGACCACAACTGGGTCATTAATGGAGCAAGAGCCAATAAATCAAGTCAAGCCGCTGCTTTATATGCTCCAGAGAGTGGCATTTTCATGGAGGTTTATACCAGTGAACCTGGCATACAATTTTACTGTGGCAACTTTCTAGATGGGAGCTTAATTGGCAAAGGAGGGAAGCCCTACCAAAAAAGGACAGGGCTTTGTTTAGAGACCCAACATTTCCCAGATTCTCCCAATCAAGAAAACTTCCCCAATACGATTATTGGGCCAGGTCAGATCTATAATACACAGACGATTTACGCCTTTTCTGTGCGGTAAACCAGTCGCTTTAAAATGAAGTTGTCTAAGGTTTTCTGTTGCAGGCGAGAAAACAGTATTTTAAGGCTA
>JBELML010000107.1:0-22973 GCA_042095835.1 Saprospiraceae bacterium
CAAGCCATCTTCAATAGAAAGTGGTAAGACCTTACTCACCTCCTCTTTGATTTTAAGTGGATTCTTCATTCCCAATTCTGTGATTTCGGCCACACCATCTTCCGCAGTTGGAACCAATCGATATTTGAGTACGGCTGCGTTGATACCTTGTTTGTTGAGCCATTCGGCCACCCAATCGCCTTTACTTTTGATACTATGCGCATAGAGCCCTCCACCAGGAGCAATGATGACCATCGTGCCTGTATTGATATCTTTAGGCGCTTTAAAAACCTGCATAGTCGGTTCTGAAACATTAGTGACCACATCGGTCTGCCAGATCGGGGAGAAGTAGGCCTTTTCGCCTCCAGTTCATTCAATGCCTGGCGTAGCTGTGATCGGAAGCTGAATAATGTCCTGAGCTGCAATTGAAGATACCATCATAAGAGAAAAGATGAAACAGAGATAGTTGATATACATAGCCCAATAGTTTGGATGATTTACCTGCAATATAAAAAAGACTAGGGGCTCAAGGAACTTATAGACTTATATGGGACATAAAATAGTATTACAAACTTTATAAAATGCAATTCGAGCTATTTCCACTACTAGAGCGAATGATTGAGTTCTATCAGCAGCCTCGTGGTAGACAACGATTTGAGGACTACCTACAAATGTTGCGAGGAGATGATCCCAACAATATGGAAATGCCGCTACCGTATTTCAATCCAATGGCAAAAGATCATGTACCAGCGCTTCTGGTGCAGTTGAGAGAGATTGGAGCTGAAGCGATCATGGAGCAAGTGATTGCTGAGGTGAATCGGCAAATAAAAGAGGACGCTAGCTTATTGAACGCCACTTTCCGAGTCGCACTTAGTTTAGCGGATGATCGGCATGGGGCCTGGACCAACCAATACAGCACGCACTACAGTAATACCTTCAAACCCAAAGGTTTTCTCAATTACCAATTTTCTTCGCCCTTGTTTTGGACTTCTGAAGAACAGGATAGCGCTTTGGTGAAGCACAGAACCCTTGAAACACTTTGGCGTACCGTCTATCATCAGCAAAACCCTTTTCCGGAAACTTTAGCTCAGCATTTACAGCAAGAGGCTTTTGTGCAAAAGAAAATGGGTAAGACCACAATAGAAGTGACAGAAGAGATAGAACTCGTCCAAGAGTTGTACCTTGCCAAGCAAGATGCGGAGGAGCAATACATCATCATCCCTTTTCTGTATGGTGATCTCGCAGCTGAGAGCCTAGGATACCAAAGTTTAGGCTTAAAGGCGTATGAGGGATTGGAGCTGGCATTTTTTTTAATCAATTCATAAAACATAGACCTACTCTTATCATGACCTATCAACTCAAAGAAAAAGCCTGGACTTTCAGAGATACTTATGAGATCAAAGATGCTGAAGGGGAAGTTGCTTATCGGATCAAAGCAAAGGTCTTCTCCATGAGCAATAAGTTTGTTTTTGAAGATAAAGCAGGAAGAGATTTATTACTCATCAAAAAGAGAAGCCTGGGATTTAAACCTAAATACAGAATCAAAAGAGCTGGTAAAACCATCGCTACTATTGAAAAGAAGTGGTCGATGTGGCGCTCCAAATTCAAAGTAGATATCCCAGGCCCCAACGACTACATCATTCAAGGCGAGTTCTGGAAAAGAGAATTTGAATTTGAAAGAAAAGGTAAAAAGGTAGCCGAAGTCTCCAAAAAGTTCTGGTCTTGGAGTGATACTTATGGTGTACAAATAGAACCTGGAGAGGACCAAGAGTTGATCCTAGCAACGGTAATTGCCATTAACCTTTTCCTAAAAGACAAGAACGCTGCCGAAGCGGAAGCAGCAGCAGACTAAAATGGATTAAGCAGGTGCTTTATCTGCATACATTAATAAGGCTAAAGCTCTTTTTGTCTCACCAGCTTCTAGCCATAATTGAGCAATGCGATGCATCTCCTCCTGGCTGCCAATTCTTTGGATATTTTTGTCATTTCTGATTGTTCTGATCTCTTCAGTAGTGGGCAACTGCTCTACATTGCCTAGTCGACCCAAGTTGTTACCAGTCAAGATGTTGCTGAAGCGTATACTTTCAGGGAGTTGATCTACACCGATGCCCAGTGTACGTAATGGGCGCGGAATTTCAAATAGCGCGTCTGGATTTGTTCGAGTGTACCAGCTACCTCCCATCCTACCAACCAAGTCGATTTTGGTGGTATCTATTTTCTGATCTTCATCCAAGAATGCTGATTGTATATGCAGCAGTACTACACGTGCAAGAACAAGATTGCCCGCACCAGGGCCGTCTCCTAGGGCGATAACATCATCAACCACACATTCAAAAGATACGGGCGACTCCGCAACTCTTGGAGGACGTACTTTCTCACTCGGAATTTCAGTCAATCCCGCTTTTACAAACTCATTGACCTCCGATGGATAAGAGGTGCTTGCCAAGGACATCTGCTCTACAATGGGGAAGTTGACCATGTTGATCACGACCTCCTTGGTTTGGAGTATGTTTTCGTGGGTGTCTTTAGTGCTATTGTCTCTCCCTTTGCGTACTGGTGAGAAAATGAGCACCGGCGGCTTGCTACTAAAGATATTAAAGAAGCTATAAGGACTCAAGTTGACATTCCCTTCTCTATCAACCGTACTTGCAAAACATATCGGACGAGGAGCAACTGCACCCGATAATAAATGATACAATCGTCGCTGCTCCGTCTTATCTGGATCTATTGTAGTGATCGCCATACCTATTTTTTTTCTTCCAACAACAAGAAGGGATTTAATGTTTTAATCCCAAGTACCCAAGTCATTATGTGCTATGTGTCATGTGTCAAATGCCATGTGTCAGGTGCCAAGTGTCAGGTTAATGAGACCCGGTGCTTCACCAACGTTGGTCGAATTAATCCCGGCGGAGTGTAACGAATGTCGGGATGCTTTGCTATGTGCTATGTGCTATGTGTCATGTGTCAAGTGCTATGTGTCAAGTAGAACCCTCCCAAACTCCCCCTCTCCCTGTCTCCAAGTCTCCAAGTCTCCAAGTCCCCGCTCCCAAAGTCCCAAAATCACAAAGTCCCCCTCAAAGCTTGCTCTCGTTCAATTGCTTCGAATAAGGCTTTAAAGTTGCCTTTGCCAAAGGAGTTGGCCCCTTTGCGTTGAATGATTTCAAAAAACATAGTTGGTCTGGCTTGTACCGTTTTCGTAAAGATTTGTAAAAGGTATCCTTCTTCATCACGATCTACGAGAATGCCTAGTTCTTTTAGAGAAGTGATGTCTTCATCAATCTTTCCGACGCGTTCTTCTAGGACCTCATAGTAGGTAGATGGTATTTGTAGAAACTCTACACCACGGCTACGTAGCGCGCGCACAGTAGATACAATATCATCTGTTGCTACAGCAACATGTTGTACACCTTCCCCTTCGTAGAACTCAAGATATTCATCTACTTGGGATTTTTTAAGACCCGGCGCAGGTTCGTTGATGGGGAACTTGATGCGTCCATTATTATTGCTCATGACCTTGCTCATTAGGGCAGTGTACTCGGTAGAGATATCCTTGTCATCAAAAGAAAGGATTTGTTGAAAGCCCATGACCTCTTCGTAGAATTTCACCCAATGGTTCATTCTACCCAGAGATACATTTCCTACCATATGGTCTACATATTTAAGCCCCACAGAGGCTGGTTTGAAATACGGCGTTTCCCATTTTTGGAAACCGGGCAAAAAGACACCTTTATAGTCTTTACGTTCTACAAAAATATGTACAACTTCGCCATAAGTATGAATGCCAGAGCGCACAATACGGCCATCTGCATCCTCCTCTAGGGTAGGGGATAGGTAGGGTTCAGCACCACGCGCTACTGCTTCGTTAAAAGCATAGGTCGCATCATCAACCCAAAGCGCAGTAACTTTCACACCGTCACCGTGCTGGTCGATATGGCGGCCGACATCCGTACCACTCTTAAGTGGAGAAGTGAGTACTAAACGAATCTTATCCTGGATGACTACATACGATTCCAACTCACGGCTACCTGTTTCTAAGCCCTTATAGGCTAAAGATTGGAAACCAAAAGCAGTTTTGTAATAGTGCGCAGCCTGTTTGGCATTACTTACATACAGTTCTATATAATCTGTGCCATTGATAGGCATGAAATCTTTGGCTGCAGTAGCGATATCTTGAGTTGGTAGCAAAGTCGTGGTAGACATATTTTTTGGCTTTATTTTATAACAAAAATACGTTTGATAGCTGTAACTTGTTGTTGAGTTATAGTTTTTATTATAATTGTAGAAAAATGTTTTTTATTTTTATGATATAGATAATAATGATCTTTACATTGATAGCCAGCTTGCCTTTTTTATAAAAAAATTCTACTGTATAGTTATGCCTAAATTCGATCACGTTGATGCTGAAATTTTAAAGCTTGTTCAAGAAGATTCTCGAATGACTATTAAAGAAATTGCCTACCAGCTGAATTTATCTACTACACCAATCTTTGAGCGTTTAAAAAGGTTGGAAAAAGGAAAGGTAATTCAAGGCTACGTGGCCTTGGTTGATCCCAAAAAGGTAGGAAAAAAACTGACTGCTTTTATCCATATCACCATTATAGATCATTCTAAAAAGGGTTTAGATGCTTTCCTAGAGCAGGTGGAGACCTATCCTGAAGTAATGGAGTGTCATCATATCACGGGAGATGCAGATTTTTTCCTAAAGATTCTCGTTGAAGATATTGAGCACTACAACCAGTTTCTCACCAATCAACTCTCTAGAGTTCCGAATGTGGGTAAAGTCAAAAGCTCTTTTTCTCTATCCGTTGGGAAATCTACAACGGCCATTGCGATTGATAGCAAGCGTTTACCAGATTCTTATTGATGGACAGGTTAGTTCACAACCATTGGTTTGGATAAATCTATTTACCTCAATAGCATAGGTTGCGAAATCTCTATGAAAGAAATTTATCGAGGCTGCAAAAATCTACTTCCACCAGAGGTTATATTTTGACCAATTTTCCTTGTCCGAGGCGCCTATCTCAACCAGGAAGCACCTCTTATCGTTATTAATTTTTGAAAAGTAATGTATTTTGTAGGTTGATGAATGATTGTCTTCCTTGCCGCAGTGCAAACCGCCAGGCAGGTTCACTAATTGTACGACATTATTATTTATTCACTCAATGACACATTCACTCATTGATTATTCACTCATTGATACCTTGACCAATGCGACTAACGGGTACTCGACGCGTCATCAAAAATAAAGCTACTGAGGAGAACGACTTGGGCTTCGGCACCAAGATTTGTTCTAAGGGAGGACGCTTGATCCAAAGAGATGGCAGTTTTAATGTGCATCGTACGGGTCTATATGCCTGGACGCCTTATCAGACCTTGGTAGAGATGAGTTGGCCCAGGTTTTTTCTATTAACGGGCGCTTCTTTTTTTGGAGTCAACGGTTTTTTTGCTTTGCTTTTCCTTTGCTGTGGTGGTGGCGACTTTAGTGGATTGGAAGAGGGGAGCATGCTTTGGACCTACGCCCAGCTGTTCTTTTTTAGTGTACAGACCTTCACGACAGTAGGCTACGGTGCTATCAGCCCAGTTGGTTTTGGCTCGAATATGATTGCTACAATGGATGCCTTTGTCGGGCTTTTAGCCTTTGCTTTGGCGACTGGGCTAGTCTTCGCTCGTTTTGCCAAACCGAAAGCTCAAATCTTGTTTTCTAAGCAAGCCGTTATTGCTCCTTACCACAATGGAATGACAAGTTTCCAATTTAGGATTGTCAACCTTCGGAATAATAATATCCTCAATCTTGAGGCAAAAGTAGCGATGACTTGGATCGAAAAAGAAGAGGGGAATACCATTCGTAGGTTTGCTAATCTGCCTTTAGAAAGAAATAAGGTTTCTCTTTTTCCACTCAACTGGACTATTGTTCATCCCATCGATGTACACAGCCCGCTCCACCAAAAAACCGCTGAGGACCTCAAGAAGATGAATGTAGAGTTTATTATCTTAGTTTCTGGCTACGATGATACTTTTGCTCAGCAAATTCATGATAATGCTTCCTATTTAGCAAATGAAATCGTTTGGGGTGCTCGATTTGAAGGTATGTATTATCCAGAAGGTGGCCGTACAATATTAGAGCTGGATAAGATCAATAGTATTGAAATGCTGCCTGAGGTATATACAGAAGAGATCGTCACACTACTAGAAGAAGATGGGAGTCAATAAAGTAGACCACTCTAAGCAAAGGCAGCTTTTCCACATTGAATGTATAGTTCTCCACAGGCAGAGGTTGGTATCTTTAATTCGACCTTTTCTGGTAATATTGGAATATTCGGGCTAATTTTGGAAGCCTTCCTTTAGGGTACTACAGTAAAATACTATGGCAGAATTCAAGGACACTACCACTAAGAAGACTTTTCCTTCGAAGAAAAAGCGCAATGAAGAGCTTTCCAACTATGTTTTTGGAAAGGTACCTCCTCAGGCTATTCCTCTAGAGGAAGCAGTACTCGGGGCCTTGATGTTGGACAAGAATGCCTTGTCTATTATCCTTGATATCCTACAATCTGAAAGTTTTTATATCGAAGGACATAAGCTGATTTATAAAGCTATTCTTCGATTGTTCGAGCGCTCTCATCCGGTTGATATGCTCACGGTTACAGAAGAGCTGCGCAAAGGCGGAGATTTGGATGCGGCTGGTGGGCCTGCTTATATTGTAGAATTGACGAGCAAGGTGGCCTCGGCTGCGAATATTGAGTACCACGCGCGTATTATTTCTCAAAAATTTATTCAGCGAGAGCTTATTTCGGTTTCTAATAAGATCATACGCGATGCTTTCGAAGATACTGCCGATGTATTTGAGCTGCTCGACTCCGCAGAACAGGGCTTGTTCAATATTGCGGAGCAAAATATGAATCGTAGTTATGAGATGATGGGCTCTCTAGCGAGTAAGGCGCTAAAGCAGCTTGAGGAACTCAAAGATCGAGAAGATGGCCTCACAGGAGTGCCGACTGGCTTTACCGATCTTGATCGCCTGACTTCTGGTTGGCAACCTTCTGATTTAATTATTCTTGCGGCACGTCCGGGTATGGGTAAGACCTCTTTTGTACTCTCGCTCACTAGGAATGCAGCTAAAGATTTCAAAAAAGCGATTGCGATATTCTCTCTGGAGATGTCTTCTTTGCAGTTGGCGCAGCGGATCATTTCTATGGAAGCCGAGGTGAGTTCACATAAGCTGCGGAATGGACAGTTGGAGGATTACGAGTGGCAGCAACTACAAGTCGCTATTGAAAGAATCAGTGAAGCACCCATCTTTATAGACGATACGCCAGGGATCAATGTCTTTGAGCTACGTGCTAAATGCCGTCGCCTCAAGATGCAGCACGATATCCAAATGGTAGTTATTGATTATTTGCAATTGATGAGTGGAGGAGGGGAGAACTCTAAAGGAAATCGAGAACAAGAGGTGAGTGCGATTTCAAGAGCATTAAAAATGTTGGCCAAAGAATTAAGTGTGCCAGTCATTGCCTTGTCACAGTTGAGTCGTGCAGTAGAAGTGCGTGGAGGATCAAAGAGACCGCAGTTGTCTGATTTGAGGGAATCTGGATCGATTGAACAGGATGCTGATATGGTGGCCTTTATTTATCGCCCAGAGTATTACCAAATTTTGGAAGATGAAGAGGGTCAGTCACTAAAAAATGTAGCAGAAATTATCTTTGCCAAGAATAGGCACGGTGCACAAGATACGATCAAACTGAGGTTTACACCCGAGTTTGCTCGTTTCTCTGATTTAGATGATCCAGACTTTGGGGCACTTCCTGCTGATACTTTTGATAATCCTTATTCGAATATCATCACCCGCCCCTCTAAGATGAATGAAGATGAAGACATCCCATTCTAATTCAGAACAGTATTAAGCCCTGATTTTAATAGTAACAATATTATTCATCTACCGAGTCCTTTACGAAGGTAGCCATCAATAGACATTTAACAATTGACAAACAAGCGTCCATACAAAAAGCGTAAACCCAATACCAAACCTGCTCGTCCAGCAACTTCTGCAAAAGTGCGCAAAGGGAGTGAGGAGGAAGGTATGCGCCTGAATAAATATGTGGCTCACTGTGGTGTTTGCTCTAGGAGACAAGCTGCCGAAGAGGTTAAAAAAGGTCAAGTCACGGTGAACGATAAAGTGAGGATCGAGCCTTTCTACCAAGTGCAAGTTGGAGATGTCGTTAAATTCAAAGGAAAGGTCATTCGTCCAGAAGAAAATAAGGTGTATTTTCTGATGAATAAACCCAAAAATTATATCACTACCACCAATGATGAGAAAGGTCGTCGCACAGTGATGGATATCGTTCGCAAGCGGGTGAAAGAGCGCGTATTTCCAGTAGGCCGTTTGGATAGGGCAACTACTGGATTATTGCTATTTACGAATGACGGAGACCTATCGCTGAAGATGACACACCCAAGCTATGAGATCAGCAAGGTGTATAATGTAGGTTTAGATAAACCACTACGTGAAGAGCACTTCGATGCCATCAAAAAGGGATTCGACTTGGATGATGGTCCGGTGAAAGTAGATAGTCTACACTTTCGCCCAGGGCTTACACCAATGGACCTGAGTATAGAATTGCATATCGGACGTAATAGGATCGTACGTCGTATTTTTGAGCATTTTGGCTACAACGTAGTAAAGCTAGATCGCGTATATCTAGGTGGCTTGACAAAAAAGGACTTGTCGCGTGGCTTCATCCGCCCACTTACACAGAAAGAAATTATTATGCTCAAACACTTCTCCGAAAGAAAGTAATCTTAGTAACAGCCAAAAAACAACTTACCGATTTTGATGGAATTTTTTGCTCCAATACGGCGTTAAAAAGCCTCGTCAATGCCCTGCATTGCCTACGTTTTTTGCCTTGTCTTGGCTCAAAATCTTCTCGATCAAAATGCGGGACTTATTCTTTGTCCGTTACTTAGTAGTGGAAATTCGATTGGTTTTTTACGAACGAAAAAGCTCGTACTTCCCCTTGTTATAATATACCACCATACCACTCCAGACAAACAGGCTGCGAAGACGCAAAGACGCTAATAAGATTATTTAATATAAAAGTGCTCCCTAAGCTCCTACTGACTAAAGACTCCTACCTTACCTAAGTCAGCCTATTTTTAACCTTATAAACAAATAACCTCTTAAACCCTCCTACCCCTCCATTTCCTATCCTACCAACTCAAAGCTCTAGCTTCCCCTGCTCAGCTAATGGCAAAAGCCGAAAAGACTTGCGATGGTATTTACAGGCACCGTGTTGTCGAATAGCCTCCCGATGTGCTTTAGTAGGATAGCCTTTGTTGCTATGCCATTGGTAATAAGGGTACTCTTGACCGATGGATCGCATATAATCATCGCGATAAGTTTTGGCTAGAATGGAGGCGGCAGCGATAGAAAGATATTTACCATCTCCTTTGATGATACATTCAAACGGAAGGTCTTGATAGGGATTGAACCGATTACCATCGATCAGTAATAATTCTGGACGAATAGAAAGTTGATCGATAGATCGATGCATGGCGAGAAAAGAGGCATTCAGGATATTCACTTGGTCAATCTCCGATGGGTAAACCGGCGTAACCGCCCAGGCTAAAGCCTTTTCTTCAATGAGCAGGCGAGCTTCGAGCCGTTGCTTTTCGCTGAGTTGTTTACTGTCGTTGAGTAGGGGATGCTGAAAATCCTTTGGTAGAATTACCGCTGCGGCATACACCGGACCAGCCAGGCATCCACGACCTGCTTCATCACAGCCAGCTTCGATTTTATCTTTATCAAAAAACGCTTTTAGCATAGTTCTCGACTTTCTGATACCATATCAAATGGTGATTGTCTGGGCTCCAGTAGTTCTCTAAACGAATAGTCGCTTCTCCAAGCTGTTGGAGCCAAAATGCTTGGGATAAGTTGAAACCACAATCTAAGCAAAAGTGCTCGATTTTTGTAAGCGTAAGATGCTCTAAGACCTCCTGGAAAAGATGACGGCCAAGCCCTTTTTTTTGCATAAGCGGATGCACATAAACACTTTTAATCTCTGGTGTCAGAGAGAAGTCGACGTTTAAATGCTTCTGGATGATAGCGTTAGCAGGGCCATAAGCAATCATACCGATGATCGCTTCCTCGCTCCGAGCAATAAAGAAAGTATCCTCAACAGAGGTGTTAATATAGAACTGTTTCAAACGCCACTCCAATTGCTGAACAGCATCCTTGACTTCAGTAGAAAAAGCGCTATAGATGCCTTCTTTTTTAAAGGTATGCTCCATAGTGGTGCGATACAATTCAATGATTTCATCCAATTCGTGGCGCTGTGGCGACCTGATTATATACTTCATACAAACTATTCTACTGACGAAAAACGCTTTGGTGATTTGCATTCAATACTTTGCCCCCATAACCCATAACCCATAACCCATAACCCATAACCCATAACCCATAACCCATAAATCTCTAAAAACATTGACATACTTAGAACTTCTACGTATATTGTATACATAGAACTACAAGGTATGGATTTTTCTAAAGAATTAACTGCTGCTTCCTCCATTCCATTGATCCTCTCGATTTTGAATCAGGGAGAGACTTATGGCTATGAAATTATACGCAAAGTGGCCCTTCTTTCCGAGGGAGATGTCCAGTGGAAAGACGGTATGCTTTATCCCGTGTTGCATAAACTAGAGAAGAAAGGCCTCATTCGCTCCGACTGGCGTATCGCTCCTGAGACGAACCGCAAACGCAAATATTATCGGATTACCAACAGTGGGATAAAGCAACTACAGACCGAGCAGTCTCATTGGCAAACCATGAATGGAATACTCACCAGGCTCTGGAATACTAAAAATATATAAACCCACCCAAGATGAATCAACCATTAGAAAATTGGAAAAGTAACCTGAATGAAAGTGGCCTCTTCACCCAAGAACAAGTCTGGGAACTAGAAGATCACCTACAAACGAGGATCGATGAGTTGTTAGCTCGAGGACATGAGGCAAAGGATGCGGCTAGGATTGCTACTCTGGAGATAGGAGACTTAATAAACGAGACTATGCTCTCCCAATATCAAGAATCCTGCTACCTAGATAAGCTGAAACAGTCAGGCGTTTTCACTAAAGGTGATTTATTAGAAATCGAAGATCATTTCTATTGTACTTATGCGTTAGAAATTGAGAAGGGAGCCAACCCTATTCAAGCTTTAAGAAGAACGGAACAACAGATTGGAAAAACTGAACAGATTATTGAAAAGTATAAGCACAAAAATAGGCATGTCTACTGGGGTGATTATTTGGGTTTTGCAGTCTTTGGAGCAGTGTTTCAAAACTTAACACTTGTTTCCTTAACAAGAGCAGCTTGTAATTTTTCTATCTTTTTGGCCTATCTAATAGATGGTAATAATCCAGAACATTGGATTAGCTATGCAATACTAAGTCCATTTCTACTAATTGCTATCGGGTATCCAATTCTTTTTGTGAAAAACCAGAGAAAAGTTTTTGACTTTCTGATCAGAAATAGGGTTTGGGGAATACTTGCACTTGGCCTATTAATTAGCCCTGTTCTCTTGGAAGGTTTATCGTTTTCCTTGATCAAATATGGCCAACGGTATTTTCCAAATTTAGTCGATATTTGGAGTCAAAGTAGTATGCTTTCAGAACTCTTGAACCTATGGTCCTTATTCCTTGTGATTGCCAATTTATTCTGGCTCATCTTCTTTGCTTGCCTTTTTATGAAAAATAGAGCAACTACCTATTTAAGTAGTTGGAATAGTAGATGGATGATTTTTTATCTGGCAGGTTTCATAGGGTCTTTATGCCTCGCTCTAATGTTTAATGCACAGCTCTCTTTATTTGATGGGATTGTTAGAATCTTTTTTGTTTCTATGGTTTTAATTGCTTGTTGCTGTTTTCCATTTTATTACCGCAAATTCTTCTGGAAAAAAGCTTACCTCGCTTAATTATACCCTACCAAAACAAATAGAGCACATAGCGAACCACTAAGATTCCTATGTGCTCTATGTACCTATTGCGGTTTACCATACCTCTAGGAGCCTACTCTTCTTCACGATCACTATTATCTTCTATTGTCTCCTTGGTATCTGGTTCTTTTTCCTCCGCAGCTTCCTCCTGTACGGCTACCGCTCCTGGGAATGGTTCCCTACTGAAAGTTAAACCTTTAGGATCAGTATGGATATAGATGGTATCACCTGGGCCAAACTCACCGCTCAATACCATTTTAGAAAGCTCATTGGTGACTTCCTTTTGGAGTACCCGCTTCATTGGTCGGGCACCAAATTGTGGATCGTAACCAAGACCTGAAAGCAAGTCTTTGGCCTCTTCACTGATCTTGAGCATGATCCCTTGTCTATCCAACATTTTGCGGACCTTTTTCAAGAGTAATTCCATGATTTGATGAATCTCAGACCGCGTTAATGGCAGGAACATGACTTGCTCATCAATCCTGTTCAGAAACTCAGGACGTAAATTCTCTTTCAGCAGATCAAAGACTTCTCCTTTGGTGGTCTCCAGGATTTCTACTCTATGTTTATCACCAACTTCTTGCAAGTCTTCGAAGTTCTCTAGGATGATATCTGCTCCCATATTGGAAGTCATGATGATAATCGTATTCTTGAAGTTGGCGATGCGGCCGCGGTTATCAGTCAAACGTCCATCATCAAGTACCTGCAATAAAATATTAAAGGTATCTGGATGCGCTTTTTCAATCTCATCTAAAAGCACAATAGAGTAGGGCTTTCTACGTACGGCTTCGGTCAATTGACCACCCTCGTCGTAGCCGACATATCCTGGAGGGGCACCTACCAATCTAGATACGGCGTGGCGCTCCTGGTATTCACTCATATCGATGCGTGTGATAGCTTTCTCATCATCAAATAACACATCCGCCAAGGTTTTGGCTAGCTCTGTTTTACCGACGCCTGTAGGTCCCAAAAAGATAAAGGAACCAATGGGGCGATCTTCATCTTGTAAACCGGCACGGCTTCTACGTACAGCATCAGCAACGGCCTCTACGGCTTCATGTTGCCCAATCAATCGCTGGCCAATTTCCTTTTCCAAGTTGAGTAATTTCTCCTTTTCGGATTGGGTCATTTTCTCCACTGGAATCCCTGTCCAGCGAGCAACAACTGCGGCGATTTCATTCGCGCCCACTTCCTCATTGGTGAAGCGCTCTTCTTCGGGTAGTTTTGAGAGTTTTTCTTCGGCAACTTTCAGCATGACTTCCTGCTCTTGCATCTGTCCATAGCGAATTTTGGCTACCGTTTCATAGTCGCTATTGCGTTCAGCGCGATCGGCTTCTAATTCTAACTCTTCTACCTTTTTCTTGATCTCCTGGATGGTATCTACAATCTCTTTCTCATTCTTCCAGGTAGCGCGTAGAGAGTCTCGCTTTTCTTTAGCATTGGCGATTTGCTCTTCGATCACCTTCACTGCACGGGAGTTTTTTTCCCGTTTCAAAGCTTCTCTTTCAATCTCTAATTGACGGACTTTACGATCCCATTCATCAATTAGCTCTGGTACAGAATCTAGCTCTAATCTCAAGCGAGCGGCTGCTTCATCCATCAAGTCAATGGCCTTATCTGGCAGTGATCGATCTGTTATATAGCGATTAGAAAGCTCAGCTGCTGCGATTAATGCATCATCGAGGATTTCAATTTTGTGGTACACTTCATAGCGCTCTTGTAGCCCACGTAGGATGGAAATGGTGTCTTCTACACTTGGTTCCTCGATCAACACGGTCTGAAAACGACGGACTAGAGCCTTATCTTTCTCAAAATATTTCTGATACTCATCCAAAGTAGTAGCACCAATAGTACGCAATTCGCCTCTAGCAAGAGCAGGTTTTAAAATATTGGCTGCATCCATTGCGCCACCTCCGCCACCAGCACCAATCAGGGTATGAATCTCATCGATAAAGAGAATAATATTACCGTTGGCATTGGTGACTTCTTTGATCACTCCTTTGAGGCGTTCCTCGAATTCACCTTTGTATTTTGCACCAGCAATTAAGGCCGCAATATCCAGGGTGAAAATCTTTTTGGTCTTCAAATTTTCGGGTACATCTCCTTTGACGATTCGCCAGGCGATGCCTTCAACGATGGCCGTTTTACCAACGCCTGCTTCCCCAATTAGGATAGGGTTATTTTTCTTTCTTCTGGATAAAATGTGGAGCACTCTACGGATTTCCTCATCTCGGCCAATAATAGGATCAAGCTCCCCACTTTCTGCCCGGCCATTTAGATCAATGGCGAATTTAGAAAGCGAGTTGTAGGTCTCCTCTGCACTCTGATCGGTCACTTTGCGGCCTTTCCGCAGTTCATTGATGGAGGCCATTAGCCCATCTACGGTTGCTCCTTCCTCTTTCAGGATTTGGGCCCCTTTATCTTTGCCTTGTAGGATACCTAAAAGGATCAGTTCTATAGAGATATATTCATCTTCAAAATCGGGTAACTTCTTTTTAGCTCTAGCTAAAGCCTTATTGGCATCGTTGGTGAGGAATTGCTTTCCATCACCCTCTACTTTTGGATAGCTTTTGATGGCTTTGTCCAATTTAGCCTTCAAAGTCGCCATATTAACACCCATCTTCTGTAAGAGAAATTTGCTTACATTTTCATCGGTTTCGATGAGACCAAGTAGTAGGTGCGGAGTATCGACTTGTTGTTGATCCAAACCACCCGCAATCTGCTGAGCTTTCAGAATCGACTCCTGGGCTTTGATTGTGAAATTATCGTACGTCATGTATGGTTTAATGATTTAATTTTCAATAGATTCTGCTCTCCTAAGTTTCAGCCGCTGAGTATTGGGAGAATGACTCAATGGTTTTTTAATAAGGTGACTTATACTCCAGCACACCACAACTCTAGCACTCCAGCACTCCACAACACCATGACCAAAAATACTGCCACTCCCAAGATGAAGAAAAATTGACAGGATTCCATGTCCAAGTCTGTCTTTTTGTCTGCCGTTGATCGATTTGACCTGTCCATTTAGCCATTTTTATAAAAGTAATTAAGGCAACTCAAAACGAAACACTATATTTGGTAGCGATTTTTAGGTAAAAATGTTTGCTCCTTTGGTTCGCCCAAATAAATTAATGTATGAAACCAACAAGTATCCGAAATTTTCTCTCCCTAATTTTTATTCTTTTTCTCTTCCAAGCATGTAATATCGACGAAGGTGCTACCTACGAATACGAGCGGGCACATGCGCCCTGGGCCGTCCGATCTGTACTGGATGATCAGCCACGTATGCTATCTGTAGCCTTGAATGATAATTTATGGGCTGCCTATAGTGCCGAAGATGGGTCCCTCTATAAAGTTTGGAAAGGAGGCGTTAATTTTGATGGTGCCGTATATACGACGGCTCATGGACCTCAACCAAGTACCTTGGGCGACGCTTATTTTGTGAATGCGGTGGAGAACCCCTGGGAAATCCGCAGAGGAGAGCAAAAATCTACGCCTACCATTCAATATAAAGGCCATGAATTCAAAAAAGGGCAGGTGTATATCAAGTACCATCTACAAGATGGTGATGCTACTGTCACGGTCCACGAAAGACCAGAGTATGTTACTAATGAAAGTGGCTCCAATGGCTTCGAGAGACAATTTACCGTAGAAGGTTTGCCTAGCGGGGCAGCACTCGTCTATAAAATGAATTTAAGTTCGGTGTCTTCTGAAAGAAATATTCAGACTGATGGAGAACTATCCGTCATAGATAAAAAAGATCGGGAGTACAAAAGTATCAAAGCTTTTGATATGGATGCTGAGTTGAAGCTCAATGCTAATGCTACAACAACCATCACCACTTATTTTACTAGACCACTTATCGAAAATGAAAATAAGGTAGTAGGTGCAGAAGAGGAAGAAGAGCGTCCGCTGGGCTATCGATTGATCGCACGCAATGACTGTAAAACTTGCCATAATACTTATCGTCAAACCATTGGGCCGGCTTATATAGAAGTCGCTCGCAAGTATACCAATAATGAAGCCAATATTGCTATGCTGACTTCTAAGGTGATTAATGGTGGCTCAGGTGTTTGGGGAGCAGCAGCTATGAATGCCCACCCTGAGGTGCCAGAGTCGGATATCAAAGCAATGGTAGAATATGTGATGACCCTCGATGCGGAAGAAGAAGCCGAGGCTGCTGCTGCCGCTGCTGCGGAGACACCAGCAGACCTGGAGTTGATAGCAGGTGAAGAGGTCGCGGAAGTAGACCTTTTCCCAGGAGTAATTGCAAAAGTTTTTGTTTCTCCTACCGAGTTGAATAAAGTAGCTGATCTGGATCAAACCGCCACTCCTGTATTTGAGGGAATCATCCCAGAAATTAATGCACAGGATGCTGATTTAGAGATGCTGGGCGATAATTTTGGTATCGTTTTTAATGGGTATATCAAGATCACAAAATCTAATAATTATGTATTTCGTCTAGAGTCCGACGATGGCTCTATCCTGACGATTGATGACCAAGTGATTATTGATCACGATGGGCTACATGGCGCAGATGCTCGAGATGGCGAAATTGCGCTATCAGCTGGTTATCATCCTTTCAAATTAGAGTATTTCCAGAAATCTGGTGGGAAAAGTGTGGCCCTGAAATGGCGTTCTTTTGATCAATCTAGAGAGTGGAAAGTGATCGGAACGACTAGCTTTGTACATCATAAAGATGATAAGCCGGGAGGCCAGACGGGTTCTCCTATGCAGACCCAATTACGTATTCCTGGAGATGGCTTTAAGTTAGAAGCTATGCATCCGAGTTATACTTTGAATCAAGCCCGCCCCGAAGGGTTTGCACCAAAAGTTGCGGGTATGGATTTTATGTCTGACGGTCGTTTAGTAGTCAGTACCTGGGATGCAGAGGGTGGCGTGTACCTAGTAGAAAACCATCAAAGCGATGACCCAAGCCAAATTCAGTACAAGAAAATCGCTAGCGGTCTAGCAGAGCCCCTTGGTCTTAAGGTAGTGGATGATGAAATTTATATTTTACAAAAACAAGAACTCACCAAGCTGATTGACCATAATGGAGATGATATCATCGACGAGTACGAAACGGTTTCTAATGAGTGGATGGTCTCTTCCAATTTCCACGAATTTGCCTTTGGGCTAGTTTATAAAGAGGGCTGGTTTTATGGGACATTAGCTATTGCAATTATGCCGGGAGGCGCCAGCCGAAAATACCAAACACCGCACCGTGGAAAAGTATTCAGAGTGAATAAAGAGACTGGAGAATTTCAGTTGGTTGCGGAGGGACTACGGACACCTAATGGTATTGGAATCGGCGTAGATAATGAAATTTTTGTTGCGGATAACCAAGGAGATTGGCTGCCTTCTTCCAAGATTTTGCATATCCAGAAAGGGGACTTTTTTGGGAGTAGAGCAGTAGATTCAGCTCGTGTTGCTGGCTTGGAAATGAAGCCTCCAGTTGTGTGGTTACCACAAGATGAAATTGGAAATTCTCCAACGACGCCTTCTTATATCAACGACGGACCTTATAAGGGACAAATGATACACGGTGAAGTGACTCATGGTGGCGTGAAACGTGTGTTTGTAGAAGAGGTGAATGGAGAATATCAAGGAGCGGTCTTCCGTTTTATCCAAGGTTTGGAGGCCGGTGTGAACAGACTCGTTTGGGGACCAGATGGCTCCCTTTATATTGGTGGTGTCGGTAGCTCCGGAAACTGGCAGCATAATGGTACGCTTTGGTATGGTTTGCAACGTATGAAGTATCAAGAGAACAAGTCTTTTGAGATGCTTGCAGTACGAGCCAAATCTAATGGGCTTGAAATCGAAATGACCAAACCTTTAGCACTCGATCAAGGATGGGATCCTGCTGCCTATGATATACAACAATGGCGCTATGTGCCAACCAATGAATACGGCGGACCAAAAGTTGATCAGGAAAAATTAAAGGTGCTTTCTGCGAATATATCAGAAGATAGAACAAAGATTTTCTTAGAAATAGCCGGTATGAAAAAGGAGCACGTCATTTATGTACATCTGCCTAATAATTGGGTGAGTGAAGACGATACCGAGTTGTGGACCACCGAAGCTTGGTACACCTTAAACCAGATTCCAACTGCTAGTCCTGGTTTCGTAACCACGGCTCCTGACTTAGGTGGAACCAACCAACTGAGTGCTGCTGAACAAGCAGATGGATGGAAACTTCTATTTGACGGGGAAAACCTTGAAGGTTGGCGTAATTTCAATAAAACAACTATCGGCAAGAATTGGGTGATCGAAGATGGGGCCATCCACCTCAATGCAGAAAAGAAAGGAAGCAATGGTTGGCAAGCTGAAGATGGCGGTGATATCGTTTTTGATGAAGAATTTGAGAATTTTGAACTGCGTCTTGATTGGAAAATTGGGGACTGTGGTAATAGTGGAATTATGTACCTTGTACAGGAAGGCGAAGACTTTTCTAGTCCTTGGAATACAGGACCTGAAATGCAGGTACTCGATAATTCTTGTCATCCGGATGCGAAGATCGAAACCCACCGCGCAGGAGACCTTTATGATATGATCCAGTGTAAGTACGTAACCGTAAAACCCGCTGGGCAGTGGAATACGATTCGCCTAAAAATCGAGAATGGAAAACTTGAACAATGGCAAAACGGCAGAAAAGTCGTAGAGACCGAATTGTTTAATGAGGCTTGGAAGGAAATGATCGCTAATTCCAAGTTCAAGGATATGTCAGGCTTTGGCTCTTTCAAGAAAGGTAAAATTTCACTACAAGATCATAGCGATCCAGTATGGTTCCGTAATATTAAAATCAAGAACCTGGATCAAGTGCAGTAGCGTAAGAGTTGAAGATTTAGCGAGGGAGACAATATTAAACCATTACAGATGTAAAGACGACCTTGGGCGTCTTTACCAATATGAAAAACATTTGCAAAAATTTTAAACAAATGAAACAAACAATATTTCTACTACTCTGTACACTCTGCTTTCTGGGCGCTTGTACGCCAGCAGCAGAAGAACAAGCTGCAGATAGCGTCGAGGAAACCACGCTTGAGCAGGTGACCGATAATGCCCTTACTGCCGCAGAGAAAGCAGAAGGCTGGCAGCTACTTTTTGATGGAAAATCGATGGATCAATGGCGCCTGTATAAAAAAGATACCCTGGCAGGCTGGGCGATCAATAATGGAGAGATGCAGGCACTTGGAGAGGCCGGTCTAGAGGGCGCTGGATCAGACATTATCACCAAGGCGCAGTTTACCAATTTTGAACTGAGTTTGGATTGGAAAATTTCACCAGAAGGGAATAGCGGCATCTTTTTTAATGTAGTCGAAGATGATGACTTAACAGCCGTTTATCAATCTGGCCCAGAATACCAATTGATCGATGATGAAGGATTCCCGATGAAACTGGAGGATTGGCAGAAAACGGGTGCCAACTACGCTATGCATTTGGCGAGCAATGTTGAGACCAAGCCAGTCGGTGAATTTAATACTTCTAAAATAAAGGTAAACGACGGTCATGTAGAGCATTGGTTGAATGGTAAAATGGTAGTAGAATACGATTTATGGACAGAAGAGTGGACTACCTTAGTCACCGAAGGAAAATGGAAAGACTACCCTAAATATGGTAGAGCTAAAAGTGGGCACATTGCACTACAGGATCATGGCAACCAATGTTGGTTTAAAAATGTAAAAATCAGATCACTATGATGAGGATTATCAATAATTGCTTGTTGATTTGTATTGCAGGGGCACTCGTTTTGGCTTGTCAGACGGCACCTCAGGAACAAGAGACCACTAGCAAAGCAACAAGCGTCGATTTGTTTAATGGTCAAAACCTTGATGGCTGGCGAATCCACGGTACCGAAAAGTGGTATGTTGAAGATGGAGACTTGATTTGCGAAAGTGGCCCAGATTCTGCCTATGGCTATCTTGCTACGGTTGATACATTTAAAAACCTGGACTTAAGCCTAGAATTTAAACAAGAAGCCGAAGGGAATAGCGGTGTTTTTATCAGGTCCTCTATCGAAGGAGTGAAAATAAGCGGCTGGCAAGCAGAAGTAGCTCCTCCCGGAAGACATACGGGTGGTATCTACGAGTCCTATGGAAGAGGTTGGCTGATTCAGCCCGATTCTAGCCTCGACGCAGCGCTAAAGATGGGTGACTGGAACCTTTACCGCATTCGAGCAGTAGGAGATTCGGTGACCACTTGGCTCAACGGACAGCAAATGATCGCCTTTAAAGATGCCAAAATCGGAGCGGCCAAAGGTCAGATTGCCTTGCAGATTCACGATGGTGGAGGCATTAAAGTACGCTGGCGGAATTTAAGATTGAAAAAGTTGCCTTAGTAACAGACAAAAAACAACTTACCGATTTTGATGGAATCTTTTGGTCCAATACGACGTTAAAAAGCCTCGTCAATGCCCTGCATTGCCTACGTTTTTTGCCTTGTCTTGGCACAAAATCTTCTCGATCAAAATGCGGGACTTATTCTTTGTCCGTTACTTAGTAACAGACAAACATCTATATCACTAAAAATAAAACATGCGAAAAATAAGAATGGGAATGGTTGGCGGTGGCCGTGGTGCTTTTATTGGAGCCGTACACCGCATGGCTTCCGCAATTGACGGACAAATCGAATTGGTTTGTGGTGCTTTCAGTAGCTCACCAGAAAAATCTAAAGCCTCTGGTGCTGACTTATTTCTTCCAGAAGATCGAGTGTATAACTCCTATGCCGAGATGATCGAAAAGGAAAAAGCACTGCCAGCTGATGTGCGTATGGATTTTATCTCTATCGTGACACCCAATCATGTGCATTTTGGTCCTGCCAAGATGGCTTTAGAAAATGGCTTCCACGTGGTTTGTGATAAACCTCTAGCCTTTAATTTAGAAGAAGCGCTGGAGTTAGAGCGATTAGTTCAGGAGACGGGCTTGATTTTTGCGCTCACGCATAACTACACCGGTTATCCTATGGTGAAGCAAGCCAAAATGATGATTGAAAGTGGGGACCTTGGTACCATTAGAAAAGTAGTGGTAGAATATCCGCAAGGATGGTTGTCTACCAAACTAGAAGATTCAGATCAAAAGCAAGCTGCTTGGAGAACCGACCCTAAGCGATCTGGCGCAGCCGGCGCCATGGGAGATATTGGTACCCATGCTGAAAACCTCGCCGAATATATCACAGGCTTGCAGATTTCGGAGCTATGTGCTGATCTTTCCACTTTTGTAGAGGGTAGACTCTTGGACGACGACGGCAATGTGTTATTGCGTTTTAATAATGGAGCTAAAGGCATTCTACACGCTAGTCAAATTGCTGCTGGAGAAGAAAACAACCTTAATATCAGAGTATATGGTACCAAAGGAGGTATTCAGTGGTTCCAGATGGAGCCCAATACTTTAATTGTGAGGTGGCTAGATCAACCAACCCAAGTTCTACGGACTGGAGTTGGGGATTTGTATCCAGCAGCCCAAGGCGCTACACGTATTCCTGCCGGACATCCAGAAGGCTATTTAGAGGCATTTGGCAATATTTATCACAATTTCGCTAAATGTGTACAAGCTCGCTTGGCCGGTATAGCACCC
This sequence comes from Saprospiraceae bacterium, assembly GCA_042095835.1. Taxonomy (GTDB): domain Bacteria; phylum Bacteroidota; class Bacteroidia; order Chitinophagales; family Saprospiraceae; genus DATFKA01. The sequence goes on from JBELML010000107.1 coordinate 21,536, forward strand.
GATCCATTGCATACCGATTTTCCAACAGTTAGTGATGGCGTACGAGGACTACAATTTATCGACAAACTCATCGAATCTAATCAAAGCAACCAGAAATGGGTAAGCTTTTAGAGACCACTCACAGTGTAATAAGTACACTGTAAAATAAATTCCTTAGCGTTTTGAAGCCATCTTTTGATCAATATCTTCGTTGTGTACTCGTCCCGATATAAATCGGGACTGCGCCACGCCTTGATCTTGGCCAAAATCTTGACTTCAAAAAATCAACTAACTTAATTTACAGTGTACTAAGTTTTAAGCGTCCAAAATCAGACTTCCTGATTTTGGACGCTTAAGTTTTTATGGTATCGTATATTGGACTTGGAGTTCTTCTATAAAACGCTTGCACCAAAGCTCCACATTTTGTATTTTTGAACAAACCACCCTTCACACGACGATCCTCGTTTAGACTTTACTTATTCTTTGACTGCTACTAATTGTGAATAGCTGCTTACCTATATATAAGGTGTAAATGGCTATTTACGCAATATTTATAAGTACACAATCGATTTATGTATATAGCAGTGCAATGGTCAATTGTCAATGCTGGATGGCTCAATAGCCTATTCACTTATTGACAAATTTCCCCATTGAAGCACTGTCCCATGAACTAGATAACCTAACCGTACACACTATGAATTTAATAAAGACCATTCTTGCTGATGATCAGCCGATTTTTCTTCGAGGTCTTCAAAGTACGTTGTTACAGACTCAAAAACCGAACTTTGAAATCGTTGCTTCCGTCTCTGATGGAGATCACTTGCTTGCACTTGTCGAAAGTGTTCCTGCTGACTTGTTGATATTGGACCTCAGTTTACAGGGTAAAGATGGTTTGGAGGTCATCCAGGAAATTCGATCGCTGAAAGAAAACTTGCCCGTATTGGTACTGAGTAGATACAAAGAGCTAGGGATGGTCAAGTCCACACTACAAGCTGGTGCAGATGGCTATCTATTAAAGACTAGTGATACTCAAGAGTTGTTGTCGGCCATTCAGGAAGTTTGTTTACACAAAACCTTTGTTGATAAAGCCGTTTCTTTTGGAGAAGAAAGGTTCGGTAGTAGATTCAGCTTTAGAAGCTTTGAAGATAAGTTTGTGAGAAAGTATTACCTCACCAAACGAGAATTAGAAATCCTGCGGCTCATCACTCAAGCAATGAGCAATAAAGAGATTGCTAAGAAATTATTTATAAGTGATCAGACGGTGGGCGTACATCGCAAAAACATTATGCGGAAAATAGGCGTCAGCAATACCGCAGGCTTGATCAAAACGGCCTACGACTATTGCTTGGTTTGACCTTATATAGGAGATTAAACGCACTAAAATTAAAACTTAAAATAAAGCTCAAGTTTGAAAAAGGTGATAAGCGAAGTGCGGGATGCCGCCTAGGCACTGTTCGAG
>JBELML010000108.1:0-20807 GCA_042095835.1 Saprospiraceae bacterium
TAGAAAGCTCTCGAGTGCCTTCTCTGGACGCGAGTTCGACTCTCGCCGTCTCCACAATAATGCATAAATGTCTTTTTTAGATGTTTATGCATTTTATTTATTGCATTCTATGCCATTAAATACGTCCTTCTAAAAGATGAATTTACTTATTGACTTCGTACTAGTTGTAGGTATTGTACTGAGCATACTACCAATAGTAGGTATTCTGAGGCTTAAAGAACGGAGCAGGCCGCAGTACCTATTGCTTGTTTTTTGGGCATTGATTTTGAATGTGATCCTGTATTTCTATGCGTCACTACATGAATTATCCGTATTAAAACATCTTACCAACTATCTTCAGCCTGGAGTTCGATTATTGATTCCACCCTTATGTTATGTTTATGTGAAGTCTATTTTTTTGGAAGACTCCTATGTGCTAAAGAAGCATATCAAACACTTCGCCGTTTTCTTCATCTACCTTTTTGATTACCTTATTCCGATGGCTATCAACCCCAATACCAAATATATTGAGACCATTCACTTGTATGCTTACCAATGGTCTATGATCCAAGATATATTCGGGATTTTTTATTTTTTGATGGCTTTACGCTTGTTATACAAATTCCGTAAACTCATGAAGAACCATTATTCTAGTATTGGTGAGGAAGGCTTCTTGTGGGTAGAGAAGTTTTTGATCGGCTTTCTTCTGGTACTCTTGGTAGATTTGATCCTCGCAGGTACACAAATGGCAGTTGCTTATCCCTTGGAATGGAGTGCTTATCTCACCGTTTTCTTTCTGATTGGAGTCATGGCTTACCTCGGCTACGATGGCCTCACTCGATCTACTGTATTTTTACCTCCATTTTTAATTGAAGATCTACAAAGCAAGATAAAACAAAGCCAAGTTTCCAGCTCGTACTTAAAGCTTTCAGAACAAGAGGATTTGAATAAACGATTTAAACGTTGTATGCGTGCAGAAAAGATGTACTTACTAAAAGATTTGAATTCAAAATCACTGGCTGCCGCTATGGGTACCTCGGAGCGTAAACTATCTGCTTTTTTTAAGGAGGTTTTAGATAGCAACTTTTACGATGCTATAAATGCCTATCGGGTGGAAGAAGCTAAACACATTTTGAAGTCAGAAGCGCTAAAAAATCACTCGATAACAGGTATCGCCCACTCTTGTGGTTTTAGTTCAAAAAGTAGTTTTTATAGGATTTTTAAAAAGAGTACCAATCTATCACCACTGGCTTATGTCAAAATGACTACGAATGAGTCCCATCGCCCGTAAAAGGACGAAATAAAGCGTTTTTCACTTTACTTCTGATGAATTTTGGCTGAATTTTGAGTTGAAAATAAACGAGATGCTAGCTCCTGTTTATTGAAATCCATTTTTTATTTTCTGACAATAGACTCAAAATAAGCCTATGTATTCTCTAAAAATCACCCTGAGACAGATTTTTAAACACAAATTTTCTTCTGTAATCAATATCATTGGTCTGACCCTTGGTCTAAGCTGCGCCTTCTTCATTTATTTATGGGTACAAGATGAATATGCCGTCGATAAGTTTCACGAAAATGATGACCAGCTCTATCAAGTGATGGCTATAGAGACCTACGCTAATGGAAAGTCTGTGTCTAACAGCACTCCTGGACTTTTGGCAGAAGCACTAAAAACCGACTTTCCTGATATTCGATACGCAGCTGCAACGACTTGGATTTTTTCCGGATTACTGTCCTATGAGAATATTAACCTTAGAGAAGAAGGTTATCATGTAGGAGCAGATTTTTTTAATATTTTCACTTATCCGCTTTTAATAGGAGACCCCAATACCGTACTCAATGACAACAATTCGATCTGCATTTCCAGAGATTTAGCGAATAAGTTTTTTGGTGGTGTAGAAGATGCGGTCGGCAAGACCATTCAGCTAGGGGGCGATCTAAACTATACGGTTAGCGGGGTTTTCGAAAATATCACCGATAAATCTACCTACGTTTTCGATTTTGTCCTCCCCTACCAAGTCTTTCTTGATCAAAATCCCTGGGCGAGCGTATGGTCTAATAGTGGACCACCTACCTATGTCGTTCTTGAGGACAACGCGGAGGAGCAAGCTACTACTGAAAAGATTTCGGAATATGTGCAATCCAAAGCAGCAGATAGCAGTGTAGAGCTTTTTCTCAAAAAGTACTCAGATCAATATCTCAAAGGACGATACACCGGCGGCGTGCCTGATGGTGGTCGCATAGATTATATCAGGTTGTTTTCGGCGATAGCCATCTTCATAATGATCATCGCCTGCATCAATTTTATGAATCTTTCGACGGCACGTGCCTCCAAGCGAGCTAAAGAGGTAGGCATTCGTAAAGCAATTGGTGCCGGACGTTTTGGCTTGATCCGTCAGTACATTGGCGAAGCTATGCTGCTCTCTTTGGTCTCTATGCTGCTCGCTTATGGATTAGTAATAATATTTCTTTCTTCATTCAACGATATCACTGGAAAAAATATCTCCCTGTCTTTAACACCTGAGTTGATCGCTATATCTCTACTCATGGTACTTACAACTGGTTTCTTGGCAGGAAGCTATCCCGCATTTTACCTCTCGCATTTCATGCCAATTCAGGTCATTAAAAGTGAAATCAAGAACTCCATAGGCGAAGTTTGGGCAAGAAAAGGTCTAGTCATTTTCCAATTTACGATCACGATCGTGCTCCTTGTTGCGGTGATGGTCATCCATCGTCAGACGGAATACGTCAGCAATAAACCCCTTGGCTATAATCGAGATAATGTCATTCTATTCAGTCAAGACGGCGGCATCTCAAATCGGAGTGAGACTTTTTTCAATGAGCTAAGAAAAATACCAGGAGTCGTCCATGCTGGAGGAACGAACCACGGTCTAGTAGGTAATGTAAGTTCGAATCCCGAGCTTAGTTGGGAAGGGAAATCACCAGAAGATCGGATAGTCTTTGAGCGCTTCTTTGTAGACTACGATTTCTATGAAACTATGGAGTTTGGAATGGCTTCTGGTAGATGGTTTAGCAGAGAATTTGCCTCGGATAGCTCTAAATTGATCATCAATGAGACTGCGGCAACTGTCATGGGATTTTCCGCAGAAGAGGCTTTAGGACAGCGGATTCAACTTTCAAAAGGGGTTTTTCTTGAAATCGTGGGTGTGGTTGAGGACTTTCACTACATGTCACTTCATGAACCAGTCAAGCCTGCCTATTTCCAAATGGAATATACCTGGTACGTTGCCGCCAGATTAGAAGCCGGTAAAGAAGAAGAAGCCTTGGAGGGTATCCAAACGCTTTACCAAGAATTTGCCCCTGGGTTTATATTTGATTATGCTTTTCTAGACAGAAACTATCAAGCACTCTATGAGTCAGAAAAACGAGTCGGTACACTGTCTTCTTACTTCGCTGGTTTGGCGATCATTATTTCTTGCATGGGACTTTTTGGCTTGGTCGCTTTCACTGCGGAGCGCAGAGTCAAGGAAATTGGCGTACGGAAGGTACTTGGCGCGACTACCTCGAACATTGTGATGATGCTTTCCAAGGATTTCACTCAGCTTGTTATTGTAGCTATCATCATAGCGGTACCGATTGCCTATTTCTTCGTGCTGGAGTGGCTTGCCCAATTTGCATATACCATTGATCTCAGCATTTGGATTTTCCTTGGTGCTGCTATAGTTTCTTTAGTAATCGCATGGCTGACCGTTAGCTCTCAAGCTTATAAAGCTGCCAATGCAGATCTCGTAAAAAGTTTGAAGAATGAATAGAAGGATGTCTCAAGTAGAAAAATAAAAATCAGGGATTGACTTGTTTTAGTAGTTTACATCCAAAAAATAAACCTGGCAGATTTTTAAAACCTACCAGGTTTATTTTACTTAGTAACGGACAAAGAATAAGTATCGCATTTTGATCGAGAAGATTCCCGACGCAAGGCCGGGATAAATTTGAACCAAGACAAGGCAAAAAACGTAGGTAATGCAGGGCATTAACGAGGCTTTTTAACGCGGTATTGGAGCAAGCCTGTCCCGACTTCAGGTCGGGAAGATTCCATCAAAATCGAAAAGTTATTTTTTGACGGTTACTTAATCCAATGATCCAAACAACTTAAAATTGCCGGCTTCCATCTCCTTCTGGAACGCGGTCCAATCTTGTTTCATAAAATCATCCATCTCTTGCAATATTGGCGCTAGGGCTTCCTCGAAAGTATCTACCAATTGGATATTCGTCTCCGATACTGGATAAATCACATCTTGTAAACTACGACTAGCGGCACGCAATTTAGAGTTGAGTAGTTCAGGGTCGCGGTACAGGCCTTGTACGTCTTTGGGACCATTAATCTTCTCGACAATCGCGTCAATTTTCTTGATTACGGCCTTACTGCTCTTGATCATTTCCTCCTTTCCATCTTGCTTGCTGAGGTGTCCTTTGATGAGTTCGGCCAGGTCTCTGGCATCACCCATTTTCTGCATCTTTTTACCCAGTTGGGCAATGTTTTGGTAGTGTTTCTCAAACAAATCGGCCTTGGCTTGCATCTGAGCAGGTGTAGTGAGATAGGCTGGGTTGGGTACGACCTTCACGGGTTGCTTGACTTGCCAGTCTCCATAGCTTATGTTAACGATATAAGTACCTGGGAGTACCGTATGTCCCCTAGGCTCGGCCGCGTCTTTTTTAGGGCGCTTCAAAGAAGGGTTGGCTACTCCTTTTCTACGCAAATCCCAGCTAAAGCGATTGCTACCTGTATTTACTTTCGTTTTGAAAGTGCGAATCAATTGATCTGCCTCGTCATAGATTTCTACCTTCGCTTTTTCCTCTTCTCCTTTTTCTTTTAAATAGAAAGTCAATAAAGCTCCTTGTTCCCGATTCTCGCCAAAGAATAGACCATTTCCGGTAGAGCGGTAACCATTGGGTTCCCCAAAGAAAGCTAAATAAGCATCTGGGATAGGAAATAAATAGGCATTCTCCTCAATGACCTTTTGGTAGCCCTGCTTTGCCAATGCCCTCAAAGGACGAATATCATCCAAGATCCAGGCGGCTCGGCCAAAGGTGCCAATGACTAAGTCGTGTTCCCTGGGATGAATAACGAGATCGCGAGCTGGAATGGAGGGAAAGTTTTCCCACTTGGTCCAGCTACTTCCTTTATCGATACTTACATAAAGACCATCTTCGGCACCTAGGAAGAGCAAATTCTCTTCAATAGGGTCTTGTACAAGTGCTAATGTATGCCCCTCAATAACTTCAGCATCAATCAGGCTAGTCCAGCTTTTACCTGTGTTTGTGGTATGGTATAAATAAGGTTTCCAATCATTCTGGCGGTAGTTGTTGACGACTACAAAAGCTTCTGAAGCATCGTGTTCAGAGGCCTTGACCTGAGCTACCCAAGCCCCTTTGGGCAATCCTTTCAGGTTGGCACTCCGATCTGTCCAGTTTTGTCCTGCGTCTTCGGTGACTTGCACTTTTCCATCATCCGTGCCTACCCAAATTACTCCTTCTTGCAAGGGACTGGGATCAATAGAGATAATGGTCGTATGATTTTCTGCACCGCTGTTATCTAAGGAAAGCCCGCCAGTAGTAGCCTGTTTTTGCTTTTCAGGATCATCGGTAGTGAGGTCAGGTGAAATCACCTCCCAGGAATGACCATGATCTTCAGATTTTAATACATATTGACTGCCTAGATAGATCGTTTTTTGATCAAAAGGGTTGATGGCCAAAGCGGCATTCCAATGATACCGGAGTGGCTCCTCTGTCTTTAAATAGGGTTTAAGGCTAGTGCGAAGTCCTGTTTCCAAATCAAATCGATAGAGATTACCACCTTGAGAAAGCGAATAACCAAAGCGCTTGTCCAAGGGGTCTGGCATGGCATCAAAACCATCTCCTGTTCCAATTCGATTCCAATACAAGTTACGAATACCTTTTCTACGCCATACCTGGCTAGGACCCCGCCAGCTACCATTATCCTGCATACCTCCGTACACATTATAAGGCACCTCATTATCTACGCGGATATGGTAGAATTGCCCCAAGGGTAAGTTTTCGGTAAAGTCCCAAGTTTGCCCACCATCTCTGCTGAGACAAAAGCCGCCATCATTACCATTCATGATGAGTTTGGGATTGGTAGGGTGAATCCAGAAGGCATGATTGTCTACATGGATGAGATTGGTTGGTATAAAGCGCTCAAAAGTTTTACCTCCATCTTGGCTGACATCTGCAGTGGTGTGGATATTGAAAACACGGTTTTCATTTTGAGGGTCTACAAAAATATCGGCGTAATAGAAAGGTCGACCACCAATACCTTTTGAGGCCATTAATTTCCAGTGGAGACCACCATCGATAGATTTATAGAGGCCATTTTTTTTAGACTCAATTAATGCGTAGATAATATTAGGACTACTAGGTGCAATCGCTAATCCAATCCGCCCCAACTCACCTTTGGGTAAGCCATCTTCGGAGCTACGCTCTTTCCAGGTTTCTCCTCCGTCAAATGTTACATATAGTCCCGATCCAGTACCGCCAGAGTGGAAATACCAAGGCCAGCGGCGGTGTTCCCACATAGCAGCAATCAGTTTATTAGGATTGGTAGGGTCGATAACCAAATCAGCCAGGCCCGTTTTTTGATCTACGTAGAGTACCTTATTCCAGGTCTTACCACCGTCAGTTGTTTTGTAGACACCCCGTTCTTCGTGTTCTCCCCAGGGCGATCCGATAGCACCAACCCAGAGGGTTTTGGCATCTTGTGGGTGAATGATGATCCGGTGGATATTGCGCGTCTCACCCAATCCCATAAAGGTCCAGGACTGCCCTCCATCCATACTTTTATAAAGACCATAGCCGCTAGATACGCTATTGCGGGGATTGCCCTCACCGGTGCCTGCCCAGATTTCTTGTGGATTCTGCTGGTTGATGGCTACCGCACCAATAGAACTCACTTTTTGTTCTGCAAAGGTAGGCTGGAAAGAAAGGCCTCCATTGGTAGATTTCCAAACACCACCTGCAGCAGTGCCAATGTAGATGATATTGGGATTCGCTACCACGGCATCAATGGCTGTGACGCGGCCACTCATTCCGGCGGGGCCGATGTTGCGGGGCTTTAGGGCGTCGAATAGTGAAGGGTCGATTTGTTGGGCAGTAGCTGGAATACTGACCCAGACAAAAAGCAAGATAAAGGAGTGCAAGATGAGTTTTTTCATATTTGGTATATTTTTCAATGGCTTGAATTTATTAAAAAAACGCTTGTTGAAAAATATTCGTAGATGAATGCCACTCCTATACACCCAAAGACTCACTCACTCCGCAATGCTTCCACCGGATTTGCCAAACCAGCTCGTATACTTTGAACACTAATAATGAGCAAGGTCAATACACCTGCTGCTATACCTGCAAGCAAAAAGACCCACCACTGGATAGAAATGCGGTAGGCAAAATCTGATAACCAATCTTGCATAAAGTACCAAGCTATTGGTGAGGCAAGTACCAAAGCAAGCACCAGGAGTTGGACAAAATCCCAGGAAAATAATTGTACGAGGTTACCTAAAGAAGCTCCTAATACCTTTCTAATCCCGATTTCTTTGGTGCGTTGTGCTAGAGATAAAGCCACCAAGCCAAACAAACCAAGGAAGGCAATCACAATAGATACCATGGTCGCCCAATTGATGACTTTGTTCCAGCGCGCCTCCTCTAGATATTGGTTCTCTATGTCTTCATCTAAAAAGGAGAAGGCGAAGGGCTTTTCCGATTGTATCGTTTGCCAGGACTTTTGGAGATGTGCTAGCGCCGAGGTAGTTGCTCCTGCCTCTATTTTGACTAAAAAATGGTGGAATCTAGGCTGCGGCTCCATGTGTAAAACTAAAGGATTAATCGCCTGCTTCAAATCCAAAAAATTATAATCTTCTACCAAACCTACAATCTTGGCATCGCCCAATTCTCCAAAATCACTAGGGAGTTGATAATCTGACCAACTACCTTCCTTGACAAAGCGTTTGACAAATTCTTGATTAACGATGATCGTTTTACCTTGATCTTCCGGACGATCTTGGGAGAAGTTTCGTCCTTCTAGGAGATGAAGATTTAATAAGTCGATATAGGAAGGATCGATTCGATAGTCGAATACAAAATTATTAAAATCGCCACCATCTTCGAACATACGACCGCTATTGCCACGAGTGAAAGAGTAGGAGACACCACTGATCTTTTGAATGTCGGGGTGCTGAAAAGCCTCTTTCTTGAAGCGTTCCAACATTTGTTCTGTATTGGTGCCATCATTATATTGTACTTGAGTTTCTACCACAATGACTTCTTCTTTCTCATAGCCTAGATGCTGCTTTTGGATATACCGTTGCTGCTGAAACATGATCAGGGTACAAGCAAGTAGACCTATGGATAAGGTAAACTGGAATACCAAGCCCACCTTAGTGACCCAATTGTTTCCACCGAGTTTGTAATCTGTTTTAAAAGTATCGATGGTGTTGAGATTGGATAATAGAAAGGAGGGATAGGCACCCGCCATTAATCCTGTTGTCAAGGCTACACCTATAAGTGGGAGCCATGTATTTGGAGCCATCCAATTGACCGTCAGTTGATAATCAAAAGTGGATTGGGCAATTTGTAGCATCCCTTCAATAATCGGAACCGCTAGGGCTACTGAAATCAAACTGATCAAGGTAGATTCTGATAAGAATTGGAGAATCAATTGCTGCCTCCTTGCTCCCATTACTTGTCGAAGCCCCACTTCCATAATGCGTTGTGATCCACGAGCATTAGATAGATTGGTGAAGTTGAGACAAGCCACCACCAAAATGAGGATGGCCATGATAATGAGAATATTCATGTAGGTTTTATCCACCTTTCCAACTAAGCCCGTTGAAGAAACCGTCTCTCCAAAGTGATGGCTTTCTAATGATTTTATAAAAAATTGGTAGGGCATGGTCTCCTCTTCAGCTACTTCGTATTTCTTGCGGATGAAAGGCATCAACTTTTCCTCAAATGCTTCTGCTTGTAGTGGATCTTGGAGCCTTACCAAGCTAGTAAGGGTAAAATCATTCCAATTACTAGATAATAACTTTTCGTCCTGGCGATGTTCTAAATCTAGAGGCAGTAAAAAATCAAATGTAATACTAGAATTAGCAGGAGCTCCTTGGGCTACTCCGGTAACCGATAATAATTTTTCCTCGCCTCGATAATAGATGCTTAGACTTTCTCCGATAGGGTTTTGGATACCAAAATATTTTTTGGCCATCGCTTCAGACAAAACGATCCCATTTTCTTTGGATAGAGCAGTGCTTGGATTTCCTTGAAGTAAAGAGAAGCTAAAGAAATCAAAGAAATTGGGGTCCACCAAAAGGGCCGTTTCCTTAAACACTTCCTGACCATTAACGACTACAAACTCTGTAGGCTCAAAGCGAGTGGAGGCAGTAATCTCTGGAAAGTTGGCCTCCAACTCAGGTGAAAGTGCACCTGGCGTAGCAGTCAAAAAGAAAGCTTCATTTACTAGTGTGTGAAACCAATAGATATGATCCGATTCTTCATGGAATTTGTCGTAGCTATATTCGTGCTGTACGACCAGATAGGCAAGACTAGCACAAGCAATACCAATGGATAGTCCAAAAATATTAATAGCCGTGATGAGTCGGTATTTCAGCAGGTTGCGAACCGCTAGTTTGAAGTAGTTGCCAAGCATAAGCATTCTTTTTGTGGGTGATTCTTTCACCTCCTAATTGGCAAACTGTATGCCAGGATTGTAAAGATTTGGTTATGAGTGTTTTATGGGTATTTGTGGGTTTGGTGTTGTATAAAATCGAACAGTTTTGTGTATTGTTTTTATACAAAAGATTATTTGAGAAGCTTTGTCGAAGCTATAGCGTACTCGGGGCAGAAATTGTTCTAACAATTTCCTTACATTTTTTGTGTTAAAAAAGGAAAATAATACACAATTAAATACAAAATGTTTAAATTTGTGGTGTTAAATAATTATCCAACTATTCATCCTAAATTTAATCAATGACTACACAAGAAATCGCCAATCGACTAGTTGAGTTGTGCCGTACAGGACAAAATGACACTGCTTACCAAGAATTATTTGCTGAAAATGCTGTCGCTGTAGAACCTGCCAAATGGAATGTACCTGATACTGTAGGTATGGAAGCTTTGCTCGCCAAAGCCAAGGGCTGGCAAGAAGATGTCGTAGAAATGCATGAAGCTACGGTATCTGATCCTCTCGTGGCAGGAGATTATTTTACACTTTCCATGATGGTTGATCTCACGACTAAGTCTCGTGGCCGATCCAAAATGGAGGAAATCTGCGTATACGAAGTACAAGATGGTAAAATTGTGAAGGAGCAGTTTTTTCATTAGAAAATCCGGTCAAAGAGGAGTACATGTTTTAGATGTGTGCTGCTCTTTGCCAACTTAATGATGGTCTGGCTATTGAAAAAAATCATTAGGGCTCGAGACATTCGTCACAGCAAAAGTCTATTAGTTTGCCTTATTTCTAGTTGAACAAGACCATCTCCATCATGCGTGTTCAACCATTTATACCTCAACTTTACGCCTGGGAACAAGGGACATCTAGAGAGGCATTTGAGAAAACGATAGAAGCCTATGATGCCAGGTTGATTCGCCTACTATTCGGCCATTTCCAATGGTTTATGGGCTGGAGCTTGTTGAGTTCGATCCTAAGTTTTTTGTTGTTATTCCAGACAGAAGGCTGGCTTTGGTATTTCTTTTTAATGCATTTCTCTTGGGGCGGCATCAACTTTTTACTGGCCTTAATCTTAAGAAACCATACTGGGCATAGCCGCTTTAAAAAAGGCAATTTGGCTAGGCGTTTCCGTATTCAATGGCATATCGAAAATATGTTTTGGCTCAATATTGGACTCGATACTTGTTATATTTTAGCTGGTTGTTTACTGTGGAGTATCTCCTATCACCAGGGCCAATCCCATCCTAGCTTATTTTATGGATTTGGTCTGGCTATCGTCCTACAAGGTGTTTTTCTCTTTAGTATAGATTTCCTGTCTCGTTGGCGAATTTATAAAAATGGACAAAATCTCTTTCACGTGCTACATGGTGAAGGAGGAAAGGAGATGTAGTTAATGTTGTAAGGATTGGATATCGGCCACCTTTGCTGAAGCTTCGGCGATTGAGAAGAGTGAATGCCTGCATACAAAGTCCGAATTCAAGACCAATTCGCTCAAGCTTCTGCCTTTTTTCACAAACCTTAGGCTTATCTTCCTGTTTGGCTTAAAAGTATTCACATTGAAAGTAGGTATAATCGGTTCTGGAGTCGCTGGTTTGGCCAGTGCAGTACGGCAAGCAATCAAGGGACATGATGTCACGGTCTTTGAAGCCAATGCCTACCCTGGAGGGAAGTTATCCTCCTTTGAGCTAGAGGGCTATCGTTTCGATGCGGGGCCGTCTTTATTCACGATGCCACAATACGTCGATGAGCTATTCGAGTTGGCTGGCGAAAACCCAAGAGACCATTTCAACTACCAAAGACTAGATACGGTCTGTCATTACTTTTGGGACGATGGTATCCGCCTACAAGCTCATGCTGAAAAAGGTGCTTTTGCAAAAGAGGCGCAGCAAAAACTCGGTGTTGCACCAGAAGTGGTCCTCCAAATGTTGGCTAATAGTGAGCAAAAATTTGAGTTGACAGGTTCAATCTTTTTAGAGAAATCGCTTCATAAAGCCAGCACCTGGGCAGACCCCAAAGTGGTCAAAACATTGATGCAACTTCCTAAGTTGGATTTATTCACTAATATGGATCGAGTACATCAGAGAGAATTAAAGCATCCTAAACTGGTACAGTTTTTTAATCGGTTTGCTACCTATAATGGCTCTAATCCTTATAAGGCACCAGGCTTGTTGAGTATTATCCCACATTATGAGCATCATCTAGGAGCCTATTTCCCTGAGGGAGGCATGGTAGAAATCAGTAATGCTATTTATCAATTGGCGAAGCGCTTAGGTGTTGATTTTCAGTTTAACTCCCCAGTAGACACTATTGTAGTCTCGAATAAAGTAGCGACGGGATTAATGGTGAAAGGCGAGGAACATCCATTTGATCGAATCATTTCTAATCAAGATGTATTTTTTACCTACTCCAAACTGCTACCCAATCAAAAAGCACCGGAGCGGACACTGCGGCAAGAAAAATCCAGTTCTGCGATCATTTTCTATTGGGGTATTAAAAAATCTTTTCCAGAACTAGATTTACATAATATTTTCTTTTCTAAAGATTATCAAACCGAGTTCTCCAACTTAGCGGCTGGAAAGGTTTACGAAGATCCAACGGTCTACGTCAATATTAGTAGCAAACTGGCACCCAATGACGCACCTCAAGGCCATGAGAACTGGTTCACGATGATTAATGCGCCCTATAATGCGGGGCAAGATTGGGATTACCTAATTGGTAAAGTGCGATCTGCCACGATTCGTAAAGTGAGTAGGGTGCTTGGGGTCGATTTAGCGGAGCTCATTACTTGCGAAGAAATATTAGACCCAAGAAGTATTGAATCCAAAACAGGTTCGCATTTAGGTTCTCTTTACGGGACGAGCTCGAATAATAAAATGGCTGCTTTTTTGAGACATCCGAACTTCAGTAGGCGAATCAAGCATTTGTATTTCTGTGGCGGTAGTGCCCATCCTGGAGGAGGCATCCCTCTTTGCTTACTCTCCGCTAGTATTGTTGATCAAGTAATGAAGAACTGATGATAGCAGAAAATCAACTCCATTTCACCATAAAATCAAACGAGCATAGTATTTCCTATTCAAGTATTGCTATTGCCATATTGTCTATTCTCTACATCATCGGGATAGTAGGTATCGCATTGCCGATCCATCCAGATTTTGTGCTCTTGAGTCCTGTGAACCTAATGGTTTCACTGCTTGTGATGTTGGTCTTTCATCCGAAGTGGGGTCGCGGAAGTATACTGTTTCTTGTTTTATGCTATTTGGTTGGGCAAACCGCTGAGATTATAGGTGTGCAGACTGGATTGCTCTTTGGAGAGTATTATTATGGACCTGTACTTGGCCCCAAATGGGCGGAAACTCCTTTTATGATTGGCGTGAATTGGGTCATCTTGGTATACGCCTCTGGCGTCTTAAGTAATCTTTGGTTGAAAGGGAAAAGTTGGTTCTCCAAAGCTAGTTTTGGTGCATTGCTTATGGTGGTACTAGACTTTTTCATTGAACCAGTGGCAATGGACATTGACCTCTGGCAGTGGCCCGGTTTATCGGCGGCACCATTGCAGAACTACCTAGCTTGGTTCGGGATCGCGTTCATTAATCATACTTTGTTTCAATATTTTTTGAAAGATGTAAAAAACAAAGTGGCCCTGGCCTTGTTGATTCTACAATTTTTATTCTTTATACTACTAAATATACTCTGACATGCAAGTCATTTTATATACACTAATTACCTTGGTTACGATCGTATTTATGGAGTTTGTGGCCTGGTGGGCGCACAAACATTTAATGCACGGTTTCTTGTGGGTATGGCATGAAGACCATCACAGACCGCATCACGACAAACACGGCTTCTTCGAGAAAAATGACCTTTTTTTCCTTGTCTTTGCCATCCCTAGTGCCTTGAGTTATATCATAGGTTTATCTCAGCCTGGATTCTTCTGGTTGCTTTTCGTAGGGATAGGTATTTCTATCTATGGATTTATTTATTTTCTGATTCATGATGTTTATATCCATCGACGCTTCAAATGGTTTAAGCAGTTGGATAGCCCCTATTCCAGAGCTATCCTACGTGCACATGGAGACCATCACGCCAAAACAAGCAAAGAAGACTGCGAATCCTTCGGCTTGCTATGGGTGAATCCTAAGTATTTCTTGAAGCGAAGCGAGTGGAAAAAGTCTTAGGAATGAGTCAATAATAAATTAAACATCTTTACTTGTTCTTTTGCCGCCCAGTTTCGTTAAAAAGCCTCGTCGATGCGCTGCATCGCCTGCGTTTTTTGCCTCGCTGAACAGCAAAATACCTGCGTAAATCTTGTGTATTTTATTAATGCCCCATTCCTTAGGAGGTATACATGATTTTCCAAATTTTTCCTTTTACATCATCGGAGACATAAAGGCTACCGTCGGGGCCTTGTGCTAAACCACAGGGGCGATGCTTGGCATCACGTGGAGATTTAATAGCACCGGCACCAGCAAAGCCTTCCGCAAAAATTTCCCAATCACCGCTAACTTGGCCATTTTCCATAGGGACAAATACGACAAAGTAGCCTTTTTGATCTTGCGGAGATCTATTCCACGAGCCATGAAATGCGATGAAAGCCCCATTTTTATAACGATCAGGGAATTGATCGCCCGTATAGAAAAGTAAGTCATTGGGGGCCATATGGCCAGGGAACGCTAAAATAGGTTTTTTAGCATCGGCACATCTGCCCATTATTTTTCCATCACCACCATACTCTGGTGCCAGTTTTTTCTCTCCCACATCTTGGTTGAAAAAACAATAAGGCCAGCCAAAATCGTCCCCTTCTTCAATCGAGAGGAATTCTTCTGCTGGAAATTCTACACCTTCATCTTCAGTGAAAAGATCAGGCCAGAATTGAGATAGCTGGTCACGGCCGTGTTGTAGTGCAAAAAGATTATCCGTATTGGGATTCCAATCTAATGCCATTCCATTACGGATTCCGGTAGCGTATAGACGGCCATTGGTCGTTTGTGTTTGAGCTAGTTGATCCGCACTGAATTTCCAGATGCCAGCCTGTCGTTCTAGTTGTGGACAAGGATCAAGACCTGCTGAACCAGCAGTTCGAGCTTCTTCCATGCAAGCATTTGAGGGTGCTCCTACATTGATATAGATATTGCCAGCATTGTCGAAGGTAAAAGATTTCGCTCGGTGCGATCTTTGTTCGGGGAATCCACCAGCAATTAAGACCTTGCTATCTTCATCTGGGAGCAATTGCTGATCTACGAAATTATACCGGAAAACCTCGGTACCAGAGGCGGCATACAGATGATTTTGATAAATGCCACAACCGGTGCCAGTGTGGTCACCAAAGTATTCAATGAGGTCTGCTCTGGCATCCATATTCGTGTCTCGCAAGGCAACAAGGCCTCTATCATTTTTTGGCCTAAAGAGTTGAACGTAGATATCGCCATTATCCCTTACGGTGATATGTCGAGCTCTACCTATGCTATCGGCAACAACGGCTGCTTCAAAGCTTTCTGGTAGATTGATGGTGTTGTCGAGATCGTAGGAGACCTCTGTTGCCTCAATAGGCGCTGCTGCTTCATCACTAGATTGGCAGCCTAAAAGTAAAAGTCCGAAGGCGAATATTAAATTCAGTTTATTCATTTTGGTTAAGTGTTGTTTATTACTGTTGCTAAAGTATTCTTTTTTGGCTAATTTGTCGGCTCCTCCCATCTTTAGAACATTCTGGAAAGTGGAATGCTTTTTGGATTTGAAACACTATAAACATCTTCATGCATAAAGAAAAAGATATTCTCTCTCTTTCTGATTTACATCATATACCGCAACCATTCTTGAAGGAAGGCTTTTTGTTGGGAGTAGAAGGTCTGCCCTCTGATACTGTAGTGTCTAATTTGGAGACATGGCAGCTCAACGACAAGGTTTATACTGCTGGTTTATATACCTTGCCACTCTATATTTATCACTTAGCGAAAGCACATCGAGCTGGGAAAATTTCTTTGGAAAGCCTTCTGCCGCTGTGGCCTTTATTAGCCACTCCATTAGAACGCTTAATCGAGCTGCGAGAAGATGCCGACAGTGGCTTACCCTTTTTAATAGACTACCGAGAGTCCCCTTTGCCAAAGGCGAGTTATTGGGAAATGCTCGAAGCAAAGGATAAAGTCCTGGAGCCTGCATTTATTGCCATTGTCATGGTTGCACTGGAGGCTATGCTCTACCTAGGAGAACAATTGGAGAAGGATACTTCAACAGTATTGCAAGCCTCTGAAATGATCGCTTTTGGATTCAATGAAGCCCTTTGGGAGGAAGAATATGGTATTTATTTCCCCAAAGAAGTGGGCTCGGATGATTTTATCGTGAGCAACTCCATCGGTGGTATTCTTCCCCTATTAGCGGATTTGCCTACACAAGAACAGGCCGAAGCGATTTATAAAGCCTTGAGTTTAAATTTTGTGCATGGTCAGTTTGGGTATTTTCCTAGTGAGTGTGTGGAGACCGGGAAAGAAGAGCGCATCATTGATCCACTAGCCAACTACCTATTATTGGATGGTTTGTCACGCTTTGAATTTACAGCTACGGGCAAAGCCCTTCAAAAACAGATCATTGATCTGCATAAGCAATTTGGACCATTGAATGCTTATCCTGCACAAAAAGTGAATCCGGTTTTATCAGGAGCAGAAACCAGCGAAACTTGGGTAGCTGGAATGGTAGAAATGGTGAAAAATGACAATCTGGTCCACTTCTCGAATTTAGATTAATTCGACCAAGGTTGCTGAAGCACCGGGTCTCATTAACATAACACATAACACATAACACATATCAGATAACAAATAGCGTCACCTCAGCCGTTTTTTATGGACATAGGCATCGATTCGATGATCCTGTTTCATTTGTTCGGCTAATGCTTGAGCAGCAGCATAAGTCGGGAATCGACCAGTAATGACAGCGGCCTGCTGTCCACCATTAAAAAAACCTATCTCTGCATCTTCATATCCAAGGCGAATAATCCGTTTTTGTTCTTCTTCGGCAAGTGCTTTGGTGTTGAAGCTGGCAGCGACCACCATAAATTCTTCTGTCTTGGGCGTAGGGTTTTCTGAAACGATCTCGTTTTGTTCTTGAATAGGCGCTTGTGGCGTATCCACGACTAGAGGTTCAGGCCTCGTGGTATCGATGGCAGTGGTGTCCACTGCTGGGCTATTTTCAACGATTGCTTCGCTAGGAATTGCGGGCGTGGGTTGAGGGTCGATTTTGTCTAGATTGGCAATTTTGACTAAAAAATAGAGGAGCAGGACTAGGCAAATACCTACGATAAAGATGGTGATATAGTCTAATCTGGACATTTTCTTTGATTTTTTTAGGATATCACACAATAAAGCAAATTCAAATTACATTTAAAAAAATGTTAATTCTCGTGGTTACAAAGTTGAGATCAAATGCTCTGCCTTGTATAACGAATTAATTTCTTAACCAATCCAGCATCAACACTATATGCAGCAATCTTTACTTCATTCGGTATCGAACATTCAGGGGCCCTACAATATGAACGATGCCATAAATTTGATGAAGTATGAAGTTTACAAAATTCGTTTTGACCTTTAGCCTTGTTTTTGGCTGTACATTCTTCCTTTCCGCTCAAAAAAATAAAAAAGATTCCGTGGATGTATCCACTATCGAAGTCAAAGAGATGACTTTCGATGAGCGCACTAATTTCCTTTTTGATGCTGTCGATGCCAACGATCAAGAGCAGGCTAGCCGACTAGCTTGGACCTCGGGTTTCTACAAGCATGATGAAGATGGAGAAACGGCATTGACCAAGGCCATTATTAATGGAGAACTCGATATGATCAAACTCCTAAGCGAGAAAGCGGTCATCAATCTTAAAAACCAAGCTGGAGAAACACCGCTGACCTTAGCCATCAAAAAGAAGAACCCTAAGGTAATAGACTTGG
The DNA here is from genome assembly GCA_042095835.1 of Saprospiraceae bacterium. Taxonomy (GTDB): domain Bacteria; phylum Bacteroidota; class Bacteroidia; order Chitinophagales; family Saprospiraceae; genus DATFKA01. The sequence goes on from JBELML010000108.1 coordinate 17,605, forward strand.
TTTGTAAAAGAGGGAAAACAGCCCTCAAAAATGATAGCGATCAAGCTCCTCTTTATCTGGCAGTTGAACTTGGTGATTTATTCGTCTTGCAAAAACTCATCGATCTCGGTGCACGAGTAGATGTGCAGTCTGAGGGGAAGACGCCGCTTTCCAAGGCTGTTGAGAAAGGGGATATTCGAGTAGTCGCGCTTTTACTCAAAAATGGCGCCAATCCAAGTATTACGGACCAGGATGGTATCTTGCCCTTATCTAAAGCGGTGTTGTCTAGTAACCTGCCCATAGCTAAAATCCTGCTCAAGAAAAGCAAGCAAGGCAATAAGGACGCTAATTGGAAAAATGCTATCGGAGAACCCGTAGTACAAGCAGCTATCCGCATGAAAAACCCTGGAATGGTCCAATTGTTATTGAACTACGGCGCTCAGGCAAATGCCCTCAATTATTTTGACAATTCGAGCTTGCACGTAGCTGCGGAGCTTGGACAAGTAGAGATTGTGAAAATGCTACTCAACCAGGGAGCTGATAATAATTTGGAAAACATGATGGGCGAAACGGCCTATGATCTAGCCAAGGCTCAAGACCATCAGCAGGTCCTCACAACAATTACCGAGTTCAGCAGTGAAAGTGAAGGTACAGCAGCTTCTACTGAAGCAGAACGGCTGGCAGGCTTTGATAACTAAGTCGCTCGTAGTACAAACTTCAAACCTCAACGACCTCTTGTAAGCCATCGTAGGATAAAATAATATGGGCTGGAAGCTCCTTGGCAACCTCTTCATACAATCCCATCCGGTGGCTTACATGAGTCAGGTAGGTTTTTTGGGCACCGACACGACCCGCAAAATCTATGGCTTGTTGGAGATTTAAATGAGAATAATGTTCCTCTTTCCGCAAGGCATTGATGACAAGATATCGAACACCTGCAAGTTTTTCGAACTCTTCCTCAGTAATCGTTTTCATGTCTGTTATATAGGCGAAGCTTCCAATCCTAAAACCCAAAATGGGAAGCCGCCCATGTATCACTTCTATTGGGATAACCTCTATTTTTTCTACCTCAAAAGGCTGAGATTTATCAATAGTATGGAGCTTGATCATCGGAGCGCCAGGATAGCGATTCTCGGTAGCGAAAACATAACCGAATCTATGTATTAATTCTTTTTGGACCCTCGGGATGGTATAGACGGGCATCTCGCCTTGTTGCCTAAAATTGAAAGGCCGCACATCATCCATTCCGATAATATGATCGTTGTGCTCATGGGTGACGAGTAGAGCATCTAAACGCTGGATTCGATTTTGCAGCATCTGCTGCCTGAAGTCAGGGCCACAGTCTACTACCAGTTGAGTGTCGCCAATCTTTAGAGCAATGGAAGTGCGCAAACGATGATTTCTACGATCCTCAGACGTACAGACAGGGCAATCACAGCCGATCACTGGAACGCCTTGAGAAGTGCCTGTGCCTAAAAATGTAAAGGTCAGTTCGATGATTATTGGGCTTTTTCTTGCTGATCCAACTTGCGCAAGTCTTCAAAAAATTTCAAATCTTTTTCTTCTAATTGGTGCTCTTCTAGCTCTACTGTCGAAAGAATCTCCAAGAGCGTATTAATGCGAGCTTCTGTATCAAAAAATTTGTTGATGACAGCAATTTTTTTGTTCTCCACAATACAATAACCCGACTGGAAGCTACCTTTTTCGTAGCGGATCGTATATTGGATCGCATCGAAAAGACTTTCTATCTTTTTGAGGAAATGTCTGGTATATTTGATGGTCATATTTTTGCTTTAAGCCTACTCTAGTAGAGAGCTAAAGTAACGATTTATCCGTTTATTCACTTGTTTTCTTTGTAAATCCTAACATATGCGATTGCAATTTTTGTTTATACTCAGTTTAAGCTTTTTAATAAGCACTGCCACATTTAGTCAAGAACGCTTTGAAGGCAGTTTAGTTGGAGGTGTAGTACTAGCTCAAATCGACGGCGACCAACTTGCGGGATTTACTAAATTTGGATTCCAGGCTGGTGCTAAAGTAGAAACCATTCTTTCAGATCGCTGGTCATTTGGTGTGGAGCTACTGTATACCCAACATGGGAGTCGGAAAGGAATCAACGATCCAGCGAGTGCTGCCTTTGAACGTATTGACCTGAATCTGGTCGAGGCGCCATTGATGGTCTACTTTAAAGACTGGAAATTCAAGGTAGGTGCCGGCCTTTCCTATGGAAGAATTATCAATTTTGAAGCCACTGATGTCTTTGGTGCCGATATTACAGAGAACCAAGATTTTCAAGAAGATTTGTTGTTGATGAACCTGAGCGTGGGCTATCAGATTAATGAGAATTTATTACTGGATGTTCGCTGGTCCAAATATTTAACTAATTTGCAGGCCGATTCAAGGGCCGGAACTTTCCTAGGCCGAAACATTGCCATTAGAGGTATTTACATCTTGTAGCATGACAGAAAAACTAGCTGTTCTAGATTTAGGAACAAACACCTTCCATCTTTTAATTCTTGAGTTTCAAGAAGATGGCCAATTCACGGAGCATTTTCGGGAAAGAAGATTTATTAAACTTGCTGAAAATGGAATCGAAAAAATTGGCGCTCAACCTTTTAGTCGGGCAGTAGCGACTATGCAAGACTTTGCCAAAATACTAGAAGAGCAACAAGTCGATAGGGTTTTTGCTTTTGGTACAGCAGCCCTGCGTACTGCAAGCAATGGCCCCACGCTAGCCAATACTATTCTAGAAAAAACCGGGATCAAAGTAGATATTATCGATGGTAATCGGGAAGCTGCGCTGATTCATAAAGGCGTGCAACTGGCGGTGCCTTTCGATCAAGAAAACCGCTTGATTATGGATATTGGAGGTGGTAGCGTAGAGTTTATTATCGCCAACCAAGATCGAGTTCAATGGGCCGAAAGTTTTCCTATTGGTGTAGCTATTTTATACAATGAGTTTCATAACACAGAACCCATTTCAACCGAAAGCCAAGAAGAACTTCATGCCTTTATTGATCAAAAACTAGGTGCTCTAGCGGCGGCCCTACTTCGATTTCCATGCAAAGATTTAGTGGGTGCTTCGGGTACTTTTGATGTGATTGAAAATCTTTTGGCCGAAAGCAAAGCTGGACCACATCATGCCTTTGTAGCAGCGAACCAATTAGGTATACTAAAAGATAAAGTACTAGCGGCAACGCTGGAAGAGCGTCGCAATATGCCAG
>JBELML010000108.1:20907-22874 GCA_042095835.1 Saprospiraceae bacterium
CCTATTTCTGCCCAAGAAGTTTTCCAAGAAAGAGGAAATTTTCCAATCACCCTTTCTATCCAATTTCAATCTTTCGGTCTTCCCTTTAAAAACTTGAAGCATAATTTCAAAAACCTAGGGATCGGCCTTGGTACGGAGTTCAAGTGGGGTGGCCAAGGTGCTACAGTCCAGTAATTTAAGCTAGTCCGCTATTTTAACCAAACCATGGGGAATGGGTGGTTGGCCTCTACCCATTTTGCTTGGCGACCGATTCCCGAAGAAGTGTTCCAGCCCGAAATTAATCTAGGTTTGGCTTGGCATTATGTGTCTAGACCATCTACATCCTATATTCAAAAAGGAGGTAGTTGGATAAGCCAAGGTAAAAAAGGAAAAGGGATGCTGAGTGTTCCGATAGGCCTGGGTCTAGGCTATTTAGCAGAAGAAAGCGCCTGGAATCCTTATATCAATTACCAGCTGCTCTTGTCCGCTGGCTATAGCGAAACCATTCCTGTAGTTCCCTATAATTTTATGGAAATCGGATTTCGAAAATTTAATCAAGAGTAATCCTTTTTTATATCCAAATCAGTCGTATGCGTTTCTTATCTCTATTTGTATGTTGCGCTCTTCTATTGGGCGCCTGTGCCACTTTGAAAGTAGACACTCCTCTTGTTGAATGTCCAGCTACACTTATTGATTCCAGTTCGGATAAAGCTTATACCAAAATTCAGGCTTTGCTCGATGAAATTGTCACCTTAGGGGTGCCCGGCATTGCCATGGCGACCTATTCAAAGGGACAATGGTGGGAGTCAGCGGCAGGTTTTGCTAGTGTAGAAAAAAAGATTCCCATGGGAAGTTGTCATTTGCATTATCTGCAAAGTATTTCAAAAACCTATATGGCCGTTGCTGTTTTGCAGCTTTATGAGAAAGGTCAATTAGATATTGATGCATCAATTGGGCAATATCTTCCTCCAGCTATTTTAGAGAATCTGCCCGAATATAAAGGGCTTACTGTAAAAATGCTTTTAAACCATACCTCTGGTTTGCCCGAATATAATGATGATCCCAATTATATTTCCACCTTGCTACAAAGATGGGAGTACCACTTTGAGCCAGAAGAATATATAGAGGTCATACAAAATAAAGCAATGGATTTTGAGCCGGGGAGCCATTTTAGTTATCGCAATCTCAATTATGTGCTTTTGGCTTTGATGGTAGACGAACTAGTAGGAAGTCATACAGATTACATTAGCCAAAATATATTCCAGCCTTTGGGTTTACAATCTTCTTATTATCAGAGTGAGTCAGGCTATTTGCAATACCCTGAATTGTACAATGCGTATTGGGATAGACACGCTGATGGCTATATCGAAAATATATCTCAATTACAACGTAAAAATGTATCCGAAATGGTAGGAGATGATGGTATTGTTGCTACGCCTAGAGATGCGGTACTTTTCCTCAAGGGGATTTTCGAGAACCAATTGCTACAAGCTGAAACCTTGCAGCTGATGCAGGAATGGGCTACTTATGCGGATGGAGGAATCGCTTACGGCTTAGGCCTTGATTATGCTAAGTTTGTAGACCAGCTTGCTTATGGGCATAGTGGAGGAGGCATAGGTGCAGGTTGCCAACTTTACTATTTTCCTAAGCAAGAGGTTTATTGCTTTATTGGTATTAATCTTGGTACTGTCACGGAAAGCCCCATCCATCAAAAGATAGAACCCAAATTAAATGAATTGTATCAAGCGCTATTGGCTATGGATTAACACCTATGGCAAAGTCACCAAAAAATCACCCTGCAATTTTTTATAATTCCTACTGAAACTCCAATTCAAAACCGCTCTAGCATCTTCATTTTTGTCATTCGATACAAAAACGAAGCAAAAAAATCTTGCCTAGCCAAACTCGCTCCGCTCAAACAATGCCTAGGCGACCTCCCGCACTTCACTTATGACCTTTTTGCACTTAATTTCGAGAAATAAGCATTT
>JBELML010000109.1:0-22844 GCA_042095835.1 Saprospiraceae bacterium
TTCGATACAAAAACGAAGCAAAAAAATCTTGCCTAGCCAAACTCGCTCCGCTCATACAATGCCTAGGCGGCATCCCGCACTTCACTTCTAACCTTTTTTACACTTAATTTCTACAAATAAGCATTTCTTTTTATGTTTTTATTTTAATGCGTTTGCCCTAGCTTTATCCAACAAGCATTGCTTTAGCACTGCAATTTAATTACTTTTGCAAAATTGTAAAAGAGGCAGGTAGCCTCTGGAAAAAATTATAACTGAGAGATGGGAAATATAGTGGCTATTGTAGGAAGACCGAATGTGGGGAAATCAACCTTTTATAATCGGATGATTGGAGAGAGGCAGGCCATCATTGATGATATCAGCGGCGTTACTAGAGATCGCCAATATGGCTCCACCTACTGGAATGGAAAAAACTTCACCGTGATTGATACCGGTGGATTTGTGAAAAACTCTGATGACATCTTCGAAGCAGCTATCCGGGAGCAAGTAGAGATCGCTATAGAAGAAGCCAACTCTATCATCTTTATGGTAGATGTGACTACTGGTATTACCGATTTGGATGAAGAAATTGCCGGAATGCTCCGCAAAACCGATAAACCAGTAGCCCTAGCGGTCAATAAAGTGGACAATAGCCAGCGGATGTTTGAGGCCAATGAGTTCTGGAGCTTGGGTTTTGAGAGCACCTTCTTCCTATCTTCTTTGACAGGTAGTGGCTCAGGCGAGTTATTGGACATGATTGCCGAATCACTGCCTGAGGAGCCGGAGCAAGAAGAGGACCCACTTCCTAAGTTTGCTATTGTCGGGCAGCCCAATGTGGGCAAGTCGTCTTTGACCAATGCTTTGCTAGGCCACGAACGCAATATCGTCACCGACATTGCGGGCACCACTAGAGATTCTATACACTCCCACTACTCCAAATTTGACAAAGAGTTCATCATTGTAGATACAGCCGGAATCCGAAAGAAGGGGAAAGTCCACGAGAATTTGGAATTCTACTCTGTCATGCGCGCCATTAAAGCCATCGAAGATGCCGATGTCTGTATATTGATGATCGATGCACAAACGGGCGTTGAAGCACAAGACATGGCGATCTTGAGAATTGCACAACGCAGGAATAAAGGTATTGTCATCCTAGTGAACAAGTGGGACCTGATCAAGAAAGAGACCAATACTGCACGGGATCATGAAAAGGAAATCCGTAATAAGATAGCACCATTCAACGATGTGCCGGTGGTTTTCGTTTCTGCCTTGAATAAGCAGAGAATTTTTAAAGGTATTGAAGCAGCTTTAGAGGTTTATGAAAACCGCTCTCGCAAGATCAAAACCTCAGTACTCAACGAGGTCATGCTAGAAGCCATTGAATCTTATAAGCCGCCAGCTTACCGTGGAAAATTTATCAAGATCAAGTACATTACCCAACTGCCTACCTATTATCCGGCTTTTGCCTTTTTCTGCAATCATCCCAAATACATTAAGGAAGGCTATCGCAATTATTTAGAAAACCAATTGCGAAAAAACTTTAACTTTACGGGCGTGCCAATCAGCGTCTTTTTTAGAAAAAAATAAAGCCTTTTTTATGCCATTTTTGCCTACCGGCATCCCAGACCTACAAGTATTTGAACCAAAGATCTGGGAAGATGATCGGGGTTATTTCTACGAAGCTTTTAATCGTAAAACTTTTGAAGCGGCAGGTATCAATTGCTATTTTGTCCAGGATAATCAGGCCTATTCTAGTTATGGCGTTTTGCGTGGTTTGCACTATCAGGTAGCTCCTTTTGCACAAGCAAAATTAGTAAGAGTCATTACAGGCGAAGTACTGGATGTGGCAGTAGATTTAAGAGAAGACTCACCGACCTATGGTCAATCTTTTGGGGTGATTTTAAGTGGAGCGAATAAAAAACAGCTTTATGTCCCAAGGGGTTTTGCGCATGGCTATGCGGTACTAAGCGAGACCGCTACCTTCTTTTACAAATGCGATAATTATTACTCCAAAGCACACGAAGGCGGGTTGATTTACAATGACCCCCAACTCAAGATTGACTGGAAACTAGCTCCAGCAGCTGTTCAGCTTTCTGATAAAGATAAAACCCTACCTGCTTTTGGCCAACACCGCAAATCCTAAAATATGCCAGCGAAGACCATCAAAATCCTAGTTACCGGCGCGAATGGCCAACTCGGCCATGAATTCGAATACTTGGCTGCTGCTTTTCCAGATATGGACTTTCTATTTACCGACAAGGAAGAATTAGATCTCCGTCAAGAAGAAGAAATTAAGCGTTTTTTTGAGGAGCACCAACCTGATGTTTGTATTAATTGTGCCGCTTATACAGCCGTAGACAAGGCTGAGACTGCTGTCGACTTATGTCGAAAAATTAATAAAACAGCAGTAGCCTATTTAGCTCAAAGTTGTCAGTCTTATGGAACTCAATTAGTACATTTCTCCTCGGATTATGTCTATCATAACAAGGTCAACAGACCCATGCTAGAGACAGATCCGACGACGCCCAAAGGCATTTACGCTATCACCAAATTAGAAGGAGAGTTGGAAGCAGCCAAATGCGATGCGCTCATCATTCGTACTTCTTGGGTTTATTCTTCCTTTGGCCACAATTTTGTGAAGACCATGCTACGCTTAGGAAGAGAAAGGGATCAACTCAAGATCGTATATGATCAGATTGGGGCGCCAACTTATGCCAGAGATATCGCACAAGTATGCCTTCAAATCATTCAGCAATCAGACAAGAACATCGCCGGAATCTACAATTTTTCGAATGCCGGTATTTCTTCCTGGTATGACTTGGCGAAAGCAGTATTTGAGATCAAAGGAATTGATTGTAAAATAAGTCCTATTCCAAGTAGCGGCTACCCTACTCCAGCACAGCGCCCACATTATAGTGTGCTTGATACTAGAAAGATTCAGGAAGCTTTTGGTATAACCATTCCGCATTGGCGAGATAGTGTCGAGGATTGTTTAAGCCTATTAGATTAGTACTACTCAAAAACACTTGACCAATCTGGATAAATATGACACTCTTCGGTCAAGGTAAGTCCATCCTCAACTGGTACGGATTGATAGGCGCCATTGGAGTCCAACTTCAATAAGGTCAAGGAGTCGTTCTCCAAATCAACGATCAAATAATATTTAATTCCAAACTCTTGATAGAGCCATTTCTTAGAATTCAAATCTTTCAACCTGGTAGATGGAGAAAGTATTTCTGCTACGAATATAGGCGGAAAATCAAGGTACTTCTTTTCAATAGGCTGACAAACAATTAATAAATCTGGATTGACAATTGTATTGTCTCTAATCTTTAGATCGATGGGATGGTAAACCTCGCAAGAACATTGTTTCTTTTGAAGCCCATTAAAAATGATAGCATTTAAGCGACTTGCAGTGCGCTGATGCCGAGGAATAGGCATAGGAGCCATTGCAAAAGGAATCCCCTCTATAACTTCCCAACGGCCTTCCCATTGAATATAATCTTCATAGGTATAATTCGGTAATATACGTGCTGTTGAATCCATACAATAAATTTACGAAATATCTCTTTGATTTACCAGCCACTTGAAATATCGACTACTATTTAGGGTGCTTATCCGCAATTTCACAAATCATCCCAATTTGTAGGGTAGTTTACAATCCTTTTAGACTAGTTTTCCTATTTTGGATAATCAACTTGGGCTGAAAAAGCGTTAGGTTATTAATATTTATGCCGTACGTGGTATCAACTGTACCTACGACCGTTTTATAAAAAGTCCTTCTTCCAAAGAATCGCGTGGTTGAAGATTCTACAAAAGATAATGACGCTTATGTCAAAAAAGATACTCCTTCTTGTTGCTCTATTTAGTTTAAGTACCTTCTCTTTGTGGGCGACCCACAACCGTGCCGGAGAGATTTCCATCGAGCAAGTCGGTGATTGTACAAGTAGCCTCACGGTACGAGCAACTATAGTCACCTACTCTAAAGCCTCTAGTTTCATGGCCGACCGCGATACGCTGACGATTTGCTGGGGAGATGGCACTTGCTCTAGAATAGATCGCCAGAACGGTCCCATCATTGGATCGGAAGGGCCATTTCCACAAGGAGAAATCATTGAAAATGATACCAAGCGAAATATCTACGTGGCCACTCACACCTATCCAGCCAGAGGCACCTATGCTGTATCGATGACAGACCCCAATCGAAATGGTGGTATCCTAAATGTAAACTTTCCGAACTCTGAAATGATTCGCTTCCATCTACAAACGGTTTACACTTTTCCCAATCCACAATTTCAAGGTTGCAACGACACCCCTGTTTTACTCCAACCACCAGTTGATATTGCCTGTGTAGGGCAGCCTTTCACCCACAATCCAAACGCCTTCGATAGAGATGGAGATAGCCTTTCTTATGAGTTTGTAGTGCCTTTAGATGGTGTAGGTAGCGAAGTACCCAACTATGATTTCCCGAATGAGATTGGTACTCCTGGTCCTATGAATAGCCTCACTATCAACCCTGTAACGGGGGATATACTGTGGGATGCTCCACAAAGAGAGGGAGAGTATAACCTAGCGATGATTATTATAGAATGGAGAGATGGTTTTCCATTGGACACCATACTGCGAGATATGCAAATTTTGGTTGAAAATTGCCAGAATCTGCCACCTGAAGTAGAAGTGCCTTTCGAAGAAGTCTGTGTGATAGCTGGAGAGGTCCTAGAGTTTGAGGTAAGCACTACAGCTCCCCTAGAAGAAATGAATCAGCGCGTAAGATTAACCGCGCTAGGTGGACCTTTTGAATTTGAAAATAGCCCTGCTGAGTTCTTACCAGATGAAGAAGAATTTCAGGATGATCCTAATGTAAAAACATTCCGATGGCAAACTACTTGTGAGCATATTTCAGGTCAATTTTATAGTGTTGTTTTCCGAGGGAGAGATAATTTCTCACGGGCAGGCAGAGACTTGGGCCTAGCCACCCTAAAAACGGTACGAATAAAAGTCGTCGGTCCACCGCCACAAAATGTGGTAGCGGAGCCTGTACCCGGAGCCATTAATGTGACCTGGGATTTACCCTATGCCTGTGACATGGTGGCAGACAACTATTTCCAAGGCTTTACGGTATGGCGTAGAGAAGGGAGTAATCCTTTCCCGATCGATACTTGTGACACTGGATTAGAGGGCCGAGGCTATGAAAGGCTTACTTCCTTCAGTATTATACAAGAACAAGACGGCAGCTACTTTTACCGCGATGATGAAATCATCCAGGGTAGAACCTATTGCTATCGAATCCTAGCTGAATTTGCACGGACTACTCCTGGAGGTAATTTCGCTTATAACTTTGTAGAAAGTCTACCCTCAGAGGAAGGATGTATCCGGATCAAAAGAGATGTCCCGTATATGACCAAGGCAGATGTCATTTCCACTTCTCCCACAGATGGTATCGTAGAGGTCTGCTATGCTCCTCCTATACCCGAGAACTTGGATACCAATATCAATAAAGGACCTTATATTTTTGAACTACAACGAGCAGAGGGAAGCAATCCCGCAGATCAAGATTTTCAAGCCCTTGGTTTTGATACTACACTCAATAGTCTGAGTAATATTATAGCAGACATTTGCTACACAGATACTGGACTGAATACTGAAGGCACCTCCTATAGTTATAGGGTTCGCTTTTTCACGGAAGGAGATCGTAGTGAGGCATTTTCAAACACAGATGCCGCTTCAACCGTATTTTTGAATGTCAACCCAACGAATCAAGCCAATCGCCTTAGCTGGTCAGCCCAAGTGCCTTGGAATAATACGAGCTATACCATTTTTAAAGAAAATGATCAAGGTACTTTCGACTCCTTGACCACAACTACGAGTACAAGTTTCACTGATCCGGACTTGAATAATGGCCAACGCTACTGTTACTTCATACGCTCCGCAGGCACTTATGGTGTTGAAAACATTACAGATCCGATCATCAATCGATCTCAAATTGCCTGTGGCGTACCCTTTGATGATGATCCTCCCTGCCCGCCTATTTTGGACGTTGAGGATATTTGTGGACAAGATATCGACTGTACTGATCCTAACAACCTGATCAATCGCCTATTTTGGGATAATCCTAATCTCACTTGTGATGCAACGGATACCCGTGCCTACAATGTGTATTATGCTCCCAGTCCGGGCGAGCCTCTGCAAGTAATTGCAAGACTTGAGGGCGAAAACGCCACCTCTTTTGAGCACAGCCCAGGCGATTTCAGCATTGCAGGATGCTATGCAGTTGCCTCCATTGATACCGCTGGTAATGTAAGTGCCATTGTAGACACCATTTGTGTAGATAATTGCCCTCAATATTCCTTGCCGAATACCTTCACACCAAATGGTGATGGAAGTAATGACTTGTTCAAACCCTTCCCTTATTGTTTTATTGAGAGCATTGAACTGATTGTCTACAATCGTTTGGGGCAGGTCGTTTTCAGAACCTCAGATCCAGACATTAACTGGGATGGTAAAAATCAAGGTGGGGATGACCTAGCAGATGGCACCTACGTGTATACTTGTAAAGTCTTTGAACAAAGAGTAGATGGTTCCTTTGAACAAGAGGAACTACTCCGTGGTTTTATAACCATTCTGAGGAATTAGATGGTGTAATTGCTGACAAAGCATTCTACAAATTCTTGTCGGTAGATCTAATTTATTGAAGATCAGAAATATGGCATCATTTGCAATTTTACGGAGACAGATTAATTTAAAAAATAAACCATGTTTACTGGAATAATAGAGACTTTAGGGAAAGTGCAAAATATAGAAACAGAAGGATCGAATGTCCACTTTAAGATTGACGCTGGGATTACTTCCCAACTAAAAGTGGATCAGAGTCTTGCCCATAATGGCGTCTGTCTGACTGTAGTTGATATAAAAGATCAGACCTATACCGTCACTGCGATTAAGGAAACCTTGAATCGTTCCAATCTAGGAAAATTGACCGTAGGTGATCCCGTGAACTTGGAGAGAGCCATGACCAATAGCAGTCGTCTTGATGGTCATATCGTCCAAGGACACGTTGATGCGACAGCGACCTGCATACAGGTCGAAGAGGTGGATGGTAGCTGGTATTATACCTTTCGCTACCAACCTACGCCTGAGCATTTATTGGTGGACAAGGGTTCTATCTGTATCAACGGAGTGAGTCTCACCGTTGTGAATCCTGTTGAAGACACCTTTTCAGTGGCCATTATACCTTATACTTATGAGCATACCACTTTTCATACACTAAAAGCTGGAGATGCCGTCAATTTGGAGTTTGACATCCTAGGAAAATACATTGCCAAATATGCGCATTTATATATGAAAGCCGGTACTACTGTAGATCAATCCGCTTGATCAAAACAGCCCCACTTTCTTTCAGATTGGCACTCATCACCAGGACTTGTTCCTTGCTGCCATCATAAATAGAGAGCGCAACGGTGTTGGGGGAAATTTCGCCTAAGTCGTCGGCATGTAGCACGAGAAAATTATTTTTCTCATTTAGCTCTACATTAATGTAGGCTTTGCGCTTGGTGACTCTGTATTTCTCCATTACTTTTTTGCCGTTGATGTATAAGGTCATCACATCGCCATCAAGCACACCATTGTCCCAAACCCCTATTTTAAGTTGAGGTCTTTGTACTTGGATGATCCGTTCAATTTTAATTTTTCGGCGCAGGTCTAGCTCATAATTGGTGGTTTCTTTCTCGATGATTTCTTGGATAGTATCTGTCAAGATGGGCTTAAACAGTTCGATTTTGCCAGGAGCGCATTTTCCTGCGGTGGTATTATCCTTTTCGATATGTCCTTGCCAATCACCGGACAGTTGATACCCAGCTCCTTCTTTTTGCCTAATCAAGTCCATGGATTTGATGCACCATTTCCAATTAGGGACCGTTTTCTGTTCGACGAATTTTTCTTCTAGAGATAGAACCTGTTGGATGGAATCATAGCGCCATTTAAAATGATGAAACGCCTCTCCCCCACTTCCCTCAGAGATGATGTGGGAGCTACCTATGCCCTCTTTTTTTATATCAATTTCATAATAAAACCCATAGGGGCGATCAGATTGATCAAGGTGCCCTGTCCATTTGCCGTAGATTGAAAAGGAAGATTGCGTACTGATTCTCACCTGTGATGCACTAGACTGTTTATGCAAATAAACGCTCCCAGGATTACAGTCTCCTCCCTTCCAATGACCAATCAGCAGCAGACTATCATTGCGTTCCATTAACTTGAGATTTAGGTATTTCAGGCACCATTCGGGTGGAGGGTTGGTCAATTGTTCCATCTCTTGCAAGATGACCTCTTGTCCATCGAGTGATCCGGCTATTTGAAAATCAACCTTGACCCTTTGATCCACCGTTTTGGAAGTTGAGCGTCCGTTGATGGTTCCATTTTCTTCTTCTATAAGCAATTCATAAAGGAAATATCCTTCATACCCTTCCATCGTCAAAGTTCCGGACCATTGACCGCTTAGGGGCTGGCCAGCCACCGAAAAGGCTCTTATATAAAAGAAAAACACTAGGCCGAATAGGGAGTACTTCCTCATCTTGAGTATTAAAAAACAAATAATCTAAAAAGACAAGATTGACAATTATCATCTCCTATTAATGACGATAATCAAAATGCACTTATTGTGGATAGACTAGCTTTGAGACAAACAAAGAGCAATTTAGATCATTAAAAACAACAGTCAATGAAATATCAACTCGAAGCGCCATTTACAGTAAGCGAACCAATGCAGATTCTTCTTCAAGAAAAAACGGATCGATTTAAAAAATTCTTTGATCGGATTACTTCGATCCATGTATTCATGAAAGATGAAATTAATCGATTCCATCATAAAGATGATCGGACCGTCGAAATACGAATCGAAGTACCTGGTCAATCCTTGTTTGCAGCCGATTCAGCAGCCACTTTTGAGAAAGCGATTATTGAAGCTGCTCATAAAATGGAACGACAACTAAAAAGGTACAAGGACAACTTACGATAGGAACTAATCAAAGGTTAATCTTTAAACATGCTCTAAATCAGGATGAACTAGAAAAGATTATTCACCTTTAAACTCAGGCTTCCGTTTTTGTATAAAAGCGGAAGCCCCCTCCTTAAAATCTTCTGTCCCGGCGGTTACTCCAAATGCTTCCACCTCTGCCGCAAAACCATCCACTCCATCTTTGTAAAAAGCATTGACCGCTTCGATAACCTTCGCTATAGCAATTGGGCCGTTTTGTGCAGCTTTTTGAATAAGGTCTTTTGCCTGGTCTAGTAGGTCCTCAATAGAGACCACATAGTTAACCAAATGTAGTTGTAAAGCATCTTTGGCTTTGATCATTTGAGCCGTCATCATCAATTCCATAGCCTTGGTCTTCCCGATATATTGTAGTAACCTTTGAGTGCCACCATAACCAGGAATGATACCTAAGGTGACCTCTGGGAGCGCAAATCGAGCATTATCTGAAGCTACACGCAAATGGCAAGCCATTGCTAACTCACATCCACCACCCAGCGCATAACCATTCACAGCAGCAACTACCGGTTTGTTGAAATTTTCAATTAATGCAAAACAGTCTTGTCCGTTTTGAGAAAGCGCTTTCGCTTGACTGGCATCCATCCCTTCAAACTCTTTGATATCTGCTCCAGCAACAAAGGCTTTACGGCCAGCGCCAGTTATGATTACGCCCTTAATATCTCTAGTGGGTGCATCCGTCTGGAACAGGTGCTTCAACTCTCGGATTGTCTGCTGATTTAATGCGTTTAATGCTTTTTCTCGGTTAATTGTGACGATAAGAATACCGTCATCTTCGGTAAGCAATAGATTTTTATATTCCAATTTCTTGTGTTTAAAAATTAATTGATGGCTTGAAAATGAAGCTATTAATGAATTGTAAGTCTTAGGCCTAAACGTCTCCCTTTCTTGCCTCAGAAGGACTCACCTTGTATTTCTCCTGGAACCTACGTGTAAAATAAGCAGGCTGATTAAATCCTACCTCATAAGCAATTTGAGTAATGGACATATCTGTCGTTTTCAACAATACCAAGGCATGCTCTAATCGAATGGATCGGATAAATGCCGAGGGTGTCATCAAAGTTAAGGCTTTCAATTTACGATTGACTTGAGAATCGCTTAAAAAAACAGCTTTCCCCAAGTCGGCAGTCGATAAATCCTGGTCATCAATCCTGTTCAATACTAATCTTCGAAGTTGATTTAAGAAGCTCTCTTCTTTATTTTCTTCTTTATGCAATTGGATATTCAACAAGTCTGTCCCATATTTATTCTGCATTTGCTTTCGAAGCTCAATTAATTTTTTGAGTCGAATTTTGAGTTCATCGCGGTTAAAAGGTTTTGTCAAATACGCATCTGCTCCAAGTTTTAAACCTTCCAGACGGTCCTCTACATGCGATTTTGCAGTTAGCATAACAATTGGAATATGGCTAGTAGCCATGTCTTCTTTGAGTCGTTTGCACAGCTCATAACCATCCATTATAGGCATCATAACATCACTTATAATAATGTCTGGTATAGTCTGCTGCGCAACGGATAAGCCTTCTGCCCCATTTTTAGCATATTGCAGTTGATAATGCCCCTGCAATAGAGAAGCTATATAAGTCGCTACATCTGGATTGTCTTCAACAATTAACAACTTGGGTAATACTTGGCCACCACCTTCTTCGATTATAGCTTCGGATTGTTCAAACCTTAGAGGTTCCTGTAGAATCTCAGGATGTATAAATGGCTTCCAAATTGCTTGATTTTGAATAGGAAGGATCACGGTAAAAACACTTCCTTGTTCTACTTGAGGGGCTACACTAATCTCGCCATTCATGAGGATAACAAGCTCTTTGGTCAAGGCTAGACCTATACCGCTGCCACTTGTTTTGCGGGT
The DNA here is from genome assembly GCA_042095835.1 of Saprospiraceae bacterium. Taxonomy (GTDB): domain Bacteria; phylum Bacteroidota; class Bacteroidia; order Chitinophagales; family Saprospiraceae; genus DATFKA01. Next base: position 10,881 of record JBELML010000109.1, read on the forward strand.
AGAGGAACTGTCGATTTGAAAAAAACGATCAAAGACTTTTTCCAGTTTATCTTCTGGTATACCGATTCCTTGGTCGGCAACTTTTAGGATAAAAGTGTCCTCTAGTCGATTCAAATCCACCGTAATCGTAGATTTTTCGGGTGAAAACTTAATGGCATTTGACAGGAGATTACTAAGCACTTGATCCAACTTATTTTGGTCAACATCCATGATGAGTTGATCAAAGTCTGATACGACATCAACCCGTATGTTTTTAGAGCCAGCGTAGGGCTGGTAGGTTTCTGCTGTATATTTAATGAAAGCGACCACATCGGTTTGTCCAAGTTCCAACTTGAGATTGCCTTCATCCAGCTTGGCGAGATCGAGCATTTGGTTGACAAGATTGAGCAGGCGCATACTATTGCGTCTAATCATTTGTCTTTCTACCAAATTGCCTTTCACTTGTTCGGTCATCCCTTTGATCACTGTCAAGGGTGTTCTAAATTCGTGCGTAATATTGGTATACAATCTAGTTTTGAATTCGTCCAACTCGCGCAGTCGCTCACTTTCCCTTTTTATGATCAGCTGTTTTTCCCGATATTTCCACAACCAATAAGTACCCCAAGCCAATAGCGCCGCGACCAAACCTATAAACCACCAACGGAGATAAATCGGAGGCAAGATTTTTATGACAATTTGACGCTTCTCCTCCATCCAGACGCCGTCGGCATTAGCCGCTTGAATGGATAACCTATAATTACCAAAAGGAAGTCGGTCAAAAAAGAGTTCATTTCTAGTTCCTAGGAATTGCCAGTCAGCTTGATCTTGTAATTTGTAGCGATACTGATTTTTGGAAGGACTGCTGAACTCGGTAGACGCAAATTTAAAGGCAAGGGAGTTCTTTTTATAAGGCAGGCGAATGCGTTCCATCTCTGCTACGTTCCGATCATAATCTATCGGCTCATTATTGACTAATACTTCCTGAATATGAATCTGGGGTTGAACGGTAAAGGTATTTTCCTCAGAAAGCTCGAGTACGTTCAGACCATTACGGCCACCAATCAGTAGGCGATTTTGAGGATCAACTAAAAAAGCTTCTGCACGGTGCCCCGCATTGACAAATCCGTCAGCGCGCAAAAAAAAGTGCTTGTCCCCACTCCGCGGATCAAATCGAAAAAGACCAGCTGAATTGTAAATCCAGAAATAGCCATCTTCATCTTGCGCTAAAGATCGAATCGACCGCAAAGGTCCCTGCTTGTCTTCAATCGGCAAAAGCTCCCAATTCTCTCTTTGGAGTCGAAAAAGCCCTTTATTAGAGGCGATAATAAAGTCCTCCGAGTTTTTTTCTTGTTGAATAGCAGAAACATAGCCAACTTTTGAAAATTGCTTTACCTCTTTAAATGCCCCGTCTTCCTTAGAGAATAGCATGATCGTACTGGCATTACATCCAAAGATCAGCCATTGTTCGCCATCGTAATATGCCGCATCCAACACCCCTTGGAAATTATCAAATTTATCATTTGCCTGTACTAGATTGCCGGCTCTGCTTACCTCAAAAAGTCGCTTATCGAAGGTAGATACAAAATCGCCTAGCCCTTCAAGTGGAAAAAACCGATCAAGTCTTACTTGGAAGTCATGAAGCTTTTTCCCTACACCATCAACAACAAAGTAGAGGCTTGTACCCGTGGCAAGCAAAAGCGTATCTTCTCGCTTCACCACAAATGAAAGCATTTCATCTTCTCCCATCTCATCTAAAACAGAAAATGGAATTTCCTTCTTCACTCGAAGAGCGGCATCGAGCACTTTGAATCCATCTCCTTTGATGTAGGCCCAAATATTACCTTCAGCGTCCACTTGTAGCTGCTTGATTTCCTCTAAAAGTGGTACGCCATAGTCTGAAATAAAATAAGTCTCTAAAGTCTTTTTCCCGAGGTAAGTATAGGCCACTCCTTCTCCCCAATAAGATACCCAAAGGCAATGATCACGATCAAGATAAACTTCTCTGGGTCGCTTTTCAAAACTCATCCCCTCTGGAAAACGAGCGATAAAACGACCATCAAGCTCATTATTTTCAAGTGCAATCGTGCATAGTCCTAATTGGTCGGAGGAAAATAGAAGGTGGTTTTGATCAAATTGTTGGATACTCCAAATACTCCCGATTACTTGGCCCTGAAACTCTGCAAACGCTCGCTTAGTTTTTGCTATAGGGTCATAGGCCACTAGCCCCTTGTTTGTTCCTATCCACACCAGTCCATTGGGATCTTGAAAAGCATTAAAGGTATAACAAACCTTTGCTGCGACATCTTTAAACGCATCTGGCTCAACGATATATTGAGGACTCAATAAGGTATCTGCTAATGGGTAATACAAGGCTCCTCCCTGATCAAGAATAGTAGCCATTATTCCTATTAGCTGACCTTGCTTATCCTTAACCACGAGTTGACGATTGCCCCGTGCACGACCTTTATAGGTGAGTTGATGAGTGATCGAATTCCAGCAATAAATCCTTCCAGCATTACCTGCGCCCTGTCTAAACCAGAGGATGCCTTTCTCGTAGTGAAAAGCAAAATAGTCAATGTTTTTATCCGCAATTGCTTGATCATATACCTGTATAGTAGCGAAAGTATCTTGCTGACGATCATAGTATTGAATGCCTTTGAAGGTACTAAACCACAAGTTCTGCTGATCATCTTCAAAGAATGTACTAGTCACTATATTATCGGCCAGTTTGTATTTTTCATTTTGGCTGGAGTACTCTTTAACCTGTTCCCCGTCGAAACAGACTACACCCTCAAGTGAACTCATCCAAACTAAACCTTTCGAGTCTCTATACACAAAAGAATTAGTCAAATCAGAAAGTCCTTGCTCTTTATTGACAACCGAGAAAAACAACTCATTTGACTGTGCCTCCATTCCTAGAGATCCAAGCCAACAGACCAACACTATTAATAAGCTCCTATGCTGCATATAATTTATTCGTTATCATTATCATCTGGGCATCTTGGTGGGCAAGGATTGGGACTCATTTTGAATTGTAGCGTAGCTTCTACGTCTGCCGACCTACTTTGAGCTTTAGAAGCAGAAATCACTATCGTTTCAAAGGTTTTTTCATCAGCAGTCGCTTCTTCTATAGGTTCTAATTCGAGGGCATCATTCATTTTCAGAACCCCTGTTTCTACCCATATTCCCTCACCATCTCCGCTATTCAGTGTTTCTAAAACATCTCCTTTGGAGAAATATGCATGCAAAGGCGATTGCGCAATATATTGAGCAGCTTTCTCTATACTCAGCTTCTGAGCATGGCGATTGGAAAGGTTGATGAAAAAGGGCGTGGCAACATCCCGACTGGTATCTACTCCCACCAACAAAACCCCCATAGATGACCTCCGTGCAAGTGCTTCATAAAAGAGTATACCTGCTACATTAGGAAGCTCTAATATACGAGCGAGGGCTCTATTAGAAATAAATACCCGGAATGGGTCAGCATCATTATTCTCAGCTTTTGCGATTTGGGCCTCTCGCTGAAAAGCTACAATATTAGGATCAAAATTGGCCATAATTCGTTTTGGATGTTTTATTGATAATCGAATCTGAAATTTACGGATTTTATAGTTTAGGGCCAATCAAGCGCATCGAATTATCGTATTACTTTATATACCAATACTCATTGGAGTGCTCAAAACTGTTGATATTTGAGGAGGGCTCTTCAAAAACATATCATTAAATGGAAAACATCACATCACGACAACTCTTCTTTATTGATAGCTTAGGCGCCTTAGTTTCAGCAATTCTACTAGGCTTGATTTTGCCTCTTTACCAGGAGCAAATTGGTGTCTCTGCTAGCACTTTATATAGGCTTTCAGGAGGCGCTTCTGCTTTCTTTATATACTCCTCCTATTGCTATTGGGTCTTGAAAAGACCATTGGCTCCTTTTCTAAGAGTTATTGCTATTTGTAACCTTGTATACTGTTTGATCACTTTAGGTATCATGATCTCTCTTGCTGATCAGATAAAAACACTAGGGGTATTGTATTTCGGTGGTGAGCTAGTCATCATTATAGTTTTAGCCATTTTTGAACTCAAAGTCGCCAAAAAAGAAAGTAAGTAACGGACTACGTCTGTAAAACTCCAGGGTTAAAAGGTGCAATAGGTGCATTATTAGCAGCCTCAATCCCTAGAGCAATCACTTTACGCGTTTCGGTGGGATCAATAATAGCATCAACCCATAATCTTGCGGCTGCATAGTAGGGACTGGATTGTTTATCATATTTGGCCTGGATAGATTGTAAAATGGTCTGTTTTTCTTCCTCTGATATTTCTTGGCCTTTGGCTTTTTGCCCAGATAATTGAATCTGGAGCAGCGTCTTGGCAGCCTGGGCACCACCCATCACAGCGACCTTAGCAGTAGGCCAAGCGACAATAAGCCGTGGGTCATAAGCCTTTCCACACATCGCATAATTGCCTGCCCCGTAGGAATTACCCATGACTACTGTAAACTTAGGCACCGTAGAATTAGAAACGGCATTGACCATCTTCGCTCCATCTTTGATGATACCGCCATGCTCTGAGCGAGAACCAACCATGAATCCCGTTACATCATGCAGAAATACCAATGGGATTTTCTTTTGATTGCAATTCATGATAAATCGCGCAGCTTTATCGGCGCTATCCGAATAGATCACTCCACCAAATTGCATTTCTCCTTTGGCATTTTTGACAACTTCCCGGTTATTCACTACAATTCCTACTGCCCATCCCTCAATGCGAGCGTAGGCACAAATAATCGTTTTACCATAACCTTCTTTATAATAAGTCAGGGTCGATGCATCTACCAGCCGCTCCAGTATCTCTACGGTTGAATAGGGTTTATTCGTTGCTGCTGGAAAGATTTTATAAATATCATCTGCTGATTTTGCGGGTGCTTGAGCTGCTATGCGATTGAATCCAGCTTTATCAAAATCGCCTATTTTATCCATTAGATCTCTGATCGTCGCCAAGCAGGTAGCATCATCTGGAACTTTATAATCTGTCACACCTGATACTTCAGACTGGGTTGAAGCGCCACCAAGCGTCTCCTTATCAACATCTTCTCCAATAGCCGCCCGTACTAAATAGGGGCCTGCTAAAAAGATAGATCCCGTACCATCTACAATCAAAGCTTCGTCAGACATGATGGGTAAGTAGGCACCTCCCGCTACACAAGAGCCCATGATAGCAGCGATCTGAGGAATGCCCATACTTGACATCCGCGCATTATTGCGGAAAATACGGCCAAAATGCTCCTTGTCAGCAAATATCTCATCCTGCATAGGTAAGAAAACCCCTGCGCTATCGACTAAATAAATAATGGGAAGTCGATTTTCCATAGCGACCTCCTGGGCACGTAAATTTTTCTTTCCCGTAATCGGAAACCAGGCACCAGCTTTCACACTAGCATCATTAGCTACGACCACACATTGCCGTCCTTTGACATAACCAATGACGACAACGACCCCACCAGCGGGGCATCCTCCTTGCTCCTCGTACATTTCATAACCTGCGAATGCACCAATTTCTACGAAATCTTGATCAGGGTCTAATAGTGCACTTACTCTCTCCCTGGCCGTCATCTTGCCTTTGGCCTTTTGCTTGGCTAATTTTTTTTCGCCTCCTCCTCGGTAGATTTTTTTAAGTCGATGCTGTAATCTTGAAATGCGAAGCTGCATTTCGTCTTTATTTTGATTCTGCTCCAGGTTAATTGTTGTCATTTAAGTTGGGTTATTCTTCACTCAGATCAAAGCTGTAGTAATAAGGCTCGTCAATATCCTCGTAGTAACCTTCTAATACCACCTTACCATCAGCTGCCTTCAGGACACGAACCAATTGATCAACTCCATAAACAGTGGTATCGTTTAGCTTAGTGATGATAAAATCAGGCTCCATATTGGTGGTTTCGATCTTACTAAACTTATAGATACTGAGCACCTTGACGCCCTGTATGTTTTTATACTTCACTTTTTCCTCCCGCGACAGCTCCCTCAATTCGAAACCGACTTCTCTTAAAAAGGCTTTGTCTCTTGCATGGATTAGCGTCGTGTTATTACTCTTATTCTTGAGGGTAATGCTTGCTGTTTTACGTTCGCCCTTTCGGATGTATTCTATTTCTATGGTATTCCCAGGGCGGTAGCGGCCTACTTGCTCTTGCATTTCAGGCATCGTTTTTGTCTTGATCCCATTGATTTTCAGAATCACATCCCCTTTTTTCAAGCCTGCTTCATCTGCACCTCCACCAATAGTGACTCTGGTGACATAGACACCTTCTACAGAAGACAGCTTTAAATCTTTGGCTAATTGGCTATCTACCTCATCGATAAACACGCCCATCAATCCTCTTTGTACCATTCCATAGTCTTGAAGATCACTCAAGACCTTTTCAGCTAAATTGGCAGGCACTGCAAAGGAATATCCTTCGTAGCGACCAGAGCGAGTAATAATCGCTGTATTGATACCAACTAAAGCACCTTGTGTATTAACTAGTGCACCACCACTATTGCCAGGGTTGACAGCAGCGTCGGTTTGTATAAACGATTCGATTCTGTCTTGTCCTTCTAAAATATCTATACTTCTGCCTTTTGCTGACACAATACCAGCAGTAACCGTGGATTCTAAATTAAAAGGATTACCCACTGCCAGTACCCACTCTCCTACTAATAAAGAGTCAGAATTTCCAAAACCCAAATACGGCAGTTCTTTTGCCCGAATCTTTAGCAGTGCTAAATCAGTCGACGGGTCTGTACCAATGAGTTCTGCATCAAATTCCCGTTTGTCATTTAAAGTTACTTTATATTCGTCGCCTTCTTCGATCACGTGATTATTGGTGACAATATAGCCATCAGAGGAAATAATCACTCCCGAACCAGAAGAGGCACCGATCGATCCACTACGAAAAAAATTGAGTGTACCTGTACCCTGGATAGAACTAATATTCACCACCGCAGGTGTTACCACCCTTGCTGCATCCGTAAAGTTGGTGGGAGCGGAAGAAGGATATTGAGGTATAGCCTGTTCAAAAAAATCGGGCTGATTGGAGGGCGCATTGGTATATACTGCTGGAACCGTGTCGCGTATAATGATTTCACGAGGTGATTCGAATATTCTATACAGCAATACTGCAATTACAGCACTCAGAATGGAAGAGATAAGAATTGGTTTTATATTTTTGAGTGTATCCATTTTCAATTTAAGTAGTTCTTTTGTTGTTGGAAGCGGATTGGTCAGTCTGCCAATATAGCAATATAATGGACCTACTAAAGAGGATCAAGTATAATCTACTAAACTATACGACATTAACCAAACTTTAATTGGAGGCTTTTGTTCTCAAAGATTTACATCCATCAGCACAAATACAACATTCAATATGGAAAAACGCAAGCCATTTTGGTTTTTGACGGAATATCAAGAAGGAGACGGAAATATTTGGGGATGGAAATTTTCAATTTATGGAGGTATTTTTATTGTTTTGCTGCTGGCTTTAGCTGTCTATAGAAGTGTTTCTTTAGATGTACCCTTTACTTTTGATCCTGAAGCAGAAAAAGAATATCAGCATCCATTTTTTAAACCAAAAAGCGAAGATACAACCGCTACAATGCAAGACAATAATGAAGCAGATTCCGTTCGTCAAGTATCAGGGAGCAGGGAATGATTTCATCCTTATTGATCAAAGGGAAACTAGCTACCTTGAAAAAACTCAAACTGCAGCCATTCAGCAACTTTGTGATCGCAGATTTGGCATCGGAGCAGATGGCCTAATGCTTTTAGAACAAGCAGATGGTTTTGATTTCAGAATGGTATACTTCAATGCTGATGGTAAAGAAGGCAGCATGTGTGGAAACGGTGGCCGGTGCATTGTAGCTTTTGCGCACCAGCTGGGCATAGTGAGCCAAACTTGTCGTTTCATCGCAGTAGATGGCCCACACGAAGCTTTGGTAAAAACACCGCATTATATAGAGCTAAAAATGCAAGATGTTCGGCATATTGAGGTAGGAGAAGATCATTTCGTTTTAGACACTGGTTCTCCTCACTATATTGAATTTGTCTCCAATATAGACGAGATAGATGTATTCAAGGCTGGCAGATCTATTCGTTATAATGATCGCTTCTCCCAGGAAGGAATCAACGTGAATTTCGTAGAGATTCAGGCAGAAAAATCCCTGCGCATTGCTACTTATGAAAGAGGTGTAGAAAACGAAACGCTAGCCTGTGGTACAGGTGTAACAGCCGCAGCTATTGCTCACCATCTCAAAACCAAAGACCCCAAGCAGTCGACCATTGCACTTCAAGCCAAAGGAGGCGATTTGGAAGTCCGCCTAGAAGAAAATGATGGCCAATACACCAATATTTGGCTATGCGGACCAGCAGACTTTGTTTTTGAAGGAAAGATTAATTTATAAACCCTTACATAATCAATTGACCAGTGGCTATTAATCTCATCAGCGATACCGTGACTCGACCTACGCCTGAAATGCTAGCAGCAATGATGCAAGCCGAGGTAGGTGACGATGTCTTTAAACAAGATCCTACTATCAATGCACTAGAAGCAAAGGTAGCAGCTATGTTCAACAAAGAAGCGGCTCTATTTTGCCCTTCTGGGACCATGACCAACCAGATTGCCCTCAAAGTACATACCCAACCTTTGGATGAAGTGATCTGTGATCATTACTCTCATATCTATCAATATGAAACGGGTGGTTATGCCTATAACGCCGGAATAAGTGTGAACCTCATTCAAGGTCAAAATGGAAAAATCACAGCTGCACAGGTGCAGGCTGCCATCAAAGGAGATTTTGATTGGCTTCCCCGAACGAGTTTGGTCGTACTAGAAAACACTTGTAATAAAGGCGGTGGAAGTTATTATACCTTGGAAGAGATCGCTCCGATTAAAAGGGTTTGCCAAGAGAATGAGCTAGCACTGCATCTCGACGGTGCGCGCCTTTTTAATGCCCTAGTCGAAACCGGAGAATCTCCTAAAGCCGTAGGTGATCATTTTGACAGTATTTCTCTTTGCCTATCGAAAGGCTTGGGAGCACCCGTTGGTTCTGTCCTGATCGGCAACAAAGCCTTTATAAAACAAGCGCGAAGAATAAGAAAAGTCATGGGCGGCGGTATGCGCCAAGCCGGATATCTAGCTGCCGCTTGCATCTATGCATTAGAACATCATGTCGAGCGCTTGAAGGAAGACAATGACCGTGCTAAAGCTCTTGGAGCGCATTTATCTACTAAAAACTACGTTGCTTCCGTTAGACCTGTGCAATCCAATATTGTCATTTTTGATGTAAAGCCTCCTTATACCGCAGCCAGCTTTTTAGAAAAGTTAGCAACCCAAGGGGTGTTGGCTTCTCCATTCGGGCCACAGACGGTAAGGTTTGTGACACATTTGGATGTGAGTGGATCAATGATTGACCAAGTCTTAGCAGCTTTAGATAAGATGTAAAAATGTATTCTCCAAAAGCAGAAACTTTTCGCACCTTTGTAGAGTTTATACTAGACTTTATTCGACAATGATCGCTTACTAAGATGATTTCGAATATAGTCTACTAATAGGACTAAAGTGAGGAGCATGTTTGCCGCAAAACATTACCCAGAACAAATCACTGGTGCAGAACTAGACCTTTACCTCTCTAAAGGCTGGTATCGTATGGGGCAAACTATCTTCACTACCCATTTTCTTTGTTTTGGTCATAGTTTTTACTCCGCTATTTGGATTAGGTTGGACCTGGAAGAATATGCTTTTCGAAAAAGTCTCCGCAAGCTGCTGAAAAAAAATGATCAGCAATTGGATATTAGCTTCGGTCCTGCTAGGATTGATCCTCAGCGAGAAGAGCTTTATGCCATTTATAGAGAGGACTTTCCAGGCGTAATCGCCCCTTCCATCCTCGATTCTTTACAAGATGGAGAGCACTTCAACATCTACAACACCCTGGAGTTTACCGCTCATCTTGGCGATGAATTAATCGCTCTTTCTTATTTTGATATCGGTGAAGATAGTGTATCCAGTATTTTAGGCATTTATCATCCGGGCTACAAGGACAGAAGCCTTGGCTTTTATACCATGCTCAAAGAAATAGAGTATTGTATAGATCATGGGATTAGGTATTATTATCCGGGATATATTGTACCTGGCTACAATCGCTTCGATTATAAGAAGCGTATTGGCCAAGTAGATTATTACCGCCTTGATACAGGAGACTGGGAGCCACTTGATCAACTAGCAGAAGAAGACATCCCCATTGCGCTGATTCAAACCAAATTGAAGGACCTGCAACTACAAATGGCCCAAGCGGGCCTTGAATCAAGCCTCAAATTCTATCCTATTTTTGAAGCCAATCTCTTTGGATATTGGGGAATTCCTTATTTGGATTATCCCTTATTCTTACTTTGTGATTTTCAGCAAAACACCTCCGAAATTCCGGTCATTATTTTTGACCCTCGAACCAAACTTTACCAATTAATGAAATGCAAAGATATAGAGGAATTCCAATTCTACTTCAATGAGCATTTCAAAAGCACCTTTGATTCAGACCTGTATTTTACCCGTTTGATAGGTGTAGAGCAGATTCTCATCAGTGCGCCTACTGAAAAAGAAATGGTAGATACCTTACAATATGCCTTTGGTTAGCGAACCAATTGCTGCTCTGGTGGTTTTTTTGCTGTACTCTAAAAACTGCCTAATAGAATGAAGAAATATCTAAGCTTTTTAGTTTTAGTTTTTCTAGTTGCTTGTAATGCGTACAAAGACCTGCCAATACCAGAAAAGAACCTGGATTGGAAAACTAAAAGGATTCCAGCTAGTCCTCAAGTCGCTGCTGGTGATCCCGAAAAGGGCTTTGATTATATCATCAATGGTGACTATATCGGCTCAGGTATTCCCTATGAGATGATACGTAAGCAGATGACCAAAAGAGGAGATACCGTTTTAAATCGCACCGGACTCAACCAAGACGCCCTCTATATTCTTACCGCATTTGAGGCCCAAAATGGCATTGCAGTAGCCAATGGAAATTGCTTTACCTGCCATGCTGGAGCGATCAATGGAGAAATCGTTTTGGGACTGGGAGATAGCTTTTCGGATTTCACCAATAATCTTAAACCCTTAGCCAAGGGTATGAAGCTAGCCATGAAGTTGAAATATGGAAAAAAATCTGAAGAATGGGAAGCTTTTGAAAATTTCTACAATTACTTATCCAAATCTGCACCTTATGTAAAAGCTAGTCAAAAAGGCGTCAATTCTGCTGCTAATCTAGCCGAAGCCTGTGTTGCCTATCGCGATCCCGTCACCCTCGAATTTACAGAAGAGCCTGTGCTAGAGCTTCCCAATTATGTTTTGGCGAGTGATGTTCCTCCTCTTTGGAATGTAAAAAAGAAAAACGCACTATACTATACCGCGGTTGGCAGAGGAGACTTTACCAAATTACTCTTCCAAGCTTCGGTTTTAGGTATTGCAGATAGTGCAGCAGCTAGAGAAGCCGTAACCAATTTCAAAGATGTAGTAGCCTGGCTCAATCAATTGGAGCCACCTCCCTATCCTGGCAATATTGATCAAACCTTAGCTAAAAAAGGAGGGCTTCTCTTCGAAGAACACTGTCAGGGATGTCATGGCAGCTATGGCGAGGAAGAGACCTATCCCAATAAAGTCGTCTCCCTCGATGTCATCAAAACAGATCCCTATTATGCGACTTATGCCGTCAATGCGCCTATTGTTGATTGGTATAACAAGAGTTGGTTTGCCCTTACTGAGCCTCGTTCTCATTTTGAGCCAGAAGCGGGCTATATTGCTCCTCCTTTAGATGGTGTTTGGGCTACGGCTCCCTACCTGCATAATGGCTCTGTGCCTACTTTGGATGACTTACTCAATAGTCCATCTAGGCCCGCCTTTTGGAAGCGAAGCGGAGATAGTAGAGATTATAATTATGATAAAGTGGGATGGAATTATGAGTCAAAAAAAGGTAG
>JBELML010000110.1:0-21571 GCA_042095835.1 Saprospiraceae bacterium
GAGTAGCCTTAAAAGATGTTTTTGATAGCCCAACAAGGGAACTTTAAACAGCTTCCATATAATAGAAAGTAAAAAGGGAGGAACTTGGAGAGGAAGAATATCTTCATTAAATCCCTAAAAATAGGTACATTTTGATCATCGAGGTCTTTATAAGAAAACGAACCAACATGATCAATACCACAAGAAAAATTCACCTGACTGTTTTTTTTAGCTTATTCGTAGGTTTAATACAAGCACAACAACCCAACATTCTACTCGTCATCAGCGACGATATCGGTGTAGATGCGACCAGCGGATATTTTGATGCTGACTTATTGCCAACTACTCCTACGCTTGATTCCTTGCGTAGCGTGGGCTTGACTTTTAATAATGTTTGGGCCAACCCAAAATGTACGCCTACCCGCGCTTCGATCATGAGTGGCAAGTATGGCGTCAAAACCGGAGCTACCAACACGCCAGGGAATTTGGATACTAGTCATACTTCTATTTTTAGAGCACTAGAACAGTATGCTCCTGGTTTGTATAGCAATGCCGTAATTGGTAAATGGCATATCTCCGCCCCGGTTAATTTCAATCATCCGGCCTTACATGGTATTGATCATTTTGTAGGATCTATGAGCTCTGGCGTAGAGGATTATTACAACTGGGAAAAGGTAGAAAATGGAGTAGCGTCTATGGAGACGACCTACGTCACCTCTTACCTCACCGATCGATCAATAGATTTCATAGCAGCACAGGACCAGCCTTGGTTGCTGTGGTTAGCGCATAATGCGCCACATGCTCCAGTGCACGAACCGCCTAGCGACCTTTATCACATCAATGCCGTAGGCACAAACTTCAGAAAGTATGTTGCCATGATGGAAGCCTTAGATACGGAGCTGGGAAGACTTTTGGAAAGCCTCTCTGAAGAAGAAAGCGCCAATACGCTGGTTATTTATATTGGCGACAATGGCACCCCTGGTAGCTTCTTGCAAGAATACCCCAATGGGCATGGCAAGAGTACATTATATGAAGGTGGAGTACATGTACCACTGATCGTTGCAGGAGCTGGAGTGGATCGTCGGGGCGAAAACGAAGATGCGCTCATCAATGCCTCAGACCTATATGCTACCATTCTGGAATCGGCAGGCTTAGATTTGCCAGGAGGCATCTATAATAGCTTAAGTTTCGAACCACTACTGCGAGGTACAGAGGCCGATAAAAGAGACTATCTCTACGCCGAATTAGGTGAAGATTGGACGATCCGTAATCGCCAATACAAACTTATCCAATACAGCGACGGAAGCCAGGAGTTTTTTGATCTAGAAGCAGACCCTCTAGAGTTTAGCGAGTTATTGATTAGTGGCGAATTGAACGATGAAGCAAGCGCCGCCAAAGCTGACTTGGAACTAGAGGCGAGTGTCATCCGCTCAGATTGGTCTTGTCGTGATTTCATCCAAAATGGAGAAGAGATAGGTATTGATTGTGGCGGCGCTTGTGCACCTTGTACCGTGACTTCCACCCTAGAAGAGGAAGTTTCGTTGGAAGTAGTTCTATTTCCCAATCCTGTGCAAGAAATGTTAAATATTCAAGCCGATCATTTTGCGATTGAAAGCATCCGTATTTTTAGTCAAAATGGTCAATTGCTTGAATCGAGTTTTGAGATGAATACCTACGGTACAGAAATTGATCTCAGTGGTTTGCCTGATCAAATGTATTTTGTAGAAGTGATCGTGAGCGATAACAGGCGACAAACCTTTAAGGTATTGAAGCAATAAAAGACAAACTGGCCTTCCCCGAAGGGAAAGCCAGTCTGGTTCATTAAACAGCCATGCATAAACTAAATTCATGCACTTCTATCGCTTATTTCCAATTTTCTAGCTCCCCGAATCGCACCAGATCATACTCTGGGGTAGCATCAAAAAGATTATCGAGGATCGTCATATGACCTGCTCCAAAGATGACCAGAATACGATCTCCTGGTTCAGTGACATTTTGAATATTACGAAAAATGCGAAGGTTTCGTGCATACCAGTGTAAAGCTGTAGCGTCAGCACCTTCGTAGGTCCCATTCTTAAAATCACCAACCAGGTAAGCACCCCAACCCCGGTCAACAATCTTTTTGTCGTTCATAAATTTGAAGTAATCTAATAGCGATGCTTTCGCAGCGATCTCATCTTCTTTTTCATACCACTCATTGTAGCGGAGCGAGTATTTCTCATCGGAGGAAAAATCCCAATCTGTGAAAATACTATCCAATATTGGGCGTAAAACGGTAGAGTCCTTATGATAATATAAGCCGCGCATCAAAGTCCCCGAGTCTACACCATATAGAGTATCAAGCTGGTGCTTTTTCATCAAGCGAAAAGCAATCTGGTCGATTTCGTTGGCTCGTTGCGTAGTCGGGTCAGCAAGGTAGCGCTCGTAGCGGCGCAAGATATAGCCAGAGTTACGTCCACCTTCCACCACTATTTTGTTGGGTTTGAAGCGATCGATGTAGGCCACAAGCTCCTCGACCTCTCTCTGTCCTTTTTCGCCAAGGATGGGGATTTTATTTTCTTCTTTCGTTTTGTGGGCATCCATTCCATAGTAGGCAAAGTGAAAGCTCCCCACTAGAAGTACCTGAGGAATATCATCATCCTTTTGTAGGATAGCGTCGGTATCTAAATTGTCAAAAGGATTATTTTGTGCATTGCTAGTCCAGCATAATAAAAGCATCAGACAGGTGATCCATAAATTTTTCATCTCTATTGTTTTGGTTCGCTACAAATCTGCGTTTAAAATGGGCTCCTGGAAAACGTAATCTGTAAGTAGCGCTATATTGTCGGTATGCCTATAGATAAAGTAGGAGGGTACCTCTCACCGACAAAATGGAGTATTTGACAGATTGATTATATTGATTAATGATATTTCAGCAGACTTTTATGCAAAACAACCGCATGCCATTCAACTGGAAACAACTCTTCTTTTGGCACATCATCTTTTTTTTTATTGGTGAGCCAATGAGGAATTTACTCATGACCGGTGATATAGAGATGCCCTGGGAAATGAGTAGCCTAAAAATGGCCTGGCTGGAGGTGAGTTCCTTCTTTTTGTTTTTTGTCTTTACCTTTTGTGCGTATTGCTCGATCTATTTTTTCTATACTCAGCAAAAGTGGACTTTGCTAATGCTGGGTATCGTACTCAGTTTTGTATTGCCTATTGCCCTACGCTTTTTTGTTCAGGAAGTTCTAACAGATTTCTTGTTTGGTTTCTCCAATTACTACAATGATGCCTGGCTGCCCTACACAAGAGACAACCTTTATTTTGCCTTCCGATATATCGTACTAGGACTTGGCTACGGTGTGGTACAACATAGTCTATTCAAAGAGCAAGCCCAAACGGCTTTGGAGCTAGAAAAGCAGCGCATCGAGCTATCTATGCTACGCTCACAGATCAATCCTCATTTTTTATTAAATGCCCTCAATAACATCTACGCACTCGTTTTCCAAAAGTCGGATCAATCCCTCAATGCCTTGGATAAACTATCAGATATTTTGAAGTATGGTTTGTATGAAAAATCAGAGATGGTACCAATCGGATCAGAGGTACACTACTTAGAAAATTATATTAGCTTGCAACGAATGCGCTATGCCTATCCCATACAAATAGAGCAAGAAATCGATCCTGCAATTAGCGATTATATGATTCCTCACTTTCTATTGATACCGATGATTGAAAATGCTTTTAAACACGGCGATTTAAAGTGCTGCCCGATTAAAATTCATTTTTATAAAAAAAATAATTTTATCCATTTTGAGGTAAATAATCGGATTGGTCAAATCCAAAAAGATGACACCAGTGGGATAGGATTAGGGAATGTCCGCAAACGCCTATTTCTACTGTACGGTGATCAGGCTATTTGTCAGGCGGGAGCCAATGGAGACGATTATCAACTACACATTGCAATACCGATACAATGATCAAATGCCTTATCATAGATGACGAACCACTGGCTGCCCAACTTTTGGCCTCCTATGCTCAAAAGGCGAAGCAATTGGAGCTGGTAGGTACTTTTAGTGATCCACTCAAGGCCCTGGCTTTTTTGCAAGTCAATACGGTTGATCTGATTTTTCTTGACATCCAAATGCCAGAGCTCAAAGGAACACAATTGGCCAAAATCATCCATCCAGAAATCGCAATTATTTTCACTACCGCCTATCCAGACTATGCCGTCGAAGGTTTTGAATTAAAAGCACTGGATTACCTGGTTAAGCCGATTTCCTTCCAGCGATTCCTATCTGCTGTACAACGGCTTTCTACCAGTACAAAAGAAGTACAAACTGCATCAGACACATCTAGCAAAGATTATCTTTTTGTCAAAACAGAGCATCGGCTACAACGCTTAGCTTATAAGGATATCCTCTACTTTGAGGGTATGGGCGATTATGTGAGAATCCACCAATCAGGAGAAAGTATCATGACGCTAGAAAATTTGAAATCCTTTGAGAAAAAGCTACCCAAGGATCAATTCGTCAGAGTACACAAATCTTATCTGATCGCACTGCCAAAAATCGATTATATACAAAATCATAGGGTAAAAATAGGAGCAGCCTATATTCCTGTGAGCCGTACTTACCAGGAGGCTTTTTATGCAATTTTAGCCCAGTTTAAGGCTTAAGGTGACTTCTCTATCATTCAACTTGATCAACTTCTCATAAAATGCTAGCTTTGCTGCCTAAATTATATTGTTATGGCAATTAAGCATTTGGTGCGTAAAAATATACTGGCGCTTCAACCTTATGCTTCGGCAAGAAGTGAATTTAAGGGTACAGCAGAAGTCTTCCTCGATGCAAATGAGAATCCTTTTGAATCTGGCGTCAATCGCTATCCAGATCCATTGCAGTGGAAGGTAAAACAGAAAATTTCTGAGCTTAAAAAAGTCGCTCCTCAGCATATCTTCCTAGGTAATGGTAGCGACGAAGCGATCGATCTTTTGCTACGCATCTTTTGCGAACCGCGGATAGATGAAATCATGATCCTACCGCCTACCTACGGCATGTATAAGGTCTCCGCTGGTATTGCTGATGTCACCATCAAGGAAGTTTCACTGACAGCAGATTTCCAACCCGATGTAGCGGCCATTCTAGCAGCCGTAAGTCCCAAGACCAAAATCTTATTCCTTTGTAGTCCCAATAATCCTACGGCCAATGATTTTGATCGGGCGTTAATACTAGATTTGATTCAACAATTTCCTGGTATTGTAGTAGTAGATGAAGCCTATATTGATTTTACTCAGCAAAAAAGCCTTTCTCTGGATTTGGCTCAGTATGAGAATCTTGTTGTCATGCAGACCTTCTCCAAAGCCTGGGGGCTAGCGGGTATTAGACTAGGTATGGCCTTTGCTTCGGAGGAGATTATTCACTACTTCAACAAGGTAAAGCCGCCCTACAATGTCAATCAGCTTTCTCAAAATATGGCTTTGGAAGCTATGAATAAAATAGAAAAGCAAGAATTGGAAGTGGCCATCATCCTCTCGGAGCGAGCAAAGCTGATCAAGGCATTAGAGGAGCTTGATTTTGTGGAGAAAGTCTTTCCAACCAGCGCCAATTTTATTTTAATTCGAGTAAATGATGCCCTTGGTCTTTATAATCAGCTGGTCGAGAAGAAAATAATTGTGCGCAACCGATCAAATGTCCATCTTTGTGAAGGAGGCTTACGAATATCGGTAGGTCGTCCGGAAGAAAATGATCGCCTCATTCAAGTGTTAAACCAATTCAGACATGCAGAAAATCTTATTCCTGGATAGAGACGGTACGCTCATCTTAGAGCCCGAAGACTACCAAGTAGACAGTCTTGATAAAGTCGAATTCTACCCTCAAATGTTCTCCTATCTAGCCAAGATTGTACGAGAACTGGATTATCGTTTAGTGATGGTGACCAACCAGGATGGACTAGGCACCGATGACTATCCGGAAGATACCTTCTGGCCAGCCCACAATATGGTACTAAAAGCACTCGAAAATGAAGGCATCCAATTTGATGAGGTGCTGATCGATCGTACCTACAAACACGAAAATGCCCTCACGCGCAAGCCTAATACAGGCATGGTACTGCACTATATGAACGATGAAGAAGTAGATATCGAAAACTCTATCGTAGTGGGTGATCGAATCACAGATATGCAGTTGGCGGCGAATATGGGTTCTAAAGGTATATGGCTCAATAATGACCCCAACCTTGGAGCCGATGAGATTAAAAATGCGGCTGATGACCTCGATGATACCATCGTGCTCACGACGACTTCTTGGCAGGATCTCTATCATTTTCTAAAGTCTAAAGGTCGGCAGACCATTGTCTCTCGCACAACCAAAGAGACAGATATTGAAATACGTTTAGATCTGGACGGTTCTGGTCAATACAATAACCATACAGGGATTGGTTTTTTCGATCATATGCTTGATCAACTGGCCAAGCACTCTGGCTGTGATCTACAAGTAGCAGTAGATGGCGATCTACATATCGACGAGCACCATACTATTGAAGATACGGCACTTGCACTAGGGCAAGCCTTCAGAGAGGCCTTAGGTGATAAAAAAGGAATCAGCCGATATGGATTTTTTATACTACCTATGGATGAGAGTTTGGCGCAGGTAGCGATTGATTTCAGCGGTAGGCCCTGGCTGGTATGGGATGTGGAGTTTTCAAGAGAAAAAGTAGGTCAACTCCCCACTGAAATGGTCGAACACTTTTTTAAATCTTTTGCTGATCAAGCTGCTTGTAACTTGAATATCAAAGTCAGTGGAAAAAATGATCATCACCAGATCGAAGCGCTTTTCAAAGCTTTTGCGAGAGCTATCAAAATGGCTATCGAGCAAACTGGTGGCGATGAATTACCTACGACAAAGGGGCTTTTATAAATTTTGAACCACAATAGAAACATAGGTATCATAGGTCTTAAAATTCTATTGTTCCCTGTGTTCCTATTGTGGTTCAAAAAAGTTATTTAGTAATAATCAACTGTTTGGTTACGGGCAATCCGCCACTCTGGTTTGTCACCGTGTAGTAGTAGTTGCCACTCTGTAAGTTACCGACGTTTACTTCCAAACTATACTCACCAGGCTGACGATAACCATTGAAAAGTACTTGACTGATATTACCTGCTTTGTTGCGCAGTATGATATTGATCATTCCCGCCTCATTCACGGTATAGTTGATACGCGTATTCGAAACGGCTGGATTTGGGAAAGCTTCCAGCTCAAAATCACTTTCCTGGAAAGCTCTAGCCGCATCATTAGCATTAGGATCTAGCAAAAGGAAGTGTGCCATACCTCTAGGACCTTTCATGTCATGGAATGGCGCATGTTGACCACCTTTAGCTTTACCCTTTTGAAAACCATTACCACCGCGATGTCCTTTACCTCTTTCATCTCTTCCTCTAGGAGCAGCCTCTTCATCGTGGTATTTAGAGAAAATCTCTTTTAGGTCAGCTTTCCAATCTTCAGCATTCGGCTTTATTTCTTCGAATAGGACTTCTATATCACTAGCATAGCGCTCGGCGATACCTTTCAAGGTTTCCATAGTTGCTTTGCGCTCTTCCTTTTGAGCATCAGTTGGTGGTGCTGGACGTTCTCCACTTTCTTTAGCAGTTTTTCTAGCCGCTTGAGCTTCGGCCCTTTTCGTTCTGATTTCATCGAGAGTAGCTTTATCTACAGCACTCAATTCTTCTTCCAACTTGGCGCGTTGCCCCAGAATGACTGGCTGGATATTCTCCATATGATAGGCCTTCATTTCCTGTTGTAGGGCAGCTCTATCTTCTTTGTCTATACCTGCGCCTCTTTGTCCTCTAGGACCACGAGGGCCTCTTTCGCCTCTTTTAGCTTTGATTTCTTCTAGTTTGGCCGCTTGTTCTTCTGTCAAGACCTCCTTTACGGCCTCATGTTGTGCATCCATGACCGCTTTACCAGCTTCCATACGTGCCTCTCTTGAATCGAATTCTTGATCACGCAAGGCTTCCATTTTCGCTTTGGTATCTTCAAAGATAGGCGTCAACTCTGCGACTTGATCATCACTTAGTTCCAATGCATTCTTCAGCATTTCTAGTGGGTTTCTGTCTTCTCCACCACGCGGTCCGCGAGGTCCACGCTGCCCTTGGGCATAAATACCTACCGAAAAGACCATAAGCATAGCTAGTAAGCCGATTGATTTCAATGTTTTCATAATTTTTGTTTTACGGATGCTGATAGGATACTTTTCCTAGTCTCCATTCAACATCTTAGGAATGAGTCAATAATAAATTAAACATCTTTACTAGTTCTTTTGCCGCCCAGTTTCGTTAAAAAGCCTCGTTGATGCGCTGCATCGCCTGCGTTTTTTGCCTCACTGAACAGCAAAATACCTGCGTAAATCTTGTATACTTTATTAATGCCCCATTCCTTAGTTAGTATAAATAAGATTAATAATTTCTATGTACGAACACTCCTCACATCTCCAGAACTCCTAGTCACCCAATCTCCCCTCCTAGTCCCCAACTCACAAAGTCTCCCCCTCACAAAGTCTCCCAGTCTCCCGGTCACAAAGTCACCCAGTCACCCCCTCTCCAAGTCACCCTTCCCCCTCTCCCTACCACGCTCTCCTGGCCCCCTTCTAGGGCCTCGTTTGAAACGTTCGTGAAAGTGTTCCAATCTTTTAATTTGCTCTTCGGTAAGAATTGGGTGAATTTGTGCTTCTAAATCCTTGATGAGGGTTTGTCTTTGATTTCTATTTTCGCGCATGAACTCGCCCATCGTTTTAGCATGCGCTCGAAGGATAGGTTGCAGTTGGGCACGCTGCTCTTCGGTCGGATCGACTACATTCATCAATTGTCTCATAAAGAAAGGTGCTTCACCGAGTTGTCTCACTTTGGTGACTTCTTGCTTGATCATCTGTCGGTGGGTGATAAACCCTCCCACGAATCCAATTAAAATCAGACCTATGATTGCGAGTACTGTCTTTAGTGTATTCATTCGATTCGTTTTAATAGTTCAGTAAGGTATAGGCATCTTCAGGGCTTAAATCCTGTATGCCCAGCAAAACGTCTGTATTGAGGCTGCCTTCAGAGAAGTATAAACTCATCAATACACTCAATACGAGGAGGACGCAAGCAGCGGCGATTTGTGCTACAAATTGTGGCAGTTGAATCACCCTAGATTTAGCCTTTGCTACACGGAGCATCACCTGGTCTACAAAATCAGCTTGTTCGGCCACATGTAAGCTACCCAGAGTTGTCCTTAAGGCAAGCAATTCTTCTTTTTTGGCCCTCCATTCGGGGCGACCTTGCAAAGCAAGTTCTAGTATCTTTTGCTCTTGAGGTTCAAGTTCGGTATCCAAAGACCGGACTAATAGCTCATATATTTCTGTATCCTTCATCATACCAATGGACTTAAAATGACTTGTAATTTTTTTTGTGCTCGCGCCAATCTTGAAGCGACGGTACCTTCAGGGATGTTTAGCATTTGAGCCGTCTCTTTCATAGAATAACCTTGTACCAATCGCAACACAACTACCGACCTAAAGGCTGGCTCCAAACTGGTAAGTGCCGTTTGAATCATTTCTTGCATCTCTTTTCGCTCTGGCGCATTGGATCGATCCTGGATATTGGCCAGGCTACGATTGGCACTGGTGTTAAAAATGCGCCACTTGTTTCTACGTTTTCTTTTATCTAGTGCCGTCAAGGAAAGATTGATAGCGATTCGATGCAAGAAAGTACTCAATTTGGCTTCTCCTCTGAATTGTGGTAATGCTTTATGCAGGCGTATAAAAACCTCCTGTGCGACATCATCTGCTTCTGGATCATCACCTAGCATTCCGATCACCGTCTTCCGAACCTGAGGGGCATATTGCTCTACCAAATAACGAAAAGCGGTTTGGTCACCGTTTTGCGCCTTTTGGATGTAAGCAGCCTCTTTTGAAATCGGAATAGTCTTCAAGTATTGCTATTTTACTTCTTAGACTATCGGGAATTCCAAAACTTTCCCTTAGTGGCTATTTTTTTTAAATTTTATGATTTTGATAACGTTTATCTCAGCAGAAACTCCTTTATTCGTCAATATATCCTACTTGTTTTCTAACAAGCTCATATATAACCCTACCAAAACATGGCTATAACAATCAAAGAACTCGGTAATACTGGATTGCAAACCTCAAATATGGGCCTAGGTTTAGCAGCTCTCGGCCGACCGGGTTATATCAATCTGGGGCATGGCGATGATCTGGCCCATGATTATGTTGTAGAAGCAATGGAAGGCCGCACCCATCGAATGTTGGACTTGGCTTATGAGAAAGGCGTACGCTACTTTGATGCAGCTCGATCTTATGGAAGAGCAGAGCAGTTCTTGTTATCTTGGTTGGGAAATAATAATCATCAAGACATTGTGGTAGGCTCAAAATGGGGATATATCTATACCGCTGATTGGAAAATTGAGGCCGAAAAACACGAAATCAAAAAGCATACCCGCGAAGTACTAGACAAACAGTGGGAGCAATCCGCAGCACTCCTTCCACACCTTAAACTGTATAACATCCACTCTGCTACCTTCGATAGTGGCGTCCTAGACAATAAAGAAGTACTTGAAAAATTGGCAGAAATCAAGTCCAATGGCATCAAAGTGGGGCTATCTCTGAGTGGAACACAACAAGCCGAAGTACTGGAAGAAGCCATGCTGATCCGAGTAGATGGCAGGCATCTTTTTGACGTAGTACAAGCCACCTATAACATCCTAGAACAAACTATGGATACTGCCCTCACTCATGCAAAAGAAGCTGGTATGGGCATCATTATCAAAGAAGCGCTAGCCAATGGCCGCTTGACACCCAGAAACAAACGTCCTGTATTTGAAACAACCAAAATTGAACTGGAACGCCTTTGCGACTTGGAAGGTATAAAAATGGATATGCTTGCTCTAGCTTATGTAATGAGCAAACCTTGGGCAGATATCGTCCTCAGTGGTGCGGCTGTAGAAACTCACCTGAGCTCTAATATCGCCGCTGCGAAGGTAGAACTCAGCACCGAAACCATACAAAGTCTTGCTCAACTTAGTATGGATACTACAGCCTATTGGGAAGAGCGCAAGTCTCTAACCTGGAATTAGCCAATGAATTAGAGAATGGAGCTTGGCTTCCATTTTGATTTTTGTAAATTAGCTATTCAGTACAAAACCTATTTCATGCCTTTTATAGAATCACAGCTGCCCAATATTATCGAACTGAAGAACATCAGCCAGAGTTATGATGGTGGGCAAAGCTATATTATCGATGGACTAGACTTTCTAATCGAAGATAAACCTGATCAGGGCCAGTTTGTAGTCATCATGGGTATGTCTGGTTGTGGAAAGTCCACTTTGCTACGCTATATTGCTGGTTTGCAAAAACCGAGCAAAGGAGAAGTGCTCATACATGGCAAACCGATCAATGAAGAGAACCGGGTGAGCATGGTCTTCCAGCGCTATTCTTCTTTGCCTTGGATGACCGTATTGGATAATGTAGCCTTAGCGCTCAAATACAAAGGCGTGTCTAAAAAAGAAAGAGAAGAGAAGGCTATGGAGATGATCGAACTCGTCGGTTTAGCTGGACACGAAAAAAAATATGCGCAATATCCTACTTTGTCAGGTGGTCAACTACAAAGAGTAGCGATTGCCCGATCGATGATTGCTAGCCCAGAAATCCTTTTGATGGATGAGCCTTTTGGAGCCCTTGATATCAATACGCGATTGCAGATGCAGGATTTATTATCTAAAATTTGGCTGCAATTCCACCCAACGATCATCTTCATCACCCACGATATTTCGGAGGCCGTCTATCTAGGCGATGACGTTTATATCATGAAGTCTGCTCCATCTAAGTTTGTCGAGCACCTCAAGATTGACCTTCCCTTTGAACGAAATCGAGAGATCAAGCGCAATCCGCGTTTTGTCGAATTGGTGCATGAGTTGGAAGATAAGATGATTGCGGTGGCTGATTTATAAGCATTTACCTCTTTACCTAACATTCTTTCTAGAAAAGCCTTTTAAAAGGCTTGATGAATAAACTTCCGCGTACTCACGCCGCGCTCATTGACCAATTGTAAGAAATAGAGCCCGCTTGGCAGATTATCCATTTGCCAATTGAGGCGATTTTCGCCCGTATTGAGGCGTACAGATCTGCTACCGAGCAAGCGATTCTGCTGATCGATCAGACGAAGTTGGTACTGCTGGCTTCTATCCATTTCGATTTTGGCATTAATTACACCATTAGATGGATTTGGATAGAGCATCCACTGGATTCGGAGTTGAGCAAGTGCATTGGTGCTACTGACGGCGCCTTCTGCAATCCGTAAGGCTTGATCAAGGATATCTGGGTCATCTCCCGCGCTTCCTGCGGCGTTGTTGACTGCATTTCCAGCGGCATAAAAACGTACCTCTCCAGTCCCTGCATCTGGTGCTACCCAAGGGATATTAATGGTGCCTTCTGACAATTTGGTGGCATGTTCTACATAGGTACGATCATTCACATCGATGCTGCGAGTACCTTCTGGCAAAGTTCCATAACTACCCGCAGTAATGTTATCACCAGTTGCAAGAGCCACGGCCTGAAATCCATATCGGCTAGGTGCGTTGGAGGTGTTGATTTCGATACGCAATATATATTCTTCGCCGGGTACATAGCTACTCACTTCCACGTCGTCTTGTAATAAGGTGGCTACGACCTCTGTACCAAAATTTCCTCCCGTATGGCAGCTAGCACAAGAGCCGGTGCCAATTGGTGAGCCTGTACGATCAAGGCGTTGTACCGCTCCTGCTCCTGAGGAATGGCTAAGCAAAGCAAAAGCAGTGGCCAATATAAAAATAGAGTAGATGATTCTTCGCATAGCTTAGTTATTAGAGTATGTTTAAATTTTGTTTTTGGAGTTAAAATTTGATGATTTTGTTTCTAGAAAAGGCAAAAAGCGCAGTAATAGCCTAGCTATTACGAGCATTTTTAACGAATTCTAGGGGCAAAAGGGCAAATTTTAGCCCGAGGGATAAATTTTTAAACATGCTCTTAAGTTGGGAATGGTTAAATATCTTTTAAATAAAACAAGAATTCAGCTTATTAGACGACTTTTAGGGTCTTTGGTTTAAACAAATAAGTATAGAAAGAAAAATTTGAGGTAGTACTATGTACTTGAATTGCTTTATCTTTGATACGCTGCTTAAAAAATAGCTTTATGAAAACAATAATGACTTTATCTATCGTCTTGCTCAGCGTATTCTCCTTTGGACAAGGAATTGAATTTTTTGAAGGAAGTTGGCAGGAAGCCCTCGACGCTGCCAAAAAAGAAAATAAAATCATCTTTGTAGATGCCTACGCAGAGTGGTGTGGCCCATGTAAGCGCATGGCTGCTACCGTCTTCACCACGAAAGAAGCCGGAGATTTTTATAATAATAATTTCATCAATTATAAAATGGATATGGAAAAGGGTGAAGGCCCTTCTTTCGGTCGTAAATATCCAGTTCGTGCTTTCCCCACTTTAATGTTTATTGATTTTGATGGCAAAAAAGTCCATCAGAAAGTAGGCGCTCAGAATACACCTTCTTTTATCGAACTAGGGAAGGCCGCTTTGAAGATGGTCGACCGTAGTGGCCAGTATGCTGCTTTGTATGAGAAAGGGGATCGTAGCCCTGAATTGATCTACAACTATATTGCCGCTTTAAACCAAGCCGGCAAACCAAGTAATAAAATTGCGAATACCTACCTACGAAATCAAAAAGATTTAAGCTCGGAGATCAATCAAAAAATTATTTTTGAAGCAACTACACAAGTAGATTCTAGAGCCTATACGCTTTTCAGCAAAAACTTGGCAGGGATCAAGAGTATCTATAATGCAGAGCAAATTGATCTTAAAATCACCAAGGCAGGTAAAAAAACCTTACAAACAGCCATTGAGTTTAGCGATACTGATCTTTATAATGAAGCCAAAGAGAAGGTGGCAGCAGTAGCAACTGCACAAGCTGCTGACGAATTTCAGTTGGAAGCAGATTTGATCTTTGGTTTCACCAATAAAGACTTTAAGTTGTATAGCAAAGCCTTGAAAAACTATGCGAAAGCTTTTCCTCAATTGGACAATCTTAGTCAAGCGAAGAAATACGTCAGCCAAGGCTTGAATTTGATTAGAGCAGATAAGAAAGTGGCAGATGGGGTCGTTGATCTGGCAGAGGCCATGACAAAATCTGAGCAAGCAACTTATCAGGAGCATATTTTGTTAGCTAATGTCTACAGTAAACTTGGTAATCAAAAACAGGCAGTAAATGCACTGAATCAAGCTGAAAAAATGGCGACCAAGCAGAAAAAAGTACAACAACAAATTCAGCGCCTCCGAGAGAAAATGCTTCAGGAAGGTGCCAAATCGTAGAAAATGGCTGAACAAACAGCGCCCAAGCGTACAGATGTAAATCAACTAGGAGAATTTGGATTGATCGAGCACTTGACTCAATCTACTCCTATAAAAAATAAAACAACGGTCAAAGGCATCGGCGATGATGCTGCTGTATTGGATACGGGCGAATACCAAACGCTTGTTTCTACAGATATGCTTGTCGAGGGTATTCACTTCGACCTGATGTATAGCCCACTAAAGCACTTGGGTTATAAGTCTGTTGTCGTCAATCTATCTGATATCTATGCCATGAATGCTATCCCAGAGCAGGTGACCGTGAGTCTAGCCATTTCTAACCGATTTTCGGTTGAGGCTCTTGAAGAATTGTACGCCGGCATCCACAAAGCTTGCGAATTCTATAATGTCGATTTAATTGGTGGCGATACAACTTCCTCTCTAAAAGGATTAGTCATTAGTGTGACTGCTATTGGCAGAGCTAAAAAGGAACACATCGTTTATCGAGATGGTGCAAAAGTGGGTGATTTGATTTGTGTGTCTGGTAATCTAGGCGCAGCTTACTTGGGCTTGCAAATTCTTGAACGAGAGCGCCAAATTTACCTGTCTAATCCAGGTGTACAACCTGATTTAGACCAGCAAACCTATTTGCTAGAACGCCAGCTGAAACCAGAAGCTCGACGAGACATGATCCAGCTATTCCGGAAAAATAGCTTGGTGCCGACCTCGATGATCGATATTTCAGATGGCTTATCTTCTGAGTTATTTCACCTTTGTAGACAATCTGAGGTAGGCGCATTAGTCGAAGAAAGTGGTGTACCAATTCATCCTGATGCGGAGATGCAAGCCATCAAATTTAAACTAGATCCCATCACTTGTGCTTTGAGTGGCGGAGAGGACTATGAGTTATTATTTACCATTGACCCTTCTGATGTTGAAAAAGTGAAGTATATGCCTGATATCTACATTATGGGAGAGATATTAGCTGCCTCTGAAGGACTAAAGCTACATACCAAAGGTGGAAATATCCACAATTTACAAGCCCAAGGTTGGCGCCATTTTGATCCAAATCAACCAGCATAAAGATGAATAAGATTTTAGCCCTCTTCCTTTGTTTAGGAATAGCTCTCAGTTGTCAAACGTGTAAAAATGATAGTGGTCCATCCGGAACGAATACCGCTTCCGAAACGGTAGCACCTCCTACGCTGAACATTCCTCGTTTCAATCGAGACTCGGCTTACGCTTTTATTCAAAAGCAAGTCGATTTTGGTCCTCGTGTACCAGGTACTGCTGCTCAAATTGCTTGCAAAGACTGGATGGCCGCTAAGCTAGGTGGTTTTGGAGCTAAAGTAAGTGTACAGGAATTTCAGACCCAAGTCTATACTGGAGAGACCTTTACAGGATATAACGTCTTTGCTCAAGTTAATCCGGAAAGCACCAATCGGATTTTATTTGGGGCGCACTGGGATTCTCGTCCTTTTGCAGATTCGCCTAAAAGTACTGAACGCCAGGATGAGCCCATCCTTGGCGCAGATGACGGAGCCAGTGGCGTAGGTATTCTAATGGAAATGGTCCGTTTGTTAGTGCAGGATACCACTTTGGATATTGGAGTAGATATTGTCCTATTTGATTTGGAAGATTATGGCAATAAAGATGGTGGTGGTTTTGCATTGGGCTCTAAATATTGGGCAGGAAATCTACCCTACACTGGAGGTGTGAAACCAAGATTTGGCGTTTTGCTTGACATGGTAGGCAGCAAGAATCCAAGATTTGCCAAAGAACGCCACTCGCTTGCCTACGCCCCTGGTATTGTTGCAAAAGTATGGAATTTAGCAGGCTACATGGGCTATGGCAATTATTTTGTCAATCAAGCAGGTATGCAGATTGATGATGATCATCTGCCTGTCAATCAGATTGCTAAAATCCCTATGATCGATATTATCAATCAGCCTGCGGGCGGTGGATTTGGCGCCTACTGGCATACGCACGATGATGATATGGACATCATCGATAAGTCTACTATCCGATCTATAGGTAAATTGATGATGGAAGTCATCTATCGAGAAGATGCTGGTATTTTCTAGAAAATTAGTTCTTAGTTTCTTCTATCCATTCCCCAAGCGAGCTTATTTCTAATGGTCTCCATGAAGCCGTAATCTTGTAATTGTACGATGCGTACCTTGAAGTCATTTTTACGCACAGCTAGGTGGTGAGCCGCGGTGATCGGCTCAAAACGCGAATCTAAAGTGCATAGAAAATTCTCCGTACGCCCTTCAATCTCAAAAGAAATAACCGAATCATCAGAAATCACTACAGGTCGCACATTGAGGTTGTGAGGCGCGACAGGTGTAATCACAAAGTTGCCAGAATTCGGAAAGATGATGGGCCCTCCGCAGCTGAGCGAATAGCCCGTAGAACCCGTTGGCGTAGCGACAATAATACCATCGGCCCAATAGGAGTTGAGATAATCTCCATTGATGTAGGTGTGTATGGTAATCATCGACGAAGTATCCCTTTTGAGCAAGGTACAATCGTTGAGCGCAAAACGAATATCACCAAACACGGGGAGATTTGACTCTAGATAAAGTAGGCTGCGCTCCTCAATCACATAACGCCCCTTCAAGAGATAGGTCACGGCCTCGCTTATTCGCTTTTTCTCAATACTTGCCAAAAAACCAAGGCGGCCGAGGTTAATCCCTACAATCGGTACATTGGCATCGCGTACGTGGGTGATTGCGCTCAGAATAGTACCATCGCCACCAAGTGCCATGAGAAAATCGAACTTTTTGAGACTGAAATCAATGTATCCATTAAACACCTCAACAGAACCATCAAACCTGATGGTTTCCTGAATCTGATCTAAATAACGACCGTAGACATAGATTTGAACGCCCGCAGCAAACAGTGCATCAAACAGGTGCTGGATATGTGGTAAGTCTTTGTCTTTGGCAACCTTGCTATAAATGATGACCCGCATGAAGGACTTAATGCTTAAATACTACTATTGAAATGTATGAATACACCGGTTTCTCCCAAGTGGTTTCTACTATATTCGATTCTCAACACAAAGTCAAAAAAGAAAATGGTGTCTAATCCCAGGCCGGTTCCCCAAAGTAAGCGATTATTGAACGGATTTACCGCTTTTTCGAAGGGATTATTTACAACACCAAAGTCATTATTTAAAGATAGATTCGCTCGAATGGGAATGCGCCGGAATGCCTTGATGGGCATCATCTTCCCTAATTGTATTTTAGAACTAAAGATCGGAATCTTGAAATGCGTATTCAAAAGCACCATATCTAAACCATCAATGATATAGTATTCGTAGCCTCGCAAGGAGTTTCCGGAGAAACCAATGGCGCGATTATCATTGTAAGGCTGTTGCTCCCTAATCAAGGAATACTTGAATTTGCTTATGGCACCAAAATAGACTTTAGGCAGTAAAGGTTGGTAAAAATGATACTCGAATTGGGTAGTCAGCGCATTCCGATCATTAAAGAAACCTAAGCCGTCTTTTTCCACAGCAAAGGAAGTATAAAATCCACGGATAGGATAAGCTCGTACATCTCTACGATCTTTGCTGTAGACATACTCCAGGATGGCATAGCGTTGGAAATTGCGCCCACCTAAAAAGAAATCTGGATTTAAAGCTTTAGTGATTTGCTCCGAAACCCTGTTTTGGCGAAAACCCAAGCGCAATTCATGGTTCTCCCAAATTTTTGGCCTCAAGTTGAAAGACAAATCCCCCTGAAAACGATGGTAAAGAATTTCCTCATTGTTATTGAAAAAAACCTGCCGGTTCTCTACCGTAGCATAGTTGACTTCCCTGTTTTGAGCATAGGCAACTCTAGCTGTCAAGCCTAAAGTTTGTTTCTTATTTAAAGCTCTGGTATTATAGCGTAGCCGATAGTTTTGGGTATAGCCGAGCTGGAAACTCAGTTTTAGTCGATCTCCACGACCGGTGGTATTCAGATGCGTGAAATCCATCCCAATATTGGTTCTGGCAAGGGAAGCATTGTGCTCTACCCACCAGACATTAAAATTGCGATCTGCTAATCTGAAAGATGGGATTGGGTAGATATACCAGGTTTCATTTACCTGTACTTTGAGATGAATGCGATTATTTTCTGCCGCCCAATTTTGGTAGCCAATATTGACACTACTAAAAAGTGTAGTGTTCATCAAAAGCATTTCGCTTTTCTCCAGAGCATCAGCAAGCTCCGCAAGCTGGATAGTATCTCCTTGCTGAACAAGTAGCTCTCGTAAGACGACTGAAGTTTTTGTCTTGCTATTGCCTTCTACTGTGATCTGATCAATGATCGCATAAGGTATTTGTGCACCTACTTGCAGGTAAAAAACAATACAAAAAAAAGAAGTTATCAAAGGTCTCATCATCCAATCATCTAAAATCGTTGAGAATTTTCAGGCTAGCGAATCAAGGCTCGATTTCATAGTAAAATGACCTTTAAGCTAAGAAAAATCCACTGCTTGTGGCAACTGTTCTTGCAATTTTAGTCTGTAGGCTTGCAAAACGACCAACACAAACAGCCAATTAGCTCCTATTATTCGTTACCTGCTTCTCCCTCGTCCAGCCATTCGCTGGGCTCTTTTATTTGCTTGCCATCCTGGAAGGCATTATTAAGCGCTAGTTCAATCTGCTGCTTGCGATAGGCACTGCGATCAAACTCCGCTTTAACTTCTTTCTTCGCACTCTTGAATTGGTAATCCTCTAAAGTCCCAAAGATGCTGTAATGCAAATTAAAGAAGCCTTTCTTTCGCGCTTTTACTGGACGTAGACTTGGATCGTATTTTTTGAACTTATTGGTGAGTACCTGTCCGGCGTTCACTTTGAGGCTATAATCGAAAGCATTTTCAAAGGTGTGTTCTCCGCTGATCGTCAGGTTCAAGGCATTGCTTTGGATGAACATAGCCGGTAAATACAAGGTTTGTTTTCTGATTTCTAAATAATTCTGTAGATCGACTAGTTTGATCCGCTTCAGGTCTTTTATTTTCACAAAAGAAGAAAAAGCTTCTAGCATTTCGAAATCTTTGAGTTCGCCCTCATTGATACGTACATCTGCTAAGACATTCAATTGATCCATTAGAAAGTTGCCTTTCTCATCCCAATAGCTATTGATGAGCATATTGCTATTGAGTTTTCCACTTACATTTTTGCTGGTGAGTACCTCTTGGTCAAAATTATTGGTCTGCTCAAAGAACTTCTTGATATCAATATTCTCACAGACGAGCTTACTCGTGAGGCGAGGCTCGTCATCAAATAACATACTACCATCTACCTGCATAATGCCGTCCATTGTATTGGCACTACCCTTGATTTTCATGGTATTATTATCAAAGCTAAGTAGACCAGTAAAATTACTACCTACAATTTTATCATAGTTAAACTGATCAATGCGTGTAGTAAATGTTCCTTTTAGAAGACTAGTTAACTTTTCGCGCGTCTGTACAGTATTGGCCTTTAAAGAATCAATGACGACTTGGTCTTGATTGGTCGTATCCGTAGTTTCTAATTTGAGATTACTGGCTACCAGTAGCCGGTCAATGTCTAGTTGATCGCCAATCAGATTTACAGAGAACTCCAATTCCGCGTTTTGACTATTTAGAGAGTCCGCAAAAAGTACGGGCAGCACATTAAAGGCCATACCATCCAATTGCAGCTCACTCCCCGCGCCTTCCAGTTTCAAATCCTCGATGCTTAGGTTGTTATTTTGAAGACGTAGCAAGCCACGGTCTAGGATCAATTTTTCTTCATTCAGCGTCAGGGAGGCATCATCAAATTCGAGTACGCCACTAGACTCGACATTAGCGATACGTTTTGGTTCTATCATATCGGCGTAGCGTCCTTTTAGGAGCAGGTCTTTGACTTCGATTTCACCGCTTCCTGCGGTAATGCTGGGACTATTGAAAAGGCCGTAAATAGCATTTAAGGGCAAGGCACCATCTAACTGAAAGTCGATATCTGGATCCAAGAAGTTTTCAACACGTAGTTCCATTTCAGCAAGCTCCCGATTGAAGTAGCCTTTGAAACCTTCGACAATCAATTTAGAGGAGCGTTGATCACGAAATTTACCATTGGTAAAGTCCGCATTAAAGGAGACGTCTTTGAGGTCACTACTTAGCCTTGGGCTACTTATTTTACCGTTATTAAGTGTCAAGCTAGCAGAGACTTCTGGGTTGAGGTTTTTGCTTTTCTGCCCTCTGACTAAGGCTTCAAATTTCAAATCTCCAGTACTGCTAAAATCACTGAGGTAGGCGAGATATTCGGCTGGAAGCAACTGGAGTACGCCTTGGATACTCCCTTCATCTGTGGTCAAGAAAAGATCATAAAAAGGGCCATTGTCCATCTCTTCGATGGAGCCATCGATTTTGAAAGTATTCTTACCAAGTTGGGCGGCTACTTTTTTGAATTGATATACGCCTTCGTCTAGATCAACTTGAATGTTGGCATCATAGGAAATTTCTTTGCCCGGAAGAAAACGTACAGCACCCAAATCTACAAAGCGACTAACCATGCTAGCAGTACTTTGCAGTTCAAATTGTGTACTCGAAAAAGCGCCCGAAAAACGCGCATTATCTAAGAGCAGGTTGACCGTCTGCTCCGTCGTTTCATCAGAATAAATCAGCTCTATATTATTGAGCAGCGCCTCATTCAGGGATACTTTCACTTTGGAATTGTCCGCATCTGAGGCATCGCTTTCGTTCATGATTTCGTAATTGGCTTTGCCCTGGCCATCGATGAAAATACTTAGGGCACCTTCTTTTATTTTGACCGCATCTAGCGCATAGTTGGAACTAAAAACGCCAAATAGACCAAGCATAAAAGAGATTTGCTTGGCCTCAAGCAATACTCCATCGCGGTTATCTTTCAAAACAACGCCATTAAGATGTGCGGTAGCTTTGGGGAAGTTGGAAAAGAGCGAGAGTTTCATATCTTCCACCATCAACTCCGTCTGCAAATTAGCATTGAGGGTCTTAATGATTTGATTTCCAATTTGGCGTTGGAAGATAGCTGCGGCTCCCGCTGCTAAACCCAATACCACAACTAAACCTATAGACCCAATAATCAGAAACCTCTTGAGAAACTTTTTCATAAAACCCAGTAATATATTTGAAATAAAAATACAGCTTTCTATTTGTAATTGCTCAGACTATGCAATGAAGTTGTTTTGTTCCTAAATAATGCAAGCATTTTCTTATTTTAAAGTA
>JBELML010000111.1:0-4153 GCA_042095835.1 Saprospiraceae bacterium
CAATAGAAATTAAGTAACAACAAAACGAAAACCATGAAACGACAAATACTCCTTCTTTTTTTAAGTTGTACGATCTTATATACTTGCGCGCCTGAAAAAATAGCTGATGCGGGGGCACTAGTTATTGAAAATGTGAGCATCATCGATCCCGTCAATGGTCAAAAAGATAAGCAGACCGTTATTATCAGCAATGGAAAAATCCAGCAGGTACTTCCTAGCGCAGATTATGCAAGCACTGAAGCGGATACGCTCATTGATGGAAGTGGTAAATTTCTTATTCCAGGTCTCTGGGATGCGCATGTTCATTTCGCTTATATCGAAGAGCTGGCACCTAAGATGTTTAACCTCTTCTTGGGCTATGGAATTACGAGTGTAAGAGATACTGGTGGCAAGATCAAGGTGACCAAGTTTTGGAAAGACAAGGCTAAAGCGAATCCTCAAAAAGCACCTAGAGTAATGATAGCAGGCCCTTTGCTGGATGGGGAACCCAATGTGTATGATGGCAGTAGCCCCTTGGTACCCGAGCTATCCGTTGGTTTAGAAACGGTCGAAGATGCAGTGAAAATGGTAGATGAGTTAGATAGCATCGGGGTAGATTTACTCAAGGCCTACGAAATGTTGAGTCCTGAGCAGTTTTTAGCCATCATGGATCGTGCTAAAGAAAAAGGCCTAAAAGTAACCGGACATATTCCGCTGAGTATGGATGTAATCACTGCTTCCAATGCGGGGCTGCATAGTATGGAGCATATGCGCAATATCGAGCTTTCTACTGCTACAAATATGGAGGCTTTACTGGCACAGCGTAGGAAGTTATTATTCGACGGCCAAAATGATCCAGGGAATATACTCCGAACACGCATTCACGAAGCCCAACGCTATGCGGCTGTTCGCAACCAAGACGAAGCTCAGACCCAAAAAGTAATCGAAGCATTAGCTCGTAATAATACCTGGCAAAACCCTACGCTGACTCTTGGGTTTGCACCAGTAGAGCGCCCTTTTGAGCGCCCAGAGTGGCAGGCAAGTTTTGAATACCTACCTGAGCAGGTGCGAAAGAATTGGAAAGAAGGTATTGAGACCTACGCCGCTACTAAAGTTTCAGAAGACCGTAAGGTTTACCGCAAGTGGTTTAGCGAAATAGCCTATAAATTACACGAAGGAGGAGTGACGCTCATGTCGGGTACGGATACGCCCATTTTCTTTCTGACACCAGGTCTTAGTCTGCACGAAGAATTAATCAATATGGTAAAGATTGGTCTCAGTCCAAAGGAGGCTTTAGCAACTGCTACCACGCATCCTGCCAAATATTTTGATATGGAAGAGGAGCTTGGCCTAGTCCAAACTGGTATGTGGGCCGACCTGATTTTACTTGACGCCAACCCGCTGGAGGATATTTCTAATACCCAAAAAATCAATACTGTGATCAAACAAGGAGCAGTTTATGATAGATCAGCTTTAGATCAGTTGTTGGCAGAAAATTAATTCTGCCATTTTTTGCGCTCCTGCTCGATATGATGGAGCTGTACTTTGATGCCGTACTTTTCCTTGAGGTGATAGGCCAATTGATCCGCAGCATAAACGGAGCGGTGTTGGCCACCTGTACATCCAAAGTTGATCTGTAGATCAGTAAAGCTGCGGTCGATATAGTCTTCTACTGCTTCATCGACAATACGATAGACATTGTTGAGGAAGTCGCCCATCGTGCTATGCTGCCGAAGGAAGGTAATCACTTCTTCATCGCGACCAGTAAGTTTTTTATAGGGTTCATATCGGCCAGGATTATGGATGAATCGGCAGTCAAAAACAAAGCCTCCACCATTACCGGAGTCATCGGTAGGTACACCACTAATCTTATAAGAAAAGCTATTGATACGTACGCTTAATAAGCTGGAAGTGCCTTTAATTTTATCGAAGGGCTCGTACTTTTTCGAATCAATGAGTTGCCTGAAGAGTCGATTTAATTCAGGTAATTCAATAGGCCATTCTACTTTTTCTAATAGCCATTTGACATTGCGTAGGGCAAAAGGAATACTCTTAAGGAAATGCTCCTTGCGTTCATAAAGTCCGCGATAACCATAGGCGCCCAAGACCTGAATGCAGCGGATAAGTACAAAGCCATAATAGTACTGCACAAAGGCGGCCCGATCAATGTCGATCAATTCCTCTGCGGTGTCCATATAGTGCTCCAATAGATCTTTGCGGATATCATCTGGGATATTGGCTTTTGCCTGGTAGAGTAGGGAGGCCAAGTCGTATTGTAAGGCACCTTTGCGACCTCCTTGATAATCTATGAAATAGGGATCGCCGGATTTGATCATGATATTCCTAGACTGAAAATCTCGGAACATGAAGTAATTAGCGTCGGCACCTAGTAGGAAATCTGCAAGGGTATGGAAATCTTTTTCCAAGGCTTCCTCTTGGTAGGTCACTTTGGAAGGAAGTAAAAAATGATATTTGAAATAATTGAAATCCCAAAACATAGATTGCTTGTCAAAAGCAGCTTTAGGATAGCATACACTATAGTCTAGTTCTTTGCCGCCGAGGATTTGCATACGAGCGATCTGCTCTACAATCTTTTTATAAATCTGGACTAAATAGTCCGGAAAGTAATCCCCTTTCTGTAGGAGGTAGCTATATAGCGTAGTAGCACCCAAGTCTTCTTGTAAATAAACCTTAGCGCCTAACTGCTCTCGGTAGATTTGAGGTACAGGAAGACCTAATTCTTTAAAGTGTTTAGAGAAGGTGAGAAAGGCTTTGCTCTCTGCCGGATTAGGACTGTAAGTGCCGATAGCCGCTTGATCGCCATTTTGTAGGCGATAGTAGACTCGATCCGACCCTGAGGGAGCCAGTGGTAAAAGCAGTTGGGGCGTTTTCCCAGCCCAGTCTTCAAACAAGTCTTTTAAAGCGGCTTCAATGGCCTTCGTTTTCATCTGTATGCTTATGTTCGTTGATGGTTTTCCAAAGCAGGTCTTTCAATTCTTGAATACCCTGTTGTGCGACGGAAGATATAAAAAGATAGGGAATTCCATCGGGTATTTCACTGACTAGCATTTCCTTTAGCTCTTCATCAATTAAATCGACTTTCGTAAGTGCTAGGACGCGAGGTTTGTCCAATAGTTCCTGATTGTATTGATAAAGCTCGTTCAGCAGGATATCGTATTCTTTCTGGATGTCATCCGTATCTGCTGGGATCATGAAAAGCAGCGTCGCATTGCGCTCGATATGCCTCAGAAAACGATGACCTAAGCCTTTACCTTGGTGGGCTTCTTCAATAATTCCGGGGATATCTGCCATGACAAAGGAGCGGCCATCCCGATACTGTACCATACCCAAGTTGGGGACTAATGTGGTGAAAGCATAGTTAGCGATTTTAGGTTTGGCTGCTGAAAGTACAGAAAGCAAGGTCGATTTACCGGCATTCGGAAAACCTACTAAACCTACATCTGCTAGGACTTTTAACTCTAAAATTTTCCACTCTTCTTTTCCCTGCTCTCCTGGCTGTGCATAGCGAGGAATCTGGTTCGTAGAAGATTTAAAATGGGCATTACCTAATCCGCCCCGGCCACCAGGAGTGAGGATATACTCCTCATTGTGTTTGGTGACCTCAAATTGAATTTCTCCTGTTTCGGCACTTTTGGCAATGGTGCCAAGTGGTACGTCCAAAATGATATCTTCTCCTTGCGAGCCTGATTTATGATTGCCTGCTCCATTAGAACCGCCGTCGGCAATGACATGCTTGCGATATTTTAAAGCCAGAAGTGTCCATACGTTGCGATTGCCTCGTACAATAATATGCCCACCACGGCCACCATCGCCGCCGTCGGGACCACCTTTCGCCGTACGCGCATCTCTATGA
Organism: Saprospiraceae bacterium; assembly: GCA_042095835.1. Classification (GTDB taxonomy): domain Bacteria; phylum Bacteroidota; class Bacteroidia; order Chitinophagales; family Saprospiraceae; genus DATFKA01. The sequence continues at coordinate 3,854 of JBELML010000111.1, forward strand.
AAATGCACAGAACCAGCTCCACCTTTTCCAGATCTACAACAGATCTTCACATAATCCACAAAATTCTGTGTCATAATTCTATTAATTCAATGCGTAAATATGTGAATTGTCTCCAAGTCACAAGATCCCCCAGTCCCCACATCACCACGTCTCCATGTCACTATATCCCCACTTCTTCATGTCACTACGTCTCCACACCTCCATGTCACTATATCCCCAAGTCCCCCCGTCTCCAAGTCACAAGGTCCCCCAGTCCCCACATCACCACGTCTCCATGTCACTATATCCCCACTTCTTCAT
>JBELML010000111.1:4253-21305 GCA_042095835.1 Saprospiraceae bacterium
TCCCCCAGTCCCCACATCACCACGTCTCCATGTCACTATATCCCCACTTCTTCATGTCACTACGTCTCCACACCTCCATGTCACTATATCCCCAAGTCCCCCCGTCTCCAAGTCACAAGGTCCCCCAGTCTCCACATCACTATATCTCCATGTCACTACATCACCACGTCTCCACGTCCCCACATCACCACATAAAACCTACAATCCATCAATCACTCCACAAAGACGATCGAACACCTCATCAATACCTCCAGTGCCATCAATCTTAAGGGCTTTATCCTTACCCTCGTAGTAGTTGTATACGGGTGCGGTATTGTCATAATAGACGGCTAGGCGATTTCTGATGACTTCTTCGTTGGCATCATCTTTTCGGCCTGAGCTTTTACCGCGTTCTAATAACCTTTTGACCAACTCATCGTCGGGTACATCGAGCATTACTAGCTTAGAGATGGTACCATCTTTTTCAGCCACCAATGCATCTAGTGCTTCGGACTGTGGTATAGTCCTGGGGAAACCATCATAGATAATGCCAGGTACACCTGGGTTGGCTTCCACTTTATTGCGAAGCATACCGATGGTTACAGAGTCGGGAACTAATTCCCCTTTCTCGGTATAGCTTTTTGCTTCTAAACCGAGTGGTGTATTATTCCCTATTTCGTACCGAAAAAGATCGCCAGTAGAGATATGTAATAAATTGTATTTTTCAACAAGTTTTGTTGCTTGAGTTCCTTTCCCCGAACCTGGAGGGCCAAAAAGTATAAGATTGATCATAAATATGTTTTACGATTAAAAGGAAATAAAACTAGTCTCTCAACTGCTTTTGCAGCGGATAGAGAATAAGGTTGCTGGTTAGGGTGCTAGACTAATTTTTGGGACAAGCCTAGAATTAAGGAAGTGCAAATTTATTAAAACTTACCCGAAACCACATCTCTAGCAGTAGAAATCTTGGGATTCCAGTAGGAAGAGGTCGAAATGTTGTCAATCACCACACCTCTTGATGTGCTATGGATGACTTTGATGCCTTCTGAAGTGTTTGAAACGACTAAGGATACGTGGAATACATCCGTATTAGCAGATCGGCGATAGAAAATAAGATCTCCGGCTTGCACATCTTTTACGCTAATGCGTTTTCCTTGATTTTCTTGAGCTCTTGAACTAGGCGAGAGGATGATTTCATGCGCCAGCATCACAAAATAAGTGAAACCAGAACAGTCAAAGCCTTTTTTAGGATCGCGGCCAGCGTATTTGTATTCGGTACCCAGGTATTCTTTTGCGTAATCCAGGATATCGGCGCGCAATAATGCCTCCTTATCCATTTTGGGTGGCTTCGGTTGGGTAGTACCTGGTTTGTTTGTATGGCTACCAGACTCCTCAGAGGAAATAGGCGCTAAGACATTGCATTGAGTAAATAGAAATACAATGAATCCAAATAGCAAGAAAAAACGAAATGTAGACTTACGCATGATGCTGATTACGTACACAATATCTTAATAACGCTTTTTTGACGCACAAAAGTTTCCAAGTTAAGCAATGAAATTACGAAAGGCCAACCTTTTCATAAAGGCTGGCCTTCTATATCTTTTACTTGAAGTGTAAACTTAAACTTCTTCCTCTTCTTCTTGAGTAGCGGCTGATTGAGCAGAACGTAATGCACGTGGGATTTCAACAATAGCTACTGGTACGCTACCATTGTTCATAACCTCTACACCCTCGATTGCTTTGATGTCTCTTACACGGATAGAATTTCCAAGTTCTAGATTACTAACATCTAGAGTAACTTTATCTACCAAATGCTCAGGAGTTGTTTTTAGTTTAACTCTACGGAGCATTTGCTGCAACTTACCACCCACCTTTACACCTGGAGAAGAACCTTCGAAACGTACGGGCACTTCAATTTTTACTGGATGACCATCGATTAGGTTAAGAAAATCGATATGGGTGATCTCATCCGTTACAGGGTGCATTTGGTAGTCTTTAAGGATAGACTTGTATACTTTGCCCTCGATTTCTACTTCTGCAAGTTTGAAACTAGGCGTATAAATCAAGTGCTTTACCTCATTGATCACGGCAGAAAAATGTATAACCTGATCTTTGTCATACATCACACAAGGAATCTTGCCTTCTCTTCTAACTTTAGCAGCTCCTCTTCTTCCTGTTTCGGTGCGGACTTGCCCGTTGATCTTTACAATTTCCATAATATTTATTTCTTTATGCCCTTGACTTTCGTCGACTATTAAGAACTTTGCTTTTTTGATTTCGGATCGCAAAGGTAAATTATTTTTCCGAAAAAGTCGACTTTTTTTCAAAAAATAGTCTAGACTTTGCAGCTTGATTAGCCTTCTACAAATAGGGCCGTGATGGAGCGATGCTCATGAGCATTCCTGATGGCTCTAGAGAATAATTTGGCGGAGGAAAGGACCTCGATTTTTGTCGATTCCTGTTTTAGTGGAATGGTGTCACAAACGATGAGTTTCTGAAGATGAGAGTTTTCGATCCTCTCATAGGCATTTCCCGAAAGGATAGGGTGTGTACAAAGGGCTTTTACACTTTTAGCACCTTTTTCAATTAATACATCGGCTGCTTTACAGAGCGTACCTGCGGTGTCGACCAAGTCATCTACTAAGATAACGTCGCGCCCTTCTACATCTCCGATTACGGTCATGCCCGCAACTTCGTTGGCTTTTTCTCTATATTTATCACAAATAACCAAGTCTTTCTTAAAATGCTTGGCATAGGTTCTTGTGCGCTTGACACCTCCTACATCCGGAGAGGCAAAAAGGACATTTGACAGGTCAATCTTATCCTGTAGATAAGGTATAAATATGGCTTGACTTTTCAAATGGTCTACCGGGATATCAAAAAAGCCTTGGATTTGATCAGCGTGAAAATCCATGGTCATAATCCGATCGGCACCAGCTTCACTCAGTAGGTTGGCAATCAGTTTGGCAGAAATAGGTACCCTGGGTTGATCTTTTCTGTCCTGGCGAGCATATCCAAAATAAGGAATAACCGCAGTAATGTATCCAGCTGATGCGCGGCGAGCGGCATCAATCAGGAGCAAGAGCTCCATTAAATTCTCGGCAGGGGAGTAAGTAGATTGTATGAAAAATACAAAAGCACCGCGCACAGATACTTTAATAATCGGTTGCATTTCTCCATCTGAGAACTTTTTGACCTCCAAGGCACCGAGCTTATCGCCATAGTAATCGGCAATTTTTTCTGCTAAGTACTCCGAATTCTGACCGGAAAATAATTTAACTTCGTTGGTAACCGTATTCATGTGCCCTTTTAATTCAATTGGAAAATAATGCTAAATCTTCGGCATATAATATGATCAATGGAGTGTAGAAAGGCAAAAGTGCCGATCTAAATTATCCCTTGCTAAAGTCAATTGATCAGACCTAATGGCTTTGCCGAAGAACTATAAACCCAGGACAAAGGTAAAGGTTCTGAATTAAATTCGATCATTTAGAAGAGTGAGAATTATCCACACCTTCAGACGAAGAGTAGGTTAATGATCGAGAATAAGTCTCCTTTAGTCGATCAGCTTTTCCTCTTTTAGTGGCAATATCTACTTTTGGAAGGTAACCATTTTAGCAAAACGAAAATATATGTAAGAAAGCCTACTCCTTGAAAATCATCGTTCTTATGAGCATATTATTATTTTTAGACACTTTTGACTTACTCACCCTCACAGAGAAATTGCTCTGGAGTGTGGCGGTCATTTCTACGGTCTTACTGCTCGTATTGACGGCAATGAGTTTTTTCGAGGAACATTCTGAAGAAACTTATCCAACTAAAACATCAAGGAATCCCTTAGATGCCAAAGTTGTTTTACTATTCTTTACTTTCTTTGGTTGGGCTAGCATCTTGGCACATCTATGGGAGCCTTCTATTCCCAAAATTCTTGTGTATGGTCTGCCAGTAGGCATTATTGCTGCTATTGCGCCCATTGTATTGGGCCGACTGAAGATAAAATACACACTCAAGCCCGCTAGGGTAAATGGGTTTCAATTGCGGGAGGCCATCACCAGTACAGGAGAGGTATTAGAATATATCCCTCCGGATATCAATGGTAAAGGGACCGTCCATCTTAATCTCCGTAATGCGCCTTATCAAATTAATGCAGTGAGTAAGAACGGAGAGCTGAGTGCCGGTGTACCCGTCAGGGTAGTAGCCATTCTCGATGATAATACAGTAGTGGTAGAGCCCTTAGATGGTCGAGCTCCAAATCTGCCTAATAAAGCCAATTAGTACAAGATCATATCAAATTTCCAGCGATAGGTTTTGGTGAGTGGATGTTGTGTACCCAAGGTTCTAAATAGGGCGACGCCCGTCTTTCTTGGTAATTCTTCAAAGTAAGTTTTGTCGATAGTTGTCGCCTCTATGATGAATTGGATCATCGCTTCAATATCACCATTTTGGGCAGCTAGTTGAGCGGCAGATATCTTTTTGCCCACAGGGCTATCATCGGGTTGATGCTGAGCGAATACCGCCAAATCTTTGATATAATTGGCCTCATCGTAGAATTTATATCCCATAGAAAAATCCTCGATGAGGAGAAGCGCTTTTTGTGGTTGTCCGTAGATAATATGCTGGGCAAGTGCCAAGCGCGCTTCCTTATGATCAGGGTTTTCCTTCGTGAAATCTTCCAACTCTTTCAAAGCCATGCCGTCATTTTGTGCAAGTCGATCTAAAATATCTTGCAAACTCTCTTTTGCTGCGCTGGGTAAATACTCCTCCAGCCAATTCAAAATGGATGTTCTTGGTAGGGCACCCATAAATTCTGCGACCACTTCTCCTTTATGAAACAGTTTCACATTGGGTATGCTCATGACCTCATATTGCTGTGCCAGGGCTTGATGTTGCTCTGTATCAATTTTTACTAGGGACCATTTATCTTTTTGTTCCTCAGCAATTTCTTCAATGATTGGTCCCAAAACTTTACATGGGCCGCACCATGAAGCCCAAAAGTCAACCACTACAGGCTGGTCAAAACTTTTATCGATTACTGTTTTCTGAAAATCCATGTATGTAAATTTTATATTTTCTGCTAAGCTCCTGAGGAAAGGTTCGTGCCTCCAAGTCATAATGTGCTATGTGCTATGTCTTATGTATACTTGCCAAAAGACGCGTATCTCACCCTTCCACCATACACACCTCAACAGCACTATATTTCCACATCTCTATATCTCCATGTCACAATATCTTCAAATCACCACGTCCCTCACTCACCAAAACTCCAGCACACTCACGAAAGGCTCTCAAACTCACTCTCATCTCCATACACACATCTCCATGTCAAAACATAGGGTCTCCATGTCACCACATCTCCACATCACTATGTCGCCACATCAAAAAATCCCCACATCACTATATCCACCTCAAAATAGGGGTACATCTTAGATAAATACATCCTTAAAGGGACAATTGTTTTTTATAAAAATCATTCGACAAAACGGAATAAAATGAAACAGCTGTACACGCTATTGATCTGCTTATTGACAGTCTTCGCTTATGCTCAAGAAGAAGAAACCCTGATCAAGGACATTGAAATTATCGGTGTCTTTGGAGGACCCATTTTAGAGGTTGGCTCCATTAATGGAGAAGTGGGGCTTGATCTTGGAGGTGGAGGTGCCCTACTCCTCAATAACCTATTTATTGGAGGCTATGGTTTAGGTACGGACTACCCAGAAGTGACGATTGACGATGAGTCTTATAACTTAAGACTTCGTCACGGAGGGCTCTGGCTAGGCTACACTTCCAATCCTTACAAATTGACTCATTTCTATACTAGTGCTCGATTAGGTTGGGGTAAAACACAAATCCGAGGAAATGGTCCAGCCATCGCCTCGGATCGTATTTTTGTCTTGACACCCGAAGTAGGTTTAGAGATTAATTTGACCAGATTTATGCGCCTAGCCATCACTGGCGGCTATCGGGTAGTCAGCGGTGTATCCAAACTACCAGGTTTCGATAATGGCGACTTCAGTAGCCCCGTAGGAGGACTCACTTTTCGCTTCGGTGGCTTTGCCAATGACTGGGGTGATCTAGGCTGGGATTGGTAAAACAAGTGTTAAATGTCAGGTGCCAAATGTCCTTAGAGTTACATAGCACCTGACACTTGACACCTGGCATATCACTAATGTCCGCATCCAATCGGAGATCCATCTGGCATACTTGGAATCTCAGGTGTTTTATAATCACTTGGATCGGCTAGGAATTGCTTGATTTGTGTAGCTAGATAGAGGTAGTGTGCTTTATTGTTATTGCTTGCTGTCCCCATATTTGCGCTGTATTGTTCCGCAAGTTGCGTAACGGTGAGTAGCGCCGAAGCGGCAACCTGCTGCATGATATCCTTATCTCCTGCCAATCCTAGTAGATGCTGGACGGCTAGTTTTTCCGTCATACGACCGATTTCTTGGTTCATAGCAGAGGCACCTTCCTGAGGGCCAACCGTCTCTAGTAGACTCTCGTAAATCTCAAAGATATCGAGTTGAGCATTACTTCTTGCTTTCTGCTCGATGATTCTAGTGAGTCGTTGTGGATTCAATAAGAATTGAATCGAAGTATTCGCTGAACTCTCCGCCGCACCAATAGGATCAAAAGTAATACCTGTGTGGATTTTGAAATGCTCTCTACCTCTGTTATAACCAACCGGCGGAGGAGGGATTAACTGAATGATCTCTTCTGGCAAGCTCAAATAGTCTGGTGAAAGGGTTGATAACAAGGATTCTAAAGCTTCCCTTTGCTTGTCGGCACTCACCATTTTATTGGGTATACTTCCATCTCCCTTGACGGCATAGGAATAATCTACACCACCGATCACCTTTGATACAGCTTCGATCTGGTAGCGATGTGCGAGGTATAAAGGTACGAGTACACGCTCCAACTCGGTCATTGGGGTACCTTCTGGGATATTATTTTCACCAAAGTTGGCCAATGCCGTTTTTCTGACTTTTGATAAACGTGCTAGTTCATCCATAGGCCATTTCCCATTATCCCAAAGGTGGCCAAATGGTTGGGCCCCAAAAATTGGACGAGCGTCTCGGTCGGAGATGAATTTATAGCCCATCTCATCGTTTTCCTTTAGCAAATCTTTTAGCGCCTTTTCCTCATCTACATTATTTGGGAAGTCTTGGTAACCATAGATGATCGTCCGCTTATCCCAATCGCCTATACCGACATCATAAGCATCGGAGAAATCAATTTCTCCCTGATCATTCAGTTGGATATAAGGATGTGGATAATCCATCACTGAACCTCTATCGTTGTAGGTCGCTGCAAAGTTGTGTACAATGCCTAAGGTATGACCAACCTCATGTGCGGAAAGTTGACGCAAGCGAGCAAGAGCCATTTCTTTTAGTCTAGGATCCGCATTAGTGCCGTCTTCGTAGGCTTCTACTAAACCTTGTGCAATTAAGAAATCTTGGCGTACACGTAGAGATCCCAGTAGTACATGGCCTTTGATGATTTCTCCAGTGCGAGGATCAACTACCGAACTACCATAAGACCATCCTCTGGTGGAGCGATGTACCCAGTTGATGACATTGTAGCGGAGGTCCATAGGATCAGCTCCTTCGGGCAGTACTTTTACCTGAAAGGCATCTTTGTATCCTGCCGCTTCGTAGGCTTGGTTCCACCAACTAGCACCTTCGATTAAAGCAGATTTGATAGGCTCTGGTGCACCTCTATCTAGATAGTAAACAATGGGTTCTACTGCCTCACTTACTGCTGCGGTAGGGTTTTTCTTTTCTAGTCGATGTCTGCGAATATACCTTTTGACTAATGGTTGATCAATTGGAGTGGCATAGTCCTGATAGATGATGCCGTAGTATCCTGAGCGTGGATCCATTACTCGTGGCTCATAATTGTCATCAGGCAGCTCCACAAAGCTGTGGTGCATTCTCACGGTTACCGCATCAGCAGTAGGTGTTACGGAGCGGATATTCCCACCTTTAGCACTACCTGTAAGCGTGATTCTAGCTTCAAACTCTGAGTTCTTTGGGAAGTTTTTAGTGCGCTCCAAGTACATGCTAGAGCGGCTTTTATCAACCCTATAGGACCCTTGTTTTCCTCTTTGTAGTCGGTTGGCTACACCGTGTGCATCTCTCAAAAGAAAATCTGAAAGGTCAATTAATACCTTGCCATCTTCTTGAGCGACGGCTTTGAAACCCCAGATGACAGATTGGGCAAAAGCTTCTTTTACAGATTTGGCCTCGTCTGGATTGTCACTGACGGCACGATAGTCATAGTTAGGTTGGACCATCAGGATTTTGGGACCGGCTTGTACAAACTGCACTACTTTAGAGCTTCCCAATTGATTGCGATCTAGCCCAATATCATTAGAGCCAACTCCTGCCGGTAAACCACTGACGTAGAGGAACTCTTCGTTGAATTTATCAACTTCTAGCCAGATTTTATCAGTCCCCTGATCATAATAGTAATTGAAGTAACCTTCATAGGCTTGCATGCCTTCGGTCTTTTCAGCAATACTCGTTTGAGCATTTAGAGCGGAGGCAAAAGCCAAGCACATAAAACATGCAAAAAGCGTATTCTTAAACATGATTGTTTTTTATAATGAAGTTGTTTAGGAACCCATTGAGGAGTTTTAAAACAATTTCAATGAATGAATCGAAATCAAAATAGTAATGACTTTCATAAAGTCATTTTTTGAAGCCGAAAAGATACTGAAAAATCTCCGACCTTCCTTTAGTCATTAGGCTACATAGTCCTTGTTTTGGTCGACGATGATGGCCATTTCAAAAATCGGCACGATCCTTGCTTCTTCTCCTTTAGGAAATATTATAATTTTTTTAAATACAATGTTTCGGCGCTGATGTTAATGGCTTCTACTTGCAAAAGTAGGTTGATCATCAGTAAGATAACCTCTAAAATGCCGAGCTAAACAAAGAGACCATACTATGAGGATGGTACAGAGAAAACAACAAAGGAAAATTTGGTTGACTACACCCAAGCAATGGATCGCATTGATGTGCTTTCTTGTTTTAGGTGTTTTGAGCGGGCAAGCACAAAGTAGCAATTGTGGTTGCTCAGATGATGTCATTGTCAAATTGGATGAAAACTGCAATTTTGAGCTTACCGTAGAAAATGTACAAGCTGGAACCTGCCCCGATGGCTCTATGGTCATCGTAGATGATGGGAATAACCTCAACGGCGGTATTATTGATTGCGCTGGAGAGTTCCCTTATGGAATCTATCAAGGCGAGCACCTGATCTGCTGGGGTACGGTTATCGCTGAAGATAAATCTGGACCCATTGTGATGGGCACTATTTCTCCGAATGACACCATTGAGTGTCATCTCATTGATAATATCCTCAACAATCCGGAGACAATTAATCCCGAAGAGAAATATTATATGGGCGAAATCCTATTTAGAGATAATTGTAGCGCCTGCGATTGTTATATCAACAAAACCTTTAGCGATTTTCTTGAATATGCCGATTGTGAAGAAACTTTAGACAATAATGTATATGCCCGCTTAGTCAGAAAATGGACTGCTATTGATTGTGAGGGCTACACCACAACTGCAGACCAAGTTTTTGTAGTTGTTCGACCAGATTTAGATGATTTAATCAAAGTAGCAGATACTACTATTCAGACTTGTAATGCTGCGGATACCGTACTCTTGACTCAATATCCGTTTTGGATTGATGTTTTTGGAGATTCTGTTTATTTGGACCAAGTTACCTGTAACTATGGTGTCAATGTAGAGAACGAGGCATTCCCTAATTGCAATGATGGTAGCTACAAGCAGATCAATACCGTAAAGGTGTTTGATTGGTGTGCAGGTGGTAGCTTTTATGTGGATACTTTTATCGTAAAGGTGGGTGACTTTGAAGGGCCACGCGTGACGCGTAATGCTTTTCAGGTAGATAGTACTACTGTTTTTGAGGATTTGGCCAGAGATGTAGACCGAGATTCCTTGAAAGCAATTTTTGAGGCTGGAAAAATGCGGACGATATCTATTGGTCCCTCGGAGTGTTCTGCTTCTCTTTCCTTGCAATTACAAACTTTGCGGATTACCCTCGGCTTCGGTATCGAAGACTGTAATAATCTATATTCTAATATTCAAATTTTCTCCTACGCACCACAAACAAAAGTAGGTGTTGAGAATGGCGATACCGCTTGGGTGAAAACGAATTATCCCATGTATAATGGTGTAGCGGCAGGTATCCCAGTGGGTATTCATGCCATGCGTTTGGAGCTGATCGATGATTGTGGCAATGTATCTACTGCCTTAGTTTTCTTTATGGTCAAGGATCAGATAGCACCCGTTATGAAATGTGATGACCAATTGCGCATTACCTTAACAGAAAATGCTCCACTCACCTTCGATCGGCAGGCTTACTCGAGATTGGATGCTGTAGATGTAGATGAAGGCAGTTTTGATAACTGTGAGCTAGGGTTTCTCAAAATCAGAAGAAGTGTCGATGACTTGGGTGCTTGTCAAGCTTTCTTTATTGATCTAGGCTATGATGCCAATAATGATGGTGAAATTGATGAGGAAGATTGGTTTGATGAGAATGAGAATGGCGTTTTTGATTCAGATACAGAGTTTAAATGGGAATATAAAGATAGTACCTGGTTTACCCCTTGGAGAGATTATGCCGAATTCTTCTGTTGTGACGTCGACCAAAGTATTGTGATTGAGCTAGGTGGATGGGACGAAGCAAGGAATCCTCTAACTTTTGAGAAAGAAAGGAACCTCAACTATTGCTGGCAGACCACTATAATTGAGGATGCTACTATCCCTTCTCTGCTTCCGCTGCCTGTAGAATATATCAAGTGTACCGAGTCGATTATGGATCAACTCAGAGACGGGCCTCTAGAAGGGGCACATTTGGATAGCATCCGCGCTCGATTTGGAGAGACACTACCTTATGGAATCTTCTGCGGTGGTGTAGAATTGAAAGAAAAACTAGTCGATAATCGCGACCATTGCGGGTTTGGTAGAATAGATCGCGTCATCGAAGCGATTAAAGTGACAGCACTTAAAGATTCGGCAGTCGGCACTTTGGTACAAACCATCTATGTAAAAGAAGTATTTGATTATAACGTTTGTTTTCCTGCCGATCAAACCTATACCTGTGAGGAAAACCTGGATTCCATCCCAGGTATTAGCTATGAGTCTAATGGCTGCGATCTTTTTGCGCTTTCTCATGTCGATGAGCAGTTTGATGCGGTCGGAGATATAGATGCTTGTTTTAAGATTTTTCGGACTTATCGAGTGATCAATTGGTGCGAATATGATGGAGCCTCTGCACCTGTGATTGTAGGTAGAGATTGGGATTCCTGGAACGGGTGTGACGAAGGCGATGACCCCGAAGCAGACCCTTTGCCAGAGTATAATATCAATCCTCTTAATCCTGACGGAGACGGTCATCCTGGTGACGAGGGCATCTGCATCATCGTAGATATCGATTATCAAGATAACAATCGAGACATTGTCTATTATGATCGCAATGCTAATCCATTTGATAATATCCCTGATGATACCGTGAATACAGAGATTATAGAAGGATATTGGTGGAAAGTGGTCAGTGGAAATAGTGATCCTACCCATCCTCTTTATGGTTCGAATGGCTACAAGTGTAGTACCGAAGGGGTTTGGAACAATGATAATAACAATACCAATGGACCTGACTTTGCCGATGATGATGACTATCGCTACGGATCACACGGTTTCTGGCAGTATACGCAACACATCAAAGTAAGTGATGGTGAAGCACCAACGGTAAGCATGGAGGTCGCAGATACGATTAAGACCACCAAAGCAACTATTTGTGAGGCCGATGTGACCATGCGAATTATTGCAGATGACAATTGTTCTGCGAATCTCACGACTTCAGTGGAGCTAGATTTATTCAATGACCAAACGAATATTATGGAGGTCAGTGAGTATCTATCTGGAGATGTTTTGACGATGACCCTGCCTTTTGGACAGCATCGGTTTATCGTCACGGTAGAGGATGTGTGTAATAATTCTGTATCGGAAGAAAAAATCATCACCGTTGTGGATGGCGTTGCCCCATCACCTATATGCCTCAGCACAATTATTGCTGAGTTGATGCCAGATCCGACAGCCCGCCAGGGACAAGGCGGTGGTTCAATAGCTATTTGGGCAACGGACTTTATCGCCTCGCCCGTAGGAGATTGTACAGGACAAAATGCGGCTTTAGCTCCCGTCGGAAGTGGTTTCCAGAAGCCTATGGTTACGGCATATTCCATCAATAGATTGGGACAAGAAGTGGTGAGAGACTCTACTGGGGTGGTAGTTGATTGTGACGATGTAGATATACTGGTGCCAGTAGAAGTACACGCCTGGGATGATGCCGGCAACCATAATTTCTGCCGCACCTTTATACAAGTACAAGATAACCTTGGTGTCTGCTCCGAGGCTAATGGAACCATCGCTGGTACGATTGCTACTGAAGAATTCAATAGAGTAGAGGGCGTTGAAGTACAGCTATCTGGAGGTACTGCTAAGAGCTTAGCAACCGATACCTATGGCAACTTTGATTTCTCCCAGCTACCAGAAGGACAAGATTATACCATCATACCTAAATTGGATCAAGACCATGATAATGGCGTGTCTACTTTGGATTTAATTTTGATTCAGAAGCATATCCTGGGTTCTAAAAGATTAGATACACCTTATAAAATTATTGCGGCAGATATCAATCGTTCGGGTGGCGTGTCTACTTTGGATTTAATCCAGCTTCGGAAAGTGATTTTACAGATTGAACCCACTTTCGCTTCGAATACAAGTTGGCGATTTGTAGATGCCGAGTATACCTTTGATGATCCTGCTCATCCATTCAGTAAACCCTTTCCAGAGTTGAAGAATATCAATGATCTGGATGGAAGGCCTGATGTGGATTTTGTAGCAATTAAGGTAGGCGATGTGAATTATACCTCAAAGGCGAACAGTATAGTAGCTCCCGAAGTGCGTACACAGGTGGGCATGGTAGGCATCCATACAGCAAATATCAAATTAGTGAAAGGGCATACCTATACCGTCGGGTTTAATGCGGACCTAAGCGGCTTATTAGGGTATCAATTTACTTTGGATTATGATCAGCATCAATTAGAAATACTGGATTTGCAAGCTAGTCTAATGAATGAAGAGCATTTTGGTCGCTTTGAAGCAGAAGGTAAGCTCTCCGCTTCCTTTAATGTGGAGACAGCTTTGGAGGGCGATCAATCGCTGTTTAATATAGTCGTGCGTGCCAAAAGTGATGCAAATTTGAAAGATTTGATACGCATCAATAGCTCGGTTACTCAAGCAGAAGCGTATAATATCGATGCTGAACCAATGGGGTTATATCTGGCTATTGGCGAGGAAGCCTTAGATACAGAGGCCAGCCTGCTCTTTCAGAACTATCCGAACCCATTTATCAGTGAAACAGCCATAGGGTTCTATCTACCCGAAGCCAATGCGATTACCATTCAAATTCATGGTGTAGAAGGTAGAATCATTAAAACTATCGAGGGAGATTACAGTGCTGGATACCACAGCATTCCATTGAATAATAGCGATTTGCCGAGTACTGGTGTTTATAGCTATCGTTTGTTGACGGGCGATTTCGAAGGGAGTCGACAGTTGATATTATTAGATTAGAGGTGCTAAAAAGGGGCATTACAATTTTTGTAATGCCTCTTTTTAAAATTTGTCAAGTGCAAGTAGCTTAATACAGAGGTTTCAAGGTGTAGCCCGCACGCCTCAGTAGCTTAATCACTCCATTCTCTCCGGCTAAATGACCTGCACCTACTGCAAAGAACATCGTATTTTCCTGCATTTTATCTTCCATGATTGGAATCCATTTTTTATTGCGGTTATCGAGCAGTAGACTTTCGTAACCACCGATGCCGCCTTCCTCATCCATCGCGTTCACCATCGCTTCGATGTTTTGCTCTTTATAGATTTTGACCAACTCATCCATTTGGTTGGTAGCAGCAGAGTCACTTCCTACATTGATAGCTTCCACCAACATTTTAGCTTGAGCACGGTAGGGAATACTATCAAAAATACTCATTTGAAACTCCATACTTTCTAGGCCAGAAATTGGTTTTTCTCTTTTGTTGGCGACTTCCATGATTTCAAATTCATAGGAAACGGTACCACCATCGCCACCACCCATTGGGTTGCTAAACATATCGCCGCCTTCATTGCCTACTAAAGCAGAAAGAAACATCGGTTTGATCCGCTCGAGCATCATCATCGGGAGTCCCATTTTCTGGAAGTGATCGCTGACTTTTTTATACTCTTCAGGAGAAAGTAGATTAGATAAGGAGGAATCGCCAGGCATCATCGCCTTCATCATCAGTGGCATGATTTTCATGGGATCATTCATCTCATTCATATCTATTTCGAAGGCAAAACCTTCTGCTTTGTCCATGGCCGATTTGGTCGCATCGGTGAGAAAGAAAGACTCCTTGTCGATCAAGTGGATAGTACCATATAGATAGGAAGGTTCTTGTAAATCTTTGCCGCTAATCTCCCAAAGAAGCGATTTTTCTAATAGGGTGGATGTATTGGGGGCTTCCTGTGCCAGGAGGCTGAATCCTCCGATAAAGAGGAGCGAAAATGTAAAGAATAATTTGTTCATCAAGTTATTTTTAATCAATTATATCGAATGCTACAGGGGTGCTTGTAAAGAAGGTTTCAAGTTTCTTTCAATACCCAATGAGGCCTGTAATACCTATCAGACTGCATGCTCCTGCGGGGAGCTTCCAAAAGGGATACAAAATTTTAGTGTGTTTGGTCAAAATCTGCTACGATCTTTAACAACAAATTAATATCCTCAAAAAATGTGCGCACCAACTCAAAGCTAGCATTGGAGCTGAATAGGTAAGGCTCCAAGATGTCTTTAGGTTCAGTGATCGCTACATAAATTTCTTTATCCATAAAGGATAAATAAATTTCTTTTCCTGTTGTTGCTCGATATTCGACGATGGCATCTTGCATAGGTCTGGATAAGATACCAATGACGTGGGTGTCTGGCAGTGCATAAGTCATAAAAATGGACCTAAACTCCTCGTTCATGACTTCGTGGTCGACATTGTAGCCTCCTTTAAAAGTAAAATTGCGGATGGTTTTACTCAAATATTGCTTAAATTCTTTTGGCCAAATTAGGAGTCTTCCTTGAGTCTCTTCGGTAAAGGTAGCATGTAAAAAGATACCCTTAAATACATAATTGGTCCGATTACGTACTAAAGAGTTTTCGCGCACATTTAGTTCACACAATTTGAAAGGCATTTCACCTACTTGTCCTTCAATATAATCTTCTGTCTCATAGACTTGAGCTGGAGTGATAAAAAGTTGGCTGCCCGCAAATTCTTTTTTAGTGATTCCGCCATTGGGATCATAGCTCAGCTCTCTGATATTGGGCTGGCTTTCTAAAAACTCCAATACCAGTTGCATCACCTGTGGTTTGAAAGTGAGCACAAAACGCCGAATTCTAAATCCTAAATACAGCACAAAGGCTGTAGTGGGAATCATCAGAATCAAGGTGACCAACCAAATATCTAGGTAAAATTCGAAGATCAAGATGCCCAAAAGCAAGAAACTCGCCATAAGCAGCAAGAATAATAAGCGCTTGCGCAAACGCTCCATACGCATCAACTCTGGGAAGATGGTCTGGTTGTAGTAAATTCTAAACTGTGCTAGTGACTCGAGCTGCATGAATATTTGATATGGTGATGTGCCCTCTAAAAATAAGTTTCTACTCATTTCAGCGGTGCAACCAACCTTAAAGATAAATTTACCGACTTAATAATGGAATAGTTTGTCTGTTTTTTGCGTGCTCCTGCGATTAGCTAGCACTAGCTGAGTGGTAAATCGGCAAAAAAAGGACGAAACTAAACCGTAGTATAGTTAGTAACGGACAAAGAATAAGTATTGCATTTTGGCCGAGAAGATTTTGTTTCAAGACAAGGCAAAAGACGTAGCTAATGCAGGGTATTAGCGAGGCTTTTTAACGCAGTATTGGGACAAAAGATTCCGCCACAAATTGATAAGCTATTTTTTGATCGTTACTTAAATAAAAAAATGTAATTTTGTGGCCTTATGAGAAAATTGATTCTTTCGTATACATTTTTGGGGATTTTGGTTGCTTCTATGATGTTGGGTTGTAAAAGTGATTATGAGAAAGTAAGAACTAGTGGAGATCCTGCACTCATTCTCAAACAAGCACTGGAATACTACGAGGAGGAGGAGTATCAAAGAGCGCAAACGCTTTTTGAGTTGATCATTTCTACCTATCGTGGTAAAAGAGAGGCAGAAGAAATTTCTTTTAAGTACGCTTATACCTATTACTACTTAAGGAGTTACTTACTGGCCAATTATTACTTTAATAATTTTGTGCAAACCTATTCTACCAGCCCCAAGCGGCAGGAGGCGCAGTTTATGACCGCTTATTCCAGCTACAAATTGTCGCCAAAGTTCAGGCTAGATCAGACGTATACGAATAAAGCGATTGAGGATTTTCAGTTGTTTATCAATACTTTCCCCAATAGTGAGAGAGTAGAGCAATGCAATCAGCTGATTGATGAGATGCGCTTGAAACTGGAAACCAAAGCTTTTGATGAAGGAATGTTGTATTTCAACCTTCGCTCCTATACTGCCGCAGTGCAAGTATTCGAGAATTTATTAAAAGATTTTCCAGAGACTAAAAATACCCATGAGGTACGTTATATGATTATACAATCTGCTTATTTACTAGCAGAGAATAGTGTCATCCAGCGCCAAGAAGAGCGCTATGGACGAGTGCTTGAACTATCCAATGAATACCTCGACCGTTTTACGGATAGCGACTATTTCAAAAAGGTAGAAGATTTACGCACTAGTTCCCAGAAAAAAGTAAGCGCCTTAGCTAAAGCAGCCGGTCCAGATAGATAAGCCTAAATCTTGGGCAAATGCATTAAAATAAAAACTGAAAAAGAAATGCTTATTACTCAAGATTAAATGTAGAAAAGGTCATAAGTGAAGTGCGGGAGGCCGCCTAGGCATTGTTTGAGCGGAGCGA
>JBELML010000112.1:0-20814 GCA_042095835.1 Saprospiraceae bacterium
AACAGCAAAATACCTGCGTAAATCTTGTATACTTTATTAATGCCCCATTCCCTAGATTCAGTCTTTCGTTTTTATTTTTGATTCGGATGTAAGTAGTATTTTTTAAAAAAATAACTTTAATTTTCTAACCCTATAGTAAATTGAGAGCAAGTTTTAATTTGGGAATACGTGCTAAACGAATTGTTTTCTGTTTTTAAATTAGGGGATTTTGCAAATTTTACATGCTAAATAATTGGGTGGAATTTGGAGATGAGTCCTAAAGAATGATTAGAAACTACTTTAATTAAACTAAGTTACGTAATGTTAAAATTTACTGTTCAACTCTTGTCATTTCTATTGTTGTGTAACTGTTTAGGTTGTGTTCAACCGATATCAGAAAAAAAATATACCATTGGATTTTCACAATGTTGCACAGATAATTGGCGAGAAGTTATGGAAGCCGAGATGAATCGTGAAATAGATTTTTATGAACAGGCAGAATTAAATATAAAGGTAGCAAATGGTAATAGCCAGAAACAGATTGCACAAATAAAGCAATTTTTAGCTGAAGGAATCGATGTTTTGATTGTCACACCAAATGAAGCTGAGCCATTAAAGGAAATAATAGAGGAGGTTTATAATAAAGGTATACCAATAATATTGGTGGATAGAGAAACGACATCTGATAAATATACTACTTATGTAGGGGCAAATAATTATGAAATTGGGAAAACTGCAGGTCATTATATTGCAAGTCAAACGAATAAGTCAGGGGAAATCATTGAGTTGGCCCTACCTAGCAGTATGACACCTAGTACGGGAAGAAGCAATGGTTTTAGGGATGCTTTAAGGCAGTATCCTAATCTGGAGATAATTGCCTCTTTCGATGCAGGTTGGGCCCTGGAAAATGTAGATAATTGGCTGTCTGAAGCCCTTGAAAAATATCCTCAAGCAAGTATAATTTATGGGCATACAGATTTATTGGCTGAGAGAGCTTATCAGGTAATTCGTGCCAAAGGAATGACCAATCAGTTTTTTTGTTTAGGTATCGATGGCTTGGCAGGAAAAAATGGTGGAATTCAAATGGTGGAAGATGAGATTTTAAATGCCTCCTTACTTTATCCAACAGGAGGAACCGAGTCTGTTAAAGCAGCAATACAAATTCTTAATAATTTGCCTATCGAAAAAAGAATTGAACTAAATACGACTGTAATAGACCCTGATAATGCTAGAATCATTAACCACCAAATGGAAAAAGTACTAAGCCTTCAGGAAAATATTGGGCAACAAAAAAAGTTGATTAATGAACTTGAACACTTTTTTCAAAACCAGCAGGTTTTAATTTATATATTAATTGGAAGCTTACTTTTGACCATTATACTAGGTGGTTCCTTTTGGAGGTCTTTACAGTTTAAAAAAGAAGTAAATAAAGATCTACAATTTAAAAATGAGGAAATTATACAAAAGCAACAACAAATAGTGCAAATGTCTGAGGAGGTAAAATTAGCTACGCAGGCAAAAGTAGATTTCTTCACCAATATTTCTCATGAATTTAAAACTCCTTTGACGCTTATTATGGGGTTTACAGATGAGTTGTTACCTTCTCCTAAGCTAAGTAAAGATTTGCAACAGAGTATTCACCTAATTAAAGAGAATGCCAATAGATTGTTGCGATTAGTAACTCAGCTTATGGACTTTAGGAAAATGGAGAGTGAAAGGATGAGGGTGAAAGCTAGTGAAAATGATATAATTGCTTTTATTAAAAGTATTTTAAGATCTTATCATAGGGTGGCAAAAAGCCGGAATATTGACTTGAAAATAGTT
The DNA here is from genome assembly GCA_042095835.1 of Saprospiraceae bacterium. Lineage (GTDB taxonomy): Bacteria > Bacteroidota > Bacteroidia > Chitinophagales > Saprospiraceae > DATFKA01. The sequence continues at coordinate 1,804 of JBELML010000112.1, forward strand.
ACTAGGCATAAACAAATAATGCTTTGGTTTGATGCAAATATGATAGATAAAGTGTTGTTTAACTTATTGTCCAATGCGTTTAAATTTACCTCTGATAATTCTGAAATAATAATTTCTATATCAAAGGACAATCTTGAGAACCAGATAAAAATTAAAGTAGAAGATAAAGGAAAAGGGATGAGTGAAGAAACCATGAAGCATATTTTTGAACCTTTTTTTCAAGGGGAAGACAATATGTCCATTGGATCTGGATTGGGGTTACCCTTATCTAAAAAATTAATTCAATTACACCATGGAGATATTACTGTACAAAGTATTTTAGGGAAGGGGAGTCGCTTTATTGTAGTTCTACCATTAGGAAGAGCCCATTTTAGAGCAGACCAATTATTAGACATTTATACAGAAAGATTTGTAGAAGATAATAGTAGTATACTTCCTATCTATATGGAAGATGAATTTAACCAAGGTATTTCGAAGCCTGAACAAACCATTTTAATTATTGAAGATAACCCTGATATTCAGTTTTTTTTGCAAAAAAAATTAAAGCCAGTCTATAAAATTCTTGAAGCCCTTGATGGTGAAATAGGATTGACTATTGCCTTTGAACAAACACCTGACTTAATTATTTGTGATATCAAATTACCTAAAGAAAACGGCTTGGCAATTACCAAGAAATTAAAAAGTGATTTGAGGACTTCTCATATTCCTTTATTAATACTAAGCTCTCAAAGCGGGATAGAACAAAAAATCGAGGGTACTAAAGCTGGAGCCGATGCTTATATGACGAAACCATTTAATGTACAATTCTTAAAGGAGAGGATAAAAAATCTACTTCATAATCGGCAGTTAATTAAGGAGAACTACGGGAACGAATTAGTAGAAATTGATGATAAAAAAGTGTCAAGTTCTTTAGACCAACAATTTCTAAACCGATTTTTTGAATATATAGAGTCTAATTACCACAGGCAAGATTTGCAAATAACGGATTTAAATGAAGCATTACAACTTTCCCGTTCTCAGCTTTATCGAAAAACAAAAGCACTTATTGGCATAAGTGTTATTGATTATATCCAAAACATTCGTTTACAAAAAGCTGAGACCTTACTTCAAAAAGGGGATTTAACAATTTCAGAAATTGCTTATCAGGTAGGATATACTTCTCCTGAATATTTTTCAACCGTATTCAAAAATAGATATGGTATGTCTCCTACGCAATTTATGAAGGCTTAGTTTAAGTATTAGTTTCTGATTTTAATACCTACTCATTATTCTTAAATTATGTTGCATGGCCAAATAATATTTTGCAACAAATCCTAAGATTTTTTTTTGAATTTATTGCTAATAAATTGACTATCAGTGAGTTAGTGTGCTAAATTGTGTATGCAACAAAGTCAAAGAGTTTTGGAATGATTCTTAATTCCAATCCTCCTAATCAATAGTAATTTTATCCAAGCTTTTAATCAAAAAAAAGTCATGAATAGAAGAAAATTACTCTATTGGTCTATAACTGTTGCACTGGCAGGATTTCTTTTTGGATTTGATACTATTGTAATTTCGGGAGCGGATCAACCCATCCAAAAATTATGGGATACCTCTCCTTTATTTCATGGGACTTTTATTATGTCAATGGCATTGTGGGGAACAGTCGTTGGAGCTCTATTTGGTGGAATACCTTGTAACATTTTAGGTAGAAAAACAACTCTTTTTTGGATAGGAATTTTATACACGATATCAGCTATTGGGTCAGGCTTGGCTCCGGATCCATACACTTTTTCTTTATTTCGCTTTATAGGTGGTTTAGGGGTTGGAGCATCTTCTGTTGCTGCTCCTATATATATATCTGAAATTGCTCCTGCAGATGGAAGAGGTAGATTGGTTGCTATGTATCAATTTAATATTGTCTTTGGCATTTTAATCGCTTTTTTATCTAACTATTTAATTGGTCAATTTTTAGGCGAACAAGGATGGAGGTGGATGCTGGGTATTGAGGCATTGCCTGCAATTATTTATACCATGATGGTAATGGGAGTCCCCAATAGCCCACGTTGGCTATTAATGAAAAAAAGTAAAGAAGAGAAAGCAAAAGGCATTTTACAACAACTCAACCCCAATTTCACTAAAGAAAGAATTCAAACAGAAATAGCCTCCATCAAAATATCTTTTAAGGAAAAAATAGGAGATAGGTTACTTTCAGGTAGATATAACAAGTCAATTCTATTAGCCTTATGCATAGCTTTTTTCAATCAAGCATCTGGCATCAACTTCGTATTGTATTATGCGCCTCGAATTTTTGAAAGCGCAGGAGTGGCTTCTGATAATGTTCTTGGTGCCTCCATTCCAATTGGTATAGTAAACCTAGTCTTTACCCTATTAGGTCTGTACTTAATTGATCGCTTAGGCAGAAAACAATTATTACTAATAGGATCGGTGGGCTATATCCTTACGTTGTTAGGAGTTGCTTGGGCTTTTTACACACAAGCGGAAGGAATTATGGTTGTGGCTTTTGTGACTGCATTTGTTGGAGCGCATGCTATTGGACAAGGGGCTGTTATTTGGGTTTTTATTTCCGAAATATTTCCAAATTCGGTACGGGGTGCAGGAATGTCTTTTGGCTCAGGCATACATTGGATAATGGCCGCAATTATCACCCTTATTACTCCCTGGGTGATTAGTCAGTTTAGTGGGGCAAGCATCTTCCTTTTCTTTGCTGGATTAATGGTTTTGCAACTGCTTTGGGTCTTAATAATAATGCCTGAAACAAAGGGAGTGGAGCTAGAGGAATTAGAAAAAAAATTAGTGAAGAAAATCTAATCCCATTATTAGAATTGAGCTTAAAACGCAACTATTTCATATGTTAATTAAATTTTGGGTGCTTGGAAAAGGTTTCTTTTCCAAGCTTACTTTAAATCAAAAAAAATATGGGTAAACAGCCTTCCATAGTGAGTTTTGGAGAAGTCCTTTGGGATATACTTCCTACTGGGAAAATGGCAGGTGGTGCGCCAATGAATTTTGCGTGTCATGCTAGGAGCCTAGGGTGTAATGTACAAATGATTAGCGCAGTTGGGAATGATGATTTAGGTTCGGAATTACTTGTTTTTTTAGATAATAAAGGAGTTTTGACAGATTTTATTCAAACAAATTATACGTTTCCAACGGGCACTGTTAAAGTCGATCTAAACGAAAATGGAGCAGCCTCTTACGAAATTCTCCAACCTGTAGCTTGGGATTATATTTCTTTAGATCAAGCTAAAATAGAGGCAGTAAAAAGAGCAGACCTGTTTTTATTTGGAAGCCTCATCGCACGAGATCAGTATAGTAGAAAAACTTTATTTGATCTACTAGATAAAGCTCAAAAAACTGTGTTTGATGTAAACCTAAGGCCACCCTTTTATTCTCAAAGTCTCATCGAATCTTTTTTATCGAAGATTGATATACTCAAAGTAAATGATGATGAATTAGATGTCATTGCTGGGTGGTATGGTGCTAGTAAAGAATTTGTTTCACAAATGGAATTTCTAATGGATAAGTTCGGGATCGAAACTATCGTGGTGACAAAGGGGGAACATGGTGCTTTTTGTAGGCATGGTAAAGAATTCATCTCCCAGGATAGCTTTCAGGTCAAAGTTCAAGATACAGTAGGTGCCGGAGACGCTTTTTTAGCAGCATTTATATCCAAAATGTTGTATGGGAATAATTGGCAGGATTGTTTAGAGTTTGCTTGTGCAACGGGCGCATTAGTTGCAACAAAATCAGGAGGTACCCCACAAATTGATGAAACAGAGATTGAAACTTTTATTAAAGAAAGAAAAACTAAATCCTATAGTGATATAGAATAAACCCTTGTAAGGATTTAAGGAAACAATCCTATAACCTTTTGAAAAACAGGTAATAGCAATTTTACCATTCACTAAATATTTTATCAAATGAATAAATTTTCTTTATTTATAATAATATTGATAATACTAAATGCTTGTCAAAATAATCAAAGGCAATCAATTGAAACGGTTAATTCGGAGTCTATTGATTCTACCACAGAAGCCGATTATTATCAAGAGAAACATCGTCCTCAATTCCATTTCTCTCCATCCGCCAAATGGATGAATGATCCAAATGGTATGGTCTATTATGAAGGAGAATATCATTTGTTCTATCAATATTATCCTGATAGTACAGTTTGGGGCCCTATGCACTGGGGACATGCGATCAGTCCTGATCTTGTTCATTGGGAACATTTGCCTATTGCTTTATATCCTGATGAGTTAGGCTATATTTTTTCAGGTAGTGCGGTAGTGGACTGGAAAAACACTAGTGGTTTTGGTAAAGATGGGGTACCTCCCTTGATTGCTATTTTTACACATCATGAACCCAAAGGTGCAGCTGATGAAAAGGTGAATGATTTTCAATATCAAAGTATCGCTTACAGTAATGACAAAGGAAGGACATGGACAAAATATGAAGGAAATCCTGTAGTTCCTAACGTTGAGAAAATAAGAGATTTCAGAGATCCGAAAGTTGTTTGGGATGAAGATTCTAACCAATGGCTTATGGTTTTTGCAGCCTATGATCATGTAAAGTTTTATGGTTCGCCCAACTTAAAGCAATGGTCTCATTTAAGTGATTGGGGACAGGAATATGGTGGACATGGCGGTGTTTGGGAATGCCCAGAATTATATCCTACTACAGTAGAAGGAACAGGAGAGAAAAAATGGGTGTTGATTCAAAGTTTGAATCCTGGAAGTCCAAACGGTGGTTCTGGTACCCAATACTTTATTGGCGATTTTGACGGTAAAGAATTCAATATTGATCCAGAATTTGCTAAGCAGGTAACCAATGGAAAAGGAGTCTGGTTAGATTATGGGAGAGATAATTATGCTGGGGTTACCTTTTCAGATATTCCCGAATCAGATGGAAGGCGGATATTTATGGGATGGATGTCAAATTGGGATTATGCCCAAGTAGTTCCAACCGAAAAATGGCGAAGTGCTAATACTATTCCAAGACAATTGATTTTGCAAGATCGGTCTGAAGGATACCGAGTTGTAAGCCTGCCTGTGAAGGAACTTGAACAGCTAAGAGGGAAATCAGTGACTATACCTTCAAAAAAGCTTTCGGGTAAATTCGACATTGAAAAGAATTTTAATCCAGAGCTTTCCGAAATTATTCTATCTGCTGAAAATCCAAGCGTAGATAGTCGGTTTGGAATTCAATTGAGTAATGACAAAGGCGAAACTTATCGAATTGGATATGATGTTGCTAAGAACCAATATTTCAGTGATCGGATGAAAGCAGGGACGAACAAATTCTCTGAAAAATTTGCAAAAAGTCTTCATTTCGCTCCCCGATTATCAAGTAAAAAAACAATACAATTACAGGTTTTCTTTGATGTGTCCTCTGTGGAATTATTCGCAGATGGTGGAGTTACAGTATTGACCGATATTTTTTTTCCTACAGAAAAATTTGACCAGATAAGCCTTTTCTCAGAAAAAGGCGACGTACAGATTCAAGGAAAAGTTTACGAGCTGGATGCTATATGGTAAGTCTAGATTAGTTTAAACACTCTGGTGTAGATAGAAAGATTGTTTGCTACTAATCACTAATTAAAGTATTATTTAAATCACAAACAGTTTTAATTATGAAACTTAAATTTCTCACATTTTGGGCATTGATACTGTCTGTACAGTTTGCTGTGGCTCAGCGAACGATTACAGGAACGGTAACAGATGCAGAAACCAATGAACCAATAATTGGTGCAAATATTTTATTACCCGGTACTTCAACAGGTACAGTTTCTGATCTAGATGGAACCTTTTCGTTGGAAGTTCCGGATGATGCAACCACATTAGAAATCTCCTATACCGGTTATGCTTATCAAGAAGTTTCAATAGCAGGAGGAGTAAGCAACATCTCCATTGCTTTAGAAGCAGGTGAGTTACTGGACGAGGTTGTAGTAACAGGCTATTCTGTTGAAAAGAAAAAGGATCTACTTGGTGCAGTAGGCATTATGGACGTAGAAGAGTTGGATAATGTCTCTAACCCAAATGTTTTACAAACGATGCAAGGACGGGTTGCAGGTGTAAATGTTGATATTTCTGGAGATCCTGGTCAAGGTGCTGTAGTGCGAATTCGCGGAATTAGCACTTTAGGAACTAATGATCCTTTGTATATCGTCGATGGAGTACCGCTTCAGCAATTTCAATTTGATGAGGCAGGTACAGGAAATGATATTTTATTTAATCTAGCCTGGTTAAACCCCAATGATATTGAATCGGTCCAAGTATTAAAAGATGCATCATCGGCATCTATTTATGGATCACGAGCGTCTAACGGGGTAGTTATTATAACAACAAAACAACCTTCAGTAAGAAAGTCTGGTATTAGTTTTAATGTTCGAACCACAGTGGAATCCTGGAATGAGTTTGATCAATTAACCAATAGCGAGGAAAGAGCAAGAATAGAATGGCAAGGAGCAGTAAATGACGGTGCTGATCCAGATGCAACTGGAATTTATAAGTACGACTGGCACTATGACCCTTCATTAGGAGCAGGTATTCAAGGAAATGGAGTACCTGTTTTGGATAGAATTATTTATCCAGAATGGTTAGATGAAGCCGACCAATTGCGACCTGCTGGATATCCTAATAATCTAGCACAAGGTACAGATTGGTGGGATGAAATTTCTCAAACTGGGCTTACTCAGAATTATGACATTTCCTTTAATCAAGCCACAGATAAAGGTGGAGTTTATTTTGGTGCAAATTACTTTGATCAAAAAGGAGTGGTTATCGAAACCAACTATTCAAGAGTTGGCTTGAGATTGAATTCTAATTATAAGTTTTTGAATGATCGTGTTACTGTTGGGCAAAACCTATCCTATACCAGAGGACAAAGACAATTATTAGATGCTGGTTTTGGAGGAACCTCAGAGGGCGGACCATATCGAGTGAAATCTATCCTACCCGTTTTTACTGAAGATGGACGATTTGCAGGCCCTCCAGGAGGTGGATTCTCTGATAGAGATAACCCAGTCGCTCTAGCTAATGATAATAGAGATGATGTCATCAATAACAATAAGATTTTTGGGAATATTTTCGCTCAAATAGAACTTGTAGATGGATTATCTTTACGCTCTAATTTTGGATTGGACTATGACAATATCAATACAAAAGATATTTTTAGAACTTACTCTCGTGGGTTTTTAGGTAATACAACTGCTGAATTATTACAAAGGCAAACTCATTTAACAAATTGGGTTTTCAACAACACATTAACTTATACCAAAGATTTTGGAGCACATAGCTTAACTGCTTTAGTAGGAACCGAGGCGATTAAGAATGAATTAGAGGTTTTCGCAGCTACTGCTAAAGATTTTGCACAGGAAACGGAAGCTTACTTTACTTTAGGCGCTGCTTCTGGAGAACGTTCTTCCAATGGATTTGAGACTGGCTTTTCCTTATTTTCTTACTTTGGAAAAATTAACTACGCACTTAATAATAAGTATTTAGCTTCTGCAACAATACGTAGAGATGGTTCTTCTCGATTTGGTTTAAATAACCGGTATGCAGTTTTTCCAGCATTCTCTCTTGGTTGGAGAATCAGTGAAGAAGACTTTTTACAGGGCAGCAAAATCACGAATTTAAAATTAAGAGCAGCTTGGGGGAAAACTGGAAACCAAGATATTTCTAATGAAGCTCGATTTGATATTTATAGAGCTGTTTATGCTCCTCAAACCAATATCTTACCTTGGGGTGGAGGATGTGCAGAAGTAGTATGTCCCGATGCAGCTACCTCATACGATATAGGTAATAATGATACGGGGATTTTACCTTCTGGCTTTTTGGCTACTCAAACAGGGAATAATGACTTGAAATGGGAAACTACAACGGAGCTTAACTTTGGTTTAGACTTTAGTTGGAATAATGACCAATTCACAGGTACTGTCGAGGTGTTCAACAAGACAACCGAGGATATTTTAGTCGTACCTCGTCAAATTGCAACCTTTGGAGATGGAGCGACTCGTTTTGTGAATGGTGCAGATATGGAAACGAGAGGTTGGGAAGTCGCTATTCAATATAATAGTCCAATTAGAAATAATTTTGATTATGGTATTGGATTAAATTTAGCTCACTATGATGCTAAAATCACAAGTTTACCTGAGGATTTAATTCCTACTTTCCCTGGAAATGCAGAGCAAAATATTTTGGGCCAGCATCCAAATACTTTCTTTGGATATAGAACAGACGGTATCTTCCAATCTCAAGAAGAAGTAGATGGGCATGCGGAACAAATCGGTGCTAGGGTCGGAGCTTTGAAGTTTGTGGATTTAAATAGTGATGGAGTTATTGATGCTTTAGATCAAGAATACGGCGCAGTAAACGGAATTGGAGATATACAATTTGGGTTGAATTTACAGGCTAATTACAAAGCATTTGATTTTGGTATTTTGCTTTGGGGAGAGTTGGGAAGAGAAGTAGCTCCAGATGTATTTAGAATGGAACTGGGATCCTTGATCAATGGAGAAAATGGTGGGGTGAACCAGTTAGATGCTTGGTCATTTACAAATAGAGATACTCATATTCCAGCAGTTAGTAATAGTGTTCAGCCTCTAGGTTTTTCCTTAGACTATAATGTTAGAAACGGAAACTTCCTGGCCATTCGCCAAGTAACTTTAGGTTATACCCTACCAAGTTCATCCGGCTTAATGGATGTTTTCTCTAGCCTTCGGTTTTATATAACTGGAGAAAATTTAGGTTGGCTAGTAGATAGGAATGGTCCAGATCAATTTCCTCAGGCAAGTTGGATCGTAGAGAATAGAGTAAATGCAATTTATCCAAAGCCACAAAGGATTTCCTTTGGTATAAATGCTAGTTTCTAAAAAAAATAAAAGATTTATAAAATGAAATGAGCATGATCTTATTTAATCATAAAATCACCAACCGGTGATGATTAAAAAAGATCATGTGAAAGCGAAGTGGTTGCAGCTGTTTAAAATTTCTGCAAAAACTTAGCTTTCAAGCATTTGCAAAAATTTTAAACAGATGAAAAGAAATAACTATATAAAATCTATGGTGGCCATTTTGCTTGCCATCGTATTTGCAATGGGTTGTGAAGAAGAATTTCTAGACTTCCAGCCTACAGGGGTGGTCTCTGGGAGTGACTTAACCGATGTTTCTAATGTTGAACGATTGATTGTAGCAGCTTATGCATCTTTAGGAAATGATGGATTACTTGCACATCAATATGGTGATTTATGGGCTTGGGGAACCTCTCGCTCAGACGATGGCTATAAAGGAGGAGGTGGTATTGGTGATCAATTCCCTTCTCACCAAACTGAAGTGTTTACGGCAAATGATCCCAATAATTTTAATGCTAATTTGAACTGGGAGTGGATATATGCAGGGATTTCGAGAGTGAATGATGCCATGCGGCGATTAAAAGCTATTGATGCTGCTACTTATGAAGCAGAGTCGGGCGTTTCGCAAGCTCAAAGAGTAGCCGAATTGCGGTTTATTCGTGGACACTATGAGTTTATTCTAAAGAAACTTTATAAGTTTCCAGTATTCCTGGATGAAACAGTGGCAAAGGAAGATGCCATAACTGTTGGCAACAGAGTATTATCGGACCAAGAAGGATGGGCTTATATTGCTGATGAATTCAGAGACGGGGTTAGTAATTTACCGGATACCCAATCTGATGAAGGCCGTCCTACTAAAAATGCGGCGAGAGCATATTTAGCAAAAACATTATTGTTCAAAGCTTATGTTCAAGATGATAATAATCAGGTGACAAGTATAACACAGAATGAATTACAAGAAGTTGTAACTTTAATTGAGGCAATTGAAGCAACGGCAGAATATGACCTACATGACGATTATGCTAAAAACTTTTTGCATGAATTTGAAAGTGGTATGGAATCTGTTTGGGCCATTATGCGCTCTATTGATGATGGATCAGTAGAAGGAAGAGGTAATTTTTCTACAGGCTTAACTTCTTCTTTAGGGGAAGGTTATGGATGCTGCTCCTTCAATCATGTTTCTCAGAATTTAGCAAATGCTTATAAGACTGATGATAATGGCTTGCCAATGTTCGATAATTTTAATTCTGGTGCTCAGATTAACACTATTGACGATGTGATGGCCAATAATATGGACCCAAGGATTGCTCATACCGCAGGAATTATTGGCATGCCTTTCAAATATGACCCAAATAGAATCTATGATGAATCCTATTCTCGTGTACCTGGGGTTTATGGTTTTAAACTAGGAATGAAAGACCAGGAATTACCTTCTTCTCCGGCTTTCCGTCAATATACTGCATTCTTTAGTATCTCTAGGAATACAGATCAAATTCGTTGGGGTGAAGTTTTATTGTGGAAGGCCGAGGCCTTGATTGAATTAGGTAGAATAAATGAAGCCCTACCTCTTATTAATCAAATAAGAATGCGGGCTGGTAATGAAGCAAGTTTATCAAGATTGGTAATGGCTGATGGAAGCCCATCGGGTAATTATGTTATTGGCACCTATGAATCATTAGGTTCACAGGAAGAAGCTAGACAAATACTACGTTATGAAAAAAGAATGGAAACTGCTTTTGAATCGAAACGTTTCTTTGACTTAGTCAGATGGGGTATTGCTGAAGAAACGATGAATACTTACTTTGAGGTAGAAAGAGATAGAGCGTCCCATTTAGTAGATGCTAGATTTACTGCAGGAAGAGACGAATATCTTGCTATTCCACAGCAGCAAATTACTGTTAGTCAAGGATTGTATCAACAAAATCCAGGATATAACTAGAAAATATTTCATCAAACTATAATTAAATCCTACGGGAAGCTCTGAAATTCATCCTTCAGGAAATCCCGTAGGATATTTTATACCGATTAAAATGGAGACCAAACTACTATCCTTTATCCTGTTTTTAATAAGCAATACTTTTCTTTTAGCCCAAAAAGAAACAGTGAGTCGTGATTTTTTGATTGAAAAAAAATTCCTCAACTTTCCTATTGAATTATCAGAAGATCGGCAAAGGATGGATTGGGTATTAAATAAGGAAAAGGTCCAGTATATTGATATTCGTTTAAGTAATGAAAATATTGATTATTGGGTATTTCAGGATGTTTCTCAATTTAAGGGTAAAAAGCTAACTATTTCTTTTTCGGAAAAAGTAAGTGGGATCGATAAAATATTCCAATCAAATAACTGGGCCGGACAGGATAGTGTTTACCAAGAATCTAAAAGACCTCAAATACATTTTTCAAGCAAAAGGGGATGGAATAATGACCCTAATGGATTAGTCTTTGCTAATGGTGAATATCATCTTTTTTATCAACACAATCCTTATGAGCATACCTGGGGAAATATGCATTGGGGCCATGCGATCAGTAAAGACCTATTGCATTGGGAAGAATTAGGGGATGTTTTATTTCCTGATCAATGGGGAACTATGTTTTCAGGAACAGCAGCAATAGACCATAATAATACCTCAGGTTTTCAAAAAGGTGATATGCCGCCAATCATTGTAGCTTATACTGCTCATGATCATAACAATGGAGATGCCATTCAGACTCAATGTATCGCTTACAGCAATGATAATGGACGTAGCTTTACAAAATATGCAGGTAATCCTGTAATTAATAGTAAAGCCCAATGGAACTCAAGGAATACGCGTGATCCTAAAATATTTTGGTATGAACCTATTAAAAAATGGGTCATGATGCTATTTGAAAAAGATGGCCATTCGATTTATCATTCTGATAACTTAAAGGAATGGGAGTATAAGAGTCATTTAGCTGGCTTTTGGGAATGTCCAGAATTATTTGAACTTCCTGTGGATGGTAATAAATACAATACCAAATGGGTCACTTACGGGGCTTCGGGAACCTATTTAATTGGCGACTTTGATGGATATGAATTTAAGCCTAGCTCAGGTAAACACAAATATGTGCATGGACAATTATATGCTGCACAGACCTTTAATAATATTCCTGACGACGACGGGCGTCGTATCCAGTTTGGATGGGGAAGAGGGATCGATCATGGCGGTAAGATGCCTTTTGGCCAATTAATGTTATTCCCAACAGAATTAACACTGCGATCAACTAGAAATGGGGTCCGATTATTTAATGAACCTATTAGTGCTATTAAGACTTTGCACAAGAAAAGTTATTCTTGGAGTAATTTGACTAAAGAAAAGGCAAACGAAAGATTAAAAGTACTCAATGGGAATCTATTCCATATTAAAATGAAGGTTAAAATTATTGATGGCACTTCTTTTAATTTCCTCTTCAATGGAAATGGGATTGCAAAATACGATATGAATTTTAATCTTTTGAATGGTGCATTTTATGAAAATTACGATACTGATACTGGGGAGATTACCCTTGAATTAATTATTGACCGGACTTCGGTTGAAATATTTGCCGATAATGGTGCTTTTACTGTAGTTGAGTCTCTACCGAAGGCCAAAAATAATAAAGGCCTATATTTTGGCCCCGAAAGAGCTTTAATAGAAATTACCCACCTGGAAGTACATGAATTAAAATCTATTTGGTAATTCTTATAACTTTACTTGGGTTAAAATTGAAATAAGGATCATTTAATTGCTAAGAAAACTATGGAAATACTAGGAATCGACGTGGGAGGATCTGGCATCAAAGGAGCAATTGTGAATACTTTTACTGGAGAAATTATTTCTGAGAGACATCGTATTCCCACTCCTAAGCCTGCAAAACCCAAAAGTGTGGCTAAATCGGTAAAACAACTGGTCCACCATTTCAAATATAAAGGTCCAATTGGATGTGCATTTCCAACAGTCATAGATAACAATGGGATATCCAGAACCCAAGGGAATATCCATAAAAAATGGATTAATTGTGATGTTCGAACCCTATTCAGCAACACTTGTAATCTTCCCTTTATCATTAAAAATGATGCAGATGCAGCAGGGATCGCCGAAATGACCTTTGGAGAAGGCATTGGAAAGAAAGGGACGATTATTTTAGTTACCATAGGGACAGGGCTAGGTACCGGTGTCTTTAGAGATGGCCTATTGATACCAAATATCGAGCTGGGTAGAATATTTCATAAAAATGGAGAACCAATAGAGTTTTTTGCAGCTGATTCTGCTAGGAAAAGAGAAAATCTAAGTATAAAAAAATGGAGCCAAAGATTCGATTTTTTCTTAAATCATGTAAATAGAGTTTTTTCTCCTGACTTATTTATTATTGGCGGAGGTATCAGTAAAAAGTTTGAAGAATTTAAAGATTACTTCACCGTACCTGTTCCCATTGTAGTAGCAGCTACAAGAAACAATGCAGGCATAATTGGAGCTGCAATGGCAGCAAGTGAACTTAGTCCAAAATTATCCTAGACCTTAAAGGCCCTTTCTAACTATTAAGCTTTTAATTATGAAAAAAACGCTCACTTGCTTTCGAATAATTCTTTTTTTCGCATACCCATTTCTTTTATTATCTCAAGCTTTTACAGATGTATCCATAGAGGCGGGTTTAGATGTGGTAAGCAAAAACAATGGAGTAGCTGTAGCAGATTATGATAATGATGGAGATTTAGATCTCTTTTTTACGGGCTTTTATTCTTATGATGCAAATGACGAAACCACATGGAATCGGTTAATGCGCAACAATGGTAACGGTACCTTTGATGATGTTACAATGGAAGCAGGCTTCACTAATCAATTTGTTAATACAGATATCACTGCATCCTTAGGAGAAAAAATGGGAGCATCCTGGGGAGATTATGATAATGATGGCTTTGCTGATATTTTTTTGACTAACAGCCGTTTAGACCAGCTTTATCATAATAATGGAGATGGAACTTTTACAGAGGTTACAGAAGCAGCTGGAGTAGAAGGATGCAATAATTGCTATAGTGGCGGGGGGACTTGGTTTGATCATGACCGGGATGGACTATTAGATTTATATGTAAGTGTACTTAATGGAGATAATATTTTTTATAGAAATAAAGGAGATGGCACCTTTGAAAATCTTACTGCTTTCTATAAGCTTGAAGGAACAGGAGTGACTTGGACTACTGCTGCAATTGATATCGGTAAAGACGGATTCCTTGATTTATATTGCGCCAATGATACCCAAATAAACGAGTGTTTTGAAAATCGCTCAGGTGTACATTACAATGAGGTGTCGAGAGCATATAGAATTGCCGATCCTGGTGCAGGAATGGGGATGACCATTGGAGACTATAATAACGATGGATATTTTGATGTTTATGTTACAAATATTTACAATCATTACCCAAATCCTCTTTTCAAGAACTCAGGTCAAAGGAGATATTTAAACGTTGCAGATAGATATGGTATCGAGAATACTGGATGGGGATGGGGCGTTCAATTTTTTGATTTTGATCATGACTTTGATGAAGATTTATTTGCCGTAAATGGAGTGGTAAGTAAACAATCAATTGATGGTTTTGAGCAAACAGATGAACCTCATTATTTTTATAAAAACACGCTCATAGAAAATGGTAAAGAAGGGTTTGTAAACTGGTCTCAGAACTCTAATATGGACTTGATAGATCGTTCAAGAGGCTTAGAAGTATTTGATTATGATGCAGATGGTGATTTAGATGTAGTTATTGCAAACGTTGAAACTATTCCAAATCTATTTAAAAATGAAACGATCAACCAGGAAGAAAAAAATAATTACAATAACTGGTTGCAAGTTGAATTAGAGGGTACCCTTTCCAATAGGAATGCTTTCGGGACAGAAGTAAAAATTACTTTTTCAGATCAAAGTCTGTATAGATGGCATCATGGGACCTCATTTTTTGGACAAAGCATTAAACCATTACACTTTGGCTTAGGGCAAATAGAAACTGTAGACGAAATACAGGTAACCTGGCTCTCCGGGGAAGTACAACACTTTTATAACATACCAGTAAACCAAAAAATAAAATTAGTTGAGGGTAATGCTGTTATAACGAATACCCTGGAAACAATTAAATCGGATTTAAAGGTGAAAACTAGCCCTAATCCATCTAGAGAATCTATCTTGTTTGAAATAAATTCAAAAGAAAAAGGACCTTTAGATATTCAAATATTTAATGCCTCGGGTGTACTTGTCGACAACATAAAAAGAGAAAAATATAGTAATGAAGTTCTGCTTTATTGGAATCCAGGCTCAGATTTAGTACAAGGTGTTTATTTTTACAAAGTAAGAATGAACCAAGTTTTAGAAAGTGGAAAAATTCTAAGGTTCTAGGAATTTTGTCTATTGATAAGCGATCTTTTAAAGAGTTGTTTAATTTAGTGTTGTATTCAGAATAACCGAAATCAACCTGAAGACTTTGAAAAAGGAAGATTTAGACAGTAAAATATAGGAAAACGGAATTGAAAACAATCCAGAAACAGATGAAATCCTGGTTAGAAAAACCAAAGAAAGGCAGAAAAATGTTAGAAAAAACCATACAAAAAAAGCCTGATGCATAAACATCAGGCTTTCCTTATTTTAAGAATTCTAATCAAACCAATAATTAGAAGTTGTAATTTATAACTAATTGATTGTCAAAGAATTAAAAAGCGGTCTGGACGGGAATGCACTGTATCCTACTTAACTCCTTGTCTGTCAGGTGAAAATAAAGCTTATTATTCTTTGTGGTGCAAGAAATGGTGCAAAAACATAAGGTAATCTTTTAAAAATTTTCTATTTCTTGCTCTAATCAAAGAATAGGATGAATACTTATTGAAAATAGCTTCCTCGCCAGTACTTCAAATTCTTTTTTACTGAAAAGCTTTGAATGAAAGTTCTCGCGGGTAGAGTCTTACAAAAGCACGCAAACTTAATATGATAGTATAGAACCAATGAAGCCATTCTTATCTAATTGACTTAGAATTAGCAGTATAGCTTTACACTTCACTAGTGAATTAAAGAGGTATGGGTATAATTATTTGAGAATTGTAAAAATGGCTACCTCAGCTAGATGCTCACTTATTTACTCATCCATTTCCAATCTTTGATTAATGGCAAAACGTTCAATCGCTGCGAAAGAGTGATTAGAAATATCATTCAAATCATCAAGCAAAAGATAAGTGTTTTTAATCATTTTTTTATACGCTAAACCCTCGGAATGGACTTGGTGGGCAAGTTTTTCGTGGTGCTTAGCTTGAGTATCATCTTTAAGTGTCTTATAGATTTCACTTTTAAAAGTATGGCTTAGCTTAAAGCATTCTGGGTATAATGGTATGGTGTTTAGGAGCTCTTGCTTATATTCTTCTTTGCTATAATCATTCTGATCATTGCGTTGATAGAGCAGCCATAGATGAAAGATTCTTTGGTAGATATTGTCATTCGACTCAGATTTGACTGCTTTTTTAGGTTTAGAACATTTTAGACCTAATTTTTGGATTACCAATTCAATTTCAGGCTTTTTAGCTGCTAGAATATGGGATTCCTTTAAAAATTTGCCTTCTTTGCCATCCGAATGACCCAAAAAAAATTTTAGGAATTCTACAGCAGAATATTTCTCTAATCTATCCTGTATTCTTTTATAATAATCTACAATAGTGAGTTTTGTCCTATTTATTCCTATTTGTAGCGATTTGTATTCTTTATTAAGATCTTCCAAGGACTTTTTTAGGTTGATAGGTTGCGTAAAAAGCTCCTTCAAATTTTCCTTTTTCTTGGTGTCATTTTGTACAGCTTTAAAGATATTAATCATTTTATCAGAGACATATGCTGAGTCTTGTTGAGTTATTTCTAATGTATTTTTTTCAAGAAAATTACTAATTTGCTCATGTGTTACTTGCTCTTTTTGCGCTAATGCCCATAATTTTGTGTGTAAATGGCTTTTTAAATTCATATTCATAACAGCATAACAAACCTTCTCGACCTGATGAGAAGCACTAAATTCGTTTCCCGCATTGTCGAAGTAGCTGAAACTGATAAAGGATAAATTGATAAATGAACCAAAAGAGAAGAAATCATCTGTGGGATGAGGTAAATTATTTTCGCTCCGTTGAAACTCCATTAAATTATCAATTTTACTAGGATTGACTCCAGAAAAACCACTGAACTCAGAAATTGTCAAAATACAGTCGGCTAATTTACTGGTAACCAAACCAATCAACTCTAATTCTTTGCCACTCAATCTAGAAGCATTTGCCTTTTTGCTAAATCGGATGAGGGTTTCAAATACTTTTTTCCCATAATCTCCATCTTCAGAATGATTTTCCTCCGACTTCATGTATGGAATGATCAGATGACTTAAGGAAATTAAATAATAAAACAATGCCGAATATGAAGCCAATTGACTGTGATTCAACTTTCCAAAGTTCTGAACATCATCAAAACCAAAATACTTTTCCAGAATTCCTTCTTTTCCAATTTTGTACAGTTCCTCAAAGTTTCGATTTTTATAAAAAAGAATGGATCCAACTGTTTGGTAATAGTCTGCTAATAAAGTGTGGATTCTTTTGTGATCCGCTCTAGTTGTTTTAGGTAGTTTAAAGTCTTCAAAACTCAAATTTGATTTAAAAGGCTCGGCAGGAAATAATGTTTTTAAGCCCATGAAATCACAGTATTCTGTAATATTGCGCTTGAGATTATCCATTGTTAGGCCATCTGATCGGTCTTTTTCTAGAACCATTAAAAGGGCAAGGTGTGGGCGTAGAAAAAGCTGCATTCTCTTGAAAGGAGACTCCCAGGAATTATCAGTTGATGATCCAGGCATTCTATACAAATTGTCGGCCTCCCAAAACAACGCATTGTCTAAAATACTTGCTCTCAATACAGAATAGGCGGAATCATAGCGTTTACTTTTTTCTAGTCCTAAACTCAAGAATAATCGATTTTTTAAGAGCAAGATTCTTTGGTGATGGGTGAGTTTTTTTCCTGAAGCAAGGGCTTCTCGTAGTGGCTGCATGGCGTCGGCGTAATAGCGTAATGCAGCATCGTATTCTTCATCATATAGGTGAATATTAGCGATGGTCGTATTTAGAAAACTAATGGTATGATCAAACACCATTTTGTTTCTGGCATTAGTTTGATCCGTATAACGGTCCATTTTTTGCTTGAGTTTTCTCTTAAAATAAGATTTTAGAAGATAGGATTCTCCATAGGTAAAGTTATAGGCAGCAGCACTTTCATCGCTAATTTTTGAAATGTACTGAAGTTCGTTGGAAATTTCACTTCTAAACTTGTATTGGAACATAGCATTATTAGTCTCTCTAATGTGTTCCACTAGGAGATGATCTAAAATTTCCTGCAAGGTATTTCTTAAGTTTACTCCTTGATTACTCATGATGATGTCAGGGAGCGATTCCAATTCTAGCCAGGAAAAAGCTGATTTATGAAACTTGAGGATATGATCCATTAGGTAAGCAGATAGGTACAAGTTCCTATCATTCATTCTCGAACGGTAACTCTTTTTATTTTCAAGAAAAGAACCGAAAATAGAGTGCAATAAGCCTAATTTGTATTGTTGTAAAGGGGTAAATTTTAAATATGTTGAAGAATCATGACTATTTTTAACAGTTGTAAATATTTGCCCATCAACAGTATTCTCTACAAAGTTCTTATACTTGATTTGGATGGAATAGTAATCTAGCCAGGCTTTTAATTTTTTAGGGCTACCGTTGCTGCGATAGGTAAGATAAGTGATAAATTGGTTATATATTTTTTGAGCATACCTCAATTTATCTTTTTCGAGTTTTTCAGAGTATCGGTATTGTACTTTTAATAAATCATTCTCCAAATCAAACTGGAAATTAATTCGTTGAAATTTTCCACCGTCAATAATCTTTTCTTCGCCATCAAGCCAAGCAGTGAATTCTAACTCATTATTTGCTTCTAGGTTATAAATATTTTTTGGTGATAGATTTCCATATTTAGGTTTGAACCTAATTTTTTCCTTTGTCTCGTTCTTTGTAGATTTTTTCTCTAAGCCATAGAGTATCGTTTCTCGTTGACAGAATCTTTTAACTAGACGTGTGCACATATCACTCAAACCATGCCAGTCATATCAGCGCAAACCATGCCACCCG
>JBELML010000113.1:0-20768 GCA_042095835.1 Saprospiraceae bacterium
CTGGGCGGCAAAAGAACAAGTAAAGATGTTTAATTTATTATTGACTTATTCCTTAGTCACTCATTTATCAAATTGAAGGCTCCTTCGATGAGTATGCCTTGGCCCGGTTCAAAAGTATCTGCATTGAGTATTTGGACCTTACCATTTTCGATCCAACCAATTTGCACCTCTTTTTTCTCAAAATGGTGAGTAGTACCTGTCTTTTCTTTTTCTATTAAAACGAACCAGCGGTCGTCAACTTCTACTACTGCTGACTCTGGTAGGCCCATCGTAGATTGACTAGCCGTGATGATCTCGGCTTCGAGGAACATGCCGGGCACAAAATCGATATCATCTTTTATATCTTCTAAATGCCCATGTACTCTGACTACCCGATTATCCCCTTCTACTTCTTTCCCGATCAGGTAAACTTCAGCCTCGAATAATTCGCTACTGGCATCTGGCATTTTGAATCGAATCTGCTGGCCTTTCTTTATCTGGAGGATGTCTTTTTCAAAGACATCTAATTCTAGATGCATGTGATCCGTATTAATCAATTCTACAGCTACATCTGTAGGATTTAGGAACATGCCTCGCATGGCGTTCACCTCAACAATATATCCTGAAACGGGTGTAGAGACCGCAATGGTAGAGACCAGCTTATCCACTGATATTTTATCAGCAGCGAGACCTAGGAGTGCCATTCGTTTCTTCAAGCCCTCAATCTTAATGAGCGTCGTTTGATAATCCGACTCTGCTTTGAGAAAATTCTTTTGGGAAGCGATATTATCTTCAACAAGGTTTTTCTGCCGCTCGTAATCCGACTTTAAAAAAGTCAACTGGGCTTTGCTTTCAAGATAATCCTGCTGCATTTGCACAAAATCCGGGTTCTCTAAAACGAACAAAGTTTGTCCTTTCACTACTCGTTCGCCAGGCAATAGATTAATGCGTTTGACATATCCGCCAGCATAAGCACTCACACTGACATGGTTTTTCTCCGCTACATCGATCACTCCGGTAGCCCTGATACTACTCGAAAAAGCGTAATCTTGTAAGACTCCAATCTTCATATTGCCCAGCTCAAACTGTCTATCCGTAAGCTCTATAGCCATCGTTGCCTGCTGATCAATATCGGCATCACTATTAGGCTCCGTAGATTGCTCAGATGGACTCCCACAACTGAAGAGGATTCCAGTGATTAGAAACAGAAAACTCGAAGTTTTATATAGGCTATTCATTCGTCAAATAATTGAGTTCGAGGACCGTCTGATTGTATTTATTCAAGTTGTCCAGATAATCTTTTTCTAATTTGTTAGCATGCTCAAGCGATAGAATAAATTCTAAAAATCCAACTTCGCCTGCTCGATAAGACCTATTCGCAGTCGAAATAATCTGCTGCGCTAGTAGCTTTCCTTCTTTTTCGTAGAAGCGGATGGCCTTGGCAAAAACCTCCAATTGCAGCTGTAGTTGTCGCTGTTTTTCTTCTAGTTTTATCCTTTCATTGGTAGCTTGCTGATCGATGATTAAACCGCCCAAGGCTGTTGCTTGGATATTAGCATCGAGTGATTTTCGCCACAGGGGTACCCCCACACCTAGTTGAAAGCCGTTGTAGAAACGAGGATTTTTAAAGGTGCTCGCACCCAAAAAATACTCTACCTGAAAACTGGGTAAGCCTTGCTTTTTCTCGACCTCCAATCTACTGGCATTTACCGTTTCTGCAGCGCGATACCAATCTAGAACGGGATGATTAGCAATGGTATCCATATCTAGATCAATTGCCTGAAAAGCGGTTTCTTCCAATTCAAACGGCTCACTTGTTTGGAGCCATTGGGCAAGCGCTCGATAGGCAGCAGCAATGCGATCTTCACACTGTTCT
Source organism: Saprospiraceae bacterium (assembly GCA_042095835.1). Lineage (GTDB taxonomy): Bacteria > Bacteroidota > Bacteroidia > Chitinophagales > Saprospiraceae > DATFKA01. Next base: position 1,856 of record JBELML010000113.1, read on the forward strand.
ACCTGAAGTACCACCTCTTTTTGCTTTGTTTCGGCAGTTATTTTTTCCAGGTAATTTGATTCGCCCAGTTCATACCGGCGTGTACTGGCAAGTGCCATTTGCTGATAAAGGCTATCCAAGTACTGAAAATTGGTTTTTACCGCCTCCCAATACATGACGTTATAATAAATGCTAGCCACTTCTTTAGTAAGCCATCGCTCCTCTATTTTTAATTGCTGCTCTTGTAGGCCAACCTTGCTTCGGTTGAGATCTTTTTGTGCTTTATAAACACTGGGTAATCGAAAATCTTGCTGAACACCAAACACGGTCAGTGGCCTCCCATTTTCTGCAATATTATTTTGGTCGTGACCTACATAGAAACCTGTATTCCCTATATTCCCACCTGATGGGATGAGTGCTTGGCCTTGCTCTATAGTCAGTACCTGAGCTTTGAGCCCAGCGTTGTTTTCTAATGCCAATTGAGTAATTTGCTGGAGTGTCAATCTCGATTGTGCAGCGGCATTCTGGGCTAATCCAGGTAAAAAGAAGAAAAGCATCAAAAGGGGCGTTCCTAACAACACTTTTGTATTCGACTTTCTTCTCTGCTCTACCATCGCGTACAAGACAGGCAGGACAACGAGGGTGAGAAAAGTAGCAGAGATTAAGCCACCTATAACTACCGTGGCCAAGGGACGCTGTACCTCGGCTCCCGCAGAAGTCGAAACCGCCATAGGTAAAAAACCCATGGCCGCTGCCGTTGCAGTAAGCAATACTGGCCGCAGGCGCTGTTGTGTGCCAATTAATATACGTTCATACAAATCATCCATTCCTTGGGCTTTAAGTTCTTTAAAATGTTCAATCAGCACAATCCCGTTCAGCACCGCGATACCAAAGAGCGCAATGAAGCCAACGCCCGCAGAAATACTAAATGGTAGTCCTCTAACATAAAGTAACAATACGCCACCTACCGCCGCAAGGGGGATAGCGGTGTACACCATCAGCGCTTCTTGGATAGATTGAAAAGCAAAAAACAACATGACAAAGATCAGCACTAAAGCTATAGGAACGGCGACCATCAGCCGTGCACGCGCATTGCGAAGGTTTTCAAATTGCCCACCGTAGGTAATATTATATCCAGTAGGAATCTTTATAGATCGATCAATGATATTTTGTACATCCTTGACCACAGATTCTAGGTCGCGGTTCCGCACATTGACTCCGACTACGATCCTACGTTTGGTGTCGTCTCGTGATATCTTTGCAGGCCCTTTGGTATAGCTAATCTCCGCTAACTCGCTCAGCGGAATTTGCTGCCCATTGGGTAATGGAACTGTGGTACGCCGAATATCATCAATACTATTTCTATTTTTCTGATCATAGCGGACAACTAAATCGAATTGCTTTTCGCCTTCAAAAACACTTCCAGCAGGTAGGCCTGCAAAATTCATTGTGAGAACTTGATTTACATCTTCGATATTGAGGCCATATCTAGCAATTTTTGAGCGTAAATACTTTACCGACATTTGTGGCAAACCTTCTACCTTTTCTACAGAGATATCGGCTGCACCAGGGACATCTCCAATGGCTTTTCTAATATCTTGGGCCATTCCATCGAGTGTATTCAGGTCTTCGCCAAAAATTTTTATCGCCAGGTCGGCCCGTACGCCCGTGATCAATTCGTTGAATCGCATCTCGATCGGCTGTGTAAACTCATAATCTAAACCCGGCAAATCAGAAAGGGCTTCCTTGAAAGCATCTGCCAGGTCATCTTTGCTATTGGCATTCGTCCATTGACTAGGTGACCGTAAAGTGATGATCACATCGCATTCTTCCATCGACATTGGATCAGTGGGTACTTCTGCCGCACCAATTCTAGTAACAACCTGCTTGACCTCCGGAAACGCTTTCAGAATGGTTTCAATCTGGGTCATCGTCTCGATAGTTTTACTCAGGCTCGTTCCGGTTTTTAGGACGGGCTGGATGACGAAATCGCCTTCGTCGAGTGTAGGCACAAACTCTCCTCCCATAGTGGTGAATAGATATCCCACAGCGATCAACAATGCAACTGCCAGCCCTAAGACTAAGCCCTTAAAACGCAAAGCCCAACTGATGACGGGCATGTAAAGCTGAGTTAGAAAACCAATCAGTCTGGTGGATATATTTTTTCTAGAAGCTCTTTCAGGTTTAAGTAACAAAGCAGAAATAACCGGCACGTAAGTAAAACAGAGTATCATGGCCCCGACTAAGGCAAAACAGAAGGTCAGCGCCATGGGGCGAAACATTTTGCCTTCTACCTCTGACAAAGACAAAATTGGGATAAAAACAATAATGATAATGAGTTGGCCAAAGACCGCAGAGCGCATCATTTTTGTAGCACTTGCAAAGGTGATCTGATCAATTAGGCGCTGTCTTTGATCTGGGTTTCCCTCGATGAGTTTAGCTCTCTGATTGGTGATTTGGAAGGCGATGTACTCAACGATAATGACTGCTCCGTCGATGATGATACCAAAATCAATTGCTCCTAGAGACATGAGATTAGCATCTACCCCAAACAGATACATTAAAGACAAGGCAAAGAGCAATGAAATGGGAATCACCGAAGCGACCACCAAACCAGAACGGATATTCCCCAGTAGTAAAACGACTACGAAGATGACAATCAGGCAGCCTAAAACCAGATTTTCTACAATCGTATTCGTGGTTTTAGCGATGAGTTGGCTACGCTCCAGAAAAGGGTTGATATACACCCCTTCGGGAAGTGATTTTTGGACCTGCTCTACCCTTTCTTTTACCGCATCGATTACTGCTTTAGAGTTAGCGTCTTTCAGCATCATCACCTGCCCTAAAACCTTTTCGCCCTCTCCATTGGCCGTGATAGCTCCAAAGCGTGTAGCGTAGCCAAACTGAACCGTAGCCACATCCTTGATATAGATCGGAAGATTCCCTTTATTTTTGACTACAATCTGCTCTATGTCTTGTAGAGAACCTATCAAGCCTTCTCCACGGATAAAATAGCTTTGGTTGGTTTTTTCAATATATCCTCCACCAGCTACACTGTTATTTTTTTCCAGCGCAGAATAGACATCCTGCACAGATAGCTTCATCGAGCGCAAGCGTTCTGGGTTTACCGAAACTTCGTACTGCTTTAATTTTCCACCCCAAGTATTGACCTCTACGACCCCAGGGATGCCGGATAGTTGACGCTTGACAATCCAATCTTGGATGGTCCTTAGATCGGTGATAGAATATTTTCCTTCGTAGCCAGGCTCCACATCCAGAATATACTGATAAATCTCCCCCAAACCAGTAGAAACGGGGCCCATAAAAGGGCTACCAAAACCTGCTGGAATCTTTTCTTGCGCCGTTTTTATTTTCTCTGCGATGAGTTGTCTTGGGAGATAGGTTCCCATCTTGTCTTCAAAGACAATAGTCACTACAGATAGGCCAAACTTCGATACGGAGCGAATTTCTTTGACACCAGGTAAGTTGGCCATTTCCAGCTCAACTGGATAGGTGATAAACTGCTCTACATCTTGGGTAGATAGATTACGCGTAGTAGTGATAACCTGTACCTGGTTATTGGTAATATCTGGTACGGCACCAATTGAAATATTGAGCAAGGCGTAAACTCCAAAACCGATGATCCCAGTTGTAAAAAGTAGAACGATTAGTTTGTGGTGGATACTATAGTTGATGATTCGTTCTAGCATTCTCTAGAAAGGCTTTAAAAGTGTCAGTAGTAAAGTATTTAGTGTCTGCAACAGAAAACCTTAGGCAACTTCTACACTAAATGCTTGAAATATACCCCAAACTTACTTAAAACCTGCTCTAAATTCATGTGATCTTAATCACTAATTTAACAGGAAGCTCCTCTAATTAGTCCTAATGCTTCAACTTTTCCTCCTCTAGCAGCAGTACTAGACCAGCAGACACCCTCCATGGAAAAAAGTGTCCGAATATTTGCCCTTAGCTATCACGCCGTAAAATCAGCAAGAGCCAATCCTATCAAGGCTTTAAAGTAGGAGTAAAAAGGCAGCACCCCGACACGCTTTGCGTGCCGGGGTGCTGTATCCTTTTCTCTACCTTTTTATTATCCTCCTAAGGATTCTGGTCAGATTCGCTAATATTCTCATTGGCATCAATCTCCGCTTGTGGGATTTTGAAAATCCAATCATCATTGATAGATGGTCTTTCTACAATGTAGGCATTCTGATAGATGGTCTGAGAAGCTCCTGATCCTCCATCGGCACTGTGGTCGATACCCTCGTCCCAACGGATTTTATCCTGGAATAAGAAACCTTCTCCCCAAAGCTCTAAACCACGCTGAAATTTGATGTGCTCCATCATGCTTTCTTGCGTATCGAAAGCAGTGACATCATAATTGCTATCTCTCTCCTCACCGAGTGGTCTTAGTGCTTCTTGAGCACCAGCAATATCATTCAACATCGCTTTAGCTTCGGCCTCAATCAAGTACATCTCTGAAGCACGCATGTAGATGATATCATCTGGTTCGATACCTCCCGGCACTTTTTGTCTCAACTTCACGTGCATATAGGGATGGCTATTGTGTCTTGAGGTCCAGCCCCATTGTGCAGCCAAACGATCAATCTCTGCTTCAAACTCTGCTTCTGTGGTGTAAAGTGGATTGGTATTATTTTCAAAACCACCTAGCCCATTAGCGGCAGATAGGTTGGAGTTAGGTGCATCTACTAAGAATACATCTTTACGATAATCCGTTTCTGGAATAGCGTCTACCAATCTTCTATCCGCAATCTTCGGGTTGTTTCTCACCTGGCTACCATTAAAGGTATTAGATGCTAGGTAGAAATAAGAACGGAAGAAAGTAGTCTCCGTAGTAATCACATTAGAACCCCAGATCACCTCTGGAAGTAAGGTTGAGTTGAAACCAGCTTTCCAATCTTCCTCACTCATGATTGAATAATCCTGGCGTGCTCTCGCTGCTGATGATGCGGCTAGTGCCCAATCACCCGTTGCTAATGCCATTCTTGCTTGTAAGCCATAGGCCACGTCGATATTCAGGTTGGCTTTGTCAAAAGCACTACCTGTAGGTCTAGCAGAAGCATTCTCAAAAGTGCTAATAGCAGCCGTAAGATCAGAAGCGATCTGATCATAGATGGTCTGTACCGTTTCTCTAGGACCACTTGTAAAAGGCGCATCTGTAGAGAAAAGAAGCGGCACTCCCGGATCAGTAGATGGATTACCAATCAAGTACCCTTTGGCAAAATGCTGTACCAGCGACATATAAGCATAGGCTCTATAAGCGTAAGCCTGCCCAACTAGTTCATTCAGCTCTGGGGTTTCTATTAAGTTACCCTCTTCAAAAGTATTGATGATCGTATTTGAATTGGCGATCATATTATAGCGGTGATACCACAAAATAGTTGGCGTAATGTCAGTTGGAATAGTGTGGTTGTTCCACTGCGCTTCGTCTCTCCAACCTAAGTTGTTGGCATTAGCACTGTGGATCAAACCACCGGCTAGGTTGTCGCCCATGGGTACCCAATAGTGCTCGTTTGCTCTAGCAGTACTAGCAATAACGCTACCACCTGGTAGTACCGTTTGAGACTGAGAATACATCGTACGGTGCATCCCATTGATAATGAGCGAGATATTGGCCTCCGTTGCTAGGGCATCTGCCGCTGAGATAGCGTCGGTAGGCCGAGTTTCTAGAAAATCCTCATCACAAGCAGATATCGCTAGAGCGACGAAGACGAAAAGAAGATATTTTATATTTCTAATCATGATTATTTATTTTGAATCACTATTCAGTGTTCCCCCTATTCAAGAGAAAAGGGTTCTTGCTCGAATAGTTATATTTTAAAAGTTGGCGTTAAGTCCGAAAGAGATGATACGAGAAGGATTGAAATCATTCCCACTAGGCGTACCATTCAACTCGTACTGTGGATCCAAACCATCTCTTTCACTGAGTAAAAATAGATTCTCACCAGTGACCGATAATCTCAAATTACTCACGCCAAGTCTTTCTGTAATAGTATTATTGAAGGTGTATCCTAAGTTGGCATTTCTTAAAGCCAAGAAAGAAGCATCAGTCAAGAATCGTGTAGATTGTCTGATGACTAAATCAGGGTTACCATTTTCCATTCTTGGTACATCGGTGATATCACCAGGCTGTCTCCAAGCATTTAAGATATCAGGGTGCAAAGAGCTACCATAGTTACCACTATGCATCATAGCTGCATAGCCATTGTCCAATACCTCTCCTCCAATACCGTAAGAGAATAAAACATTAAAGGAAAACCCTTTGTAAGAAACGGAACTAGAAAAAGACCCTAACACGTCTGGAACAGAAGTTGCGCCAGTAGTTACCCTTTGTGTTTCCTGCCAATCGTTGGTCGTTTGGTGCACACCATTCTCATCCAATACAGGTACAACGTCTCCAGTTTCCGCATCAGCTTCATAGGAGAAGAAGAGTTGATCTCCATTCTCAGGATCTACACCAGCCGCATGCCATAAGAAAAAGTCGAATCTAGATCCACCTTCTTCCCATCTTTGATCACCAGATACAAATGGAGTAGGTAGATTGGTGATGACGTTGTTGAAAGTAGATGCTGTAATCGTTACATTCCAAGCAAAATCTTTATTTCTAATCAGATTAGCCGTCAAGCCTAACTCAATCCCCTCATTGTACATATCGCCAATGTTGGTTGGAAAAGAGTTCAAACCGTTACTTAATGCAATCGGCTGATCGTACAATAAGTCAGAGGAGTTTCTACGATAATACTCGATAGAACCATCCAAGAAGTTATTGAATAAAGAAAACTCTAAAGCTACATCGAAGCTTTCTACTGTTTCCCACTGTAGGGCCGCATTACCAATATCAGACCAGAAAATAGCCGGATTCCCTGCGTTCGAAGTCAGGGTATATCTAGGTTGTGACAAGAAGAAATCATTCAAATCATCATTACCAACCTCTCCATAAGAGGCCCGTAGCTTCAAGCGATCGACCCAAGAAATATTCTGAATAAATGCTTCTTGATCCAATCTCCAAGAACCACCAATCGAGTAGAAAGTACCCCATCTAGCATCTCTGCTAAATACAGAAGAACCATCTCTACGTGCAGAAAGACTCAAGTAATACTTGCTATTGTAGTTGTAGTTTAATCTAGCGAAATACCCTTCAATTGTTTTTTGAGTAGTCGCTCCTGAGATTCTTACCGGAGTAGCAAAGTTGTCAAATTCGAAGATACCTTCCGCAGTTTGATCAATTACTAAGGCATCGTTGAAAGTGAAAGTTCTATCAAAGCTTTCGTGTCCTAATGTAACATCAAAATTGTGTACATTATCGAAAGTTTTGGTGTAGTTGATGATTTGGTTAAAGTTTTCAACCTGTCTTCTAAATCTAGTCTCACTGAATCTACCCGTTGGTTGAGCATCACCGATGATGTTGTTTTCGTATTCTTTCTCCAAACCTTCGTTGATATCTCTACCGTAGTTCAGCCTTACGCTTAAACCTTCCAAGATTTTGAAATCAGCAAAATATCTAAACCCATAAAGGTTGTCTCTATCTCTTTCGTCGTTCAGCAACAACTCCTGTAAAGCGTGACGCCCTTGGTTGATTGGTCTTGAGCCGATACCAAATTCAGAAAAACCTTCACCTGCGTCAAAAATAGGATTACCCGCTGGATCTAGCACCAAATTTCCTTGTCGATCATTGATATAGACAGGATAGATAGAACCGATGTTTTTAGCAAAACCAAAAGGGTTTACAATACTTCCTCCACCAGCTGAACTAGGCCCTCTGGAGTTGGTAATAGTGACATTGGCGCTACCACCCATCGTGATCCAATCATTGGCATTGAATTCCGCATTCAGACGAGTCGTCAAGCGATCGTATTCTGAAGTTTGGATATAACCTCCCTCATCGAGGTAGGAGGTAGAAAAGAATACCGTATGATTATCTCCACCACTAGATAAATTGACATTGTAGTTCGTCCTGGTATTGGTTTCTTCCATGACGTCGTACCAATTTAAGTTTTGATAAATGACATTGGCATTAGGGTTCAAACGACCGTCTGTACCTACAATCTGATCATTGGGTACATCAAATGGGTTATAACCTAAGTTGTTGAAAATATTGGCAGAAGCAAATGCAGGATCGCCTCCTCCAGCACTAGAGTTTTTCAAGGCTTCCCACATGGTTTCATAATATTCTCCAGGAGTGACTTCCTCATATAATGGAATCGCTCTTGACACAATACCATGCGAGATAGATGCAGACACCTGAGTTCCACCTTTCGACCCTTTTTTGGTAGTGATCAGAATCACTCCATTTGCCGCCCTAGAACCATAAAGAGAAGTAGAAGAAGCATCTTTGAGGACAGTCATCGACTCGATATCCTCTTGGTTAATCGTTGATAAATTCCCTTCGAATTGCATCCCATCAACAATAAATAGTGGGTCTGTATCACCATTTAAGGTTCCTGCTCCACGGATCACAATTTCTGGAGAGGACCCTGGTCCGCCAGAAGGAGATAAAAATTGGACACCCGTCGCTTTACCTTCAATAGCGGAGATAGCAGAAGTTACATTCCTGATAGCCAAATCTTCGGACCCAATTACATCGGCTGATCCAGAAAAGGCTTCTTTCGTACTAATCCCATAGGCGGTCACAATGACCTCATCGAGCAAGAGATTAGCGCTGCTCAACTGTACATCGATAATCGACTGATTACCTACAGTTATACGTTTTTCGTCCATACCGGTGTAGCTAAAGAGGAGTACATCCTCTGGGCCGGCCTGAATTTCGTAAGTACCGTCAATATTTGTGACTACGCCGGTAGTAGTACCATCGATGAGGACCGTTACCCCAATCAGAGGTTCTCCGTCCGTCTCGGAGGTAACCGTACCTTTGACGGTGTTTTGTGCGACCACAGCAGTACTCATTGCCATGGATAGCATAAGACAAACTGCGAACAAGAGTTTGTTAAGCTTCATAATAGTGATTTTGTTTTAACAATCGTGTGTTAAGCGTAGGTCTAATGGTTAAACCTACTCTAAGCATGTATATAGAAAACCCAACTGTACACTTTGTTATAAAGCAATACAATACAGGCTATTCAATATCGAATAGGAATAAAAAACCCCTTTGAGCAACAAGTTTTAAGCACAAAAAAGTGATTTTGCAATAAGGCGTAGTTAAAAGATACAGGCCCTTACTTGTTGTAGGGAGTGGCTAAACCAATTAATGTTTTACTAATCCGAAGTGAAATTTGGGAATTGTTAAAGTCTTATTAAAAACGTTTTTCGTTTTAAATCCGCTGCCAAGATAGGTACGATTGGGAAATGATTATAAAAATTGGACATCGAGTAGATGGGCGAAGCGTTTCTGCCCATTATTGTCGGGTTTTTGTCTATGAAATGATAGCTAGGGAATGAATTAATGACAATAAAGAGGATTTACTTACTCCCTATATCCCGTCTGAGTAGTAAAGCTTCCTCTTTAGAGAGCGTACAGAAGAGATGCATTGAACCAATTTATGCAAAAAGCTAAAATACTAGAATATCTTCGTACTTTCGTAAAGTCCAACTGGTTAACCAGATGACATAATCCATGATTCTTAAAAAATATCTGCCTGCGTCTTTGAAGTATATCCTAGCAATTGGCCCATAGCAATCCCTCCGTATTGGTGTTGGCAGTAATGATATAAACATACCTTTATGCATAGCCTGAACCTTTCTATCTTGATTAGTACTTTATTCCTCGCAGCTGCTTGCCAGGGGAATCAAGCGCAAGATAGAAAAGCATCCGTACCCTCAACCGAAAGTACCTGGATCAAAATCGAAGACTTTGAATCTGACCATCCGCTAGTACAATGGACGCTGGCAGACACGCAAAACGACACCGATCCTCAAATCGAGCGGCCACAAGTCACCGAGGTACGCAGCGAAGCAATGAAAGACAACCACTATCTGATCAAAAAGCCCGCTCCTGAAGGCGTCATAGGTAATCGTAAAGCCCTCAGCTATCGGAAACTACCAAGGGCCCTACAAGTTGGTGAAGTCTATACCTTTTATACAAGATTCAATATTGAGTATTTTCCGAATAACCATGTCTTTGGTTTGAGCAACCTGGAGCCTGCGGGGATTAATGCCCAGGCTTACAACGCCCTAGAACCCAGCCTCCGCATTACGGACAAATACGAATCGGATGGTAGCAAAAACAATGGTCAGCTTATGGTCCGAAAAGGGAGCGTTTACGATACGATCAACAACCCTATATTGGAACAAAAAGCCCAACCCTTAGACCCAAATACTTGGTACGAGGTCTGGTATATTGTCAATAATAAACCGCGCGCTCAGGGAGGCCAAAGCTACGATGTCTATTTGCGGGGCGGCCCTGAATTCCCCCAGCAGCAAAAGGTGTATTCTGCCGCTGATTTTCGAATGCAGCGAGAACTTCCACTCCTCTATTTTCTAAGCAATTGCAACACTGGTCCCAAGGACAATCCCTATGGAAACGGAGGGCTACGCTATGACGATTTGTTCATGGCGCCCGGTCTAGTCCTACAGGCACCACATCATGAATAAACGTCTATCATTTCAACCAACTAAACAAAAAATATGCATTTTACTATTCGCCTTTTCTCACTCGCCATCTTGAGCAGTATCTTGGTCAATTGTAGTCCAAGTCCGAGCTCAGAAGAACAGAAAACAGCAATTGTTGAGACCAAATACCCAAGTGATGTTCTTCCTTTTATGGATGAATTTAAAATCTTGCTTGGCGATGGCACCAGCCTAGACAGTCTGGTCAACTACCAAGAGGAAAACTTTTTTTACACCGCTAATGACGGTACTACAGATTGGGTCGTATACAAAACACCGAACTCGGGAGTGACTTCAAAAAACTCTAGCAATACTCGAACCGAACTCCACCAAATCGAAGAATGGATTCCAGAAACGGGAGGCCAACTCACTGGCACCCTTAAAGTTATGCAGGTCTCTACCTCTGGAGATGGCAGAGTAGCGGCCTCCTACTCTACTGTAGTTGGTCAGATTCATAGTGGCGAAGGCCACGAAAATGAACCCCTGAAAATCTTTTATAAAAAATTCCCCGGCCATGAAAAAGGCTCAGTCTTCTGGAACTATGAGATCAATACCAAGGGAGACGATAATTCAGGAAGATGGGACTTTTCCTCAGCGGTTTGGGGCTACGATATGTCTGTAGTGGGCGCTGGCCCCACAACGTATCCGGCCGAACCTACCGACGGCATCAAGTTGGGTGAGGAGTTCAGCTATACCATCAATGTCTACCAAGGAATCATGTATTTGACCTTCAGTAGTCCAGGCCACGATACAATACAGTTCACTAAAAACCTAATCGCATCGGAGTACAGCAGCAAAGCAGCTATTCCGGAGCAAACCCAAAATCTCTTTGTACCCATTGGTCAGGATGGTGTAGAACGAGAAACGGCTTATGCCGGCGAGTTGATGTACTTCAAGCAAGGTGCCTACAATCAAACCAATGGAAAAGACCCTGAAAGTAATATGGTCTGGTGTTCCGGGGCCGACACCTACGATGGCGATATTGCCAAGCAGTACGCTAATGGAGACTATACCGAGATCTGGTTTAGAGCAGCTACTGTAGGTGCGGGTGTTGCACCCAAATAGCACTAAGCACAAGTCAATGAATTTATACCGCATCTCGAATTATAAGAAATCAATAATTCGGGATGCCAAAAATCAATGTGCTATTCGGTACTGACTAGGCGTAATCCCCGTTTCTTTTTTGAACATTCGACTAAAATGTTGTGGATACTTAAACCCTAACTCATAGGCAATTTCACTAAGGGATTTTTCAGGATTAAAAATCTTCTCTTTTGCTATTTCGACCAGCTGATAATTAATGAATTCCTGGGCGCTTTTCCCTGTTTCTTTTTTAATTAAATCTCCAAAGTAGTTGGCGGAAAGATGTAGTTCTTCTGCAAAAAAGCGAACCGTAGGCATACCCATTTCCTGAGCTTTACCAGACTTTAGATAGGCGTGTAGAGAAGCCTCGAATCGCTGAATAATGTGCAGATTGGCATGATCTCTAGTAATAAACTGACGATCATAAAACCGCTTGCAATAATTCAAAAAGAGCTCAATATTGGATAAGATCAGCGATTTACTGTGCTTATCAATTCCTTGAGAAAGCTCGTACTTGATTTTATCAAAACAGTCGAGTACGATTTGCCGTTCCCTCTGTGAAATGTGTAGCGCTTCGTGCAGGCCATAAGAGAAAAAAGAGTATTCCCCAATACAGCTCCCAAAATGTGTACCTCTCAGAAGGTCAGGATGAAATAATAAAGCATAACCAGAGGGCTTAAAATCAGGGGTTACCTTCGAAATATTGATCATTTGCCCCGGCCCTACAAAGACGAGTGTCCCGTCTTGATAATCATAGTTTTGGCGACCATATTTTAAAATACATTGCTGGCCTTGTTTTAGGAAAACACCATAAAAATGATATCTCACCGAATGTGGGTTACTAGGAGCCATCCAGTGACCTTCAGACAAATCTATCATACTCACCAGCGGATGTAAAGTCGATAAACCCCAACCAGCACAATAATCATTGACCGTTTTTAAGTCTTTTATTCCACTCATGGATAACTGTTTTTGTATCTAAAAATAGTAATATCATCTGGTTCGGTTGGTATCCTCTTAGAAATCCGTAAAAATGGTTGGTATTCCTGTAATAGAGGTCAATCCTAGCCCACTATTATAAAGTAGCTTTATAATGTCGAGTAATATTTAACCTAAATCAAAATCTAATGGCCACTTACCATCTTAACGTTAACGGAAAAGAACAAACCGTGAATGTAGATCCGAATACGCCCCTTCTTTGGGTATTGCGCGATCATCTACAATTAGTAGGGACAAAATACGGTTGTGGTATAGCTCAATGTGGTACTTGTACCATCCATCTCAATGGAGTAGCTATGCGCTCTTGTGTACTACCCGTTGCCCAGGTCAGTAAACAAACAATCACTACAATTGAGGGCCTTTCCAAATCTGGTGACCATCCAGTACAAAAAGCTTGGTTAGAACACGATGTACCTCAATGTGGTTATTGCCAAGCTGGACAAATCATGAGTGCTGCCGCTCTCTTAGACAACAACCCCAATCCAAGTGATGCAGATATTGAAGCTTCCATGAATGGAAATATTTGTCGATGTGGCACTTACACAAGGATCAAAGCAGCTATCAAAACGGCCGCACAAGGATAATCGGCTCGGGCTACTAAATACTTCTCACCACAATCAAAAAACGATATAATGACCTATATAAAAACTTCCTACAACCGACGTTCTTTTCTTAAGACTTCAACAATTGCCAGTGGTGGCATGATGCTTGGATTTAGCTGGTTAGCTTCTTGTCAATCAGCAGCCGAACAAGCTGCAGGGCCTCCTATCCCCGAGGAATGGTTTGACATCAATGCCTATTTAAAAATAGGTGATAATGGAGTAGTGACGATATTTTCTCCGAACCCAGAGTTTGGCCAAAACGTCATGACCTCTATGCCCATGATTGTAGCCGAAGAACTAGATGTAGATTGGACAAATGTAATAGTCGAGCAAGCAGCTTTTAATGCTGATAAGTTTGGGTTTCAATTCACAGGTGGCAGTCGGGGCATTCGTTCTCGATGGGAGCCTTTGCGTATGGCTGGGGCAACTGCACGCCACATGCTAAGAGAAGCCGCTGCCCAAGCATGGAGCGTTCCGCTCGAAGAGATACAAACTGAAAACGGTGTACTCCTACACAAAGCAAGCGGGCAATCTGCTAGCTATGGTACTATGGCTGCTGCAGCTGCTAAACTTGCAGTTCCAGAAGAGGTGCAGTTAAAAGAAGTAAAAGACTTCAAGATTATCGGCCACTCTAAAAAAAATGTAGAAGGTCCAAAAATTGTAAGCGGTAAGCCACTTTTTAGTTTAGACTATTATAAAGAAGGTATGCTTATCGCCATGGTCGTACATCCTCCGGCTTTTGGAATGGCTTATAAGAGCATCAATAATGCAGAGGAGGTAAGTGCAATGCCCGGTATCACTTCAATTTTTCCCATCAAAACCTATAAAGATGGACAAGCTAAAGCAGGTTTCGACACCAATGCCTTCCCTGAAATCGTAGTAGTTGTTGGACGCTCAACCTGGGAAGTAATGAACGCCAAAAAAGCACTAAAAGTAGAATGGGTACCCTTTGCATCTTACACGGATGTCATGGCTGGTCGGAGTGGCAATCGAGAAGTGATAGTCCCAGCTGGACTAGAAAACTCTGAGGACCACAGAATACAAATGCGTGAGATGGCTGCAGCCCCAGGAAGGACCGTACGAAAAGATGGTAATCCCGAAAGTGCTTTTCAACGCGCTAGTAAAGTGCTTGAACGGACCTACACTGCGCCTTATCTTGCCCATAACTGCATGGAACCTATTAATGCTTTCGCACAGGTAGATGGCGATCAGGTTTGGATTGCGGGGCCTCTTCAAGCACCTGGCATTATTGAGCCAACGATTGCTGCTAGGATGGATATTCCAGTTGAGAACATCGACATCGAAATGACTCGTATGGGTGGAGGGTTTGGCCGTAGAGCTTACTCCCATTATATGCTGGAAGTTGCATTAATTGCTCAAGAAGTCAAAGTGCCAGTCAAACTGATGTACACCCGTGAAGACGATATGACCAATGGTGTCTATCGACCGACCTATCAGGCGACTTACCGGGCTGCTCTAGATGACAACAACAACTTGCTGGCTCTGCATGTAAAAGCGGGTGGTGTACCAGAGAGTCCTCTGTTTGCCAATCGTTTCCCCGCAGGTGCAATAGATCATTACCTCGCAGAAGATTGGTCGGTAGCATCTAATATCACAACGGGTGCATTTCGCGCTCCACGCTCCAATTTTATGGCAGGGGCGGAACAATCCTTCTTGGACGAACTCGCAGAAGCTATGGGCAAAGACCCCATCGACTTCAGGTTAGAATTATTGAAACGCGCAGCCGAAAACCCAGTAGGAGAACGCAACGATTATGATGCAGCTAGGTATGCAGGAGTACTTGAATTGGTACGAGAAAAATCCAATTGGGAACAGCCTAACGAAAAGATACACCGTGGTGTTTCCGCCTATTTTTGTCATAACTCTTATGCCGCTCATGTCCTCGATTTGACCATTGAAGATGGGAAACCAATAGTACAAAAAGTAACCTGTGCAGTCGATTGTGGAATAGTCGTTAACCCTGATGCTGCCTCTAATATGGCTGAAGGGGGTATTATAGATGGTATTGGCAACGCTTTGTACGGAGAGATGATCTTCAAAGATGGTGTACCGCAAAAAAATAATTTCCACCAATATCGAATGATCAGAATGAGTGAAGCACCTAAGGAGATTGCCGTTCATTTTGTGCAAAATGAAATTGCCCCGACTGGCTTGGGAGAACCTCCATTTCCACCCATTTTTGGTGCCATCGCCAATGCATTGTATAAAGCAACAGGCAGACGTCAATACCAGCAACCTTTCCTAGGAGATAACGAAATCCTGGGATAAGTACTTTTTTAAAAAACTTTATAACACAATAAAATGAAGACATTCATTACTGGACTATTTCTATGTTTACTTTGTACGCAAATTTTATTAGCGCAAGAGACCACAGTCGAAGCAGAAATCAAAACACTCTCTAAGCAAAAATGGGAGTGGATGGCAGATAAGAATGTAGCTAAGTTGGAGACTCTTTTTCACGATAAATCCAAGTTTGTCCACATGAGCGGTTCCTGGAAAAAAGATAGAGAACTCGAAATTATTGAATCAGGAAGTATCTGGTATAAAAATGCCGAGGTTCACGATGTTGCCGTTGAAATTATAGACGATACGGCCGTACTCTGGAACCGAATCACCCTTATAGCTCACGTAAGAGGGAATGATGTCTCCAATGAATTTACAGTAACGGAGACCTATAAAAAAGTGGAGGAAAGTTGGCAATTACTCGCCTTAACTTTCAGTAAGGTTCGAGACACCCATAAGATCGCTCACTAATTCGTATGCTACTCTAGGGTGGTTATGTTCAACACTTGAATATTGCATCAATTCTATTAAAACAACAACTATGAAAATTTCCTTAATTGGCCTTTTTATCCTCTTATTTTCTACATCAAACCTTATAGCTCAAGCATCCACTGACGAAGCTAAAATTCTTCAACTCTCTAAAGAGAAGTGGGAGTGGATGGCAGATAAGAATGTGGATACTTTGAATGACCTTTTTCATGAAAATGCAATGTTTGTACATATGGGAGGCTCCTGGGGGAAAGAACGGGAGCTGGCAATTATTAAGAGTGGAGGCATTTGGTATAAACAAGCTGACATTCATGAAGCTTCGGTTAAAATAATAGAGGATACAGCTATTCTTTTAAATCGTATTACCTTAGTAGCTGAAGTAGGAGGTAATGAAGTAAGCAACCCTTTCGAAGTCACGGAAGTATATATCAAAACCAATAGTGGATGGAAACTTGGGGCTCTATCCTTTACCAAATTAATGACTCGGGGCAATAATAAGTAGAAACCATACAAGGATTGGATCAGTATATACTATGCCTGTCTGCTTCATATAATACTCTAAAATGATACCATGTCTACTATCAATACCTCCTACAATCGGCGCTCCTTCCTGAAAACCACTACACTAGCTGGTGGGGGAATGATGCTTGGATTTTCTTGGTTGGCGAGCTGTACTCCTACACCAAAGATAGGGAGCAACATGACTATGCCAAAAGAATGGTTTGACATCAACGCTTTCTTAAAAATTGGAGAAAACGGTCTAGTCACGATTATGTCTCCTAATCCAGAAGGTGGTCAGAATGTGAAGACCTCCATGCCCATGATCGTTGCTGAGGAGCTAGATGTGGACTGGAAAAATGTAATTGTAGAACAGGCTCCACTAAATACGGACCTGTATCGCCGTCAGTTTATTGGTGGAAGTAATGCCATACGCACAGGATGGCAAAGTCTGCGAATGGCTGGAGCTACTGCCCGACATCTCCTTCGAGAATCCGCTGCCCAACTTTGGGAAGTACCCATCGATGAAGTCAGCACTCAGGCAGGTATCTTAAAACATAAAAAGAGTAATCAATCTGTCTCCTATGGCGCTATGGCTGCTGCTGCATCCACCCTCCCTATACCTGAAACAGTAGAACTAAAAGCCCCTCAAGATTTCAAGCTTATAGGCACCTCTCGCAAAAATGTAGACAGTCAAAAAATCGTAACTGGCCAGCCCTTATTTGGAATCGACACTCAAAAAGAAGGGATGCTCATTGCGATGATTGTGCACCCACCAGCTTTTGGGATGCAACTGAAAGCAGTAGATACGGCCACAGTCCGATCTTTGCCTGGAATCCAAGATGTTTTCCCTCTCAAAGTTTTGGCCGATGACTTTGTAAGACAACACTTTGACACCTGTACCTTCCTAGAGGTAGTCGCTATCGTAGGTAACAGTACTTGGGAAGTTATGAAGGCCAAAAAGGCTCTCCAAGTCGAATGGGAGCCCTTTCAGACCTATACTGAGCAAAAAGTTTTTTACGGTAGGCCAACCGTTCAAACGATTACCATTCCTGCGGGGCTAGAAAATACGACAACTCATAGGGCTACAATGGCGAAGATGAAGGATCAACCAGGTGTCGTAGTACGTAAAGATGGTGATCCAGAATGGGCCTTCAAAAGTGCTGCTCAAGTTATCGAACGGACTTACACGGGACCACATCTTGCACATAATTGTATGGAACCGATGAACTTCTTTGCCGATGTGACCGCAGATCATGCAACCCTCATTGGGCCTCTACAAAAAGCAGAACTAACAGAACAAGCTTTAGCCGCAAGACTCGGGATGTCGGTTGAGCAAATAGACATTCAATTGCCTCGGATTGGCGGCGGCTATGGACGTCGTTCCTATGCTCATTGGGCGATTGAAGCAGCGCTGATTTCACAAAAGATGCAAGCGCCTGTTAAGCTGATTTATTCCCGCGAAGATGACATGACAGGCGGTATCTATCGACCTGCCTACCAAGCTACCTATCGAGCAGCTTTTGACAGCAACCAACAACTTATTGGTCTTCATGTCAAAGCAGGGGGAATCCCAGAAAGTCCTTTGTACGCTAACCGCTTTCCAGCGGGTGCAATAGATCATTATTTAGCAGAAAGCTGGACCATCAATACGAATATAACGATTGGTTCTTTTCGGGCACCACGCTCTAATTTCATGGCAGCTGCGGAGCAATCTTTCTTGGACGAACTGGCAGAGGCCATCGGTAAAGACCCTATTGATTTTCGCCTAGAGCTTTTAGATCGCGCCCAAAAACAACCCGTTGGAGAGCGTAATGATTATGACGCCAAACGCTATGCCGGGGTCCTTCAATTGGTACGTCAAAAATCTAATTGGGACAATAAAGCTATCAATGCCCACCGTGGAGTCGCGGTTTACTACTGTCATAATTCTTATTCTGCGCAAGTGCTGGATTTACAAATTGAAGAAGGAGAACCCAGCATCCAAAAAGTATTTTGCGCAGTAGATTGCGGTATTCTCGTCAACCCAGATGCTGCCAGGAATCTTGCAGAAGGGGCCATAGTCGATGGCATTGGTAATGCTTTGTACGGTGAAATGACCTTTAAAGATGGTGCTCCAGAAAAAAATAATTTCCATCAATATCGAATGATCCGTATGTCAGAAGCTCCCAAAGAGATTGAAGTTCATTTTGTAGACAATGAGATCGATCCTACGGGCCTGGGCGAACCCACCTTCCCCCCAGTATTTGCTGCCTTAGCTAATGCTTTATACCAAGCAACTGGCAAACGGTTTTACGATCAGCCATTTTTTAGGGCAAACGCATTAAAATAAAAACTGAAAAAGAAATGATTTTACTGGAAATAAAGCGTGAAAA
>JBELML010000114.1:0-20505 GCA_042095835.1 Saprospiraceae bacterium
GCCTAGCCAAACTCGTTCCACTCGAACAGTGCCTAGGCGGCATCCCGCACTTCGCCTATTACCTTTTTCATGCTTAATTTTGAGTAATAAGCATTTCTTTTTAAGTTTTTATTTTAATGCGTTTGCCCTACTAAACCCCTAAATCTTACTGACGAAAAGCTCGTACCTCACCTTTACCAGTCTACCTATTAACCTCATAAACTTATAAACTCATAACCCACTAACTCCTTAACCTCATAACCTCATAACCCCCTAACTCCTACCCCTCCCCACCAACTCACCCCCGCCGATTCCTAGGATGGAAAGTCAGAATAGTCTCTCTGAGATAGTCGGTATCTAGGTGAGTATAGATTTCAGTTGTGATAATCGACTCATGACCAAGCATATCTTGAACGGCCTTTAAGTTAGCTCCGCCTTCAATGAGGTGGGTCGCAAAAGAGTGTCGGAAAGTATGCGGGCTTACCGATTTCTCGATACCGGCAGCTTTCGCCAATTCTTTGACAAGCATAAAGACGTAAACTCTAGTCAGTTTTTTCCCTCTACGATTGAGGAAAAGATAGTTTTGGTGCTCCGGATGGATATTTCCCATCCCTCTTCTCACGCCTTCGATGTAGAATCGGATATGCTTACTAGCTTCTTCGCCGATAGGTACGATCCTTTCCTTGTTCCCTTTACCCGAGACCTTAATAAAACCAACATCAAGTAGGGTATGTGATAGTTTTAATTCTACTAATTCGCTTACTCGGAGGCCACAGGCGTAGAGGGTTTCCAGCATTGCTCGGTTCCGTACCCCATGAGGTGTGCTATGATCGATAGCAGCCAACATCTTCTGGATTTCTTCGAAACTTAGTACTGCGGGAATTTTTCTACCCAATTTGGGGCTATCTAGAATTTCTGCCGGGTTCTTCGTGATCAGCTCTTCGAGGATTAGATAGCGATAGAAAGATTTTATGGCCGAGATAAGTCGGGCCTGTGAGCGATTGCTCAAGCCCAATTCACTGAGGTACCAGATGAAATTTCTTAAATCCTCAGCACCAAGGGCCAAAGGGAGTTTGACAGGCTCCTCCAGTTGAAGGTAGTTCACTAGCTTTTTAAGATCACGACCATAAGCTTCAATGGTCGGCGCTGCCAGCCCCAACTCAAGAAGCATATACGCCTCGAACCCCTTTAATGCTGATTTCCAATCCATCACTTTTCCGTTGTCTTCCAAAGTTACATAATATGCCGCTAATGCTTACACTTGACCAACGAAAGGCTCCCGGCGTCAAGTTAATGAGACCATTGTAGTGCGCAGCAATACAATCTGGTCGAATTAATCCCGGCGAAGCGCATCGGATGTCGGGATGCTTTGCTATGTGTCATGTGCCATGTATTATGTGCTATGTGTCATGTATATGACGATACTAATGAAAATCTCCTGACCTCACCTTTGTCAGTATACCCCTTAACCTCATAAACTAATAAACTCATAACCCACTAAACACTAAACACTACTGACAAATATCTCCCGGCCCCACCCTTGTCAGTATACCTCATAACCTCATAAACTAATAACCTCATAAACTCATAACCCCATAAACTCATAACCCACTAACCCCTAATCACTTAACCTCATAAACTAATAACCCCATAAACTCATAACCCACTAACCCCTAATCATTTAACCTCATAACCTCATAACCTTATAACCTTATAACCTCATAACCCCCAATCCCTATCCAAATAAAAAGAAACCCTTTTTTCCTTGGAAAAAATTATGTCGTTAATGATAGTAAACCTATCTTTGTGGAAAGTTCAACCAAATAAAATGACAGCAAAGGAATTCACCCTGCAATTTAACCAACTCAATTCGGCCCTTTTTGCATTTGCATTAAACTTGACCAAAGATCATGAGGCTGCCAGAGATTTAGTACAAGAGACCGCCTTTAAGGCCTATAAATACCGCAAAAACTACCAACCACAAACCAACTTGCGTGCTTGGTTGATGACCATTATGCGTAATGCTTTTATCAATGAATATCGCAAACGCAAACGCCGCCAAACTTTCAACGACTTCACTAGCAATGATTATCTCTTAGATTCGGGCGGTAAAGTGGTCAACAACATGGGCGAATCCTCCTTGACCGCTACAGAAATCCAGGTTCAGGTCGATGCCCTAGATGATTCCCTGAAAATGCCTTTCCTATTGCATTTACAAGGTTTTAAGTATGAAGAGATCGCCGAACAATTGCAATTGCCATTAGGAACAGTAAAAAGTAGAATCTTTTTTGCACGCAAACGCTTACAAAAAGCCATCCGGCAGATTTACCAAGTCAATGATCTTGTAGATATTTTGGATTAGGCACTTTTTTATAAGTCTGATTTAACTTAGGGTTTGGTCACTTGATTAAACATAGAATTGGTTCTCTCTTGTAGAGATTTACAAATTGGAAGCTATGGAGAAAGTGTCGATGGAGGAGGAGAAAATCCTCAAAGCAGGTGCTGAAGTCTTTACAGAGAAAGGCTACGCTGCTACTAAGACGAGAGATATCGCAGAAGCTGCCGGCATCAAGAATAACAATGTCGCTAGTACCCATTAATACTATTGTAGCAAAGAAAACTCTTTGCAATCATTGCAGGCGAGGCATTGAGGAAAATGTCTCACCAGGTGGATAGTATTCTGGATAGTCAAGAGGAGCTCCATACTAAGATCAAAAAAAATTGTGCCCGCCTATATTGACTTCATTAAGGAGAACCCCTTTCTCCCTATGTTTATCTTTTCTGAGTCGCAGAAGAATGCTGACAAACTTAGTCGGCAGATGGGAAATGATCAAACGCTAGCCGTTTTGGAAAAACAGCTCACCACCCTGACTTAGCCAAGGGAAGATCAAACCAATTTCTCCACAAAATTTCATGTCCAATATTATCGGCTTAATTGTATTCCCCTTTATGGGAAAAGAAATCCTAAAGGCGAAAACTAGAATGACTGATCAAGGGTTTGACCAAATGTTGGAAGAGAACAAAACTATGATCGTTGATATGGTGCTCAACTATTTATACCTGGAAATGCCCAAGTAGGCATTTTTTTGCCTAAAATTTAATCAAATGATTAATTCTGGGTGCTGTTTTTTATTTGTCATTTAATCAAATGATTCAACTAGTTATTGACTCATTCCTTAAAGCTTTATATCTTGAAAAAAATGGAGGCCAACGCGCTTAAACTAGAAAGAGCCAGCTTGATCAATCAAGCTGGCTCTTCTAGTTGAACTTAAGGACTTTCCAATCACAAAGTTTTCCCTTGCAAGGTCACCTTGTTATCCTATTTATGCAATGACTCCATCTTCCGCATATAATGGAAATGCTTCCATATAGGCATTGATTTCATGCTTAATCGCTTCTAATTGGGCGGCATCTTCTGGATGCTTGATCACTCGATCGATCCACTCTACGGTTTGGATGACATCCGCTTCTTTGAAACCGCGCGTAGTCACGGCAGCGGTTCCTACTCGAATACCCGAAGTCACAAATGGGGACTGCGTATCAAAAGGCACCATATTTTTATTCACCGTAATATCTGCTACTCCGAGTGCCGCTTCCGCTACCTTACCGGTGATGTTCTTATTGCGTAAATCCAATAGCATCAAGTGATTATCAGATCCTCCTGAGATGAGGTCATAACCTTTTTCAACAAAGGCTTTGGCCATAGCCTGTGCATTTTTAATAACCTGTGCTCCATAAGCTTTGAAAGAAGGTTGTAGCGCTTCACCAAATGCTACTGCTTTAGCAGCAATCACATGCTCTAAAGGACCACCTTGCATACCAGGAAATACACCGCTATTCAGTATTGCAGACATCTTAATAGGGTTGCCTTTTCTCGTTTTTCTACCCCAAGGATTATTGAAGTTTTTACCCATCATGATAATCCCTCCTCTTGGTCCACGTAAAGTCTTATGCGTAGTAGAAGTCACAATATGGCAATGCGGCATTGGATCATTCAATAGCCCAGCAGCGACTAAACCAGCAGGGTGCGCAATATCAGCTAATAATAAGGCGCCTACTTTATCTGCAATCGCTCTGAAGCGGGCATAGTCCCAATCTCTAGAATAAGCAGAAGCACCACAGATAATTAATTTTGGTTGGACCTCTAGAGCTTTTGCTTCTACCTTGTCCATGTCTATCAAGCCGGTCTCCTTTTCTACGCCATAGAAATGCGGCTTATATACTTTGCCAGAAAAATTGACAGGTGAGCCGTGAGAAAGGTGTCCACCATGAGCTAGATCAAATCCGAGAATCGCATCACCAGGCTGAAGTACAGCTAGGAATACTGCTGCATTAGCTTGTGCGCCGGAGTGCGGTTGCACATTGGCATATTCTGCGCTAAATAATTCTTTGAGGCGATCAATCGCTAATTGTTCTACTTTGTCGACCACTTCACAACCACCATAATAACGCTTACCAGGATACCCTTCAGCATATTTATTGGTGAGACAGCTCCCCATGGCATCCATCACCGCAGGACTTGTGAAGTTTTCAGAAGCAATCAGCTCAATACCTTTCTGCTGACGGTGCAATTCCTCATTAATTAAATTGAATAATTGTGTATCCTTAGCCATATTCGTGTTGTTAATTAAATAGTATTGTGAAAAGTAGGATTGAACCCCAAAGTTACAATATCTTCACAGAACAAAACACTTGCCCACAGGATTATTCTAGTAAGAACTTGGTAATAATATTTTGTAATGACAATTTACAAAGCTTACGCCCTAAAACTAAAGCTCCATATGTACGGGAAATACACCATTACTGACGATTTTGTCAGCACAAGCAGATTGATATCAGCACTATTATACCATTAGATAAACAAGGCATGCTTCCAAGCGATAGAGCAATAAAATCATTAAAAGACATTAAACGTCCCATCGAAACGGAGCTCAAATCCTTTGAGCAACACTTTCGTAAAGCCATGCATTCGACGGTGCCGCTGCTCGACAAGATCACGTATTATATTGTTCGTAGAAAAGGCAAGCAGGTGCGTCCTATGTTTGTATTTCTGAGTGCAAAAATCTGTGGAGAGATCAGTGAAAGTACTTTTAATGCAGCTTCCTTTATCGAGTTATTACATACTGCTACGCTCGTACACGACGATGTGGTTGATGATAGTTTCATGCGTCGTGGATTTTTCTCCGTCAATGCACTTTGGAAGAATAAAATCGCTGTACTGGTCGGAGATTATTTATTTTCTAAAGGGATGTTGCTCACGCTGCAAAATGGAGAATACAAACTCCTGGAAATTGTCTCTGAATCGATCAAAGCACTTGCCGAAGGTGAGCTCCTACAGATCGAAAAAGCCAGAAGATTGGATATTAAAGAAGAAATTTATTTTGACATCATTCGGCAAAAGACAGCGTCTTTAATTGCTTCGGCTTGTAGTGCTGGCGCTGCTTCCGTATCTAAAGATCCTAAAGTAATCGATCAGTTCAAGTTATTTGGTGAGAAAATCGGTATTGCATTTCAAATTAGGGATGACCTCTTTGATTTTGGAACCGATGATGTCGGCAAACCTCTCGGTATCGATATTAAGGAGAAAAAAATGACCCTTCCGTTGATTTATGCACTAAATAATGCTACTCGTTCTGATCGCAGAAGGATCATCAATCTAGTCAAAAGACATAGCGATAATCCTGAAAAAGTTAAAGAAGTGATCGCTTTCGTTCACGCCAGCGATGGCCTGGAATATGCCAAAAAGGCGATGTACCAATACCGAAGCGAAGCTTTCGAACTCCTCCATCAGTTTCCCAATTCGGAAGCCAGGCAGTCTTTGGAGGATCTGGTCGTATTCGTCACTGACCGTAAAAAATAGCTGGGCACATTCACGCATTCAATCCTTGTCTCATTTCTTTTTATTAATATGATTTTTATCCACGCTCCTGATCGCAACACTAATCTGCTGAAAGACACCTTACAAGGATTATTGCCGGAGGTAAAAGTATTCAACGAAGCAGGTGCTTTCGATCCGAATGCTATCAAAATGGCGGTTTTATGGAAGCAAGAATCAGGAGTTTTAGATGGGTTTGATCAGCTACAGGCTATCCATTCTCTAGGAGCTGGAGTTGATCACCTGATCGATGATCCCGGTATTCCTCCGCATTTACCTATTGCACGAGTAGTCGACCCAAATTTGACAAGAGATATGTGCCGTTATGTGGTAATGGCGGTCCTGAATTTCCATAAAAACACCTTCCAGCATCTGGATCAACAAAGGCGTCAACAATGGTCAGGATTGTCGGTTCAAGATCAGGACTTAAAGATAGGGGTGATGGGTATGGGACAGTTAGGGGAGGCGGTAGCCCAATCTCTGCACCAATTGGGTTTTAAAGTAGTAGGCTTAGCTAATCGACCCAAGCAGCTTTCAGGTATCCCCGTTTACGCTACACAAAACCAGGAGCTTACTTCGTTTTTAGCACAAGTCAATACGCTTGTTTGTGTTTTACCACTTACTCCGGCCACGAAAAGCATCTTAAATAAAGAATTGTTTAATCATCTGCCGCCCCAAAGCTATCTCATTAATGTAGGCAGAGGTCAACATTTAGTAGAAGAAGATTTGATCGAGGCACTTGAGGTAGGAAAAATTGCAGGCGCCTACCTAGATGTACTAAGCAAGGAACCTCTACCTCCAATACATCCTTTTTGGACACATCCCAAGATCATTCTTACGCCCCACATTGCCAGTGTCACCAATCAAGCAACAGTAGCGCTACAAATTGCAGAAAACTACAAGAGATTAATCTCCGGAAAACAAATGATCCACCAAATAAATAGGAAGGAAGGGTATTGAAGCACTGCTTGATAATAGTCAATGAAGAATGAATAGGTATTCACTCATTCACCCATTACAACATTTCCCTACAAGTCTTTCAAGGAATTGCGGTCGGTAAGGATTTCTTTCAACTCTTTTAAGAATTGATATTGATGAGGCATGACTTTTTTGAAAGCATCTTTAATAGTAAGGAAGGCTCCCTTTTCGATATTCGTGAATTGATCTTTCAGAAAAACGGCGTCTTCGTAAAGCATTGATTTTAGGGAAGGGATATCGTGGAACTCGCCCTCAACGGCCCAAGCTTCTTCTTGATCACCACCTTCATTTTTAACAGGATCAAGTTCGATTAAGGTATCTTCGGCGATGAGTTCGTCGGGATCCTTGGTTTGTGCGCCTTCTTGTTGTGGAATTTGCCAGCGGTCTTCACTATCAAAGTACTCCAAAAAGACTTCAAGTCCTTTCTCTTTAAAACGATAAACCACTAAATTCACTTTCTTCGAAAAACGCATATCACGAGTTAATTTGAATCTACAACAACAAATTTAATAAATGGTTTTAAATGCTAAGAATCAGGATAATGCAAAATCGAGTGGATTTACAATACCTAGATTAATCATGTAGCGTGACCAATTCAAAGATGGTGATGGCGACAATGGTTGCTCGTTCTTCTGCGCTTAGGCCATCTACTACATATTCGAATACACGTTGACTGAGCGATTTGGCATCGGTGGCGCTTAGTTTATTCATACTTGCTACATCTCTGCCTTTAATTCGCAGCAGGTTTTGCTCCGCTTTGGCGGTATTCACTTGTGCGATGACTTTTTTGTTTTTAGCAGAGTGAAGCATTTTGGTAGCTATGTCATAAATGCCGAGTACCTGATCGTCAATCACCATTTTGACCTGCCCTTTTTGAGCTAAGTAGGAAAATGATCTTTTCTCTGTTTCTGCCATGATGATAAAATCGCCGCGCTTGGCATTATAGGCTCGGTAAGCATATTTAAAGAGGCCTTCTTCAAATATGGTCATGAATACCCCTTTGCTATTTGCCGTGAATCGTTTGCGCGCTGCATTTTGCGTTTGTGAGGTAGAAAGCGCTTCTAGCTCCTTGGTACTAGTAGGTACTAAATCAATCGTCATCGTATCTAGCTCTTTTTGGAGAATGGCTAGATCGGCCTGCAATTTTTTCATTCCAGGCTTGAAATTAGGAAAGGTCCTAGCGAATAAATAGAAACCAGTTCCAGCGACTAATAATGCGGATAAGGCAACAACTCCCATGCTGTACTCTTCAATTGATTAATTACAAATATAGATGTTAATGATCTAAAGCGTTAATGAATTAGGGTTTTAATGCTGGCTTAACCGACGTAGTCCTGTAAATATTGGAAGTATTTGCCCAATTGACCGTTCTGAGCAATGGTAGCCCGCTCTAAAATAGCACTTTGCTCCTTATAGAACTCTGGCAAGATATATTCGATAAATTGATTGCCAAAGGCTTCAGAGGCATCTCGCGGCAACTCATTCGGAAGATTATCGATCGTCATCATATCAATGCTACTATCCTGAAAAGGAGCTACTTCTTGGCCTGTATGTGGATCAAAACCCATAAATGGCGACTGGATCGTGGTGGCACGTAGTGTACTAGGTATTGAAGATACAGGAGCGATATCACAGGTGACATCAGCAATCACTTTCATTGCCCACTTGGGACCCTGCATCTCCTCAAGGGTGAAAAAAGCAGGGGCCGCATTGTCCCAATAGATACCATTGATCATAAGGTCTGCTGCTTGGGTGAATGGTTGAAATATACTCTCAAATTCAGCTGGATTTTGGTAAAAGTCTTGATTGACAAAAGCTTGCCCATCCTTTCTTTTGACATAATCCTTCACCTTTAATTGGGTATAGACTGGGCTATCGAAGGTGTTGTTTAGAAAATCTTGGGGCGCTACCTTTTGGAAACCCATATCGTCCAGAACCAGCGTCGCTCCTATTCCTACTCGTCCGGTACCTGTTACTACCACTTTTATCTTGGGCCAATTGACTTGCTGATAGGCCGCTTTGGCTGCCGCATAATCTTTAAATAAATGCATTCTTTTGAGGCCGAACTGGCCTGTACGTTTACCATAGGTCAATAAGCCATTGTGCGCACCGACCATGCCGGCAAATTTCCCAAAAGCAATAAGCCGTTTACCCTTTCCATCTGTCAAGACCTCATAATCGATCAGGCGAATGTTTTTGGCGAGTATAGCCCTCAATAGATCTCTATTATAAGGCTGCGCTTTGATGGTATGCGAAAAGAAAAGGTAGGTTTTGTTGGGAATCAGCTGCTCAATAGGTACCTCCTTTACACCTAATAGAATATCGCGGTCGCGCAAATCTTCTTGTAGCGAGACACCATGATCAAGGTACTCCTGATCTGCGAAAATCCTTCCTTTAGATGGTTGAACGACTAAGTCCACATCAAAATCTTTATGAATACTTGCGCACTGCTGAGGTACTAAAGCTACCCGTGCATCTGGTGGAACTTTACCTTCTCTAATTATACCGAATCGCATATCTATTGATTTGCCGGCGAAGATAATCGATTTCGCTTATAAGTTCTACACTTAATAATCACATCAATTAATAAGTTGAAAAAATAAATGTGACTTTTTTAAATACGTACGTCTTAAGGGTGTGATCGGTCAAAAAATGGCCAGGAACGGTGAATTTAGAATACCCTTTAGCACACTTTATAATTCCATGAATAACTTTCAATCCCAGTGGCTATTTACAAACCAACCCCATATACATATCCTTTTTAAAACACTAATATGATCCCAATTATAATCCCTGAACCGATTTTTTTTGACAAGCGATTCCCATTATAACTAGAGCGTCTGACAACATCGATTTTAAACAGGAACAAAGACGGAGTAGAGGAACGGTCTTTTATATCCACAGCTCAGCATCGATATGTCAGGTAAATCAGGACCTTTCGGAGAACTACTAATGAGAAACTTCATTAAAGCTCCGCACGATATTTCATCGCTGCGGAGCTTCCCATTTTTATTATCGTCCGCTAGCTTTTATCTTTAGGCATTCTACACAAAATCTGTTTATGGCTAAGCAATCTTGGACGCACACCTTTTTGATGGCAGGGATCATGCTGATGCTTATCGTACTGCGGTTTGGTTCCTACCTTCAGCATCCAGAAAGGGTCATAGAACCTTATGGCGATGGCTTCAAAGCCTATACGACTATTGCTTATCATGCGATGCACGATACAAGCTATACGCATTATGCGGGTATGCACTATCCCTACGGCGACCATGTGATTCCATCTGCGACCCAGCCTATTGTATCAAATACGATTCGGTTTATTTCTCAAAATATTGTTGATATTAGTCAGCATACGATTGCTATTGTCAACCTTTCCATGTTGCTGTCTATTCTATTATGCGGCTTATTTCTATTTTTTATTTTTCGAGAGATGGAGGTGCCTCTTTGGTATGCCGTAATTGTGGCAGCGGGTTTGACTTTTTTATCACCCCAAATCCATCGAATACAGTCGCATTATGGCTTGTCTCACCCTGAAGTGATCCCGATAGTATTGTATTTGCTTTTGAAGTTTGAGCAAAGTTGGAAACTTAAATATAGTCTATGGATAGCAGTGGTGGTGGTCTTGTATTCCCTAATTCATTTCTACTACTTCGCCATCCTGGCCTTTAGTATCTCCTTTTATTTTTTATTCAAATTTCTTGCAAAACTCGATTGGAGAGGTTTGCCGCGTTATATCCTGCATTACGGAGTGCAAATGATTGTACCACTGGGCTTTTTTGTGTTTTGGCTTTTTATGAAAGATCATGTAGCAGATCGCACACCTGAGCCTTGGGGCTTTTTCCAGTTTCATGCTTTATGGGAGGGAATTGTCAGCTCTATGGATCAGCCCTACTTTCAATTGATCAATGAAAAAGTGATCAAAATGCGTACGATGGGCCTTGAGAATCGGTCCTATATGGGCATTATTGCGTTTTTTACTTGCTTTGCGATCGGGATCAACTGGTTGCGCAGAAAGGCCAAAGGTTCCATTTTTGAATTCCAGCATCGCCACGGGGCTTTTTTATCGCATGCTTTTTGGGCATCTCTGGTCTTGTTGGTATTGGCTTTAGGAGTGCCTTTTACCTTGCAGGGCTTAGAATTTTTATTGGATTATGCCGGACCTTATCGGCAGTTTCGTTCGGTGGGGCGTTTTGCCTGGTTTTTCTACTATGTGATCAATATTATTGTTTTTGTTTGGTTGTATGAAAAATTACATCAGCATAGACTAGCTTATCTCTGGTTGTCTTTATTGTTGGGCCTTTTGCTCTCCGAAGCCTACCATTCGACCTATGGCTATAACCTGGACCTTGACGAAGTAGAAGAGTTCAAACCCGGAAAGTCGTTCGCAGATTTGGAAGGTATTAACTATGAAGAATTCCAGGCACTGCTGACGGTACCTTATTATCATATTGGTTCAGACCAATTTTGGTGGGAGCCTGAAGGATATATTCTACAAAAATCTCAGGTGTTGTCGCTACAAACAGGTTTGCCGACCACTAGTGCGATGTTGACGCGTACTTCAAGTGGACAGACGATCAACCAGCTCCAATTTATGACAGAGCCTTATCGGAGACCCAATTTGCTTGATACGATTCAGGATACTCGACCCTTTTTATTAATGGTAGATCAAAGAGAGTATGAGAAAGAAAAAGACCGATATGAGCACCTACTCAATGGATCGGTGCCCTTGTACAGTGCAGGGGATCGTTTACGTTTGTATAGATTGCCTTTAGAAAGTTTTGAGAATAGGCTTGAGGAAAAATCTAGAAAGCTGAAGCGAAAAATCAAGACCGATACGACCCTCGTTTGGCAAGCGGGCTTTGGAGCAGTAGATAGTCTTTTTAATTATTACTATGATGGTTTGGACGACCCAAGTGCCGAGCAGTTTTACTTTGGTACAGGTGGTTTTCAGGGCGTAGCGAGTGAGCAAAATATCATTTATGTGCCTACGCTGCCCAGTCAAGTAGCTGAGCAATCTTATACCTTGAGTTTGTGGATGTACATCGCCGATGATCGACGTACGCGGTCTTCTTTCCAAATTGATGAATACGATGTCGAGGGAAATCATATTCGACAGCACAAAATGGACTGCCATCGGATCATTGATCTTTTTGATAATAATGGTTGGGCAATGTTAGAGATGGATTTTAAACCGGCTGCCGCCGATAGCAAATTTCAGATTGTGTTGACGAACCCACGTTTAAGAGGAGAGTCCATTTTTCTAGACGAGCTATTCATTAGACCACAAGGAAAGGACGTGTATCGAAAACAAGGAGATATTTTCTGGATGAATAATCGGCATTATCCATAAATTACTTTCTTAGTAACGGACAAAGAATAAGTCCCGCATTTTGATCGAGAAGATTCCCGACGGAAGGTCGGGATAAATTCATGCCAAGACAAGGCAAAAAAACGTAGATGATGCAGGGCATCAGCGAGGCTTTTTAACGCCGTATTGGAGCAAGCCTGTCCCGACTTTAGATCGGGAAGATTCCATCAAAATCGGTAAGTTGTTTTTTGGCTGTTACTAAGAGGCAACTAAATCGGGAAAATCGCTAGGCTTATGCGTCTTGTAGAAAAAGGTAGCACACTAATCAAAAAAAAATGCTACTGACGAAGAAATAAACGATTTTGTATTATCATTATTAAGAATACACCATTAAATCATTACACAAAACATGGGAACCTTTTTAGCCATTTTTTTTGGATTCATGGCACTACTTGCCCTCTTCATGGTAGGTATGTACAACAACATGGTACGTAAGCGCAATAATGTCGAAAATGCCTTTGGAGGTATCGACGCTCAACTCAAGAAGCGCTTTGACTTGATACCTAATCTGGTCAATACTGTCAAAGAATTTATGGGGCACGAGAAAGATTTACTAGAAGGAATTACAGAGCTGCGCACCAAAGCCATGAATGCTCAAGGCGATAGTGCCGAGCGAGCAGGTATCGAAAGTCAAATTTCTAGCGCAATGGGAAAATTGATGGTTGCTGTCGAGAATTATCCTGACCTCAAGTCCAACCAAAATTTTCTAAATCTGCAACGCTCCCTTAATGAAGTAGAGTCACAGCTTTCGGCAGCTCGCCGTACGTACAATGCAGCGGTGACAGCCTACAACAACTCAGTAGAGACTTTTCCGAATAACCTCATTGCTGGGGCCTTTAATTTTGGCCGGAAAGCCGTCTTTGATATCCCAGAGGTAGAGCGGGGCAATGTAGATGTTGGAGGCTTGTTTAATGCCTAATTTCAAACATAGCAGAGCGGGATTGACTTTTTGTCAACAGGTCGATTTCCAGACTTGGCAGCGCTGTACATAAAATACCTATCATCAAACCCCTACTGACATGCAAGTTGCGGATCAGTAGGAATACACCACTATACCACAGATGTCCGTAGACATAAAACATTTATACGAAACCAAGCTCAAAGATCAGCTCAAGGGCTTGGAGTCTTTACGCAAAAAAGCAAGAACAGAAGCCATTATTGCTGGAATATTTGGGGCACCTGCTGTGATCCTATTTTGGCTTTTCGATGGCGATATTCAGTGGCTGGGTGTGGCACCTGGAGGAGGAGCTTTGTATTATTTTTATCGCTACAACAAGGCATGGAAGATCTTTCGTACCTCCTATAAAGAACGGGTAGTTAGAAAAATCATTGAAGTCACTAATCCGGAGTGGAATTATCATCCAGA
This sequence comes from Saprospiraceae bacterium, assembly GCA_042095835.1. Lineage (GTDB taxonomy): Bacteria > Bacteroidota > Bacteroidia > Chitinophagales > Saprospiraceae > DATFKA01. The sequence goes on from JBELML010000114.1 coordinate 13,570, forward strand.
CGAACGCATCACCCGCGAGGTGTACCACAAGAGCCAACTCTTCCGCACTGGCGTCGATCGATACAATGGCGATGACCTGCTTTCTGGTAGGATTGGCGAGACGGACTTTGCTTGTTCAGAGCTGCATACAGAATACAAAACCACCACCACCGACTCCAAAGGTCGAACCAAAACCACCTACCATACCATCTTTAAGGGTTTATTTTTTCATGCTGATTTTCATAAACATTTTCACGGCAAAACGTTTGTATTACCAGATCGCTCCGAGAAGATGTTTGGCAACTTTGGCAAAGCCTTCCAGAAGTTGAGTACGCGCGGAGAGTTGGTGACCCTAGAGGATCAGAAATTTGAAGAGGAGTTTGCCGTTTATTCCACAGACCAGCAAGAAGCGCGCTATATTCTCACTCCAGCGATGATGGAAGCCATGTGTCGATTGAAAGAGCTGCACGGAAAGACTTTTTATTTTTCATTCATAGACACCAGGATATATTGTGCAATCTCCATTGCCAAAAAGTTGTTCGAACCTCCACTCTTTAAGTCAGGAGTCAACTACGAAAACGTACGCAAAATCTATGAGCTAATCAAAATCAATGAAAGTATCGTAGAGGAACTCAACCTAAATACCCGTATTTGGACTAAAGCTTGATAATGCGATAAGTTCTCGAAAGACTTCAAATGGAACCACATAGAAAACAGTAGAAAACATAGTTCCTACATTAGCTTATGTGTTATGCTATGCTATGTGCTATGTATTATGTGGTTCAGGGCATCTATGTTTCCTATCTGCCCTATGTGGTTCAAAAAACCTTAAATGCCCTTATAATCCCTTATATGGTTATGTGCTATGTGCTATGTAGTTCAGGGTATCTATGTTTCCTATCTGCCTTATGTGGTTCAAAAGATCTTAAATGTCCTTATAATCCCTTAAATGGTTCAGGGTATCTATGTTTCCTATCTGCCCTATGTGGTTCAAAAGACCTCCAAACCAGGCGGTAAAGGCAAGACATCATGTCCACGATCTACTTCATACACCTTATGATGAGAGAGAATAGCTGCAAACTTTCTAATCGACTCTACCCGGACGAGTTCATCTCTTTCCCCTACAATAAAAGTAGTAGGCGTGTTTACATTAGCTCCCAAAGTCACAGGGAAATTGGGTAGCGATTGCCAAATCTTAAATAAACGATCTCGCTTTTCTGAATCTTTAATGTGTTTGTTGACGAAAAGATGCGGAAATCGTTTCAGGACGCCATTATCAAATAAAAACTGAGTACTCTGTAGCAACCAATCTGGTCGATCCAGTAGGCGACCGATGCCTTTTCGCCAAGACTGCGGGATGTATTCGGTTAAGAATTGATAAGGGCCAGCGATACCATCTGGTGATAAAAGACACATGGTTTTTGTCAATCTTGGATAAACTTGACTCAAAGCAATGGCAATACGCGCCCCCATACTGAAGCCCACCAAATGAATAGGCCCCTCCTTATCCAAGAATTTAATGATCGGATCAAAATCTCTAAGCTCTAAAGTTTCGGCTTGCCAATGAGTCTTCCCATGCCAAGGGAGGTCAATCGCACAAATCGTCAGTTTTGGAAATTGGCGACTTAGAGCATCGAAATACTGCCCATCCTGCGCGAATCCATGAATAGCCAGTGCATACTCAGGACCATTACCATAGAAGTGTGCATGGAAAGTACCGTTTTCAGTAGGAATCGAAAACTGCTTATAATGTTCTTGTTGCTCCACCGTCGACTGTAATATTTGTGCCAGTAATAAATGAAGCTGCAGGACTAGCCAGGAAAGCCACTGCATTGGCAATCTCCTCTGGTGACCCAAAGCGTCCCATCGGAACACGGCTGCGCCACTGTTCGGTAGCCTCCTCTACAGAGATACCTTTTTTCTCAGCCATACTTGCAATAATACTTCTCAGCCGCTGCGTATCGGTAGAGCCAGGTAGCACATTATTCAAGGTGATACCCAAAGGTGCCAACTCTGTAGCCATCGTTTTGGACCAATTCCCTACAGCACCTCTAGTAGTATTAGATACACCAAGTCCATCGATAGGTGTTTTTACAGAAGTAGAAACAATATTGATGATCCTCCCATATCCAGCTTTTTTCATGTTGGGTACGAGGAGGGTAGTTAAAAGGTGATTACAGATCAAGTGCTGTTGGTAGGCCGCTAGGAAAGCCTCCGGTGCGGCCTCTAAAATAGGTCCAGCTGCGGGCCCACCCGTATTATTGATCAGGATATGGTACACTCGTTTCTGGCGTAAGAGGAGAATCTTTTTCTTTAGATCAGCCGGATCACTAAAGTCTGCTATTAGATAATCATGGTCTTGCTTGTCGTGTACCCGCTTGCTATCTAGGTCTAGAGAGATTTCACTAAGGAGTGCTTGAGAACGCGCCACTAAAGTAACACAAGCCCCTAGCTTCGAGAGGGCATAGGCAGCAGCTTTCCCGATGCCTTTGCTAGCTCCACAAACGATAGCGTTTTTGCCGATGAGATTAATATCCATTTGTCTGAGTTGAAAATTGAAGGGGAATATACAGAATAATCTCCTGGTGGCCTACTTCCATTTCAAGCATTCGAGCATTAATTCCTACGCTCATTAAGGCATTCCCGTGGAAGATCGATACATTTGTAAATATAAATGCATAAAATAATCGGTGAGTAAAGAACTAGCTTATAAGATACCTACAAAGATTCAGCTACCTGCTGGAAAGAAAGCCTACTTTGCCTCGGATTTTCACTTAGGTATCGATGGCAAACAAGCTGCCCGCCTGCGCGAAATCCAAATAGTGCGTTGGCTGAATACCATTAAGCAAGATGCGGGAGTTGTTTTTTTACAAGGAGATTTATTTGAGTTTTGGTTTGAATATCGCACTGCAGTACCGAAAGGTTATGTGCGTTTTTTGGGCTGTTTAGCAGCTTTGCGAGCAGCCGATATACCGATTTATGTGTTTACGGGCAACCATGATATGTGGCTTTTCGATTACTTCCCAAAGGAGTTGGATATACCGATCATAAGACAAGCTATCCAAGTAGAAATCAATGAGCAGTTATTTTTCTTAGGACACGGCGACGGGCTAGGGCCAGGAGATTATGGGTATAAAATGCTCAAGAAAGTCTTTGCTAATCCAATCTGCCAATGGTTATTTGCCCGCGTGCATCCGAATCTTGGGATTGGAATGGCTTGGTTTTGGTCAGGCAAAAGTAGAGCAGCACAGCAACATACCGAGGTTTTTCATGGAAAAGCAGGAGAGTGGCTCCTTCAGTACTGCGAGCGCAAACTAAGCACTATCCCGGCAGATTATTTCATTTTTGGTCACCGCCACTTACCGATTGATTATACCTTGAGCAATGGCCACAGCCGCTACCTCAATCTCGGAGAATGGATGAATTACAACTCCTATGCCGTCTTTGATGGCCAGCAAGTAGCGTTGTTGTTTTTTGAGAATGCGGAGGGTCGGGTGTATGGGTTATAAAACCCCAGACAACTCATCCATCATAGCCGGCCGATTAGAATACTTCGCTCTAAATACCTGGAGTAATTCCTCTACAACCGTTCTACCGCCCTTTATTTCCAGGAGGGCCTTTAGGCGATGGGCAACTTTTCGGTAATCGCTCCTTTGATGCGCGCTAAATGCTTGATGGAGGATTCTAGGTTTGTATAAGGCTAGCATCTCATCAGGATATCTGTGGTCCAGGTATTGGGCATAATTATTGAGGTTGTGGTGTGGGTTGTCGCCTTTTTTTAGGACATATTTCAATAGCTTTTCCCATTCTTCTTCGTGGATAAAAATATTCGCTATAGCGTGACTTTCTTGGGAGTGGGCATATTGATCTCCTTTACGGAAAGTTTCGACAAATTGATTTTTCACCTCTTCCCATTGTTCTTGTGGAACTACAGTTTTCAGCTGACTAAAGTAAGAGATGTCTTTAAACCTTAAAAAAGCTTCGGATAGTTGTTTTTGCAAAGCTTGAGGATCACCAGTGCGTTTGCTGATTTCCATTTCGAGGTCTTGCCAGCGTTTAACGGTGCCCGGATGGCCTTGAGCTTTGGCCAATTGGATGCCTTCTTCCAGCAATTGCTTGGCAGCAGGATAATCTTCTTTTTCAAGTAAATCCTCAAGGAAGCTAGCTCTAGCTTTAGGAAGATGTATATACTTCTGAAGGAGCCTTGTTTTTTTATCTGTTGCTTTTAGTTGATCATACAAGTCAGAGAGCGTACTGACATAAAAGGGTTGTTCATACTCAACATGATTTCCAGTAAGTTGATGCAGCTCCTTTACTAATATATCTTCTAGTTGTTGATACTGTTCCTCCTCCCAATCATATGGGATGATGGAGGCTAGCAAGTCTTTGCTAAGGTCAAAATCAGACTGATCGACCTTATAAATAGTCAGCACCGCCTCAAAAACTTGGTCTCGAAACATTGGCGCAATCGGCGCTTCGAGTAGGCGGAGTATGATTTGTGATCCGTCATAAAAATTCCCTTGAAGATAAGCACTAGAATCGTCTACGGTGAGTAGTAAGGTCGGGAGCTGCTCCATGATAGCTTGAGAAATGCCTAGGGCATCTAGGTAGTTTTGTTGTTGAAAAGCGGCCTGCGCTTGGTTTAATAAGCGGTCAAAAGCTTGGCTAAGCTGCTTAGCTGCTCTGAATTCGATATAGCCATATGCACTGCGAATATTTCTAAGCATATCCTCCACGACACGCCGATAGCGATCTGGGTCAGCATCGCCTATAGTATGCAAGAACTCTGTTAATAGTTTCTGCTTCAAGGTTTTATGATAGCGGAGATTTTTTTTGAAAAATTGGAGAAGATCAGCAGGTTCTGCATTGTTGAAGATTTCATCGATTGGCTTTTTCCCTTTCTTTTTTTGCTTTGGCTTATTGATTCGATCTGCTGCCATCTGCTCTCGAATGGCGTACATCGTAGCTACCACGTGTTTGCAGATAGGCCCCTGATCATAAGGGCAATCACACTCCCAATATTGTATTTTACGAATCCCTTTGATGACTACCTCATAGCTATGGGTGCCATCTACGGTAGCATACCAGTGGCCACCCTCTTTAGTCAAATCTTGTACAAGACCTTTGAGGGTATAGTCTTTTCCTCTTTCCAAAATCCTTGGATCAATTTCAGATTCAAAGTCGCTGTAGTTCATGGATCAGTAAAGGTATTAGTTCAGGGGAAAATACGAAAGTTGTAAAGGTTTTCGAAACTATGGAGTGCGTAAAGTATAACTATGGAGGAAGGATTACCAAATAGGACTTGCCTGATTTATAAAAAAGAAACACTTATGGCTGTTTTAATTCCTTACAGTGCGATTGAGAGAGGTTCAAATCCTGTCATCCCGACTACCGATAATCAGTTTCAATTCCTTACGGTGCGATTGAGAGCTTAGAGGGATTCAGACATTGTTCAACGATCACATGTTTCAATTCCTTACGGTGCGATTGAGAGTAGGCAAGGTAGTATGTTATTCCAGTCACTTATATGTTTCAATTCCTTACGGTGCGATTGAGAGCAATAGTTCTGACATATACTATAATTCTGGAAACGTGTTTCAATTCCTTACGGTGCGATTGAGAGCCCAAATAGCGTTTCGGGTCTTAAATACTTTTCCATGTTTCAATTCCTTACGGTGCGATTGAGAGTAGTCGGAAATTGTGAATACGGTTTATTGTTTTACGTTTCAATTCCTTACGGTGCGATTGAGAGAAATATCTTATGTCAATGCTTTTGCCGAAAATTTCGTTTCAATTCCTTACGGTGCGATTGAGAGTTTCATCACGGCAATTGGGGCGGTGTTATCACCAAGTTTCAATTCCTTACGGTGCGATTGAGAGATCGAAAAGGTCTGCTATTGCATCATATTCGCATAGTTTCAATTCCTTACGGTGCGATTGAGAGTGTAAACTTCCAAGCTACCTAAAGCAATAGTACTGTTTCAATTCCTTACGGTGCGATTGAGAGGGCTTGTGGTAAGCGCTACCGCTTCCGTCTGGCTTGTTTCAATTCCTTACGGTGCGATTGAGAGGGCTTATCTTGCACGCATTCGATTGTCATAAACCTAGTTTCAATTCCTTACAGTGCGATTGAGAGCCTCAATACTTACAGTATATTTTTTACTATCTACATGTTTCAATTCCTTACGGTGCGATTGAGAGTGATAGCACCTTGGCCGCTGTTAAAAAGCTTTCTATGTTTCAATTCCTTACGGTGCGATTGAGAGCAGGGCGGCAGTTATGCCGACAAGCTACAATGAAGGTTTCAATTCCTTACGGTGCGATTGAGAGTGTTGGAATTTTAAAGGTCACTCTACGCCCGTCTAGTTTCAATTCCTTACGGTGCGATTGAGAGCGGTACAAGTATGCGCGTACCCTTGAGTCTAAGAAGTTTCAATTCCTTACGGTGCGATTGAGAGTTTAAAAGTCCATGTCATCTAATCCGTTTAAAATGAGTTTCAATTCCTTACGGTGCGATTGAGAGTAAAGCGGACAAGCAACAAGACCCCGCCACCAAAGGTTTCAATTCCTTACGGTGCGATTGAGAGCTATACAATTAGCGATGGAAAAGACTAAAGAGGAGTTTCAATTCCTTACGGTGCGATTGAGAGCGACGACTTCGGGAGGGTAATTTGTACTATTTGTGGTTTCAATTCCTTACGGTGCGATTGAGAGTTGGGCTGGATATGGGAAAGCGTGACTTTACCGAAGTTTCAATTCCTTACGGTGCGATTGAGAGACGGAGCTGTTAAGGCTTTAATGGCAGGACAAACAAGTTTCAATTCCTTACGGTGCGATTGAGAGAGGAAACACTTTCAAGGGTAATACAGGTGTACTTGGGTTTCAATTCCTTACGGTGCGATTGAGAGCAGGAAGTCCAAATCAGATGATTGATAGTTACGAGTTTCAATTCCTTAC
>JBELML010000115.1:0-5447 GCA_042095835.1 Saprospiraceae bacterium
AGCCTTAAAAGATGTTTTTGATAGCCCAACAAGGAAACTTTAAACAGCTTCTATAAGTTGCTCACAGCATTCGCGCATTTTCTCATTCATACATTAACTTATTTATCCGCCCATGCCTATCTACCACAAACTAGGAAATCTACCTTCCAAACGACATACTCAGTTCCGAAAAGCTGATGGTAATCTATATCACGAGCAGCTATTCGGTACAATAGGATTCGATGGAATGTCTTCTCTACTTTATCATATCAACCCGCCAACGATGGTGAAAGAGGTACTGGGTAGTGTCGATAAGAGTCCCCAAATAGCGGTTGAGAAAAATATCAAGTCTCGTAAATTGATTGGTTTTGATATTCCACCGCAGGCAGATTATTTATACAGTCGAACGACCTTGATGGTAAACAGTGATATTCATATTGGTGTAGCTGCGCCTCAGGCATCTTTGATTTCCTATTTTTATAAAAATGCAGATGCAGATGAGCTGCTTTTTATCCACCAAGGCTCTGGTATATTGCGTACACTGATGGGCAATATCTCCTTTCAATACGGTGATTATTTAGTGATTCCGCGAGGTGTGATTTACCAAATTGAGTTTGATACTTCGAATAACCGAATTTTGTACGCAGAATCTTTTCATCCTATTTATACGCCAAAGCGATATCGCAATTGGTTTGGGCAGTTGTTGGAGCATTCTCCTTTTTGTGAGCGCGATTATATCCTGCCACAAGACCTGGAACCGATAGATGAAAAAGGGGAATTTCTCCTAAAAATAAAAAAGCAAGGCGTTTTACATGAAGTCGTTTATGCTAGCCATCCATTTGATGTGGTAGGCTGGGATGGTTATAACTATCCCTACGGGTTTTCGATACACAACTTTGAGCCCATTACAGGACGAGTGCATCAGCCACCTCCAGTGCATCAAACCTTTGAGACCAGTGCCTTTGTAGTTTGTTCTTTTTGTCCTAGGTTGTATGATTATCATCCCAAGGCTATACCCGCTCCGTATAACCACTCCAATATTGACTCCGATGAGATGCTTTACTACGTAGATGGAGATTTTATGAGTCGTACGAATATTGGGCCTGGGCATATCTCCTTGCATCCTGGTGGTATTCCACACGGGCCACATCCTGGTACCTACGAGGCAAGTATTGGCAAAAAAGAAACCGCCGAGCTGGCCGTAATGATCGATACTTTCAAGCCGCTACAATTGACAGAAGCGGCCATGAAGATTGATGATGGGCAGTATTACCAATCCTGGTTCAAGCATTAGGGTAGCGGTTCTACTTGATCTTGAACCGAGCTTGATGATTACCTTTGAATAGAGTTAATTCTTGGATAGTCAGTTCGTATCGATCAACTTCGCTCAGAAAGCTCTTTAGATGCATGGCATAATCTGAATCGCAACAAGCCTCAGTGCATAATGTACTGATGAATTGGATGTTACCAATACGCTGGTCAAGTACCAGGTCTCCTCCACAATCATTGACATCCAATTGAAGTGAATAGGCAGAATCTGAGGAGAACGTAAGGAGGAGATCGTGTGGTGCATTGTCTATGTTTTGACCTTCTTGGATGCTTACAGAAAGCCACTCTTGTCCTATTAGATCAGGAAAAAGAACACAGCAATCGTCTTTGTTCTTACAGCTCCATAAGCTAAGGACCAGGAAAAGAGTAAGCGGGTAGACTTTTGTTAGATCGTTCATTGGTATTATTTTAATTCGAATCGAGCTTCGTCTAATGCGCTGTATAAAATGAGGTTTTTAGAGAGGATTTCAAAACGATCGACTTCCATTAAAAACTGGAATAAGGCCACAGAATATTCCGAATCACAGCAGGCAAAAGTGCAGGAGGTATTCAAGATTTCGATGGTGCCTGAGTTTAGATCGAGTTGCATCTGGCCACTACATCGATTGACATCCAATAATAAGGTATAAGTAGAATCTGTATCGAATGCTAAGCATAGATCGTGGGGCGCTACCCAAGTCTCGCGGTCACGTTTAATGCTAATAGAAGACCACTCTTCGTCTGCAATTGTAGGGGAAAGGAAGCAGCAATCGTCTTCCTGCGCACAGCCTAAAATCAATAAGCTGAGTAATACTAGAGGCCATGCTCTTAATGTATAAAGCATAGGATTAGTCAATTTTTGTTAGCGATAGGTGTTTCTCATAGATCCAGTAATTGTATAGTGTGCCTGAGGGGCTTTCCAGGGTATCTGCACTTTCTTGTCGTAGATAGAGTTCTAATTGATCTTGAGAAGAAATGATGTCATAGACGCCAAGAATGGGATCACCTGCACAGTCGATGTTGGGATCACAATTGCACCAGCAGCTACATGCTGTAGCACGGAATTCCAGTGCCTCATTGAGGTCGAGAAAGTCTCCCTCGCAATCTAAGAGCACTTCAGGTAAAGGCAGGCGAGCACTTCTTTTCTCAAAATGCCCATTTTGGATAGTGACTTGGAAGTTTACTGTATCTCTAAAATACCGCAGGGTATCTCTGATATTGAAAGTAGGAAAATGCTGTTCGGTGGCTAGGCTTAGTATCGTATGTGCTTCGTACAAACCGTCATAGGGTCCGGGGAAATCTGTCTTTTCAGCATCACAGCCCAACAGGTTGTAACTGATGATCAAAAGGAGAAGCAAGCTTTTGGGATAGCATTTGATAGGCATGCTTTTTCTTTTGGTAGACGGTAGGTGTTGTGGATTAGTTGGTGAAAAACAAAAAAACCTGTAAGAAATTTCTTACAGGTTTTACTTTGTAGCGGCGGCAGGACTTGAACCTACGACCTTCGGGTTATGCGTACCACTATAGCTTTCGCTACTCCTGACAAAATTGTCAGCATTTGATGGTCTGGACTTTCCCTTCATCCTTTCTAATTAATTTAGAGGAGGATGTCTGCCATCAAGTCTCTACACCTTTTCTGAAATGGATTCAGAACTTGGCTCGGGATTACCACACTACAGGCTTCCCCGAATTTGACAGATATTCATTCTGGTATTTCTACCAAAACAGCCCTTGCAAGTAACTAGCTTTAAAAGAGATTATTCTAGAAGTGGTCTAAATTAATCGACTAGAAATTGCTTACTTGAGCCCGACGAGCTACCAACTGCTCCACACCGCGATATTAGTATAGATTCAAAGCTTTCTTTGAATCGGATTGCAAATATAAGACCATTAAATTTTAAGCACAAGTTTTTTCAAAATAATTATTAATTTAATGTTAATGAGTCCCAAGGCTTCAGCGTTGTTGGACGAATTAATCCCGGCTGAGTATAACGAGGGTAGGGATACACCAAAACACATCTTTTCCCTAAAGCAAGGTGTTAATTTGGAAAGGGATTTTGAAAAAATTACTTTTGTAGCGAAAATTCGCAAAAAATCAATCTAGTTAAATACCCTTAGGAATGGGGCATTAATAAAGTATACAAGATTTACGCAGGTATTTTGCTGTTCAGTGAGGCAAAAAATGCAGGCGATGCAGCGCATCTACGAGGCTTTTTAACGAAACTGGGCGGCAAAAGAACAAGTAAAGATGTTTAATTTATTATTGACTCATTCCTTAGGTTTATTCATACCTAAACAAGCTAAGTAGGCGGTCATTATAAAACTTATAGTTAATTGTGAATAGCTACTTAACCAAAATAAACAACCACGAAACATGAAAGACGTATTTATTGTATCTGCTGTACGTACGCCACTTGGTAGTTTTGGAGGCGTTTTGTCCTCTATTTCTGCAACCAGCCTCGGGAGCACTGCCATCAAAGGGGCATTAGAAAAAGCCAAGGTGGCGGCCTCCGAAGTAGACGAGGTGCTAATGGGCAATGTCGTATCCGCCAATCTTGGACAGGCTCCTGCGAGACAGGCCGCTCTGGGAGCTGGCATAGGTCACCATGTGCCTTGTACGACTATCAATAAAGTATGTTCTTCAGGGATGAAGGCTATCATGTTTGGGGCACAAAGCATAATGCTGGGTCATAATGATGTAGTCGTTGCAGGCGGTATGGAGTCCATGTCGAATATACCTTATTATGTGCCCAATCTGCGCTGGGGAAACAAATTCGGGAACACCAACTTGATTGACGGTCTTTCTAAAGATGGTTTGACAGATGTCTACGACCAGGTAGCTATGGGAGTTTGTGCAGATAAGACAGCCACTAAATACGGGGTAAGCCGTGCAGACCAAGATGCCTATGCTATCCGATCTTATGAGCGGGCAGCTGCCACCACCACAGCGGGCATCTTTAAAGAGGAAATAGTAGCCGTATCTGTACCTCAGCGCAAAGGTGATCCACTATCAGTAGTTGAAGATGAAGAATTCAAACGGGTGAAATTTGAGAAAATTCCAGCCCTTAGACCAGCCTTTACAAAAGAGGGAACAGTCACCGCTGCGAATGCTTCTACTATTAATGATGGGGCCTCCGCTCTAATTCTAGTGTCTAAAGAAAAAGTAGAGGAACTAGGACTCCAACCTATCGCCAAAATTAGGGGCTTTGCCGATGCTGCTCATGATCCTATGTTTTTTACCACTGCACCAACCAAAGCGGCTCCAAAAGCTTTAAAAAATGCAGGCTTAGAGTGGAGCGATATCGATTATGTCGAAGTGAATGAAGCCTTTGCTGTAGTGCCCATCGTTTTCGCACAGGAAATGGGCGTGGATATGGATAAAGTGAATATCTATGGTGGGGGCGTTTCATTGGGACATCCACTCGGAGCATCAGGTGCTAGAATTGTGACAACTCTACAAAATGTATTGACTCAAAACGACGCTGGCCTTGGTCTTGCTACTCTTTGTAATGGCGGCGGCGGCGCGTCTGCCATTGTATTAGAAAGGTTATAAGAAACGCAGCCACTCATGCTGTGTGTATTGAGTGATTAAAGCTGCCTTTAACCACTTTTTCTGGTTTGCAGAAAGCAAAGGTAAGGTATATTGAAAGTCAGATTGATCCTTTGGTTCTAACCATTTGGATTTATATAATAGAACCACCTCTGGGCTTAAAATAGGAAGTCCAGAGCTGCTTGTAATGACTACAGACTCTGTTGCGTATTGAATGGAAAGATTCCTTCTGAATTTCCATATACCGCCATCAAATTCGTTCAATAAAATTTCTAAACGGTTGCCATCCTCTTGAAAACCATGAATTTCATGAATGGGTAATTCCAGAAAGTGGTCAGCTGGCCAGTGATTGAAGGTTCCACTGGTGATAAACTGCAAATCCCAGTCTGTCAAATAGCTTTTAATGCGTAACTGATCCTTTCGAGGAATGGCAATTTCTATGTCCTGGTGTTCTCGAGTGACAGTATTCAAAAAGAGATCAATAGCCCAGCCTCCAGCAATAGCCCAAGGGTGGGAATAATCTTGCATGATCTTTTCTATAGAAAATGGAACTTGGAAACTTGGGTCAAAATCTCTCATATAGTTAGTCGTTCTTGTTTTTTAGCTGTTA
>JBELML010000115.1:5547-20429 GCA_042095835.1 Saprospiraceae bacterium
GAAACTTGGGTCAAAATCTCTCATATAGTTAGTCGTTCTTGTTTTTTAGCTGTTACTAAAGCATTTATGCCAATCCTGACTATATCCAGTACCATCTAGCGACCAGGTATGACCTATTTGCTGTTGAGGAGGCTTTTAACGCCCTATTCTTACACCATATAATTGGAGTGATGATAGTATTTGGGACGTTGATCGATCCGTACATGCAACCACGCCACGCCTAAGCCATGGGTGCTCAGCCAGAGTGGGTTGTGGTTGATTTTCTGCTTAAAAGTATGACCGACCTTTTTCCAAAATTGATCGATCTGCTTCTTTTCTGCTGAACACAAAAAGCTGGCCAAATGGCTGTAATCTGTATCGCTATGCAAAGCTACCGGAACTACTAAATGGGCATCTCCTCTTAGATTTGGAAAGTCAACAATGAGCGACTTTTTATTAAAAAATCCTTGAAATGGTTTTGGATTCGCTTTAATCCTAGGGAGCTGACTACTGTTGACTAAAACAAATTCGTAATCTAACGAAAGCTCTGCTCTTGTAAAGGGCGGATGCTCCCAAAAATAAGCAGCAAAATCAGCCTTGCTCAGCAGGTCCGAATACCATTCCCGAAAAGCAGGATCATCAATCCATAAATCGATAACTTCACTAAACTTGAGCAAGCCTCCTGCTGTACCAATTTGATAGTGAGTAGTCTGATCGGAGCTTTTAGTAGGGTAGGATATCCACATAGGTGAAATTTAAATAATTTCTAGCGAACATAAAACTTGCAGTAATATTCGTACCACTTTTCACACTTGGTACGTACGCGTACTTTTAGGTTGTAGGTGCCTCTTTTCAGATTGCGTAAATAAGGGTCGCTATTGCCAGAACCTTTGACCCACTCAAAAGGGTAGCTGACTTCTTTACGAACAAATTTGCCATTAACGAAGAGCTGCATTTCGGCAATATCTTGATAGCGTTTGGTGTCTACACGCACATAAACATCATCTCCATAGCGATAGGTACCGTTGTTTTTCGGATACTTGAACCACGATTTGTATTGACAAGTTTGTACGGGTGCCCGCTGGATTGGCCCTACCGTAAAGGTCTTATATTTATTAGTGGATTGGCCGCATTTATCGACGATTTTGGCTTTTAAATTGTAAGTCCCAGGTTGGAGATTACGCAGATACGCATCAGATTGCCCCGAACCTTTGGCCCACTCATACGGGAAATGATTCTCCTTTCGGACGAATTGACCATTGATATAGAGTTCTATATGCTTTATGTGTTGGTGATTTTGAGCATCTACTTTGACATACATATCAGATCCAGCATTATAGTTGCCAGCAACTGGAGCTTTAAACCAAGTTTTTGAATAACAGACTTTACTGCTTCCTTTTAGAAGTTGATGAGCCTGAATCTGTGCAAATGAAATCGAAGTTCCAAAAAAGAAGCAAAGCACGATCAAGACAAATAGATTTTTCATAATGGTGTACTAGATGATAATTAATGGAATCACTATTAGGTGTTTTGGGAAAGGATAGTCTGACCTCTGTGGGGATTAATTTTCTAATAATCGGCTGTTTTTTATCTATTTTTTCAGATGCTGACCTATAATAAAAATCATTGTTTAATTTAGTCGAATCAACTTACTTGTCTAGCATTCCAAATAATGAACAAAATGATCAAATATCTAATTCTAATCACAGCTATTCTAAGCTGTAATCTAGGTTTATCACAAATGGAACAACCCGCTTTTCAAAATCCTGATTTACCTATAGCACAAAGAGTGAATGACCTCATTTCTAAAATGACTTTAGAGGAGAAAGTCGGTCAGTTAATGTACGGAGCACCAGCTATCGATCGGCTTGATGTACCTGCCTACAACTGGTGGAACGAGTGTCTACACGGCATAGCTAGAAATGGTAGAGCTACGATTTTCCCGCAGGCAATTGGTATGTCAGCTACCTTCGACTTGGATTTAATCCACCGTATTGGAGTAGCCATTTCAGACGAAGCACGTGCCAAGTATAATGTGTCCATTCAAAATAATTTTAGGGGCAGGTATCAAGGCTTGACTTTTTGGACACCCAATGTCAATCTATTCCGCGATCCACGTTGGGGAAGAGGGCAGGAGACCTATGGAGAAGACCCTTTCCTCACCTCGAGAGTTGGAGTCGCTTTTGTAAAAGGTCTACAAGGAGACCATCCCAAATATTTGAAGGCTGCCGGTATGGCCAAGCATTATGCGGTACACTCTGGCCCAGAGGCATTACGCCACGAATTCGATGCTGTAGTCAATAGGAAAGATCTTTGGGAAACCTATTTACCCGCCTTCGAAGCACTAGTTACCGAAGCAAAAGTAGAAGGCGTAATGGGTGCCTATAATCGTACCAATGGCGACCTCTGCTGTGCTCACCCTTATCTTATGCAGGAAGTTTTGCGCAAGCAATGGGGATTTGAAGGCTACTACGTATCAGATTGCTGGGCCATAGTCGACTTTTTTAATGGCCATAATATTGTAGAGACACCGCAAGAAGCGGCGGCTTTGGCGATCAATACAGGCTGTAATTTGAACTGCGGTGATACCTATCCCAATTTGATTAAATCTGTAGAAGAAGGCTTGACCACCGAAGCAACCATTGACCAAAATCTTAGGGAGTTATTACCTACTCGCTTTAAGCTTGGACTATTTGATCCAATAGGAACTGTACCTTTTGACCACATTGGTCCTGAGGTGATTGCCTCAGATGAACACTTGGCCTTGAGTAAAGAAGCGGCACAAAAATCGATTGTACTGCTTAAGAATGATGATTTACTGCCACTGAAAAAGGATATCCAAAGCATATTTGTTACCGGGCCTACCGCTGCACACGCCCAAGCTTTACTAGCCAACTACTACGGGCAGAGCAATAATCTAGTGACCATCTTAGAAGGCGTTGTCGGAAAGGTGAGTCCTCAGACTTCTGTACACTATAGCCAAGGCGCTTTATTAGATGAGAAAAATAGAAACCCTATCGATTGGTTCTCTGGTGAAGCTGGTGATGCAGAAGTGACCATCGCTTGTGTAGGCTTGTCTCAATTGATTGAGGGAGAAGAAGGAGAGTCTATCGCCAGTCGTCATAAAGGTGATCGAGTGGATATTGGCCTTCCTCCAAGTCAGATAGAATTTCTTAAAACTATCCGCTCTAAAGCCAAAAAACTAGTCGTCGTCATGACTGGCGGTAGTGCTATTGCCTGCCCTGAAGTCTTCGAAATGGCAGACGCTATGCTCTTCGTATGGTACCCAGGCGAACAAGGAGGGAATGCGGTCGGAGATATCATCTTTGGAGATGCGGTCCCTTCTGGTCGTCTGCCAGTGACTTTTCCTATGTCTTTGCAGGATCTACCTGCTTACGATGATTATTCCATGACCAATCGAACCTACCGCTATGCGGAGGCCAAGCCATTATTTCCTTTTGGTTTTGGTTTGAGCTATAGCACTTTTGAGTATAGTGATCTCAAGTTGAGTGAGCAAGCAATCAAAGAAGGCGAAACTTTAAAAGCTACAATAAAGGTTACCAATACAGGTGGTTTCAGAGGAGAAGAAGTGGTGCAGTTGTACCTCAGTGATGTAGAATCTGATATCGCACTACCCAAATATGCTTTAAAGGGCTTCAAACGGGTGAATCTATGGCCTGGTGCTTCTCAAACGCTAAGCTTTGACATAACGCCAGAAATGATGCAAATGGTCAATGAAGAAGGCGAGCGCCTCATTGAATCTGGACAATTTAAGATTCATATCGGAGGTAGTTCCCCTTCGGCTAGAAGTACAGAATTAGGGGCAAGTGCCGTCTTGTCTTCGAATTTTACAGTTAAATAATTATTGAACCACAATAGGGCACTATAGAAAACATAGCTCTTAGTATGCTATGTTTTCTATGTACCTATCTTGTTCAGAGTATTGGCGCGGTATCATCATCATAAGCCTCAATATGTCCTTTCAACTGCGTCTTTAGGTCTTTAGATATGCCTTCTACCACTTCTTGGCCATAGAGATTGTTCATCTCGTCTGGATCGTTGGCTAAGTCATATAATTCCCACTCGTCGATTTCGTAGTAGTAAATCAGTTTGTGAGTAGCAGTACGTACACCCACGTGTTTAGGAACCGTATGCCAGCCTGTACTTTGATAATAATGATAATAGATGGAAGGTCTTACAGCTTCTTCCGGACTAGCAAGGGTATTGGTCAGCGATTCGCCTTGCATATCATCTGGGATGTCTACCCCGGCATAATCCAAAATGGTAGGTGCTAGATCTACATTTTGTACCAATGCATCACTTTGTTGTTGGCCTTTCAAGGCAGCGGGATATTTTACAACTAAGGGGATGCCCAAAGAAGGTTCATACATATATCTTTTGTCATACCAACCATGCTCTCCCGTAAAGAACCCTTGGTCAGAAGTATAAATCACTAAGGTGTTCTCTTCAAGGCCATTTTCTTTTAAATAGGCCATAACCCTGCCTACATTATCATCAACGGCCATGACAGATTTGGTATAGTCATTCATGTAGCGCTGGTACATCCATTCGGTGAGGGCTTGACCTTTGGGTTGTTTTTGTTGATATTCTTCAATCAGTGGTTGATAATATTCATCCCAAGCTGCTTTTTGATCGGGAGTGAGGCTACCATAGGCACGTTTCCAGTTTCGGGCAGCTGAAAAAGTAGGCATTCCACCTGTACCAGGATCATCTTCTTTCTCAAAAATAGGGAGCTTCATATCCATTGAATGGTACATGTTTTTGATTTCCATGTCTTGCATGCTCACTGCTTGACCGCGGGTTTTGTAGTCGTCAAATAAGGTTGGATGGAGTTTAAATTGTTGTTCACCAAAAGCTTTTAAATGTTTGGCATCGGGCATCCAATTGCGATGCGGTGCTTTATGATGGAGCATCATAAAAAAGGGCTGTTCACTATCTTTTACACGATCCAAAACGCTCAGCGCATGGTCGGTAATCAAGTTGGTTGTATATCCGGTCTCGCGAAGGGTATCTGCCCCATTTAGGAATCGTGGATTATAATACTCGCCCTGGCCAATGAGTATTTTATATTCATCAAATCCTTCTGGTTCGGAGACCAAATGCCATTTGCCTACTACAGAGGTATGGTACCCCGACGCTTGTAAATACTTGGCTAAAGTAGGCTGACTACCATCAAAGGTGTCATGATTAGATTTAAAACCATTTTTATGACTAAATTTTCCGGTTAGGAACACTGCTCTGCTTGGCCCACAGATAGAGTTGGTACAGAAAGCTTGCTTGAAAAGCATCCCTTCGGCAGCTAATTGATCCAGGTGTGGTGTCTGCATCAATTCATCAGTATAGGCACTCATAGCGCGCTTAGAGTGGTCATCTGTCATGATAAACAGAATGTTGGGCCTGGGTTTTTCGGCCTGGGAGGTATCCGAGGTCTCTGGTTGACAATTTAAAAAGCTCATGCTAATGAAAAGAAGGACTAGAAAGCGGCGAGATGTTTTGTTCATGTTAGACAAAGGTTGGTTTGATCGAGGAAGATAAGAAGTAGAAATTGTTTAAGAAAAAATAAAAGGGTTAATTCCTGAAAGTCAACATTCTACGCATAAAAAAAGTGCCAATAAAAATAAACAAATTGTGTTATTGTCTTTTGTTTATGCAATTTTTTATTTATTTTTGTAATGCAGAGATCACAATATATTCCTAATAAATAACCAACAAACAAAAATCATCATGGCGAGAATGCACATCAACAAATCGATTGAAATCAATGCACCTGCTGCAACAATATTCGAGAAACTAAACGATTTTCACACCTGGCGAGCCTGGTCTCCTTGGTTAATCATGGACCCAGATGCTAGCGTAGATGTAGAACCAGATGGCAAAGCCTATACTTGGACCGGAGATCTCACCGGAGAAGGGGCAATGAAAATCCTTGGCGAAGAACCCAACAAAGCTATTGACTATGATCTATTTTTCATCAAACCCTGGAAATCCAATCCTAAGGTGCGTTTTGAACTAGAAGAACAAGGCGATAAAACCAAGGTATCCTGGCTCATGGATAGCCCCTGGCCTTTCTTCCTCTTCTGGATGAAAAAGACGATGACCGCTTTGATCGGCAAGGATTATGAACGAGGCCTGTCTATGCTCAAAGAATATATCGAAGATGGTGAAGTCCATTCTACCTTAGGATTCGAGGGCGCAACGAATTACCCTGGCTGTACTTTCGTGGGGCTTAAAACCAGCTGCACTATGGAAGGCGTGGGGCCTGCTATGGAAGCAGATTTCACTGCCTTATGGAATCTCTTAAAAGATGACGAATCCAATATGGCTGGCGCACCTTTTTCTATCTATCATAAATTCGATATGGTCAAGGAGCAAGTGGTATACACCGCAGGTATTCCCGTGAATCAAGTTCCTGATAATTTACCTTCAAATTTCTTGGTAAGCTCGATTCCTGCTACCAAAGTTCAGATCATGAAGCATACGGGCCCCTATCATCATCTGGGAAATGCTTGGACAACACTTTACTCCATGCATAGAAACAAAAAATTCAAAATGAATAAATCTGTTGATCCTTTCGAGGTATATGTCAACGATCCAGGGAATACAGATCCAAAAGATTTAATAACGGAGGTCCACTTTGCTATGAAATAGGGGCACCAAAAATATACCATCTATCACAAGAGGGATTCAAATAGTCTCTAGCCCAGCTTAGAGACTAGACAATTGGCTTCATTGGTTTTTACCAATTGGAGCCTTTTTAAATGATTTGCTTAAAAAAATAGGCCCTCCAATTCCTACAAAAAAACTACCTTCACTTTTTTCAATCCAAGTAGTTGTTTAAGAATTCCTGGCGGGAGGACTTGCCGTAGACTCAGTGAGGCGTTTTAGAACAACTTTCAAATCAGAAAAAATCAATGTTTAGACTAGATGGACAAATCGCTATTGTCACCGGAGCAGCACGTGGCATTGGAGCAGGAGTAGCTCAGGTATTTTGCGAAGCAGGGGCAACCGTAGCACTTTGGGATGTACTCGAAGAAGGCGAGCAAACGGCTGCCAGTTTAAAAGCCGCAGGCCACAATGCCTTTTTTCAAAAAGTAGATGTGACGAGTGAGCAAGTAGTAGGGGAGGCCGTACAAAACATCATCGATCAATATGGGAAAATCGATATTCTTGTCAACAACGCAGGCATTATTCGGGATCGGAGTTTCAAGAAAATGACTAAAGGAGAGTGGGATGCTGTGGTGAATGTCAACATCAATAGCCTTTTTGTAGTGACACAGGCCGTACTGCCCTATATGATTGAGGCGAGATATGGACGTATTATTTCTGCATCTTCGATCAATGCTATGGCTGGCGCTTTTGGTCAAACCAACTATGCGGCCTCCAAAGCAGCCATCCAAGGATTTACCAGATCGCTTTGTAGAGAAGTAGGGAGGTATCAAATAACCGTCAATTGTGTAGCGCCAGGTTTTGTAAAATCTGTTATGACCGACTCTATGCCAGAGGAAGTGATTCAGGCAGGGATCAAAATGATACCAGTAGGTAGGATTGGTACTCCTGAAGATATGGGCTATTCTTACCTGTTTTTAGCATCTAAAGAGGCAAGTTTTGTGAGTGGTATCACCCTTCATGCAAATGGTGGTGCTTATCCTGCCTAGTTAAATTAAAATCAAATAGGATGCCTATGGAAACTTCTACCTTTCAAACTGTTTTTCCATCGCTTCTCGAAATGCAAGCCTGGGTTGGAAAAGATATCGGCTTGACCGAATGGATGACGATGACGCAAGACCGCATTAATACTTTTGCCGATTGTACAGAAGATCGACAGTGGATTCATATTGATCCGGCGCGCGCTGCTTTGGAATCTCCGTATAAAACACCAATTGCTCATGGTTTTTTAGTGTTGTCCTTAGCATCCAGGATTTGCCAAGAGGCTTTCCAGATTCAAGATGCAGTTATGGGCGTAAACTATGGCCTTGACAAAGTACGCTTCCCAAACGCCACAAAAGTTGATGCCAAATTACGTGGTCGTGTTCATCTCTTAAAATGGGAGGCAATAACTGGTGGGTGTAAATATAAACTGCAGATCACCTTTGAACTGGAAGGGGAATCTAAACCGGCTTGTGTAGCAGAGTTTATAGCTTTAGCCTACAACTAAACATTTAGCTAATTTTCGGGTTGACACCATACAACAATACAAATATGCCAACAAATAAAAGAGTACTACTCGCTTCCAGACCAGAAGGTCTACCAACTGAAGACAACTGGACACTAGACGAACAAGCATTACCCAACCTCCAGGAGGGGGAATATCTTGTGCAAAATCATTATGTATCACTTGACCCTGCGATGCGCATTTGGGTGAGTTCCGCAAAATCTTATCTGCCTCCGGTACAAATTAATGAGGTTATGAGAGCAGGTACCGTTGGAGAAGTTGTGGAAAGTAAAAACCCGCAAATGCCCGTAGGGACTTTTGTATCTGGTTGGGGCGGTGTACAGCAATACACGCTGGCGAAAGGAAAGGAGATGTACCCCGTTGATCCCAATTTAGCACCACTGCCTACTTATATTGGTTCCTTAGGTATGCCAGGTATGACGGCTTATTTTGGTATTCTCACCGAAGGCCAGATCAAAGAAGGAGAGACGGTTTTGGTTTCAGGTGGTGCAGGTGCTGTCGGCAGTATGGTTGGCCAAATCGCTAAAATTAAAGGCTGCCATGTAGTAGGGATTGCTGGTGGTCCTGAAAAGTGTGCCTACATGAAGGACGAGCTCGGGTTTGATGGTGTCGTAGATTATAAAGCAGAGAATGTCTATAAAGGTATCCGCCGAGAATGCCCAAAGGGTGTCGATGTCTATTTTGATAATGTAGGTGGAGAGATTCTGGATATGGCTTTGGCTCAGATCAATATGCATGCACGAGTGATTATTTGTGGGGCTATTTCTCAGTACAACACTAATGATATCTACGGACCGAAAAATTACCTCAATCTACTCAACAAGCGATCCATTATGAAAGGGATGCTCGTCTTGGATTATGCGAAAGATTATGGCAAAGCAGCCCTCGAAATGGGACAATGGATGAGCCAAGGAAAGATCAAAAGCAAAGAGGATGTCCGAGTAGGTATTGAGAACTTTAATGATACTTTTCTGCGCCTATTTTCTGGGGATAAAAAAGGGAAATTGGTGTTGAAAGTAGTGTAACCACAATAGAAACATAGAAAGCATAGGTTTTTTTAGTTTTGGTAATTGAGATTACAATTTCAGTATTGATATTATTAAGGGTTATTTCGATTTTGAAGAAAATTCCCTAAAATGAAAATTACTAGAAAGGCAATTGACGAGATATCTTATGCTGTTATAGGAGCTGCAATTGAAATTCATAAAGATATAGGACCAGGACTCTTAGAAAGTGTATATCATAAATGTATGATACACGAACTTAGTTTGAGAGGATTGAAATTTAGTTCAGAACTTCAAGTACCTGTATGTTATAAAGGGGTTGAAGTGAGTGCCAACTTAAGGTGTGACTTCTTTGTAGAAGACCAATTAGTCGTTGAATTAAAAGCAACTGATCAAATTCATCCTATTTATGAGGCACAATTGTTAACCTATATGAAATTATTAGAAGCGCCTAAGGGAGTTATTATAAATTTCAATGTGACAAACATTTTCAGAGAAGGACAAAAAACCTATGTTAATCCTATTTATGCGGCATTAGATTGATGCTATGCGCTCTATGTTTCTATGTTGTTTTCAATAAAAGGCTAGCCTCTGCTTGTTTGTAATGCCCGCCATCTGCACTAATGCCTTCCAACAATCGACGCGCATTCTCCACCTCGCCAGCACTTAGATAGCTCAAGGCCAAATACCAGTCAGTTTGCTGAGTAATATTACTTCCCGTATTGAACGCTTTGGTTTGATTGAGGGCCGTAATGGCCGCTGCATAATTCGGCACATCTTGATAAAGATTAGCCAGCCCCAACATGAAATAGTCAAGCGGATTTGCCGTGTTGCTTTGATCAATTAAAGCTTGGGCCGTCTCTATCACCGCCTCATAATCTCCAGCCTGATACAAAGCACCAATAGATGCTCTGATATCTTGCGGATCACCGCTCTTGTTTTGATCATAAACACTTGGGTAAGGCGTCGATAGTGCCTGCGCAAGTAAGGCATCCGAGCTAGCACCCTGACTATTGCGTACTAGAAAAAAAGCAGTCACAATTAGGGCTAGGGTCGCAGCAATCGCGATAAAAGAGCGGGGTAGTCTCCGTACCTGAGTCGCTGCTTTAGGACTCAATCGATGCTGGAAATCATCAAGATAGGCCTCCAGTGCCGCCCGATCTTGGCCTTTTTGTGTATAGAAATGCTGTATGCCTTCTACAATATTTCGGTGGTACTCATCTTCTGCGAGCCTTTGTTCGAGCCTCGCTGTAGCCTCCGAATCTAATAATCCCTCAACGTAATCGATGAGTAGATCAAGAGGTATATTTGTGGTGTCGAGTTTTGCCATTGCTTTTAGATTAATTGCTTCAAGAACATTCTTTGGAAGGGCTTATAAGCCTCGAGATTTTTTAAAGAACTTTCTTAATTTATTTCTTGCGATAGATTTCAGGTTGGCCACTGTCTTTTCGGTCATTTGTAGTTGTTGGGCCATTTCTTTATTGTCATATCCTTGTTGATGTAGATTCCATATACTCCATTCTTTGGCATTCAAAACAGTACGAATTTTTCGTTTTAAATCTTCTGCTTCTAATCGTTGATCTCCTTTTGCAGGTGCGGTTTGGTGCATAGTTGGCTTGAGTTGGTCCTCTATTTCCCGTCTTCTCTTTTTCTGACTTAAAAGACTCAAACACTTATTTTTTGCTACTGTGAATAACCACCGCTCTGGATTATCCAAGTCTATTTCTGAACCTTGCTGGTAAAGTTTAAGCAAAGTATCGCTAGCTGCATTCTCGGCCAACTCTATATCTTTGAGCATACCCATACAATAAAGGGTGAGCTTGCGGTGACAAGGTTGATAAAATCGGCTAAACAGTTGCTGTTGGTTATTTCGCTTGGCAGTCCAAAGGACTTGAAAAGGGTTGTTCACTACGCTTTTTGAGAAGAAGACTTGCCAAAGCTGTGATTTTCCCGAAAAGATTAGCGATTTTTGAAAAAAAATAATTCTTGATACTTGGACAAATGTCAAGATTTGGAAATTGAAAGTCATGGTTGCTCGCTTATGCCACTAAAAATAGACATTTATTATCGATTGATCATCGGATTGGCCATCTGGATGCTACCCGCTGCCTTAAGTAGCCAAACCATATCTCATGGAGAAGCATTAGCAAAAGCAGATGCTCTAGCCAAAAATTATGAAACCCATATTTCAGATTCCATCTATTTGGCACTCGAGCAAAAAGCACTGCAATCAAAAGATCGGGTACTATTATACACCATCTATACCTATCTAGCTAGTAATCGCCTAGATTATTTTGAGTTTAATGAATCTATGGCTTGGTTTGAGAAAGCTGACCAATTGAGCCTTCCAGAAAAACAAATCCCCCCGCTTATCCTAGCCAGAAATGCTTATCTCAAAGCAAACTGGTACCATAATAATGCAGCTTTTAAGCAGAGTCAAGACAATTATTACAAGGCCCTCGAACTATTGGATCAGCTACCTGAGGAGTGGTATTTCAAAGCGAGAACATTGCTGCGCTTTGCCCAAACTCAACTCAGAAGGAATAATCCAAATCTCCAGAAAAGCTTGATTGATCAGGCTTTTGAAATCATGCTAGCCCGCGACCCGGATCCCAATTTATTAGGCATCGCCAGCTTAGAGCTAGCACGCTATTATAGGCTGAAAGGGCAATGGGAAGCCTATTTTACAAAAGCTAAACAAGCCGAAGCTTACTTCTCCCAGGCTTATGGGACTATGCATCCCAAAACCGCGATTGCGATTCAATACCAAAGTCATTTCTACGATCAACGTGGAGACCTCAATGCCATGCTGACTTGCTTAGAGCGGACCCAAAGTATCTTTGATCAGCTTTATCCGGTACATCGAGGTCGACTCGGACAAAATGCAGGATTAATCAGCAACTGTTATCGGAGGTTGGGCCGATTTGAAGAGGCACATGTCTATATTGACATTTCTATTCAGAACCTTCAAGAACATCTGCAGACCATGCAATCTCCCATTTTAGCAGATATGTACCGTAGGAAGGCATTAATCTATGAGGCGCAAGATAGTATGGCCCAAGCGCTTGCTCTCTACAATCAATCGATGGAGTTCTATGGTGGGCAAAATCGTAATAAGCGAGATCGCAGCCGCAATTTTCAAGGAATGGCAAGAGCTTTTCTAGCAAAAGGAAATCTGGATTCCGCAGCCTATTGGAATCGCCAAGATTTTGACAACCTCATCCCGACCTACGGACCAGATTTTGTACAATTAGCAGAATCTTATCGTATGGCAGGACTCATCTACTACGCCAAAGGAGAATACGAAAATGCTATCGCACAGTTCCAATTAGGTCTTGAGAAATCTGCTCCTACTTTCAAGGCATTGACTTGGAAGGACCTACCACAAGTGCAGCAATTCGAATTTGTGCCACCGGTATTGAGTATGCTCAACCATCGAGCAAGGGCATTACAAGCTTTATACCAGGCAAAAGGAGATCATGCCTACCTAGAAAGCGCCTACGAAACCTATCAACTCGGAATTGCTTTTATTGCCAGTTTGAGATCCTCGTACCAGGAAGATGAGACCAAAGAAATTATCCAAAAGGAAGGAGCGGCCATTTATCAAGGAGCAATTGAAAGTCTAAGAGCTATTGGAGAAAAAACAAACTTCTCCACCCAAATGGACAGTTTGTTTAAACTAGTCAATGATAGTAAATCGATCTTGTTACAAGAGGCTGCTTATGATAGAGCTGCACGGGACTTGGCTCAGATTCCAGACTCTTTGTTGGAGTATGAGCAGGAGCTCCGCATGAGGATTTCGAGCCTGAAATATAAGCAAGGACTAGATGATAACCCGAGGTTGGCAAAAGAGCGACGTTATGAGCTGAGCCAGCTTATGCAATACCTGGAGGCGGTTCGCTTAGAAATCAAAAACGATTACCCCAAGTATTACGATATAAAATTTGAGCAAAAACGAATTGGTATTGAAGATGTCCAAGAGGCTTTGAGTCCAGACCAAGCCTATCTGCAATACTATTTTACAGGAGAGCATACCTTTGTTTTTCTAATTCAAAAAGACAGTTGCTCACTGATTGACTTAGCAGTCCCCAAAGATTTTGATCAACAGATCATTGCCTTTCGATCAATCATCGCTACTCCTGAATCAGATCTAGAGACATTTGCAGCTGCAGCTAGTACTTTATACCAGCAATTATTTTCACCCATAAAAGCCCATTTAAGTGATCAAGTCGATCACTTACTCATTGTACCAGACGGCGCGCTTTCTTATTTGCCTTTTGATGTGCTATTGACACAAGAGAAAAAGCAAGCATCCTATATAGAACTCCCTTATCTTCTGCGTGAATACACGATTAGCTATTCCTTTACACCTAGTTTATGGATCAATGATTTGCAGAGGGAGACCAAGAAAAAAAGGGCGAATAAAATGCTGGCCATTGCGCCAAGCTATCAAGAAAATAAAAATAATAAAGAAGCCATACTTTCTCTATTAAGGAATGAAACCCTTGGGAATCTACCTGGTGCTAAGGAAGAGGCGCGGGGCATTGCCGCATTGCTCCATGGGGATACCTTGATTGGTTTAGCTGCAACCGAAGCGGCCTTTCGAGCAGTCGCAGAGGAATATGATTTCTTTCATCTTTCCATGCACGGAGTGCTTGATGATGAACACCCTGAGAATGCTTATCTCGCCTTCCAGCAAGAAGATCCTAGCCTCGTAGATGAATGGAACGACAACTACCTTCGGATAGCAGAGCTATATGGTATGCAGCTCGATGCAGAACTAGTGGTGTTGAGCGCCTGTAATACAGGAATAGGCAATATCCATAATGGAGAAGGTATGCTGAGTCTCTCCAGAGCCTTTAAGTATAGTGGTGTAAAATCACTAGTCACCAGCCTTTGGTCTGTTTCGGATTTTAGTACTAAAGAGCTCATGCTACTTTTTTATGATTATTTAAAGCAGGGATACTCCAAAGACCTCGCGCTCAAAAAGGCGAAACTGACTTATCTGGAACAGTACGATGATCCCTTATTTTCTCATCCTTTTTATTGGAGTGGGTTTAATGTAGTAGGAGATGTAAGCCCCGTTTATAAGGGTAGAAATATGCTGGGGTGGTGGATAGCTGGAGTTTTGTTATTTATTTTGGTCCTTTTTCAGGTAAGAAAACTTCTTGTGCTGTCTTAATATAGTAGCTTGTCTAACAAGGTTTTAAAGTGGCTTTCTATGCCCAAGAATGGTACAAGTGTAGGTAAAACCACTAGGCTCAATGTCCGCATGATTCCGCTTCCGTATCAAGATATTGCATTCGATAATTAACATTTGTTTTTGTTAATCAGGGTGCTTTCAGAGGAGGCGAGAGACTTATCTACTTGCCTCCTTCTATCCCGTCACAGAAAGCTCAGTATAGCTTTGAAAAGAGTATCTAAGTAACAGACAAAGAATAAGTCCCGCATTTTGATCGAGAAGATTCCCGACGGAAGGTCGGGATAAATTCGTGCCAAGACAAGGCAAAAAACGTAGGCAATGCAGGGCATTCTGCCAAGCTTATGCCTGCGGCATAAAGAGCGCATTAACGCCGTATTGGTGCAAGCCTGTCCCGGCTTCAGGTCGGGAAGATTCCATCAAAATCGGTAAATTGTTTTTGGGCTGTTACTAATCGATAAAATAAGAGATAATTTCAACACTAGCCTAAGGAGGATTCCAATGC
>JBELML010000116.1:0-20402 GCA_042095835.1 Saprospiraceae bacterium
TAGCCTTAAAAGATGTTTTTGATAGCCCAACAAGGAAACTTTAAACAGCTTCAATGAATAAACTAACGCAGAAATCTCCGTTTTGGCTTATTCCAGTCCTTTTATTTTTTGGTATAGAAAAAATAAAAGGCCAGAATTTGGTCTCAGTAGCTCAAGTGGGCAATGAACACCTGCAAAGCCTCACCCAATTGGTCAACAATGGAGATAAAACCTATTGGAGCGGTGTTTTTAAAAATGAGCTGACCATCAACGAATCTACTTTGGAAAGTAAAGGAGAAGAAGACATTGTCGTAGCCGAGGTACTTTCCGATTTAAATAGTCGCCCTTTTTTAGTGGGCGGTAGTGAAAGAGATGATGCGCTTACGGCAATGGCCATAGATCATGATGGCAATCTTATTATCGCGGGTTCTTTTTGGCGTTCGATTAGCTTTAAGACTTTCCAAGCTAGCTCCTTTGAATTTTTACATTTTGATGAAAACCCCAGAGCGCTTTTCTTATTCAAGATTAGCCCTGATGGTCAACTGCTATGGCATCACCTTTTTAGAGGAGGAGGTATCAAAATGATAGATGATATTGCAGTGAATGCCATGGGAGATATCTCAATAGGTGGATTCTTTAGGGAAGAGCTTTTTGTGGATGGGTATAGCCTGGAGAAGACGGGCGTCACCTCTGGCTTTACCGCTTTAGTGCGGCCCTCTGGCACCATAGAATGGATAGATACTTTCGGAGATACGGGCGATTCGCGAGTCACGGCGATCACTTTTGGAGATGATATCACGATCAGTGTTACTGGATGGTATAATGATACCTTGAAGATTGGCAACAGCAATATCCCAGCAAACACCAATGATAAAGATGGCTATATTGCCAGCTATGATCTGGCAGGAGATGTACAATGGGCGCATCGTGCAGGTGGCGTATTTGACGAGGAGCCCCGCGCCATGATCGCAGATGAGGAAGGTAATACTTATATCACTGGTCAACTGGTCGGTGTGATGACCTTAAATGACAGCCTAAGCATTCAAAGTCGAGATGGTAATGCCGACTGTTTCCTCCTTAAATATAATGCTCAGGGCGATGCTATTTGGGCACAATCTTTTGGTGGCGACCAATTGCAGTTCTCAAACGACATCACCATTTCCGAGGAAGCCATCCACTTGGTTGGTGCCTTTGAGCAGAATTTATTCATCCAGGATGCTAGCCTTGAAAGCCTTGATCAATTCGATGGCTATCTGGCATCTTTTGCTTTTGATGGTCGCTTACAAAAGTTACTTATTTTACCGACCCATGGGGGAAGCGCCTTACCTAGGCAAGTCGTCAATCAGGATAATGAACAACTCCTTGGTGGAGATTTTTCTGGAAGATTACGCTTGAATAATCAAAACCTCCAAACCGATGAGGCTAGCGATTTTGAAATTTTCATAGCACGTTTTAATGCTTTATCGACTTCCACCACACAGGCTAGCGAAACGGAGAACGAGTCCTTGGTATTCCCGAATCCTTTTCAAGACCGAATTTATCTAAGTAATCTAGATACCAGTGATCAGATCACCATCTTTGATACTTCAGGCAAATTATACCACCAAGGCCCAGCTCAGCAGGAATTCATTGCTACCAAAACCTGGGCCGCGGGCGCCTACTATATGCTGATCTCCAACACCCAACAAGATAGTCAAAGACAAGTCAAATTAATCAAAAAATAAGCCTCATCCTACTGGCTACTCAAGGCATCCAACAAACGTTCATCATCAAAATTTGGACATTGGTAGTTATTTGCAAGGTTTCTAGCAGATGTGCGACCAAAGCCCCCACGATCGCTTAGGTAAGGAAGGGTATTTTTTTGTTAATTTGCAGTTTTTAGTTATGCAAAAAATTGTCATTTGTGCATGGCTATTCATTATTATTTCTCATTTCTAGCAAATCAACAAATAGATATGAAGGACTTTTTAAAAAAACCAATGTTTCGAAAAATGAGCCTCCTGCTGGCTGGACTTTGCTTGATGGTAGGTCAATCCATCGCACAGTCTACTTCCAACCACGGCAACAAATTCGAACAACTAGGAACGCTTTTACCCTCTCCCAACCAGTACCGCAGTATGGACGGTGCCCCAGGGCCTGACTATTGGCAACAAAGAGCAGACTATGATATCAACTGCTCTTTAGACACCGAAAATCAACGCCTGGATGGTGATGAGACAATTACCTACTACAACAACTCTCCCAATACTCTACGCTACATCTGGTTGCAACTTGATGAGAATCAGCATGAGAAAGGGGCAGATAACCATGTCTTCAATCCAAGCTCTATTGGCAACAACATGAGCGAGTCTCAACTGGAGCAGCTAGACAAAGGCAATAACGACCTTTTTGAAAAATTTGGCCATAAAATACAATCCGTATCAGATGACAATGGTGATCCATTGAAGTATACCGTCAACAAGACCATGATGCGTATTGATTTGCCTCAGCCATTAAAATCAGGAGAGAGCTTCACCTTTAATATAGAGTGGCATTACTACCTCACCAACCGTACCAACCGACTACAAGGTGGTCGTGGTGGTTATGAGTACTTTGAAGATGAAGATGAGTATATCTTCACCATCACGCAGTGGTTTCCCAGACTATGTGTATACAGTGATTTTGAAGGATGGCAAAACAAGCAATTTACCGGTAGAGGGGAGTTTGCCCTCAACTTCGGAAATTTTGTAGTAAAAATGGATGTTCCCGATGATTATGTCGTAGGTTCTACAGGAGACTGCTTGAACTATAATACTTTATTGAGTGATACCGAATTGGAGCGTTGGGAGCAGGCCAAAACAGCTGAGGAACCAGTAAAAATCGTAACTCTTGATGAAGCTAAGAAGAATGTAAAAAAGAAAAAATCAACAGGTCGTCAGACTTGGATTTACAAAGCAGATCAAGTAAGAGACTTTGCCTGGACTGCCTCCCGCAAGTTCGTTTGGGACGCGATGCCGCACTTCAACGAAGATGGCAAACGAGTGATGTGCATGAGCTACTACCCAGAGGAATCTTATCCCATCTATAGCCGCTACTCTACCAAAGCGGTAGCTCATACATTAAAGACTTATTCCAAGTTTTCTATTCCTTATCCATATCCAGTAGCGATCTCTGTAGAGGCTGCAAATGGTATGGAATACCCAATGATCTGTTTCAACTACGGTCGCGCAGAGGAGGATGGCACCTATACAGAACGTGCTAAATACGGTGCGATTGGCGTAATCATTCATGAAGTTGGACATAACTACTTCCCAATGATTATCAACAGTGATGAGCGCCAATGGACCTGGTTCGATGAAGGGATCAACACGTTTGTTCAGTTTCTTGCAGAATCTGAGTTTGATAATAACTACCCAACTCGTCGAGGGCCTGCACACTTGATTACAGGCTATATGAAATCCAATCCAGATCGTTTGGAGCCGATCATGACGAATAGTGAGAACATTGTTCAATTTGGCCCTAATGCCTATGCCAAACCAGCAACGGGTTTGAATATGCTGAGGGAGACCATTATGGGGCGCGAGTTGTTCGATTATGCTTTCAAAGAGTACTGTCGCCGTTGGGCATTTAAGCATCCCACACCTGCTGATTTCTTCCGTACTATGGAAGATGCCTCCGGTGTAGACCTCGATTGGTTCTGGAGAGGATGGTTCTACAGTATTGATGCAGTAGATATTTCTCTAGACACCATTGCTTGGTATAAAGTAGACATGGAAAACGATCCAGCAATGGTCGAACGTACTTTCCCTATCACTAGAGAAAAACCATTCGAGAATCTTTCTAAGATCAGAAATGCAGAAGACACTTCTATCCAGTTTGCTATTGAAGAAGATGAGGAATTGGTAGATTTCTACACCACTTATAAGCCTTGGGAGACCGAAGATTCTGTTACACAAGTTACCATGAAGTATTTTGATGAGCTAGTCGATCCAAAAGATAAGAAGGAGAAGTATAGCGATAAAAACTACTACGAATTGAAGTTTACTAACAAAGGTGGGCTAGTGATGCCTTTGATTCTGGAGTGGACTTTCGAAGATGGTACAAAAGAGATCGAGCGTATTCCAGTTGAAATCTGGCGTAAAAATGAAAACAGCATCACTAAAGTTTTTGTAAAAAACAAAGTGGTGACTTCAGTGATCCTAGATCCATACAAAGAAACCGCCGATATCGACGAGAGTAATAATGCTTGGCCAGTACGCGAAGTACCAAGCCGTTTCCAGATTTTCAAAGCGCATAAGCAAGTACCTCAGCCCAACCCAATGCAAAAAGCGAAGAAAGCTGGAAAAGTAATCAAGCCCTAGTCCTACCACAAGACTAGTACTTAATACTGTATAATTGTTTTAATAAAACAATTAATACGTTTTTATCAAAACGCCTGAAAACAAATGTTTTCAGGCGTTTTCATTTGTTTAAAATTTATTCCTGCACCATTAATTTTAGCGTCCCAAAATTGCCTGCATCATCCACCAAATTCAAGAAATAAATACCAGCTAACAAATCCTTCTTTTCTACTCGCAGTGATCCGCCCTGGACATTTTGATACCTTCTTACCATCTGACCAGTCACATTAAACAATTGGGCCTGATAAGTGGCATTGGTTGTATTATTCCAAGTAATTAGCGTCTCATTTTGAAAAGGATTGGGCGTCACGCTAAATTGATAGCTGACACTTATATTTTGAGTAGAAACGACCTCTGATTCTACCCTCAAATAACGTGTTGCACCCAAGATCGGATTGAAAAATTTGATCACATCATTTCCATCATCATCTTGAATTAATTCTCTGGTCACATCTGGGACCGTTTGAGTGGTATCGGTAAATACAGGCGTAAGTATAAAGACATTGTCTTCAAATCGGCCCGTTGCATGGGTGGGCTGTCCAGCTGGGTTGACATCATTGACACCGTTAAACATCGTGCCATCCGCATTGTATACTTCATGCAGTACTCCATTGCTTACAATAAGAATACGGTTACCGCATTGTTCGATGCGTTCGCGATGAGGATTAGCTTGGGCAGGAATCTCTACCCCGCTAATCGTAACGCTAGCTTCCAACCAGCCTCCGCGTAAATCTGGTACACCAGCAGCGATCGGACTAGTACAATCTGCATAATAAGGCGCAGGATAATCTTCTCCGTATGAAAAGGGGACAATTGGTGTGTTTACTCTTGGGATTTCGGAAGCTGAACCTGAATATCTTTGGTCAAAATCAAAGTTGGCCTTAGCAATTAAATAGTTGACCGGATTGTTTTGATAAGCCAGGAAATTAAAGTAGGCATAATTGATGAAATACTCCTCTCCTACTTTGACTACGGTAGTTGGGAAAAGATCCCCAGTAGAATAGGTATCGCCCATCACTACGGCCGAATTCCAATCATCAGTAGTCACCAACTTGCTCACAAAAGGTACCAGTGGGTCACTATCATTCGGTTCAGCTGCCGCATTAGCTGTATTACTCACAACGACCAGCTCATTACCATCCAGAAACATACCATCCCCACTACGCAATGCCCCCTCAGGTATACTGACCGCTGTAATCATGGACGGATCATCAATCATAATTTTATAAATCTTATCATTCTCAGAATGGACGACCAGTAGATAGCCATCTGGGTGGTATTCTATACCATTAAAACCCGTTAGCATAATTGGGTTTGAGGGAGCAAACCGATTATCATTAAAGAAAACCGATGCGCTTCCATCTACATCAACCTTATAAATGACGCCTTTGTCCGAATTGCTTACATAAGCATTGCCTTCATGATCTACCGTCACATCATTGGGAAAATTCAAGGGTAGTCCTGGTCCCGTAGGTAATGCTGCCAAATTTATAGAATCAATCAAAGCCCCATCTTTCAAATCAAACCGAAACAACCAGCCAGCGGTAGGATCTTGTATATTGGCACCTACTGCTAATAAGCGATTGTTTTGAGCATCTATCTGCAAACCAAAAGTTCCATTGCCATTAAAGACACCCGCTGGAATCACATTAGAAAAGGAACCATCGGTCCGAACCAGATTAATCGCTCCACCAATTGCCGATGAAATAAGAAAACCATCTCTACTAGAATCGTATTCAATTCCCTCCGGCAAAAGGGGTAAATTAAGTATACTATAGTCCACAAAATTGATTTCATCTGGCTCTGGTCTTACATCATAGGTGACACGCATAGGATCATCTAGCGCCATAATAACGGGTTCTAAATCACGAGGGCCAGGTTGATTATAGTTTACTCCTTCAAATGGCGTAGTCCCTGGTCCGCCAGGATTATAAAATGGAGCATAGCCTCCTTCCAAACTTGGAATTTCTAGGAATAGGATATTTCTGGCTGCTGCGGTATCTCCCTCTAGGATGATATCAATGTAATTGTCTCTATCTTCGGTATAACAATCGCCATACTCCACATCACCTCCTGCGGGTTCGCCTAAATCAGAAAGCCCAATCACTCTTAGTGTACCACCCAATACCTGATAGTCTGTACTGTCTTTTTCAATCAGCACGGTATCGCCATTTTCTCCTCTTACATGAATTCTAAAGAATTTTTCAAAATCGGTAGGATTTACGCCCCTTACACCATCTGGAGAAAAACCGCCAGTAGTAAGCATACGCAGTCTAAAATCCCCGCCACCGTATAAAGCAAATTCAGAGTTCGGGGCAAGCAAATCGCCAAGTATAGCTGCGGCAAAGGAATTACTCACGCTTTCACCAACAGCCTGGTCACCTACGTAATTCAACTTTGCACCCACTAGCCTCGGGCCATTATTTTCATCATAAGGACTAGAATTTGTTTCCCAGCTAAGACCTACCGCGCTCACCAATTGATTGCCTGGTCCAACCAACATGAGCGGTGTATCATCGGCTACAATTTCACACTTTACCGGAAATCGAGCATTGGGATCACTACTTGGTAATCTATTCCCAAATTCTGCAAATACAACCACACAGTTCCGTTCACTATTCTCAAAATTTGGCCATGAACTTGCGGCTAGGGGTCTCACAATTTCTCCTGTATTCAAGGTAAATTGGAAATCGGTTAAATCAATCGTGTTGGTCAGTACTGGCCAGCTGAATACAATCGGCAGCCCATCGAGTCCAATTGCCCCATCCTTCAGCTCTCCATAGGGTGTTTGTAATACATATAATGCGCCTATTTGTTGTTGGGTTGAGGTAGATGTGAAGGATGCAGAATTGGTCGTATCACAATTCGTATCAGATAACCATGCGCCTCCTGCTTGGCGTACGATTTCTTCTGTGAGCACAGGTGTCATTACGCCCACGATATCAGCAAAGCCCATACCTGCGGAAAGGATTTTTGGTTCATCTGACCAATAATCTGCGGCTATTAAATCTCCATCAAGAAGTGTATTTAGAGGTCCTACTGGATAGGTAATGCTTGTGTCCTGCCCATTAGTAGTGGAAATAGTAATGAGCAAAATGAATAAAGATAAGAGGGTGTGCTTTGTCATTTGATATGGTTTTGGATGTAAGGCAATAGATTATCAAGTGCTGGCACGGTGTACAGCGATTTTAAAATTATCCATTAGGCTATTCCCTTACTATGAAAAACTTCAGGGCCTAAACTAACTCAAACCAAAGCTTGACGACGATAACAAAAGATAAGAAATGAGACTAATTCTGTCTTTTTGAAGTGATTCGACCTTTTATTCTACTTAATGAAACGGGGGTAATCCCCAATACATGAGCAATATATTTGTCAGGTACTCTATTGATCACGTTTGGGTAATCCTGCATATACTTTAGATAACGTTCCTCGGGTGTTAGCAGTACTAAGGATTCTACCCTTTGAAATGCTTGTTTCATTGCCATTTTCCCAACACCCAATTTATTTAAGTTTACAACAGTAGAATGTTGAATCACATTGTGAAAGGAATCAAAGTCTACCTTATAGAACTTTGTGCGCTCCAGTGCCTGAAAAGTAAACCTGGAGGGCTCATCAAATAAAAGGGAATAGAAACTCCCAAATACGTGATATTCAGGGAAGAGTTGAAAGGTAATTTCCTCTCCTTCTTCATTCGTATAATATGCCCGCACTAATCCTTTTCTAATAAAATAGACCTCTCTCTGTGCCTTCCCATTTTGGAGAATGATTTCTCCTTTCTCAATAGACATTATCGTTAAATGTCTAAACAATGCTAGTAAAATTTTTAGGTCCATAATCCCTATTCTTGTGTTTTTCTAATTCATTATAAATCTACATCAAATCAAAATCATAGAAAATTAACATAAGTTAATAAAGAGAAGTAAGGATGAGTTTATTGATTTTAGCTGACTGCTTGCTTTCTTTTTCGCCAGATGAAAAACAAGACAACACAAATGATTATTCCGATTAAGACAGGTAAAACTGGTTTCAGCATTGCAACGATCGATTTTTTCCCTACTTCTTTCGCGGCGGTATATCCTTCCGGCATCTGGATTACGCCTACACTTTCTGCGTAAGTTTCGTAAGCAGACAACATTTTTTGGAAAATAGCGGGTTGTTCAGCGGCAAGGTCCTTGGTCTCACCTGGATCACTAGGCAAATGGTGTAAATGCCAGGTAAAATCTCCGTGTGGAATATTGTTTTTTACAATCTTATATCCATTTAAAAAGTAAGCCGAACTATTCCCTGATTCCAAACCAACGCCTTCATCAGTACCATAAATAGCTTGCTTAGGATTGAGTAGGTGTGGCAACATACTTTTCCCAGTAATGGGCGCGTAGCCTTCATTGGCAGAGGTGGAAAGTCCTGCTAAATCATAAATAGTAGGTGCAATATCTGTGAAGAAACAGAAGGCATCAGATCTACTATTTTGGGGTAGATTTTTCCCACTCATGATCAATGGGACGCGCAATCCGCCTTCTCCAGTATAATATTTAAAAAAAGAGAAAGGAGCAGCCATGGCATTGGCAAATTCAGGTCCATGCGCACCATAATACCCTTTGCCACCGTATTGGTCAAAATCACGATGGTAGTATCCTTGTCTAAGTGCCCATCTGAAAACGGTATTGTGGTATTCTGCGCCTTCGGGGCCATTATCGGAAGTAATGATAAAAATGGTGTTGTCCATTAATCCTGCTTCGGTCAAATAGTCGATGTAGCGGCCTATATGAAAATCCATGGCTTCTAGCATACCTGCCGTAACGGCCATATCCATCATATAAACCTCCTGCTCTTCTTTATCGAGTTCCTCCCATTTTCTAAATTCAGGAAAAACGTCATTTAACTCGGCATCTGGAGGAATGAATCCCAATGTTTTTGCTTTTTCAAAGCGCTTAAGGCGCAATTGATCCCATCCCGCTTGGTAGGTGGATTTATAAGGTTCAACAAATTCCTTGGGCGCTTGAATGGGAACGTGTATGGCCTGAAAAGCAATGTAAGAGAAAAAAGGATGATCCTTGTTTTGTTCTGCTTGGTGGAATGAAATGGTTTTATCTATGTAAGTTTTTGAAGAATAAAAATCTTCTGGAATATCTGCCGCAGCCCCATCCGCATACCATTGAGCAGTGTTACTCATCGGTAGGTAACCCCGAGCGGTATAATTATCGGCCCCCGAAGCCCCTAAAATGAAAGAACGGTCAAATCCTCTTTTAGTGGGTAAAGTATTTTCATCATGGCCCAAGTGCCACTTGCCCACTGCATAAGTATTGTAATCGGCTTCTTTTAAGCGTGTAGCGATGGTTTGTACTCGCTTATTTAAGACCCCGCCGTAGCCTGGCTTACTTTGGTATTCTTTCGGAAGCATTTCTGGCAAATTGGCCACCCCAGCCAAATGACTGTCCGTACCAGTCATCAACATTGCTCTGGAAGGAGCACAGGCAGGAGAAGCATGCATATTGGAAAACATCATCCCACGCTCCGCCAAGCGGTCGATATTGGGTGTACGTGCTTCTCCTCCAAAAGCACCAAAATCCATCAAACCAGAATCATCCACTAAGAGGAGTACAACGTTGGGTCGGTGATCCGTAGAATCGACTTGTGCCTGGACATTAGCACATAAGCTTAGAGTCAAACCTAAGGTGATTAAGCAACCATTTAAAATATTCATACTTAGACTAGTTTTCGGATAAGACGGTTAAGATTAGTTGAGATGTTTCGTGGCCGGAATTTTGATTTTGTCCGGTGATAAAACGTTTTTCTTCATCCACTACGGTTTTGGTAGCGAAAAAGTCAACGTTTTTCGTGTTGGCTTGGAAATCAGCACCAGCTTTTTTTAGCTCTTCCTCTGGATGTTTTGGTGTAAATTCAATACCCAATTGATCCAACTGTTTTTGAGTAACACCAGATATGGTTCTTCCTTTTATCAAATACTCTCCGGTAGTATCTCTAGCTTCTACAAAAGCCAGGGCGCCATGACAAACACTTCCATAAAGTACATCCGAATTATAATAAGCTTCAGAAACCATTTCTGCTAATAAGTCGGATTGGGCCATATCATAAGAAGCACCCCAACCTCCAGCAAAAAAGACCACATCGTATGCTTTGAAGTCCACGTCTTTGAGCGGAATAGAGTTTTGCACTTTGGCTTGAAAGATGTCATCCTTCAAATACCTTTTATCGGCATCTTCTTTGATGAAGTAAAGGAAAGAATTTGGGTCAATAGGTATTTCTCCTCCTTTGATGCTGGCTACATCCACTTCCATCTTGGCGTCTAAAAATTCGTAGTACGGGATGGTCATCTCCGAGCCAAATACTCCCGTTGGGGCACCCTCCGTTTCTCCAGGTTTGTTCAAGACACCGTGGCTGGTAGTGACCACCAGGGCTTTTTTACCTGCTAAATCGAATTGTTCTCCATCATAGTCTGGATGAAATCCATATGATTTTAAAATGGAAGGTAGGACAATGGCTATTGCAAGGAGTAAGACTAAAATACCTGCTACTATGTAAATTAAAATTTGTTTGGTTTTCATCTGTTTGAAATTTAGAAGCTATTAGATGTTTATCCCTAAAAAATTACCCCTGTTTGGCTTTCATTTTCTTTTGTAGCTCTTTTTGTTTTTCCAAATAGAGTTGATATTGCTCCTTAGAAAGTAATTTTTTCATTTCGGCATTTCTGTTTTTACTGATAGATTTGACCTTTTTATACTTGGAGTATTTACTTCCTCCGCCATCTTTAAGGGCCATCATTTGGCCTGCGTATTTTTTGGTAATCGCTTCAAACTGTGGCTTTTGCACTTCCGAAAGCTTTAAAAGCTCCTGAAAAGCTTCCATATTTTCGGCCATTTCCGCTTTCTGTTCATCGGTCAGTTGAGTGGCTTTGGATTGAGCAAGGATGGAGTTCATACTTAGTAAGAAGAAGGCAAAGATTAAAGGCAAGACTTTTAGTACTTTCATTGTATTTATTTTTAAGATTAAAAAATTAGTTATTTTTTTCATTACCAAAAATCGACGAATTTCAAGAAGATCATACGGCAAATTCAAATGAATTGAACGAATAGGTAGATGAATTGAACCGTAGCACTAGTGTCGATTTACCTATTGAGCTTTAGCAAAGTTGCTCCTGAAAGGAAAGCAGCTAAGAGAAATCATTTGTTGATCACAAAGTAGCGTTTGTGTAAGCTAATAAAATCGATACCCAAGCGACAAGCCTATATTAAAGGACGAAATATTGGGTTGGTAATCACTGTTCACGCTGACATTGTCCGTTGTCGTCACAACATCTTTGATGGTCACAAATCCTCCACTGAAGGTAAAGGTCGGCAAGAGCGAAAGACGTTTTCCAATATCCGTTTTGAAACCGACCCCAAACTCATATCCTAAACCTGCTCCCGCTTCGGAGCTTCTTTCAAAATTGTTGGTAATAACGGCATTGGGCGCATTGACCACTATGCCCGGATTAGTAGCAAATAAAGGGCCGATTCCCAGACGAGGGAAAAAATTAAACTTGCGTCCAATGTCTACTTTATAAGCCAGCCCCACTAAGAAAGAATAAACCTGCCAGTCTTCCGTACTGGCGGTTAAATCAACGGAAGGATCATCAGCCCTTAGGTTTTCGACAAGCTCTTCAATTTCTGTTTCAAAAGTTTGAGCTCTAAAAATTGCCGTCAGGGTTGTCCTTTTGCTTTTCCCCAAGAAATAACCTCCATAGGCATCAAACCTCCGACCATCTTTTGCAAAGCCGGCATCGGGATTACTGATATCGGTATCCGCAAAGTCTCCAAGAGAGAAGCTGGTACCGAAGGATAAGCCCAGATAAAATTTTGGAGGCTGCTGTTGAGCAAGAAGTGGCTGATTACTGATTAGACATAGCAAAAAAGCAATTAGAATGGGAACACATTTTGTAGGTACCATATGATTAAATAAGATCATGCTCATTTCATGTGTTTAAGAATTAAATTTTTTCTGTTGGAATTTTGAATAATAGTTTATACAAAACCGGCACAAACAACAAGGTGATAACCGTAGCAAATAACAAGCCAATCATAATGGCCACCGCCATGGGTTCCCACATCAATCCGCCTCCTAAATACAAGGGAATTAAACCCAAGACCGTCGTAAAAGTAGTGAGTAGAATGGGCCTAAACCTTTGCTGGGCTGCGCTGATGATAGACGGATAAGGAGCCTTTCCAAACTCCGTCTGTTCTATTTCAATGCGGTCTAATAAAACGATTGCATTATTGATGACTATGCCGGCCAAAGAAATTAAGCCCAGGTAGGCCATGAATCCAAAGTAAGACTGGAAAATCAACAAACCAAGAATGACTCCAATAATGCCAAGCGGGATAGACAGCAGTACAATGATGGTCTTCTTAAAAGAATTGAATTGCAGCATTAATAGCAAGAGAATCAAAAATCCTGCAATGGGAAGTTTTGCGGCAACGGCTCCCAATGCTTCTGCACTGGCTTCACTTTCTCCTCCAAAACTGTAGGTATAACCCGCTTTCCAATCGGCTTTTGCCTCCTCCATAAAAGGCATCAACTGACTCGTTAACTCCGCAGCGGTAAAGCCTTCACTAGCATCACATTGAACCGTGATGGTACGGTTGAGATCTTTTCGAAATATTTTAGCCACTTGCCAATCAACATCAATTTCTGCAACTTGAATAAGCGGCACATTTTGGCCAGTCAATTGTGCAAAAATATTAATGCTTTCCAAATCATAAACATCAATTTCGTCTCTTTCTAAATTGGTCATTATAATCGGGATATTCCCATCCA
Source organism: Saprospiraceae bacterium (assembly GCA_042095835.1). GTDB lineage: Bacteria > Bacteroidota > Bacteroidia > Chitinophagales > Saprospiraceae > DATFKA01. Next base: position 13,176 of record JBELML010000116.1, read on the forward strand.
AATCTCGATAATCACCAATATCCATACCCGATAAAGCCGTCTGTAAGGAGAGCGCAATGTCTTGGTTGGTAACCCCTGCTCGACCAGCTTTATCTTGATCTATTTCAATGCGGACTTTCTTGATTTTTGGTCCCCAATCATCTTTAATATTTTTAGCTCCTTCCATGGCTGCCATCTGATTTTTGACTTGCTGAGACAACTGCAACAGCTCCTCAGCGTCTTTACCCGTAATCCGCACGCCAACATCATATTTTGCACCTCCTGCCGAACCCAAAGGAGCAACTGAAATTTCTGCATTGGAGAAGTGGGCAAAGGCAAATTCATCAATGGCCTTAATGACTTCGGGATTGGCTTCAAAACGAGAGGTATTGATGAGTAGATGGGCATATCCAGAATTGGCTTGTCCGCGTTGGTACCCCAAATCATAAGAACTAGGGCCTTCTGAAATGAAAGATGCCCAACTAGATACTCCGTTTTTATTTTCAGCAGCCTCCCCAGGCAACAATAAAGCCGTATCAATAAAATTAGATAATTGATCGACAACTGCTTCCGTTTCTTCAATCTTTGACCCCAGCGGAAGATCAACATTTACAAGCACCAAATTTCGGTCACTATCAGGCATAAAAATAAAAGGTAGCTTAGGGAACAAAAGCAAAGCACCAAAGAAGGCTGCGGTGATGACTAGCATAAAAAGCCAAGGATAATTAAGCGTAGTGAGGAGTAGCTTTTTATAGCCTACATTGAGTTGATCAAAAATAGAGCGCTTTTCTTCCTGCCCTGCTTTGGGTTTTACCTTTACAAAATACACGGCCAGCATAGCTACAATGCTCAAGGCCAATATCCAAGAGGAAAGCAAGGCAATCGTGATGACGATAAAAATGTTGCCCATCATTTCTCCCATCGTATTTTGGGCAAGGAAAAAGGCTAAAAATGCAGCCGAGGTAGTCAGTGTAGAAATCAATAACGGAATCGTCAATTCTTTGGCACTGCTAATGGCGGCTTGTTTTGCTGGGACGCCTTCCTCGATTTTTACTAAGATAGACTCTGAAACGACAATGGCATTATCCACCAGCATGCCTAAGGCCATAATCAAGGCAGCTAGCGTTACTTGATTCAAACCAACCCCCAGCAAATTCATTATCATTAGAGACATCACCATCGCTAAAGGAATCAGGCTAGCCACTACCAAACCCGTCCTCAAGCCTAAGAAAACCAGCATAACCAATAAAACAATGACGATAGATTGGATAACATTACCCACAAAATCATCCACTTTTTTATTCACGTAGATATCTTGAGATGCAATGCGTTTGATGCTCATCCCAAACGGGAGTATGTTGTTGTAGTGGATGATCTTTTCATCCACCATTTCTCCCAATTTCGTAAGGTTAGCACCTTCCTGTAGGGCCACTGCAATTCCTAAACCCACCTTGCCATTGATTTTTACAATACTTTTCTTGGGATGTTTATAACTCAACCGTACGTTGGCAATGTCTCCTAATCGCACTTTCTCCCTTCCGTATACCGAGATGAGCGTATTTTTGACATCCTCTAGTTCTTCATAATTTCCAGTGGGTTCGATAACAATCCTTTCCCTGCCTAAGCCCACTTCTCCACCTGGGAAGACAATATTGGTATTGGAGATCGAACTTTTGATTTGATTGCTAGAAAGCCCATACTGAGCTAGCCGAGCGTTGTCGTATTCAATGAATATTTGTTCCTCTTGAGCACCACTGATTTCTACTCTTGCAGCGTCTTTCAAGCGAATGAGGTCATCTTGGATGATATCTGCCTGTTCTTTCATTTTTGCATAAGAATAGCCATCGGCTTCCAAGCCCAATTGAATGCCATACACCACGCCCAGACCATCATCTTTGATGTCAGGCCCAAAGATATTATCAGGCAATTCCGATCTGATGGCGTCTACCTTTCTTCTGATTTTATCCCAAATGGTTTGGAGGTTTTCTTTCTCTATTTCTGGGTTTAATTCCACTTTAATAATAGAAAGGCTGGTTCTACTTTCACTAGTCACCGTCTTGAGTTCTGGGATTTCTTGTATGACCTTCTCTATTTTGTCGGTTACTAAAGTCTCCACTCTTTCTGGAGAGGCCCCTGGAAAAGTAGTCACAATACTACAGACCCGAATGGTAAAAGGGGGCATCGCATCTCTAGATAATTGATTGTAGCCCGTAAGCCCCAAAATGGTGATAATCCCAATAATTAAAAAGGTAACTTGACTGTAGGAAAGGGCTATCTTAGTAATATTCATGATCCCAGTTGGTTTAATAGACTTGATAATTCAGTCTAATCATTAAGCAATTTGACCTCCATTCCATTCATTAAAGAATTCAAGCCAGCAGTAGCCACTAAGTCTCCTTCCTTCAATCCATTTACCAATTCGAAGCCTCCGGGTAATAAATTACCAATCGTGATGATTTTCTTTTCGGCTGCGTACAAGTCATCACCTTTAGGCTGGAGGAGGTATACAAAATTACCTTGACTGTCTTTGCCAACGGCATCTACCGGAACAATGATGTCTGCTTGGGTAGCAGCACCCCTTTGGGGAAACAGAAAAGTCACATTGGCGGCCATACCGGGTCTAATTTCTTCCACTGATTTATCAATTTCAACGATCACTGGATAGGTGGGTGAGTTGCCCGAAGCATAAGCCACCTGCTCCACCAAACCCTCAAAGGTTTGATCAGGAGAAACAGGTAAAGTGATGTTTACTTTTTGGCCTCTTTCTATTTTATTGATAAAAACTTCGGGTACCCCAACCTCTACTTCGGGCCGATCAATAGAGCTTACCGTTGCAACGACACTACCACTACTCACCATTTCATTAGCTTCTACAAGTACATCCGTAATGACCCCAGTGATGGGGGACAGTAAGCGGGTGTAGCTGATCTGGTTATCAGCAGCTAGCAATTGCTGGTTGGCAGTACTAATTTGAGTATTGGCGGCCTCGACCTGAGATTGCGCAGCATCATATTGAGCTTGAGCAGCATCAAGTGAGGCTTTTGCCTGCTGGTATTCACTCAAGGCAACACTATTGTTTTCATACAATTTAGCCACCCTATCGTAGGTAGCTTGTGCATTGATAAGCTGTGCCTCGGCTGCATCTGCATTAGCTTGAGCACTCTGGGCATTGGCCACCGAACCTTCTTTTTGCGAAACAGCCTGACTCGTTTGGATATTGTAATCTACTGGATCAATAGTAGCGATAAGTTGTCCTTTTTTTACGCGATCTCCTAATTTGACATTTACAGAACTCAAAGCACCAGCTACTTTAAAACTAAGGTTGGTTTCATTTTGAGCTTTGGCTACACCTGAAAAGGTGTGAGTTTCTACTCCCGAGAAGGGTCCAATTTTTGAATATTGGATTGGCCGTATTCGTTTTACCTTCTCCTCAAGTTTTTCCTCACAAGCGGTAAAAGAAAGTGCCACCAGCAATAGCATTAATAACCTCATTATTGTTTGGATTTAAAGTTTAGAAATCTTTGTAAAAATGATTCATTTTGTACTTCGGTACCAAAGATGCTATAATCGCCGATAGAGCGTTGTAAAGCAAAAAAGTCAATCATAAATTGATAAGCCGCATTGGTCGCATTGATCTGTGACCCCAATAGCGCGTTTTGGGCATCTACCAATGTGATCACATCCACTTGACCTGATTTGTATAAATCTTGAACAATGGCAATATTGTTTGCTGCCGATGCTGCGGCATTTCTAGTGAGCCGTATATTATTATAAGCAGCATTCACTACTTGCACATTTGCTCGAACCTGTAATTCCAAGAGGTTTCTAACATCCTTTTGCTGATCTTGCAGCTGATAAAAACCAACTTGGGTTTTTTCCTTCTGAAACTTCCTTGATCCGCCGGCAAAAATGGGAATGGACAAATTAAAAGCGGCGCTCCAGGCTGGATTGTTGTTGATCTCTACGCCAGGAATCGGTAGCGGCTCTCCTGGATTTACAATTTCAAGAGGGTACTCATAACTTCCACCAAATGCCAGTGTTGGCAGGTAAAAAGCCCGTTTATTAGACTTCAATAGGCGCTCTTGAGCAGCAATGGCCAGTTCAACTTGCTGTATTTCAGGTAGATTTTGCAAGGCTTCTGCCACCATAAAATCTGCCAATTGATTCAAAAGATTTTGGTTCTGGATTAAGCCTGTAAAGCTTTTATCGAGCTCTTCTATAAATAGGTTGACATCCTCTTCGGAGGCATCAATGACAAATTCCTCATCAAGAGGACGATTTAGACTTTCATTCAATTGGTAGCCCACTGCCTTTAATTGAGCATTGGTGGTATTCAGCTCTGTTTTTGCCAGATCCAATTCTGTTTGCCAACGGTACACATCACTGGCGCCACTGTAGCCTACCTTTTGTTTATCGCTAGCGATGGTCAGGTTTTGGTTAATGGCCTTGACATTGTCGTTCTGCAATTCAGCTACGGACAAGACCTGCATATAGTTAAAATAGCGTTGGGCCACCTCCAAGATGACATCCAACTCCGATTGTTCCTGTACTTTTTGTTGACTTTCAAATAGCAACTTTTGAATGGCAATATTGGCGAGGGCAGGTTCTGATAAGATGAGTTGGGAAAAAGAAGCACCTGCCGTCCAATTAAAGCTTCCTCTGGTACCAAAAGAGCTATTGACGGTATTTTCATCTAAGAAGAAACCCGTACTTTCTACTCCCAATTGTGGTAAATAATTACTCTTGGCTAGGTTGATGTCTTGGGCAATGATCTCGGTTTGCTTGCTTGCTATTTGATAGCCCAGGTTGTTTTGTATGCCTTCAACAATCACGGCTTTCAAGCTCAGTGTTCTTTCCGTATTGGGCCTGTTGATGTTGATGAGTAAGGCATCCTCTAGCAAGGTCCAGTCGGGATATAGCTCCGTTTTGTTGACGGTTTCCATATTGACAATCAGCTGTCTACGAAAAGTTACCATCTCAACAGGGAAATCTTTTGGATTTTTACCTTCTGCTATTTTTTCAACATTAAGAGCGATCCTTCTGGGAATTTTCCGGAGATTATCACTAGAAGCAAAGGCCGCATAAGCGCCCAAAGCAAGTACGGGATCATCAAATAAGGTAAAAGAAGGCAAATGGCGTTGATTCAATTTTTCTAGAAAAGCCTTAATTTGTTCTGGCGGATAATTGCGTAAAGGAGATAAAATGTATACTCCGCCCACTTCATCCGATAGCTGATCCAATACACTACTCAATCCTCCTTCCAGCGGCAGCCATTCTAAGTTTTTTGAGCTTTCTGTGAAAAGATCTGTACCATTAATGCCAATCATCGCAAGACTAGAATTGGCTAAAGTCACGATTTTTTCACATCCACAAATTTCTTTTAACACATTAAGTCCTGCTTCAATATCAAAAGGAGAACTGAGGTAGGTAAAATTGGTAATACCGCTAGTTATTTGTTCTGCAGCCTTATTCTGTAACGGATTGTTGCTTAGCTGGATGGAAGCGATACTTGGTATTGGAAAGCTATTTTGCTTCGAAAGCAATTGACTAGAAACAATACCTGCTCCAATCAAGACATTGGCTTCATTTTTGGTGTAAACATTCTGGATTTCCCGATTGATGGTATTGACATCGCTATCTGTATAAACTTCCTCGAAGGTCAGTGCATATTGTGAAGCAAGCAAGGCGGTGATCTCAGATTTTATTTCTTCTTCAAAGAGATGATTCTCTTGCTGCGCTGCATCTGAAATAATAGCAACCCTAAAGGGTTTTTGAGTATAGACTTGACAGGATAGAAATAATAGAAATAGAATACCATGAATTTCTCTCATAATTTTCCTTGACATTAGGTCCTTAAGTGTAGAAATGAGCTTGATTTGAGGGCAATTAACTATGCCTTTTTCCATTCTAAAACCTTACTCATCATACCAGCCTTGGTCGCCAGTAAGAGTTGTTAATTGAATAATGCAAAGTTAGAAGGAGTACGTCATAAAGTCCATCAACAAATGTTGATAAATAGAGTAAGCCTATTTTTTATTTCTGATTCTGCTCAACTGGGTGGGAGTAATTCCGATCATAGAAGCAATGAAGCGAAGGGGCGTATTTTTGAGCAACTCAGGATTGTTTTCCAAAATAAATTTATACCGTTCTTTCGCAGTCCCTGTCATGAACAAAAAATACAGCTCTGCTTGCTTTTCAATATTTTCACCCATGTATTCTCTCAAAAGGCGATTTAAGGTTAGGTTGGTTTCTGCTAAGTCATTGATAGCTTCCCCAGCCGCAACGAGCATGCTGGTAGGCTCTAATGCTTTTATTGAAATGGGAGTTTTTGCTTTGGTGCGCAAGCAAAGAATATCTGTAACGAAGGCATCCTTTTGGGATATCCTGATGGTCATTTCTTTATCACCATGCTTGACAATATAGTGTTGCATACGGCCTTGCAGCAAGAAGCCCAATTTGCTGAAACTTTTGTCATGCCGCTTAAAATATTCTCCTTTTTGAAAATGCTCTAGCTCAAAAAGCGCAAGGATTTCTTTAATTTCTGCTTCCTTGGGATTCTTGAGCTGATTGCGAATATAGTATTCTAATTGTTCTTTCACGTGTTTAAAAATTTAGCAATTATTTGAAAATGAAGCAATTACAAAATTTTAAAAAATGTAACCGCTTCGCTTTCGCATAATCTTTTTTAATCATCACCGTTTGGTGATTTTATGATTAAATAAGATCATGCTCATTTCATCTTGCTTATTTACCACATAACGCATGGATGGTAAGTGCCATTTGGAATTTACAAACTAATATCCCACCGATTCTCACTTTAGTTAAAAATAGGTAAAAAAGAGTCAAAGTGAGAATCGCTGATGAGAAAACAATATTTTCTTCTTAAGCTACATTTTCGTATTTTTGCCAATGCCTTAGCATTTCTTGCTATAAGAACACCTGATTTATTTTCCCTTCTTGAATTAATCGCCTAGCCTTCTTTGAGCTCTATCTCCAGCGAGAAGAGTGCGCTATTTGTAAACAAAATAAACATCTACCAAATATGAAACTACAGTTATCACTTGTCCTTTCTTTTCTATTTTGCATAAGTGCATCATTTAGTCAGACCTGTATACCTGCCGGAATGGCTACTCCTGGTCAAGAGTGTACCTACGCTACAGCTGGTAGCTATACTTATACCATTCCTGTAGGTGTAGAAGCCATCAAGATCGAAGCCTGGGGTGGTGGTGCTAGTGGTGGTTTTGATTC
>JBELML010000117.1:0-6927 GCA_042095835.1 Saprospiraceae bacterium
ATATCCATTGCTAGGACGATTTCTATTGCAAAGTTGTTACAATAATTACCTTTTAAAAACCAATTTCACCAATACTGGAAAGTGGTCTGAAGCATACTTTTGATCAATGGAATCGCTAATCGTGGCGTGGTGAATAACGTCAAAATCGGAGCTGATAAAAACATAGTCGATTCGGTTGCTAATCTCTTTATTCCAATCAAAACCATTAAAGGTACCGTAGGGCCCAAAAGGTGGAAGCGCCGATAAAAGATAGCTATCTTTATAGTCTAGCTGCATATCTTGAATAGGCGCTTCCTCGGGCACTAAATTAAAATCACCGGTTATAATGACGGGATACCCTTTGGTATTCAATTGCTCAATTTGAGCTTTAATTACCTTGATAGATTCCGCTCTAGCCATTTTTCCTCTGTGATCAAAATGCGTATTGAAAACCCAAAACTTTTGCTTAGCTCCTTTTCTCTTTCCTTTAAATAAAGCATAAGTGCAAATGCGATTCAGTGCAGCATCCCAGCCTTTGGATGGAATATCTGGATTTGGCGAAAGCCAGAAGGTCCCTTGTTCTAGCACCTCAAATGCTCCTTTTTTATAAAAAATAGGACTAAATTCTCCCCCTTCAAGACCATCATCACGGCCTACGCCTAGGTATTCCATGCCGGGCATCAATTGATCTATTACGTCTAATTGACTTTTTAGCGCCTCTTGCATACCAATGATATCCGGATTGTGGTAGAAAAGTTGATTGATTAGAAAGCCTTTTCTCAAAGACCATTGATTGTCACCATCATTAGGGTTATCATAACGAATGTTGTAGGACATTACGGCGATATCCTGACTCAGTGAGCGCATAGCAAATAAGCTTAAACTAAACAAAAGTAGGAGTTTGTGGATCATTATCTTCTTCCGCTTTTATCGTCTTTTTTAACTTTTAAATCAGTGGCTTTTCTTGGAAGTTGCTCATCTCTCATAGCGGTATGCCAAACAAAATGAGCAATAACGGTAGCCGCTTGGGCGAGATCTTCTTGCTCTAGATGATCCAAGTTGTCCATATTTGAATGGTGGGTTCTAGATCCATAGGCAATCGGATCCTGAATAAACTGAAAACCAGGAATGCCAACGCCATCGAAAGCCAAGTGATCGGTCCCTCCGGTATTACTCAAGGTTAAAGTAGAGGCATCCATATCTTTAAAGGGTTTTAACCAAGCACGGAAAATAGGAGCTACTGCTTGATTGCCCTGGAGGTAAACACCTCTCACTTTACCCGTACCATTATCTAGGTTGAAATAGGCAGCGACTTTTTCCTGTTCGGGCTTTAATGATTGTGGCGTATATCCTCCGGGATCAACTTCCGCAAAATGCTTGGAAACATAAGCTCTAGATCCATAAAGACCTTGTTCTTCACCTGTCCAAAGCGCCAAACGTAGTGTTCTGCGGGGCTGCACACCACTTTCTTTAATGGTTTCCAACAAGATTCTGGCGGCCTCCATCATGACTGAGGAACCCGCACCATTATCGGTAGCTCCAGTTGCCGCATGCCAGGAGTCAAAGTGTGCCCCAAATATAACCACCTCATCCTTGAGGTCTGTTCCTGGTATCTCAGCGATGATATTATGCTCCATACCGTCTGGGTTGGTGTATTGGCTTTTGAGGTTGAGTTTGACCTTGGTCTTTATGCCTTGTTGAGTTAATCGAAGCAGGCGATTGTAATGCTCGACGGCTACAGTGACTTGGGGTACAACGGGATTGTTTTCATCCCAAGGACGACCCTTTGCTGTAGTAGCACGCGAAACGAATACCGTACCTTGATCTCCCTTGTAGGAGCGGTCGAGAATGGCCAAAGGTTGCTCATCAAGTAGAAACTGCCTTAATTGCTGATTAAAAGAAAAACCGCTGGTTGATCTACGACCTCTTCTTGGGCGTGGAGTTGGCATGGATGCATTAGCTCGGTTGAGTAGCTGCTCGTCGGTCAATCGCGTGGCTGTGCCATCATACCACTCACGGACTGTGCGGATGGTATCGAATAATACAATTTTACCTTGTAGTTGACCTTTGTACTTGGCTAAGTCTTCGGCATCGTCTGCATCCAAGTAGATTAATTCTCCTTCAACCTCACCTGCTGTACTTGGCGACCAAGCTTTAGGATAGGCAATGACTGGCCAGTAGGCGGGAGTATAGGCGTGCATCTCAAAATGATCGAGTTCCCATCCACGACCGAAAGGGCCCCATTCCTCAAGATGGACATTGTCCATTCCCCAAGATTTGAGTTCATTCACAGCCCATTCGGTAGCACGATCAAGGCCGGGAGAGCCGGTGAGGCGTGGCCCATGAATATCAATCACCCAATTGGCAATATCCATCACTTGGCTTTGATCGATTCCATGTTTTTTAATGAGATCAACCATTTCTTCGTTTACCTCTTCTTGAGCATATATATAATGCAATGAAAAGGTGGTAAGCGTTAATAGTAGTAAAAGTCTTTTCATAATTCTGGTAATTAATGCAGTGCTTTAAAGCTCCTCAATGAGTTCTTTTTTAGAAATCAGGACGTTTTTAAACCACTATAATAGCCTTGGCTTAAGGTTGGTAACAATAATAACCAATTATTTTGGCACTACTAAATTTGTAATTATCCAATGTGATGGAGCTTGTTTATAAATGCAAATAGCTTATCTTTTGGCTTTTTATCACTTTTTTGAATAAAAAAAGGAGGCACCACCTTTATCATTAGAGCAAAATTTATAAATTTGTCCCAACAGTAAGGATAAAGCGAATAACCAGATGAATAATATTGTTACACAACGATTTATCAAATGTCACGATAAGCTTCGTGAGGATAATCGTGTACGATCAAGCCGGAAATTTGCCTTATCCCTCGATTATCTCCCACAAAGTTTAAGCGAAATACTGAAAGGACGTAGAGATGTCACTATTGAGCTGTTGCGCAAAGCAGTGGCTACCTATAAAATCAATCCAGTATATATTTTCACTGGCGAAGGCCCTATGTTTATGACCGAAGAGGATCATAAAGATTTTAGGGTCTTGACTATTGTGACCAATATCCAGGACGATGAACGCATTTTACACGTTCCCATTCCTGCCCATGCTGGATATGCTGCCGACTTGAACGATCCTTCCTTTATTGAAAATCTGCCGACCTATACCTTACCTGATTATAAGTATAAGGTGGGTACCCACCGCTCTTTTGATGTTGCTGGCGATAATATGGAGCCTACCTTGTTTGAGGGCGACAAAGTAGTCTGTAGTTATCTTGAGCCTACTCTCTGGGAGACGGCAATTAAGGATAATTACGTGTATGTGATTGTAACACGTGGTGATGTCTTGGTAGGCCGCATTTTCAACCGTTTAAAAACAGACAATAAGATTAGTCTACAATCGGATAATACCTTTTATGAGCCTAAGGAAGTTGGGGTAGGAGATATCCGAGAAATTTGGTATGTCAGGACGAAGATTAGTCCGTTTTTACCAGCAGTTGCTCAAAAAACCAAGCCATCTAATGAGGATTTAATATACCTTCGTCGACAGATTAAAGAACAGAATCAATTGATTCAAGATTTAAGTAATAATATCGCCGATCTTTCGGCAAAAATTAAACAGACATATCTTGATGGCGAAGAAAATAACAATAATAGGTAAAGTAGTTTATGAAAACCTGGAAGGAGGTTTCTGGGGAATCAAAGATGAAAAAGGCAATAATTGGTTGCCTGTAAATATGCCGGAGCAACTCAAACATAAAGGCAAAAAGGTAGAAATTATTGCGGAGCGAGTGGAGATGATGGGCATTACCATGTGGGGAGAAACCATAAAAATTAAAGGCTTTAGTACCATGACGCCTTAGGGGTGATTTCCAAAAAAAGCACCATTTTTACCAAAAAAAGTGCTTTTGCTACCAAAAAACGAAAGAATCCTGTGGATAATCTATCGGGTATTACCTTTGGATTGTCAAGGGGAACTTTAATATAGAAATTTGCGTTCATTAGCAATAGCCTTCAGAATTAGAAGGCTATTGTTTTTTTATGTACTAGGTACTCCTAATACGATTAGCTAATGATCTAGTTTAAATTTTCCGTAGGATCTTCTTTTAAAGTAAATTTCCTAGAAACGGGATTTAAAGGAGTGTCCACCTTCTCTCCATTAGCATCTACTAATGTCAAAGTGACAATATTCTCGCCCATCGGCAAACCACTAATTAAATAAGGTTGCCAAGTATCAATCATATGTTCTTCTTCATTGATCAAGGCTTTTACTTTATAGTTACTTCCTAAATCGGTATTCACTAAATAGAAGTCCAACATGACCTTATCGGTATTGGCTTTTCCGACATAAGTACCTTTAGGGCGGCTATAAAAAAGCATTGGATCACTGATGTCGCTAGCTTCGGTGATGGTATTATTGGCAATACTTACGTTCTGAGCAATATAGGCTTTACCATTTTTAATGCTCTCGTGGTAAGATCTGGATAGAAAAGCCAATAGCTTGTGATCTCCATCAGGTAATTCTTGGGCGAAAGATCCTTCGTATTTCGCGATATAAGGCTGTGTATTGGCAATCAAATGAATGTGAGAACCCTTGGCAGAGTTGGCACACATTTTAGCGTCTGCATCTGGTGTTTGCTGCCCCAACTGATAGCCTGTAAAACCAAAGTCAAACTGCCCGTTTTCGTATTTCATACTTTGTAAGTCTGCATCAGGAAACTCATAAGTTTCAGCAAAAGGCTCCAAGCTATATTTTTTCTCAACTACAGCCTCTGTGGTGGTAGTTTCTGCGCTGGCAGCTTCGCTTTCTGCACTATTATTTTGGCAGGCAGTAAAGGAAATAGCAGCCAACAAGATTAAAATGGTAATTCGCATTGAATGTAAAAGTTTTATTGTGATTGAATTAGAAAATTGCTATGTCTGGCGCAAAATTAGATTTTCTAGCCAATAAGAGATCGAATTCTTAAACAACTTCTCAATTAAAAAACCAAGATTAATAAAATGTTCACGTATATTAAAAGTATCAAAACGAAAGCAATGCAAACCAAACTTTTATTTGTAGCGATGATGCTACTAAGTCTAGCAGCCTGTAATACTACTACAGAAGAATTCGACATTATTATTAAAAATGGAACAGTCTATGATGGATCTGGCGCAGCTGGGCAAGTAACCGACCTGGGCATTATCAATGACACCATCGCCAAAATTGGGGATCTTTCTAATGCAATGGCGCCCAATGTGGTAGATGCTAGTGGTCGAGTGGTTGCTCCCGGCTTCATTAATATGCTTTCCTGGGCCACCACTAGCTTATTAGTGGATGGTAGAGGACTTAGTGATCTAAAGCAGGGGATTACGCTTGAAGTAATGGGCGAAGGCTGGTCTATGGGACCACTCACCCCTAAAATGAAAGCCGATGAGTTGAAAAGTCAAGGCGATATCAAATACGATATTGAATGGAATACACTAGGAGAGTACCTGCAATATCTAGAAGATACGGGCGTGTCTATGAATGTGGCCTCCTATATTGGAGCTACAACTGTACGGATTCATGAGATTGGCTATGAGGATAGAGCACCTACAGTTGAGGAACTAGCTAGTATGCAAGATCTAGTGAGAGATGCAATGCGAGAAGGGGCAATTGGTGTCGGTTCTTCGCTGATTTATGCACCAGCCTTCTATGCGGATACCGAAGAGCTAGTCGCCTTATGCCAAGCCGCCAGCGAATTTGGTGGAGGCTATATCACTCATATGAGGAGCGAAGGCAACAAACTCCTAGAAGCCGTAGATGAGGTGGTTGAAATTGCCGAAAAGGCCAATATAAAGGCGGAGATCTACCATCTTAAAGCAGGAGGACAGAGTAACTGGCCAAAAATGGATTTAGTTATCCAAAAGTTAGACAGCGCTCAAAAGGCTGGTATTGATATTGCTGCGAATATGTACAACTATGTAGCCGGAGCGACGGGCCTCAATGCCTCAATGCCACCCTGGGTGCAGGAGGGCGGATACGAAGCTTGGGCCAAGCGACTAAAAGATCCTACGATCAGAGCTAAAGTCAAAGCTGAAATGAAAACGGATGCGCAGGATTGGGAAAACCTTTATTACTCAGCAGGTTCTGCTGACAAATTAATCCTGGTCGGTTTTAAAAACGATGACTTGAAAAAATATACAGGCAAGACACTGGCAGAAGTAGCAGCTATTAGAGGTACTGATCCAGAAGATACGGCGATGGATTTGGTCATCGAAGATGGTAGTAGAGTAGGTACGGTATACTTCTTGATGTCAGAAGAGAACGTCAAAAAACAATTGCAACTTCCCTATATTTCCTTTGGCTCAGATGCAGGTGCCCTCGCTGCGGAAGGAGACTTTTTGAAATCAAGTACTCACCCCAGAGCTTATGGAAACTTTGCTCGCCTACTTGGCAAGTACGTCAGAGATGAAAAAGTCATCCCAATGGAAGAGGCCATTTATAAATTGACCAAATTATCAGCTCAGAAAATCGGTATCCAAAATAGAGGAGAATTAAAGCCAGGATTCTTTGCTGACGTCGTCATCTTTGATCCCCAAAAGATCAAGGATAATGCCACCTTTGCAGCTCCTCACCAATATGCTGAGGGCGTCGAGCAGGTGTTTGTGAATGGTCAACAAGTCCTCAAAGATGGGGAAGCTACGGAAGCTAGATCCGGACGGTTTGTGAAAGGACCTGGATTTGGGAAGGAGTGAGGGGGAGCGGAGACTGGGAGACTGGGAGACCAGGAGATGAGGAGACTGGGAGACTGGGAGACTGGGGGAACGGGGGAACGGGGACTGGGAGAGGGAGAGACTGGGAGAGGGAGAGACTGGGAGACCAGGAGACTGGGAGAGCTGAGAGGGGGTATTCTGGACTTTTGGGGAGAGGCGTTATGGGATCAGCTATGCTAAAAGGATAAACTCATTGGAG
>JBELML010000117.1:7027-12748 GCA_042095835.1 Saprospiraceae bacterium
TTTTGGGGAGAGGCGTTATGGGATCAGCTATGCTAAAAGGATAAACTCATTGGAGCCTTCGTGTCTTTGTGGCATATTTTTAGTGTTCTGGAGTTTTGAGATCAGTTATGCTACAAGGATAAACTCATTGGAGTCTTCGTGTCTTTGTGGCTAATTTTTTAGTGTTCTGGGGTTTTGAGATCAGCTTTGTTACAAGGATAAACTGATTGGATTTTTCGTGTCTTTGTGGCATGTTTTTAGTGTTCTGGATTTTTGAGAAGAGCTTATGCTACAAGGATAAACTCATTAGAGTCTTCGAGTCTTTGTGGCATATTTTTAGTGTTCTGGGGTTTTGAGATCAGCTATGTTACTAGGATAAACTCATTGGAGCCTTCGTGTCTTTGTGGCGTGTTTTTTAGTGTCCTGATAGGAGGCTTTCAAGGATTTACCTTAGAAATGTTTAATAAATATTTAAAATTGATGTGTGATGAGTAGGATTTCTATTCTTTTTTTTCTGATGATAGCTTGGAGTATCCAAACAGTATCTGGACAAGTGGATCAGGCAGCCATTCAATCCTTTGATGAATATGTAGAAGCTAATCGACAAAAGTATCAAGTGCCTGGTTGTGCTTTGGTAGTAGTAAAAGATGGAGCCGTTGTACTTCAGAAGGCCTATGGGAAACGATCTGTAACCTCAGAAGCGCCAGTGACCACCAAGACCTTATTTGGTATCATGTCTACCACTAAAGCCACTACTGCGGTGGCTATGGGCTTGCTCGTAGACGAGGGGAAGGTCAAGTGGGATGATAAAGTATTGGATTACCTCCCTGATTTTCAATTGTATGATCCTTATGTGACTCGCGAATTGAGAATTAAAGACTTATTTACCCATAATGCTGGTTTAGGAAACGCCGATTTCTTGTGGGTAAATGATCCGAATATGGATCAGGACGAAATCCTTGCTCAAATGCGTCATGCCCAACCTGCTTACTCGTTTAGAGGTGGCTATACCTACCAAAATATCATGTATCTGGCAGCTGGCAAGGTGATCGAAAAAATCTCAGGCATGAGCTGGGAGCGTTTTATGAAAGAACGCATTTATACGCCCTTGAAAATGGAAAATACCTTTCCCTCACTAGCTTACTCAGCGCAGTATGATAATGTCTCGACCGCACACCAAAGATTGGATGGAGAGATTATCACCATACCCGAGATGCCTGCTGATGCTATTGGTCCAGCAGGGTCTACTTGGTCGACCATTGAAGATATGACCAAATGGGTGCAATTTCTCTTGAATAAGGGAAAGGTCAATTATCAAAATTTAATCAGAGAATCTACTTTAAACGAAATCCTCAAGCCGCAAATTATTATTCCAACTCGACAGTTCTATCCAACTTGGCGATTGACCAATCCTCATTTTACCACCTATGGCTTAGGATGGTTTCAGCAAGATTACCGTGGAGAGTTTTTGGCCTTTCATACCGGGAGTTTAGATGGTCGTACCGCCATCGTAGGCTTAATACCTGACCAAGATTTTGGCTTTTACTTTTTTGGAAATTTGGATCATGCTGAGCTGAGACATGCACTCCTGCTAAAAGCAATTGATGTCTTCGTGAAAGAGGACAACACCCGAGATTGGGGCGAAGAAATTGATCAAATGTATAGCAACTTCCGAGAGGTAGGCGAGGAGCAAGTCCAAAAAAGAATGGCCCAACGCGTAGAGGGCACCACTGCTAGTAAAGACCTTTCCGCTTTCATCGGGGATTACCGCCATCCATTTTATGGCCTAGTCAAAATTCGCCTACAAGAGGAGAAGCTTCACTTTTCACAAGGACCAGGTATGGAAGGTAGCTTGGAGCATTTTCACTACAATACTTTCCAGATCAACTGGTCCAAAGAGTGGTGGACCGCTGATCTACTCCAGTTTAATTTAAACCCCAGGGACGGTGAGGTGGATCAACTGGTGCAGGGCGGCGTTGTTTATGAAAAAGAATAGAAAATCTAGCCTTTTACCGCAGCTATCGCCGTCACTTCAATACTGTAACCATAGTGGAGTTCATTAACGGGAACGATGGCTCTGGCGGGCTTGGAGGTACCAAAAATCTCGGTGTAGATGTTATTCACTGCGCCCCATAATTCCATGTCGGAAATATAAATGGTGACCCGCAAGACGTGATTAAGATCTGAGTTGGCAGCTAGGAGTACTTGTTCTACATTGGATAATACCTGCTTGGCTTGTTCTTCAATAGTGCCTGGTATCTTTTCACTAGATCCTGGTCGAATCGGCAATTGACCAGCTACGAAAACCATATTATTGAAAACAGTAGCTTGAGAATAGTGTCCAGCTGGTAAGGGTGCATTTTCAGTGCGGATATATTGTATCATCGTTTTCTTTTGCTGTAATATCTATATTTTGCAGTTTATTTAGTAACCAAAACACACTTCTTTGCCGAAACTTTTCACCACTCAAGACGTCGTCCACTACTATGACCAGACGGAAGTACACTACCGACAATGGTGGAAACTAGACCTCAGTAAAGGACTGCATTACGGAATATGGGAGAAAGGTATAAAGTCTTTACCTCAAGCGATCTTGAATACCAATCGAAGATTGGCCGCTTTGTCCAACTGGTCCCCTGGTATGCAGGTGCTAGACGCAGGCTGTGGGGTAGGAGGGAGTGCGATTTATTTAGGACAGGAGTTTGGCTGTAGAGTGGAAGGGATTACGCTCAGTGCTGCTCAGGTAGAAAGCGCCCAAGCTTATGCCCAAGAAAGCGGGGTTTCTAAGCTCCTGAACTTTTCTGTCCAAGACTATACACAGACACACTTTTCAGATCACTCCTTTGATCGTGTATGGGCAATGGAAAGTATGGAGACGGCAGCAGATAAGGCGCTGTTTTTTAAGGAAGCTAGTCGTCTGCTCCGACCTGGAGGGCAATTATTGATTGCTGATATTTTCAAACCTGAAGCTTATCCTATTGAGAGCTATCCTAGAATGGAACGTTTTCTCAACGCTTGGGCCATGTCCGATCTCTTGAGCGTTGCGGAAAGTGAGCAATTGGCAGAGCAGAATAAATTCCGTCTCAGCCAAACGGTGAATGTGAATACTCAAGTCTGGCCTTCGGTCTGGCGGATATATTTGGCTGGTCTTTTGGGGGCCATTGGTACTGCTGCATATAATATAAAAAATAATGGATCCTACTACGGTAGAATCCATTATACGAGCGGCATCAACCAGTTTCATACCTATCTGAATGAAGCTTGGGAATACCGACTATATTGCTTTACAAAAGTCTAGCCGACGTAGCTCACTTCCTTAACTGCTTTTACAATCTTGGCAGCATTAGGCAAGTAGGCTTCTACTAAAGTAGGTGCATAGGGCATAGAAGTATCCGCAGCATTAACTCTAGTAACTGGTGCATCTAGGTAGTCGAAAGCGTATTTTTGAATCTCATAAGCCACCTCAGCAGAAACACCCGCAAACGGCCAAGATTCATCAATCACTACCAAACGGTTGGTTTTCTTGACGGAATCGACTATGGTTGGATGATCCAAAGGCCGGATGGTTCTAAGGTCGATCACCTCTGCCGAAATACCTTCTTTAGCCAGTTCTTCTGCTGCTTCTAATGTCGGAAGCATCATTTTATTGAAAGATACCAGGGTCACATCTGTGCCTTCGCGTCTTACGGCTGCCTTTCCTATTGGAACAAGGTATTCTCCTTCTGGGACGATACCTTTAAATCCATAAAGACTTTCTGATTCCATTACACAGACCGGATCTTCATCTCTAATAGCAGATTTCAATAAACCTTTTGCATCAGCTGGGTCAATACAAGAAATGACCTTTAGCCCAGGCACGTTCGCCAACCATGATTCGAACATTTGACTATGCTGCTGTGCTAATTGACCAGCCGAGCCAGAAGGCCCTCTGAAAACAATTGGGCAACCATACTGCCCAGCAGATTGACTCAATGTCTTTGCGGCATTATTCACTATCTGGTCAAATGCTAATACTGCAAAGTTCCAGGTCATGAATTCTACAATTGGGCGTAGGCCATTCATAGCCGCGCCTACACCGATACCAGCAAAGCCCAACTCAGCAATCGGCGTATCGATTACACGTTTGGGGCCAAACTCATCGAGCATGCCTTTACTAACCTTGTAGGCACCATTATATTCTGCAACTTCTTCACCCATAAGGAAGACGCGGTCATCTCTGCGCATCTCTTCTATCATCGCCTCCCGAAGGGCATCTCTTAAAGCAAGTTCTCTAGCCATAATTGATTTTGATTGTTTCGGAATTTTGAAACTTCTGCAAAAATAGAAATTTATCCTTTTCAGACAAATCATTCTGCTATATGCCCATTCAACGCCTAAAGAACAGCTTTGTTTTTTTATAGGGCAAACGCATTAAAATAAAAACTTAAAAAGAAATGGTTATTACTCGAAATTAAGTGTGAAAAAGGTGATAAGCGAAGTGTGGGAGGCCGCCTAGGCACTGTTCGAGTGGAACGAGTTTGGCTAGGCAAGATTTTTTTGCTTCGTTTTTGTATCGAATGACAAAAATGAAGATGCTAGAGCGGTTTTGAATTGGAGTTTCAGTAGGAATTATAAAAAATTACAGGGTAATCTTTTGGTGCGTTTGCCCTAGTTTTTTTATAGCAGGATAATGTGCTATAGAATTGGGCGGGATTGCTCATCATCACAAGCCCCAGCGATTATTTGTATTACTTTAATCCATCAATATCTGTAAGTAGTTAAAATAAATTTAAATATGATCAACTTTCACAATTTAATAGGGGACAAGAATAGTTGTTGTTGTCGTATGATCGTTTTTATCGTATAATTGAGATATGATTAAGCTTGATTTCAGGAATTACAATATTATTATCATAAACAGAACCAACACGGTATGAAAATTAAACAAGTCGCCCTTCTACTGCTGATGGTCTTTGCGACATTGGCGCTCAAGGCACAGCAAACGACAGTTTACACCGATGCCAACCTGGCATTTAAACGAGGTTTAGAATTCTATGAGGAAGGCCTCCTGGCTAAAGCCAAACGAGAATTTCAGCAAACCATTGATTTACTGCGCCCCATCGATGAGGCAGAAGCAGAAATGCTACGCACCAAAGCGGAGCTATTGCAAGCGAAATGTGCAGTATTGCTAGAGTTGCCAGAAGGCGAAAAGTTGACCCTCAATTTTATTCGCAGTAAAAAACCAGACCCTGAATATGACAAGGCCATCATAGACATTGCCAATTACTATTTTGGTAAGCGCAAATATGAGGAAGCCCTGTCTTATTACCAGCAAATTCCTACAAGCGGTTTATCTAAAGAACAACTAGCTGAAGTGAGGTTCAAGCAAGGCTACGCCAATTTTAGAAAAGAAGAATATGCTAAAGCTAAGGCTTTCTTCCGGGATGTTAGCCGTGATAAAACCTCCGAGTATTATGCCCAAACCAACTATTATTTAGGACTATGCTACTTCTACGAAGGCAATTATGCCCAAGCGGTTAATAATTTTAATATTGTCCAAAATGACAAAAAATATAGCCGAGATGTACCCTATTACATCGCTCAGATTTACTTTGCGCAGCGGCAGTGGGATGAATTGATCAGCTATGTAGAGCCCAAAATTTATGATACCCGTATCCGTAATCGTAAAGAATTAAACCAATTACTCGGCCAGGCTTATTTTGAGAAAGGAGATTATGCAAGTGCGCTACCCTTCTTGGAAGA
>JBELML010000117.1:12848-20385 GCA_042095835.1 Saprospiraceae bacterium
TCCCAATACTATAATGAGGCGCAATCCTTGATGGGTGACATTTTCTTGAACTATAGAGATTATAGACAGGCTTTAGAGATTTTAGAGGATATGCGTAAGAAAACGAATAATCCAAAAATCTTAGAGACCTATCAAAAGGTGGCTACCTATCGCGGTATCCAATTGCTAAAGGAAGGGAACCTGGAAGAGGGGGAGAGACACTTTAGATTAGCGATGGAGGCCCCAATCGATCAGACCACTAAAGCAATGGGACATTATTGGTTGGGTGAAATTGCCCATCGCAAGGAAGATTATGTCGCCAGTACTCAAGAGTTGGATCGCTTTCTAACCTTGACGGGAACTGCCCAAGATTTACCCGAGGAGTCCTCTATATTCTCGGCTAGTTATCTACAAGGCTATAATTATCTAAAGCTGGATAACTATCAAAAAGCAAGAGGTTATTTCCAGCAAACCGTAGATGGAATAGAGAATAACCGTCGCTTCTTGAATAATGAAGAAATTACTAATAAAGTATTGGGTGATGCAGTCATCCGATTGGGAGATTCCTACTTTAAATTCAATCAATATGATGCGGCTTTACGCTTTTATAATAAAGCTGTAGATAATCGCTATTCTGGTTATGATTATGCCATGTATCAGAAAGGAATCATTGAAGGTCTGAAAGGAAGACGTACACAAGAAATTGTGGCACTGGAGGAGTTGGTGCGTTCTTTCCCAAATTCAGCTTTTGCTGATGATGCCTTGTATCGCTTGGGTTCTTCCTACCAAGAAGTCAATCAGTTGGCTAAAGCAGAAGTACCTTTACAGCGCTTGGTTCGAGACTACCGCAATAAGTCCCCTTTAATTAACCAAGCGTATATCAAATTAGGATTGATTAGTTATAATCGCGGTAATCTGAATGCTGCCACAGAGTATTATAAGAAGGTTTTTGCCAATAATCCTACCCCGCAAGAGGCACAGGTGAGTTTGGCGGCATTGGAGGAAATCTACGTTCGAGATTTAGGTAGACCAAACGATTATTTTGCTTTCCTAGAAACCGTACCTGGTTATAAGCCGGATAATTTTGCTAGGGACTCAATCACTTTTAAAGGTGCCGAAGCGCGTTTTGAAAATGGAGATTACCAAAATGCCATCAATGCTTATACCGATTACATCAGGAGATTCCCAAGAGGTTTGTACATCAATGAAGCCTATTTCCACCGTGGAGAATCCAATAGTGTACTTCGCAAATACTCGGAAGCGCTTTCCGACTACGAGTACGTAGTTAATCAAGGGCCAAGCCGCTTCTACATGAAGTCATTACAAAAGGCTTCTATCATTGCCTATAATCACGAATTAGATTTTGCGAAGTCCTTTGATTTGTACACCAAACTAGAGGATGCTGCGGAGAATGATGAAATGTTATTTGAAGCACAGTTGGGGGCCCTACGTAGTGCCTATCGGGCCAATGATAAAGATGCTTTGTACACTTATGCTAGCAAAGTCACTCGAAACCCTAGAGCAACCAGCGGCCAGCAGGCAACGGCAGAATTTTACTTAGGAAAATTGGCTTATGATGATGCCAATTATAATGCCGCTTTAGCCTCTTTTCAAAAAGTAGTTGCCAACAGTGACAATGAGCAAACCGCCGAAGCTAGGTACCTGATTGCAGATATTTATTATAAAAATAGAGACTTGGATCGAGCTCAGGAACTCTGTATTCAAGCCAATCAAGAAAGTAGTGCTTATCCATTTTGGGTAGCCAAATCGGTCCTTTTATTAGCAGAGATTTTTGCAGAAAAAGGCGATTTATACAATGCCCGTGCTGCCCTAGAAGCTTTATTGGAAAACTACGATGAAGATCAAGACTTGGTCAATCAGGCGAAAAGACGCCTGGGAGAAATCAACCGTCAAATTGACTCGACTAGTAAGCTATCGAATGACCCCAATGGCAACAATAACTAATTCCTGACCACTTTAAACAACACAAAGATGCGTTTATATAAAATAGTATTTCTTTTCATGATGGTCTGTGCTAGCCAAGCAATCATAGCACAAGGCGACGGTCTACCAACTGGAGAGGTCGACGTTATCGATGAATTCGAGGCCCGTCTTATTGATGCGGAGCGATTTGTGGTGAATCCACTTCTGCCACCTTTAGATACCAATAAGCGGTCTATGTTGTATAACCTGACGAGCCGAGCGCTACAGGTACAATATTTGCCACCAAAGATTAATCCACTACGGCTTTCTTCTCCCGACTTGGGAGCCATCTATAATGGATATGTCAGGCTTGGAGCTGGCTTTCCGCAGGCGCTGTACTTAGATGGGGCCTACGATTTTATGAGTGAAGATTCACCGATTAATATCGGAGTAGATGTTTTTCATAACTCTGCTAATAACAATCGCAATGTAGAGAATCAAAAATTTGCGAATACGATGGGCAAGTTGAGTGCGGCGTATTACAATGATTTTGGATTTAAAATCGATGGTAATGTAGGCTACTCTTCTGATGTGGTTCATTTTTATGGCTACAATGATCTAGATGATGATTTTGCAGGGGACTTGACCTATGCCGAAGATGATGTAAAGCAACGCTTTAATACCTTCTTTGTAGATGCCCGTTTGGGAAATACCGTTCCGACGGTGGCCAATATCGACTATGCTGCGAATATAGAATACTACAACCTACAAGACAATTATGCTGCCCGCGAGAATGGTTTTATCATAGGTGGTGCAGTGACCAAATGGCTTCAAGATAAAGATGCGATTACAGTAGGCTTGAAATTGGATTTTACCAATTATCAAGATACGGCTACCCAGAACTTGAACAACTTTTTCCTACAGCCTTCCTACACCTATCATGGAGATCGATTCCGGGTGAAAATAGGAATGAACTTAGCTTCTCACGAAGACGAGTTTTATTTCTATCCAGATATCGAAGCTGCGGCTAATGTCGTTGAGAATGTAGTGACGGCCTTTGTAGGTGCTAATGGAGATTTGCGTAAAAATAATTTCCAGAATTTGAGTGATTACAGTCCATTTATCTCTTCAAGGGTGAGGGTAGAGAATAGCTTTGTCAATAAATATTATGGTGGTATAAAAGGGGACTACCAAGGATTTGAGTACCGAGTACAAGCTAGCTACGAAGACATCGACAATTTGGCTTTATTCACCAGCAATGGCGATTCTATTCCAAGGTTTAATGTGCAGTACGATACCGCATCGATTATTACGCTGAGTGCAGAGGTGAATGCACCTATTTTCCAAAACCTTGATCTACGAGGCTCCATCGCGAATAGAATATACTCCCTTGATCGAAACGATAAAGCCTGGCATCTACCGTCTGTGACGATTAGTGGAGGGGCGACCTACCGAATGATGGAAGGGCAGCTTGTCTTGGGAGCGGATGTATTTGTAGAAAACGGGGTGCCCGTGCCGACCTCAGATGGCTCTAGAAATCTAAACGCTTTACTAGATATCAACGGACGCGCCTCTTATCAATTTACGGATCAGATCAGTGGTTTTGTACGAGTCAATAATATCCTGAATAACAAGAGACAACGTTGGCGCAACTATCCTACATTCGGCCTGAATGCCTTAATGGGTGTGACTGCTAAGTTTTAGATCAGCTAATATATTGGCAGTATTCGATGTATCTGCATGGGATGCTGCCAATGTATCAGGTTGTAACTGTGTGGTATCTATTCAAGTTCAGGAGGTTGCACTAAGTTTTTGAAACGGCCCCAAACGGCTTCTCAAGCCAAGCAAACCTTAGCGGCTAGCTTCACTAGCCTGCGATAAAAGCCTCTCGGCAGACGTTAAATTTCCTGCATTTCTTCTCCATTTGCAAACAATATACTATATTAGTTCTCCATTTAAGAACTAAATAGATTATGAAAGGGACTTATCTCGGTGAATTTCAAGAAATTGTATTACTAACTATTCTAATTCTAGAGGAGAATGCCTACGGTGTAAGCATTCAAGAGGAGATCAATACACGCATTCAACGCAACATCAGTAGGGGAGCCCTCCATACTGCTTTGAAGCGCCTGGAAGAAAAAGGTTTTATCAGCTCTAAGATGGGGGAGGCTACCGCGGTAAGAGGAGGCCGACGAAAACGCCTTTATACTGTTACCAATCGAGGTAAAGAGGCCCTGCAAGCGGCAAAAGAGATACGTGACCAGCTCTGGCAAGCGGTACCCAAGCTCAATTGGAGGAGTTTTTGAGTTCTGGATGTTGGATTCAAAGTCACCATTTAGCACTCAACACTAGCCTAAACCCATGAAAGATGAAACACAAGAAATGAAAAATGAAGCATCACTCGACACCTCCAAAATTCTATCACCGCTTTTTAGCCTGGTTTTGTCATCCAGCGCTTTTTGAGGAGTTAGAAGGGGACTTAATAGAACATTTTCAAAGCGATCAGGAAAACAAAGGGGAAACTTATGCACGTAGGCGCTTCCGTAGAGAGGTCATTCGCCTTTTTCGGCCTTCGGTCATTCGACCTATTTCTTGGTCCAACAATTTAATCCATCCGGCTATGTTAAAAAATTATTTAAAAGTGGCCTTCCGCAATTTGTGGAAGCACAAAGACAGTAGTGTCATCAACATTATGGGCCTATGTATTGGGCTTTGTGGCTGTATTTTGATTACCCTTTTTGTGCACGACGAATACCAATTTGATCAACATCATTCAGACCTGGACCAGCTCCACCGGATTTATGTGGAAACTTTTAACCAGGATGAGCTTTACAAAATGGCCATTACTTCGCCTCGTTTAGCGCCAAGCTTGGTTCAGGAATTTCCCGAAGTTCAAGCTTCTTTATTGGTTTATAAGATCAACCAAAACCAATTATTTGAGTTCGAGGGGCAGTCCATTTTAGAAAGCAAAGGATTTTTTACCCAAAATGCTATATTTCAATTCTTCGATTTACCCTTTCTCAAAGGCGATCCCAATACAGCCCTACAAGAACCCAATACGATTGTACTTACCGAAGCTTTGGCCAACAAGTACTTTGGAGTGGAAAACCCTATTGGCAAAGACCTGGAAATCAATGGGAATAAAGTGAAAGTGGTAGGCGTACTCGAAAAACTCTCCCCCTATTTTCACCTGGATTTCGATTTTCTATACTCTTTTCCAAGCTTAGTCCAAATGGTACCCGAAGAGCGGATGCTCTCTTGGATTTGGTCGGATTTTTACAATTATGTAAAACTTGAACCCAATACAGACTTGGCCAGTTTAGAGCAAAAAGTGCATCAGTATGCCGAAGCCGAAATTCATCCATCTACCAAAGAAGTAGGCTTCTATTATTACCCTTATTTCCAAAAGGTGAACGATATTCATCTGTATTCCGATTCTTTTAGAAATGATGTAGCTGTTCGCAGCAACCATGTTTATGTAAAAGGACTCATTGGGGTAGGCATATTTCTTTTGCTCATTGCCTGTATCAATTTTATTAATCTTTCTACCGCCAAAGCGATCAAGCGAGCCAAAGAGGTGGGTGTTCGGAAAACGAGTGGAGCGCTAAGAAGTCAGTTGGCTTTACAGTTTATTGGCGAAGCTATTTTGGTGGTATCTATTGCGGGGCTGTTAGCGGTGATTTTAAGTTGGATCTTACTTCCACAGGTCAATGGGTTTAACGGAAAGAGTATTTCCTTTTTGAATTACTTGACTTTAGGAAATGTACTTTGGGGCTTAGCGGTACTGTTCGGTGTTGGCCTTTTATCTGGTATTTATCCAGCTTTTATAATATCAGGATTTAAACCTTTGGATGCCATCAAATCAGCTAGCCTCCGTTCTGCTGGTCAGGTGGATTGGATGCGTAAAGGTTTAGTGGTTTTACAGTTTGGTTTATCCATTTTGCTGATCATCAGCGTACTTATAGTCTCCCAGCAAGTGAGTTACCTAGCTAAGAAAGAATTGGGTTTTCAGCAGGACCAATTACTACATTTTGAAATGCGGGGAAATATATTTGAAAACCCTGAAACAGCGAAGGAGAATTTTCTACGCATTCCTGAAGTTAAATCTGTCAGCGCCTGCTTTGGGATTCCTGGAGATATCGCAGCTGGGGATAATGTCATTATTCCCAGCCTGGACCATAAGACATTGAGCACGAGGATGTTCACGGTAGATTATGATTATCTGAATACTACGGGAATGGAATTGGTGGCTGGACGAGCTTTTTCCAGAGAGATGGGAAGTGATGAGGCCAGCGCTTTTATCATCAATGAAACGGCTGTACGAACGCTTAATCTGGGCAATTCTCCAGAAGAAGCTTTAGACAAAGCCTTGGAATGGCGGATGTGGTACCACAGCGACAGTCTAAAAAAGGGCCGTGTAGTAGGAGTAGTAAAAGACTTTCACTACAACAGTTTACACGAAGAAGTGGGCCCTGTTGTGCTACACGTTTATCCATCCGCTTTTTGGAAAATTGCTATGCGGATTGAAAGCGAAGATGCCTCTGCCACTATAGCAGCAATTGAAAAGACTTGGGATAGTTTTGAAACGGGATATCCCTTTACCTATCAATTTGTAGATGAAGGTTTTGCAAAGATGTATGAAAAGGAGCGGAGTTGGAATCAATTGCTTTGGATTGCGAGCGGATTGGCCATCTTCATTGCCATCATTGGAGCCATTGGCTTGGCGGTCTACGCCACGGAGCAGCGCCGGAAAGAGATAGGTATCCGCAAGGTCTTGGGGGCTTCGGTATTCAGCATTGTGAGCCTTTTGTCAAAAGATTTCCTGCTTTTAATCCTGATTGCACTAGTGGTCTTTTCTCCATTAAGTTGGTACTTTATGAGTCAGTGGCTAGAAAACTTTGCCTATCGGGTTCCCATTTATTGGTGGATTTTCCCATTGGCCGGCGTATGTACTTTATTGGTGGCGCTGCTTAGTGTAGGAAGTCAGAGTATGGTGGCGGCGATGAAAAACCCGATCACTAGCCTTAGGAGTGAATAAAATCCAATCTCTGAGCATACTTTAGCGGCTAGCTGTAAGCAAATGTTTGCAGCTAGCTGCGCTAGCTCGTGATACAAGCTTTTTTGCTAATTGCTGGTAGGAGGAAATTTGTTATTAATCTAGCAGTTTAAGTGCCTCTTTCTGAACCTCATACCTATTAATTTTCCCTTCTTTTAAATAGCAGTGTACGGAAAAAACAAATAAAATTTGTCCTTTTAATTCACCTAAACTTGTTTCGTGATTTTTTGATAAATATTCATTTATCTCGCAGTCTTCAATAGATTGGTATTCCTCAGAGAAATCACTGGTGAAATTACTCCAACCTCTCCAAATATCTACCCCCTCCAACTGCACAAAACTTTCAATGTCCGATTCACTTGCATTAGACACTATGAAATCAGTAATGCAGACAATAGGTTCTATTTTACCCTTGTTGCAACTATTGAAAGTTATTAAAATTAATAAAATAAGAATCTTACTCTTCATCTGACTAGGGTAAACGCACCAAAAAATCACACTGCAATTTTTTATAATTCCAACTAAAACTCCAATTCAAAACCGCTCTGGCATCTTTCCCGAATTTACTTCGGGATCATT
>JBELML010000118.1:0-12224 GCA_042095835.1 Saprospiraceae bacterium
TTGGTAATATTGTAGCCAACATCTCGATTTAATAGTCTAGTTCAAGCATAAAACGAATAACATCACTATATCAACATATGGAAAAGACACAAGCGTACATTCAGGAACATAAAGACAGGATGCTTTCAGAATTAATAGATTTTCTGAAAATACCTTCTGTAAGTGCAGACCCCGCTTTTACCGGCGATATGCTGGATGCGGCCAACTTTGTAGCAGATCGATTGAAAGATGCTGGAGCAGATCAAGTGGAAGTGGTTCCCACAAAAGGACATCCAATTGTCTACGGTGAGAAAATCATCGACGCTTCTCTTCCGACTGTTCTGGTCTATGGACACTATGATGTACAGCCTGCTGACCCAGTCGAACTTTGGGATAATGATGCCTTTGATCCGGTGATCAAAAAATCAGAACTCCATCCAGAAGGAGCTATTTTTGCACGCGGTTCAGCAGATGATAAAGGTCAAGTGTATATGCACGTGAAAGCTTTTGAGGCGATGTATGCACAAGGAGAATTGACCTGCAATGTCAAGTTCATGATTGAAGGAGAAGAGGAAGTGGGCTCTGACAACTTGGAACATTTCCTGCATGAGCGCAAGGAAAAACTGGCCTGTGATGTCATCCTTATTTCAGACACTTCGATGATTGCCAATGATGTTCCCTCTATCAATACGGGACTGAGAGGCATCAGTTATATGGAGGTGGCATTAACGGGCCCCAATAGAGATTTACACTCTGGGGTTTATGGCGGTGGCGTAGCTAATCCGATTAATATCCTTTGTAAAATGATTGCCTCGCTACAGGATGAAAACAACCACATCACGATTCCAGGTTTTTATGATGATGTCGCTGTCGTCAGCGATGCAGAACGTAAGGCTATGAATGAGGCGCCATTCAGTTTGGAGGATTATAAAAAGGATCTTGCCATCGGCTCTGTGCACGGAGAGGCCGGATACACTACCTTAGAGCGCACGACCATCCGACCAACGCTAGACGTAAATGGTATCTGGGGTGGATATACAGGAGAGGGTTCGAAAACGGTACTCCCTTCTAAAGCTTATGCAAAAATCAGTATGCGCTTGGTACCTAATCAAGAGGATGAAAAAATCAGTCAGCTTTTTGCGGATCATTTTCAAAGTATAGCTCCACCTTCGGTGAAGATTGATGTCACCTTCCATCATGGAGGCAAACCTGCGGTCACACCTACTGACACACCGGAATATCAAGCGGCTAGCAAAGCTATGGAGCAAACTTTTGGAAAAACACCTATCCCACAACGTGGTGGTGGAAGTATTCCCATAGTCGCTTTATTCGAAGAGATTTTAGAAGTCAAAACGGTATTAATGGGTTTTGGATTGGACTCGGACTCTATCCATTCTCCCAATGAGCATTATGGGGTCTTCAACTACTTCAAAGGCATAGAAACCATTCCTTACTTCCATCATTATTATAAAGAATTAAAGGAGTGATTTAAAAAATCAGGTGTTTTATATTTATTCAATTCATTGAATAACAATTATTTATATAATTTTTACCCATTAGTCAATGCACAAATTACGGCCGTAATTTGTGCATTTTGTCATTCTAGCGCCTGGAAGTAGCGCTTATATTTGTATTGTTAATAAGAACGATATACAAAATTAATTTGCAGACGACTAGGCTTTAGGACGACCGTATCTACCTATTGCCGTTATTAAAAGAAATAGGGTGTTTAACCCATAAGATGAGTACTGTTTATAGGTTATTAATACGAAAATCCAGAATTAAAATTCTGGATTTTTCTTTTATATAAAAATTTTAGATACTTTAACCACCTATAAACCAATTCTTTGAATGAAATTTACCACACAAAAATGGTGAAATTGATCAAAGCCAAACCCTTCCAAGTGTCCAATAACCTCCTCTACAAGCGTCTTATCTTTGGCTAAATAACAAATCAACCGAATATGAAAAAAAATTACAATCCAACTTACCGTTCGGATAGTATTATAGTAGTGGATATTATGACGCCATAAGGTTTCTATAAATAACTATTTCACACTATACTTCTTCCAGACAAAAGTGCTTCTGACTAGTCAGAAGCACTTTTTTTATTGTCCATCCAGGAGATTTTTTTGAAATAAACAAATAAAAAATTATCACAATGTGTATTTTTTATGATTCAAAAAACATTGATAATCAATATTTTATATATTTATATTTGCTTTCTATTTCTACTTTCAGGTAGTAGAGAAGTGGTGTATCTGTCAGCATGGCTTTGATAAAGGCGTCCTATTTTTGTTCTATAAGGCCGAATACAAATCACTTCACATAACAAATCATAAGAAATGAAAAAACTATACACTGCACCTAAGAAGGGACCAATTACTGTTGACATAATAGCTCCCAAGCGGGCTTAGATCAACCACCACTCCATTAATTTCGCAAAGGCTACTCCCAAAAAGTTACCGATTGCATAGCCCAATAATCCCATTGCTAGTCCAGCAATGACAACAGTTCGATTTTTAAGCACACTGGCAATTTGTCCTACAAAAGCAGGCCCGTATAGTGCTGCTGTCGAACTTATCAAGAAGGTATCTCTATCTATCTTGAATAGCCTGGCTAAAATGAGATGGAGTACAATAGTAGAAGACATCGCCAAGGCCGTAAATGCTAATATCTGGCCTCCGTTGGCGATTAAGTCTGAAAAATCTGCTTGTAGTCCTAAGGCCACACAAAAAATGAGTAAGAAATACTCTCCTATTTCATAGGTATATTTCCAGGACCTGACACGAGGTGAAAAGGAAACTAGAATACTCAATGCGGTCAGGCACAACATGATGAAACCTACCGACTGCATACTTCCAAAAAACAAAAAGGATAAACCTAGGCTAATCGCCAAAATAGCTACACTTGCAAGAATAGGGATCGGGCTTGATTTGAAGATCTCGGATATCGTTGGAAGCACTGCTACCTCTTGAGCAATTCTCTCCGAATCTTTGCCTTCTTCGTGTTGGAAAGCAGGTAATACCTTTTTCAGACTGACAGGTACAATCGAAGTGAGTAAAATGAGGTATAGTCCTCCAGTGACAATATCAGCCGCTGTCAATAAGATGATGTATTCTTGGTTGGCGGACAAAGCCATTCCTATCGCATTCATATTGGGTGTTCCGCCGGTATAAATACCTACCAACATTCCACCTACTTTCCAAGCTTCTCCTACCAAATCTTGAAAAATCAGGGTGCCAATAAAACAACTTATCAAGCCTGCTCCAATACAGAGCAAAAAAGACTTTAGGGCAGTACCGGTGTGCTGAACGACCTCGTTCAGTCGACTAGAAAATAGCAGTAGCGGAATTGCGATGGTAATACTTATTTCGGTTACCTGTTGGGCTAGCTCATCATGGATAGGAAAAGGCGTAAGGTTTCGAATTAAAATACCCACTAAATAACAAAGCACAATTGGACTTAGCCAATTGCTCCAAGTACTCCTTCGCTGATAAGCTAAAGTAGCGACTGGAAAAAATAGCAGTAGCAGTATTTGGATGATTAAATAGATCACTCGCTATAGCTTTTTGATTCGAATCGATTGATCAAAATCAATCAAGAGCTTACAATTCGAAGCATTATTATTTTGTAAAATCCAATTGGCAATTGGATTGACAATGGATTGCTCAATAGCCCGCTGAAGTGGCCGGGCTCCATATCGCTTATCGAATCCAATTCTGCTGATGTGCTCTATCACATTTTGAGAGAACCGAACATCGATATTCTTTTTCGTAAATCCTTCTCTTTGCTTAAGCTCTTGTAGCTCCTTGACCGTGATCTTTCGAATATCTTCCTCTAGTAATGGTTTAAAAATAACCACTCCATCTATTCGATTGACAAATTCGGGTCGAAAATGACGTCGAATAGCCGATTGATACACCTCCTCTCTACTTGTTGAATCTATAAAACTTGGCATGCCCTGATTCGTAGCCCCTAGATTAGAGGTCATGATGATAATGGTATTTTTAAAATTGGTTATTCTACCAAAGGCATCAACTAAAACGCCCTCATCTAAAACCGTCAAAAGTGCATCAAAGATAGAAGCATCTGCCTTTTCGATTTCATCAAGTAGCAAGACTGAAAAAGGTCTTTCTCGAATTTCCTTCACCAGTTGACCATTGGATTGCCCGCTGCCTATCAGTCTAGTGATTTGTGCAGGATGGCGAAATTCACTCATATCTATTCGGATGAGTGGCGTTCTTTTCTGCCCTTTTCCAAAAAAATAATCTGCTAAAGTTTTTGCACTAGCGGTCTTTCCTACACCTGTGGGACCAGCAAAAATAAGCGTACTGATCGGACGATCAGGAGCATTCAAACCCGCTTTAAAAACCTTGACTAAATCCATCATTTTATGGATAGCCTGTGGTTGGCCGATAATTTTGGAGTGAAAAAAATCGTGAAGGTCCGTTTCATCCAGTAGTTGCTCGTCTCTTAAGAAAAGCTCAGGCAAGCCTGTTTGCTCTGCGAATAAACGCAAGACCTGATCTTGATTGATCAACTGCTCATTATTGATTTGAGCACGGTTGATACACTGACTCAAAAACTTGATACTTTTCCCTGGGAAATTCTCGTAGGGATAATATCGCTGCAAGAGCCTATAGGAAGCATCTAATGCTTTTGGTTCGAATTGGATTCGTAAGTTTTTCTCGCTGTATTGGGCAAAGTTTCGGTTGATCGCATGGATTTGATTTTCCTCTAAATTCGCTAAGTCCACGATTTGGAAAAGCTCTACAAAGTTAGGTAGCAAGCGGCGCATACTTTCCAGCTCTTGAGGGCTGGCCTCGCCAATAATTTGCATTTTCCCTTGCTGTAAAAAAGGAAGGAAAAAAGCAGCGACACTACTTTCTGCTCCAGAACCACCAATTTCTAGCAAGCGGATCATAGAGATCACCCACAGAATCCCTTGAGCTCGCTCAAGTTCCTCAACGAGACGTTCGCAGGTTTCTTCCCATTCTCCCAAGTATTTAGCACTGGCCGTTATTCTTTGAGGGAGAATCCGCCAAAAAGAAAGGTCCAATTTTAGTGATTTGGCATGACCTAATACCTTTTTTATACTTTGCTGTAATACGGCAGATTTACCACTACCGGGTGCCCCAATGATGAGAATATTAGATCTGGTTTGCAGCATTTTATCAACAACCTGATCGACCTCTACTTCTCTTTCCCAGGCAGCATCTGGGCCAATAGAAATGTTCCGTTGTACGGCTTTTGAGAAAGGATAACGATCAGCCAATTTATTGAGGGTATCAAAATTGGGTTTTATAAAAGAGGGATCCCATTCAAACTCATCCTCTTCTTTGACACGCAAGAGAATAAAATCCAGCTTGGGTTGCTGAAATCGCATCAATTGGTAGATTTGCTCAGGTGGATACTTGTTCAAGTGATTATTGGCCTGATGAATAGCAAGTGCATCCAAGTGCTTCTGCTCATAATAGGGAAACTCATCATTAAAAATAGGCAAGTAGCATTCGTAATAGCCATAGATCGTCTGGCCATAAATAGCAGGCACCGGAATCGTCACATTATAAGGCAAGGGGTAAATCCCATTGGCATCTTTAAAAGCAGGCCGATAAGAAACTTGAAGTATTTTAAGCTTCGCCTTTTTAAGCCTAACATCCGGGAATTCCTTGAATTTGCGGTAATCCCTTTTGAGATAGTTTTGGATTTTCAACTTCAGACTCTCCAAATCATGAGACATCGTCTCAATGGAGGTACCCACCAACTTACCGAGGATTTTATCCTCGGCTAATTCGAAGTAGACTAGTGGATATTTGATTTTTTCCATTCAAGTAAAATAAGAGTGTCAAGATACTAAAATCTATTACTCCACATAAAGAATTAAGCCTTTCAGATAGCTACCTTCGGGATGGAAAAGATTAACTGGGTGATCCGCAGGTTGTCCTAAATGTTCTACAATCCTCACTTTCCTGCCTGCTTCGAGAGCCGCCGCTACCATCGTATCCTGGAATAATTGCCGGCCTACCACCTGCGAACAGGAGAAGGTGAACAAAAAGCCTCCAGATTTCACCTTTCTCAGTGCCAGCGCATTTAAGCGTTTGTAACCTTGGACGGCATTGTGTCGCTTCTTCAGGTTTTTTGCGAAAGCAGGTGGATCAACTACGATCACATCATATTCTGTATTGAGTTCTTTAAAAAATGGAAGTACATCTGCCGTTATACTTTGGTGTTGGCCTGCATAAGCATTGAGGGCTATATTTTGGTCCGTTAATACCATGGCCTTGCTTGAAATATCTACAGAGTCCACTTGGGAGGCTCCCGCTGCCAATGCATAGACAGAGAATCCACCAGTATAGCAAAAGGTATTGAGTACCGTTTTATCTTTTACAAAATCCGCGAGGCGATTTCGGTTATTCCTTTGATCCAGGAAAAAGCCCGTTTTTTGTCCAGTTTCCCAATTGGCGATAAACTGGTGGCCGTTTTCCAGGACAATGCCTTCACTAGCTCCTCCGATCAGATAATCATTTTGTATCGACCGCGCAAACTGGGCAGGAAGGGTCTCTTTACTCTTTTGGTATACATTATTGATGAGTCCATTCGATACCTTCACCAGAGCAGCTGCAATGGTATCTATTTGTTGGTACATTCCGATAGCGTGGCACTGGATGACTGCGGTATCTCCATACAAATCGATGATCAAACCCGGTAAACCATCTCCTTCTGCATGGATCAATCGAAAGCAATTGGTTGAAGGATCATCTAATAAGCCTAGTTGCGATCTATAATCAAATGCTTTTTGAAACTTATTTTCCCAGAAAGTATGATCAATACTGGTTTTCTCAAAACTCAAAACCCGTACCATAATACTACCATTCGTGTAGTGCCCAGTGCCTAGAAAATCCCCTCTTTTACTATACACTTCTACTAAGTCCCCATCAGAAAGGTCATCATCTTTTGCTCCTACTCCTCCTGAGAAAACCCAAGGATGTCTGCGGAGTAAAGAAGCTTCTCTTTTAGGCTTTAGGGTGATGCGCTTATAGGCCATTGACATATATTTTTTGTTAGGATGACCCTCCGCCTCCGCAGTTATGGTCAAATAAGAACGCTAATATTTACTAAATCAAAGTTTAATCAAGCACCACAAGCCATTTTGTCACAAGACTTTCGCACAAAGCAGTCATAATGGCTGCTTTTCTTGCTCGGCTTAAATTTTGGTGGAGTATAATAAATATCCCGATTAAGCAAATCGTAAATAAACGAAAAGTTATGGAAACAGATCACCTGGAATTAGAGGAAGTTCAGGATATAAGTGCCGAAGACAATGCACTTCAGATCGTTGAAAATGTACTTCCAAGCCATCTCACTATACTCCCGCTTACCCAAAGGCCTGTTTTCCCAGGTATGACTATACCTTTGACTTTCACAGGTAAAGATCGCATCAAAGTGCTCAAACGCGTATTTGATGAGGAAGAGGGGAAACTAGGACTGGTACTAGCCAAAGATTACAACAGCGAGGACTATACCCAATCTGAATTTTATGAGGTAGGTGTAGGCTATGAAATTATGAGGATAATACCCATTGCTCCGGGCACGGTACAAGTCCTTGGTAGGGCATTGCATAGATTTACTCGTAAGCAAACCCTTCAACTGAGACCCAATATCCGATGGGAGATCACGCCTCATTATCCTTTAAAGGAAAAATCAACCCCACAACTGAAAGCCTATATGCTGGCCATCAGTTCTGAAATAAAGGAGTTACTCAAACTCAATCCCTTATTCAAGGAGCAGGTCAATATGGTCGTTGCAGAGTTGAACTACGATGCACCGGGCAGCTCTATGGATGTCATCAGCAATTTACTTTCGAGTGAGGCAGAACTCCTACAAGAGTTGTTAGGCACCTTTGACTTACACGAAAGAGCGGAATTGCTGTTACGACTGATCAAAGAGGAATTGGAAATCGCAAAAATCCAACAGAAAATCAGTCAGTCCATAGAAGAGAAAGTCAATAAGCAACAAAAAGAGTTTTTCTTGCGCGAGCAGCTTAAAGCCATTAAGCGCGAGCTAGGTATGGAAAAAGAGGAAGGAGAATCAGAGATTGAAAAAATTGAACGCAAACTCGCCGAGAAAGACCTCAGTGAAGAAGCACTCAAGGTCGTTCAGAATGAGATCGAAAAGCTCAAAACCCTGAATGCGCAATCCCCTGATTTCAATGTGACCCGCAACTACCTAGATACTATTGCTGATCTTCCTTGGGGCATTAATTCTGAGGATAATAATGACATTAAAGATGCCCGATCTGTACTTGATCAGGATCATTATGGCTTGGATGAAGTCAAGGAGCGCATTTTAGAATTCTTGAGTACGGTCATCAAACGGGGCAAAATTTCTGGCTCCATTATTTGTCTGGTAGGCCCTCCGGGAGTAGGTAAAACCTCTATTGGAAAATCGATTGCCGCCGCCCTGAATCGCAAGTTCTATCGCTTTTCGGTTGGAGGGATGCGCGACGAAGCAGAAATAAAAGGTCATCGTCGTACCTACATAGGTGCAATGCCTGGCAAATTGATCCAAGCACTCCAACGAGTAGAAACCTCTAATCCAGTGATTATGCTGGATGAGATTGATAAAATTGGAACTAGTTTCAGAGGTGATCCAGCCTCTGCCTTGCTAGAAGTGCTAGACCCTGAGCAGAATGGCACTTTCCTGGATCATTATCTAGACCTTCCCTTTGACCTATCTAATGTGCTCTTTGTGACGACAGCCAATCAGTTGGATACGATCCCTGGTCCACTTTTGGATAGAATGGAGGTCATCCGTCTAGCTGGTTATGTGAACGAAGAAAAAGTAGAAATTGCTAAACGATATTTGATTCCTAAGCAACTGGAAGAGCATGGCTTTGCCTCAGATGAGATTCAATTTTCTGAGGATGCCATTTCTTTGGTTATTGATAATTATGCTAGAGAGGCGGGCGTGAGAAACTTGGAGAAGCAGTTCCGAAAAATCATCCGCAAAGTAGCGTTGAAGCAGGCCGAACAGGACAAGTTCGATTTTCATATTGAAAAAGAGCAAATTATAGACTACTTAGGGAAAGCTAACTTTCGTACCGAAAAACTATACAATCGAGATATTGCGGGAGTAGCGCTTGGTTTGGCTTATACCTCTATGGGTGGAGCAACGCTCTATGTAGAAGCAACAGGCATAAAAGGCAAAAATGAATCATTTAGACAGACTGGTCAACTAGGAGATGTCATGCGCGAATCTGCTCAAATTGCCCACAGTTATGTTAGAGCGAGATTGAGTCAAGACCATTCTGAAAATCATTATTTTGATGATCACCAGGTCCATTTACACGTACCTGCGGGTGCGACACCCAAAGATGGTCCTTCGGCAGGTATCACTATGGCTTTAGCATTATACTCTCTAGCCACAAATCGACCAGTAAAAAATGATTTGGGTATGACCGGAGAATTGACCTTGACGGGAAAAGTACTCCCCATTGGAGGTGTGAAGGAAAAGACCCTAGGAGCGAAACGAGTGGGTATCTCTACCCTAGTCTTCCCAGAAGATAATCGTAGTGACTGGGAGGAGTTGCCAGATTATATCAAAGCAGGAATAGAAGCTCATTTCGTAGACTATTTTGATGATGTACTGAAGGTGGCGCTTCAGTAACCGATAAAAGATATTTCGTTGAGATAGTAGCGTGGAGGACAAGTTTCCTTCACGCTATTTTTTATTTTTGAACAGAGCGACCCAATTCCTGTTTAATTTAAAACCAAATTATTATGAAAAGATTTTTCCTATTCACCTTATGTCTTAGTTTTTCTGCCTTGAGTATGGCCAATCATCCTGATTTAAAAGCCAATTTCAAGATGGGCAATCCAGAGATTCAATCCATTAATGCCTTAGCCTTTGGCCCGGAAGGCATATTATTTATTGGTGACGCCAAGCAGGCCCAGGTCGTTGCACTTGACACTGAAGATAATGAAGCAGCCAACACGCCTGAAAAACTCAATTTCAAGAATGTGGATGAGCATATTGCCGCCCTCTTAGGTACAACTACTGATGCCATCCAAATTAGAGATATGGCGATTAACCCTGTTTCTAAGAATATATACCTCGCCATACACACTCAGGACGCTACGCCCATTTTATTGCGCTATGCCAATGAAAAAATGGAAGTCGTAGCACTTGACAAGGTCTCTTACAATGAAGTCAGTTTACAAAAACCTGTTGCAGCTGATGCCAAAGATCGTCGTGGTCGATCCCTACGCCAGTGGGCTATTTCTGATTTGGCTTATCAAGATGGTGAGGTCATGGTGAGTGGTTTATCTAATGAAGAGTTCAGTTCTGCTTTTGTGAGAATGGCCTTCCCTTTTAACCAAAAAGAACAGCTTTCCAGCATTGAAATTTATCACGCTGCCCACGGCAGATACGAAACCTACGCTCCAATTAAGACTTTTATGCCTTTCGATTTGAATGGTGAGAAGCATATTGTAGCCAGCTACACCTGTACGCCACTAGTTATTTTTCCAGTAGGAGAAATGGAAGCAGGCAAACACCTGAAGGGCAATACGGTAGCGGAACTCGGCAATCGGAATACACCACTAGATATCATTTCTTATAAAAAGGGAGAAAAGACCTATTTGCTATTGGCCAATACCACTAGAGCTTTGATGAAAATTGATCCAGAAAAAGTAGCCTCTTACAACGATTTTTTAACAGAGAAGGTAGCTGAATCTTCTGGCACAGCTGGGGTAGACTTCATTGCTCTACCAATGGTGAATGTTCAGCAAATGGATAAATTTGACGATGAGCATATTGTCTTTCTACAAAGAAATGCCAAGGGTGAGCTCAACTTATTCATGGGAGATACTAGAAGGCTTTAAAAGCGTCCTTTTGACCAAAAATCAAAAATTGAGTGTAAGCAAAATACGCCAAGTCATCCTCTTGTTGGCTTGGGGTATTTTCTGCATTCCGGGGTATGCACAAGTGGAACTGTCTCACCAATTCATTGATCAGAAAGGAAAATTATCTGGTGTAAAAATCATAGGTACATCTTCTAGTGAAATACAAGACTGGCAATTTTTCATTCATCAATCCGCTCTATCTACAAAGCGTAGACCATCGATTCTAGGTAAAACAGAAATCGTTCGGGATACACTCTTTTTCAGGCCAATCCTTCCATTCCAATTTGATCAGGAATATCAACTAAACCATCAAGGAAAAACCATTTACCAATTCAAAACACCAAAGTCTAAATTTAAACCACCAAGCCTGGTTAGCTATTCTCCAAAACTGGATACGATCCCTGCCAACCTTTTGAAAGTCTATCTGCATTTTTCTGAGCCTATGCAGGAAGGCAAAAGCGGACAGTACATAACGGTGACTAATACAGAGCTTGACACCTTAAACGAGATCTTCTTAGACCTGCAGCCAGAACTGTGGAATGCAGACAATACGCGCCTCACCCTCTGGATTGATCCAGGCCGACTCAAACGTGCCTTAGCTTCCAATGATCTAAAAGGGAAACCTTTACAAGAAGATAGCAGGATCATTATAACAATTAACAATCGCTGGGAAAGCCAGCAAAGTATTCCGCTCGGGAAAGATCACCAAATCAACTATCTAATAGGTAAGGAAGATAGGATACAACCTTCCCTTAAGCAAATCAAGCTCCGGCTCCCAAAAGTAAATCATTTAGCCCCTTTATTAATTGATTGTGGAGAAACCTTTGATGTGGCTTTGCTAGCAAGAATGCTATCTGTTTGTAATGACCAACAAGTACCAATCAATGGTATTTTTGAGTTAAATTCTACTGCAGATCAATTACGTTTCACACCAGACCAAACTTGGAATAAAGACACCTATTTCCTTAAAATTGATAGTGCTTTAGAGGATTTGGCTGGTAATAACTTCAATCGTTTATTTGATGTAGACTTGATAATGGATACAAAAATAGAAGCTCAGGATTATTATTGGATCAAGTTTAAACTTCCATAAGTGAAGGCTCTTTCTTGAAATATTTCCAAACTATCTAATGATGAATTGATAGTTTGTCAATTTAGATGCGTACTTTGCAGTTGAAACCATCTACCCTTCACCAGACTTTATAGCTAACAACAAACGGTAAAATCTCTGAAAATGAGCTATTTAAACCTG
Organism: Saprospiraceae bacterium; assembly: GCA_042095835.1. Taxonomy (GTDB): domain Bacteria; phylum Bacteroidota; class Bacteroidia; order Chitinophagales; family Saprospiraceae; genus DATFKA01. The sequence goes on from JBELML010000118.1 coordinate 12,139, forward strand.
AAAAGAAGATTTTCTTTTCTGTTCCTATTCGTATTCCTATTGAGTAATTCAATAGGTCTTTTGGCTTCCGACATTGAAATTAAAGA
>JBELML010000118.1:12324-20343 GCA_042095835.1 Saprospiraceae bacterium
AGTACTGCCAATGGAGACTTTGACCTTGGAGGTCGAGGAATTAATTCCTCTGGAGGCGACTTGAGTGTTACAGGGGTTAATGAGATCAAGATCGAAGCTTCTCTTGATCTTGATGAAGGGGACTTGGATCTTATGGGGAATAGTCTAATAGCGCAAGCTGGTGTAATTATCGTAGGTAATGCTACATTAGAAATAACTGAAAGTGCTGACTTTGCTGGCTTTGAAGTTCGATATTCTAAGGACCTAGATATAAAGGCAGATGAGTTTCTTTTTACCTCAGGTACTATTAGAGATATTGATGCAGATACTGCTGCTAATAATAAAGTCATTATAGAAGCTGATTCCATTGATTTTAGTAATTTTAGGTTTCTAAATTCAGAAATAGTTGATATAATTGGCCGAACATTAACTGCCGTGCAGTCTTCATTTATTGAGCATTACGGCTCCGTAAATATCAACTTAACGGAATCCCTATCTTGGACTCAAGGACAAATAGAAGTATTAACCCTGAAGGAGACCGCAGATATCACTATGGCTGCCCCAACTATCTGCCTTACTGAATATCAAATCGACAATAGAAATCCTGGCCATGAGACTTCAGTTAATTTTAGTGGTGATAATGGATATTTCTTATTAGGTAATATTCAGCTTGATACAGCAGCCAATCAGGTTGTTATCGGATATGATTTTACCAGTGATCTCCATTTTAATCAATGGCGCGTATGGTGTGAAGGCCCCGGCGATCAGATCAATGTCAAAGCAGGCGGCATTTTAAATCTAAGTGGGCAAGATTTCGAGGATAAATTTGACTGTGGTGGCGGCGGTTCTTTTGAAGGCTCTATACTATACATCAAAGCTCAGTCTATTTTGGCATGGGATTATAGATTTGAAAGCTCGATGGGACAAGCAGATGTTAGCATAAAGGCAGATGAACAGATCGATCTCGTCAAATCTACGGTTGAGGTAGCTGATGACACTGATTTTGGGTCCACTATTGAATTTATTCTTGAAGCTCCTATTCTAAATATTCTAAATACCCTTATAGCTCTATCAGGTGATTATCCAACCCACTTTGAGATAAATGCGAGCGATAGCCTAAATCTATTTGAGCAACCGCTAGATTGTGATGAGCTTATTCTAGATTCACTAGGTAATACAATAAAAGCCGAAGCGGACGAATTAGACATGGCTATTATTGCTGGTAATTTCACGGCTACTAATCTGGACGTTCAGCACAACTCTGAAGTATCAGGAGATTTAGATATCCAGGTAAACAATCATTTCAAAATTGCAGATTGCACTATTCAAAAGAGGGGAAATGGATCTGGTGATTTCAATCTTGAAGTGGGCGATTCTCTAATTTTCTTCCAAGCTAGTTTATTACATAATAGTGAAGAAGGAGACTTTAACATCTGTGCTGGATCACTAACGAATCCTACCACGTTTACTAACCCACCTGTAAGCTCTAGTACTCTGGGTGGAAGTATTGAAAGTAATGTGGCTGCTGGAAATATGAGCCTAAAAGTATCTGATAAGATTAAATTGACCAATGGTAGTATTAGTTTAAAAACGTTTGACCCCTCTAATACATTGGAGATTAGTGCTTTGGCTATCTTGCTTGAACAATCGTGTATATTTACTAATGGTACAGATGAGTTACTTAAAGTGCAAGCAGGATATCTTGATCTATTCAAGGCGGACATTAACACTCAAGATGGTACTGCGGACTTACAAATTTCAGGAGATTCTCTCCTGATAAAAGAAGCAAGATTTCAAACCAATGCTGGCGATATAAGCCTGAATTTCCTCAATAATATTTCCTTTATAGATGCCCATGCCAGGTCTAATGGTGGCAATCTAAGTTTCACCTCTCAAGCAGGAAGCATTGCAGTTGTCAATGGCGATGACCTAAGCACTTCCCCTCTTGGTTTTGATGGCCTCTTCTCTGGATCAGACGTAATAGATGGAGGTGCTATAACCCTACAGGCTTGTACAGCTATAAATATCAACGCTGACCTCAATACCGGTGCTGGCAGTGGAGGTGCTTTTAGCGAAGATGGGATGCCTATTACTACAATCGCAGCAAGGAGGTTGCTGGGAGCTGGAGATATCAATTTGAGTATCACATGTACAAATCTGGAAGCGTCTATTACTGATCCTTGTAACTGTGAAAACGATCTCAACCTTTTCGATACGGACAACAATATAACTTTCTATCATGAGATAGTCGAGGTTAGCGGCAATCTTGGTGATACCTGGACACTTGCAACACTAAATGCTGGAGCGGTCTATGATAATACAGGTACAGAAATCATGGACTTATCTTTACTGTCAGCTACTCTAGCTCCTGGAGACACGACTTATGTATTTGAGTTTTGGCATGCGCCTACTATAGGATATGATGCCGTTTTTGAAGCTACTGCTGGTCCATCAAATGGACTGCGTTTACCGATTGCCAATTCCTGCTCAGCTGACTGTCAGCGAATTGCTGAGAATTTACCAGCAGCTAGAGGCTGGCAATTGTGGCTATTGGGTTTATTATTAATCGGAGTTGTCACTTTGTCAATTTTAAGATTTAAAAAACTAGGTTAAACCTAATCGTATAGAGGTCTCATAAAAGGTGGAAGGAGTGCAATCTTCTTCCACTTTTTTTTATTGGCAAAATAGTCTTTAATTTACTAGGACTCAAGTAAACATTCAATGCGGTCGATTAGAATCCTTATTTTTGCTTCACTCATTTCATCTTGTCAAGACCTGTCCGAGCAAGAGAGCAAAGTATTTATAAAAGAAGCTGTCGAAAGCATTGAACTTTCTAATAAGAACCAGGAGATTTTCTTCCTAGATCAGTATCAAATACACACCAATATTTGGGGACAATTAGAAGAGGAGGAATCCCTTCCTTTGGTAGGCCTTGACACCTTTTCTGTAAACCATCAGCGAAGAATTGCCTGGAAATGGGATATCCAAAACCGAGATCAGAGTAAAATTGTAGCCTATCCTGAAATAATTTATGGTTGGAAACCTTGGATGCCCAATAGCACCAGTGTATCCTTACCACAACCACTCTCAAACATTCAAACCATATCTAGTTCCTACGACCTTGAGTCGAAGGCTCAGGGCCATTATAATCTTGCCTATGACCTATGGATCACAAATCAAAAGAATGCCGAGGTGGAGCATATTACAGCAGAGATAATGATCTGGCAATCATGGGAAAGTTTACGTCCTTTAGGGAAAAAATTAAATACCATTGATACGCCATTTGGCACTTATGAATTTTGGAAAGGCAAGACTAGCGATGATTGGGATTATTTTGCATTCAGAAGCTTGAAAGCCCAATGGGAGGCTAACCTAGAGATAAAATGGTTCACCGATTTTCTTATAAAAAACCAGCATCTACAACCTGACGACTTTCTAGCAAGTGTAGAGTTTGGGAATGAAATTTCAAGTGGTGTGGGCCAAACCATAATTCACTCCTTTAATATTGAGGTTCAATGAGTGGATTAATTTTTGATATCATCGTTGGCCTAGGAACCATTCATCTTTTTTGGTTGTGTGCTCAGCTGTTATTTGGTTTTATCAAAAGCAATACAAAGCCGATTCACACAGGCAATTCTTCCTCTACAGATAAGTTATTGATTCTCATTCCAGCTTGTAATGAGTCTCCTAGGTTAATTGATCAGACGATACGAGCAGCAAAAAAAATAAGCAACAGTAAATGTATTCTCATCGAGAATTCTACACAGGCATCTATTAAATCATCAGTCGAAGAGTTGTGCGCTCAACTTCAGATAAAATGCTACTCTATTCCAAACTTAGGTAACAAAGCACGAGCACTGAACCATTATTTTGACAACAATCCTGTTGAAGAAAAGTATCTAGCAGTGTTTGATGCAGACCAAGTGCCTAGTCCTGATTTTTTCTCCCAATTGGAACCTTATTTCAGAGCAGACGAAGATCTTGCCTTGGTGCAATCCCCTCAGGTTTTCAAAAATAAAAACAAAAATGCCGTTACTTTCACCTACACAGCCATGCAAGAGATATTCTTTAGGGCAATTTGTGTGGCAAGAAATAGCCTAGGTTTTACGCCCTGCTTAGGCACTAATTTTATAATGACCATAGAAGCGGCCAAGTCAATTGGTTATTTTGATGAAACTTCACAAACCGAAGATGTAGCCACCTCTCTAAAGCTCGCCCTTGCAGGTTATGCAAGCTACTACCACAACAAGCGTTTAGCCGTAGGATTAATTCCCAGTAGCTTTATCGAGGTCCTAAAACAGATGAAACGATATACTATTGGTAGTAATCAAATTCTAGGTAAAATCATTTTTGGCCAGCTATGGAGATTCTCAAATTGGAGGAAGTCCTTTACTCGAATGGCCCTCCTTCATTATTGGCATTATTCTTCTACCCTGCTATTAGGTAGTCTAGTTTTTTTAGCTTCCTTTTTTAGTCAATCCAGCCTAGTTGAGGTAAATCTCGTACTAATAGGTGTCAATTTTTTACTCCTATTCAAGTGGATTAGTATTAGAGATTTATTTGCTGGCACTTTATTATTTACCCTATTACTTCCCTTCACACTGATCTTTAACCTAGACCTTACAGCTTACAACCATAGATTTGTGGTAAGCAAAAAACCAGAGAAAGACTTGCTTGAAACACCAGTAGATGAGTCAAATGAATTCTAGGTTTTTAAAATGTTAACATTAACATTTCCCCTCTTCTTTTCTTAACACCCGTTAATCTTCTGATAAGTTGGACAAAGTGGAGATATTTCTGTGAGGGTGTGGGTTAGATTTATACATCCTAATTGTGAAATAAAGAAACAGTGAAGTGTTGACACAAATACCTATCACTACTTCTTCTATTCCCCTAATAATTAGACCACATAACACTAGTATCATGAAGAGATTACTGTTTGTCTGCTTAAGTATGAGTTTTATTTTATCATCTTGTTCTTTGGATTATCGCCTAGAGCGTCGTGAAGATCGGCTATATGGTCGCTGGGCTTTTGATGAAGCCTTTTATAGAAATAATGGTGCCATCTTCCGTGATAACATCTTTGATGAGTTTGGAGGTGATATCGTTGAATTCTTTCCAGATTATTCTGCTGCCTATGAGGATGCAAGTCGTGGTGGAGATTTCTTTTGGGGAGAATGGGAAATCTTTGCAGAACGCGACAATGGTGATGATGATGTTGATTTCTTCCTCGATATGTACTTTTTTGATGATCGAGGCTTTGAAAGTTTCTCTTATATCGGTGAGGTCAGAAACTTGACCTATAATAGGATGCGTATTAGAGCCTACGATCGGGATGGAGTCTATACTTTCAGATTGAGAAAAATAGATTGATCGGTTTTAATGGTAGATTTTTTTGGCCCAGCAATCCCAAGTAGTTCGACAGGAATAAATCTACATTCTACAATTGATGTATTAGTTGGCAGATCGCTTTTTATCAATCGCTTACTTGCTGCACAAATTCATCAAAAATGTAGATTTATTTATTTCCTGTCCCTAATGTTCTTTTATTTTGTAGGATAAAAGAATCTGATGGGTGCTATACTTTTAAATACAGAAACCATACAAGTCTCTATTGCCACTAATAAGGAAGAGCTTGAAGCCATCAAAAAGCTCTTCCTTGATTATGGCCAAAGCCGAAATTTCGACGGCGCAATGGGCAATTTCCAGTATGAGATAGACAATCTCCCCTACCGCTATCATAAGCCAAGTGGTACCTTATTACTTCTTAAATACCAAGGCCAGGCAGCAGGATGTGTGGCCGTACAAGACCTAGACGGCCCTATTTGCGAGATGAAGCGCCTATACCTTGATCCCGAGTATAGAGGTCTTGGATTAGGTAAAATACTCATCAATTTGATCTGTCAGCAAGCCATCAATTTGGGATACCAAAAGATGCGCCTAGACACTTTCCGAGTCTTCGAATCAGCAGTAGCGGCTTATCAAAAAATGGGCTTCTATGAAATACCTCCTTACCAAAAATATGAAATGGACCATATTCTTTTTTTCGAAAAGGTCCTTATCTAATTCGCAAATTCCTGTAGAGCATATCCAATTAAACCCTATCTTGCGCCTGTGTTAAGAGGACATCATTACATCATTATTTATCTACCGAAGCTTTAGCGTAGGTAGACATCACTATATCATCAAATCACAACATGTCAGCAATAGATAAAATCGATCCAGCACTGATCAACATGGCAATGGAAAATGCCAGCTTTGAAAAGGATACCGAGATTTGTATCCACACCAATAAAGGCGATATCAACCTCGTCCTTTTTGGAACTAAAACACCAAAGACAGTTACTAATTTCCTCGAACTAGCCAAAGCCGGCTATTATGATGGTTTGACTTTTCATCGGGTTATTCCAAATTTTATGGTACAGGGTGGTTGCCCTCTTGGTAGAGGTACAGGAGGCCCAGGTTATAACTTCACAGATGAGTTTGACCCAAGCCTAAGACACGATACTCCAGGCATCCTATCAATGGCGAATGCCGGCCCTAACACCAATGGAAGTCAGTTCTTTATCACCCATGTCGCTACTCCTTGGCTAGATGATAAACATTCTGTATTTGGGAAAGTCATAAGTGATGCTGATCAGGAAACGGTCAATGACATCCGAAACGGTGACGAAATCCTTAGCATTGAGATTAAAGGATAGATTCAATGTCACAAAGCTCAACCAAGATTATCAAAGCCAGTCTCTGTGCCGTATTAGTATTATTACTTTTTAATCGATTGATGGCTTGGTATCTTGGTTGGCATACCTTTACGCTACTCTTCTTTTGGCTATTCCTCACGCCACTTAGCCTACACCTTGTTCCACGCATTTGGCTCAAGGGCTTGACCCAATTTGGCGCTTCCCTGCTTGCATGTGGCCTTTTTTACCTGATTGTATTTCTCTTCATTTATAAAGATTACCAAGCTCAATTCAACAATATCATGTTGGCCGGAGCCTTGGTTTCTATGCTCAGCTTGGGCCTCTTGTATCTTCTTGAAAAACGAAGTCGAAAAAGGCTCAGCTCCAACTAGAAATAAATATCCAATATCAACAATAGGCCAAACACTACACTAGCTACTCCATTAGTCGTAAAAAAAGCGAGATTGACACGACTCAAATCGTTGGGTTTCACCAATGTATGCTGATAGATCAATAAAGCAATAAATAAGCCGCTAGCCAGCCAAAGAAGAATGGAAAAGGAAGGATATGTTTGCGTCAATAAAAAGGCTGCACCTATAATGAAGGCTCCGCAGCAGATATGTAATAGGGAGGATAAACGCAAAGCATTGGCTTTCCCCAACTTTACGGGAATCGAATTCAATTGTAAAGATTTATCAAACTCCTCATCTTGTAAAGCATAAATGATATCAAATCCTGACACCCAAAACAATACCGCAAAGGAATACATCAATGGAATCCAATCAAAGCGACCGACCACCGCTAAATAAGCACCAATAGGCGCCAAAGCTAAGCCGAGTCCTAGCACAAAATGGCATAGATAGGTGAAGCGCTTGGTATAACTATAGCCTAAAATCACCACCAATGCTACCGGTGATAGTACAAAACACAGTGGGTTGATAAACCAGGTAGTAGCTATAAACAATAGGCCATTCCCAATGACAAAAAATAAAGCAGATCGTGCTGAAATCACTCCAGCTGGAATTTCACGAACTGCAGTTCTAGGGTTTTGCTCATCGATATCACGATCCAGATATCGATTAAAAGCCATTGCTGCGCTGCGGGCAAAAATCATACATAAAACGACCAACAATAGCAACGTCCAACTTATAGCAAAATCAGATTGCAAAGTCCCTAAAAAGAACCCTACCAACGCGAATGGTAGTGCAAAAATGGTATGACTGAATTTGATAAGTGAAAGGTAGTTTTGCATGTGCTAATAATAAGATGTCCTAAGGTAGTTAAGGTCACTATTAAAAAAAAGCCGATGGGAAAAAGTTTATTCCCCATCGACTTTTATGTCTAAGAACTAACTATTTAA
>JBELML010000119.1:0-20199 GCA_042095835.1 Saprospiraceae bacterium
GGGCGGCAAAAGAACAAGTAAAGATGTTTAATTTATTATTGACTCATTCCTTAGTTAGACAGAGAAAGACCCATTTATGGTTGGCTATTTCCCCTTTTTTTAAACGGTATAGGTCTTATTTATGGTGTTTAGTATAGATACCAGATGGCTACATTTTTCCTTCCAATCTAAATTTTTTATTTTCAATTCACATCAATAGATTTAAAACCAAGACCACATGCTGCAACTAGGATTCGTCACCGCCATTTTACCCGAACTATCGCTTGAAGAAGTACTAGCCTTTGCCGCCCAAACGGGCTACGACTGTATAGAAGTCATGTGTTGGCCAGCAGGTCAAGCGGAGCGTCGCTACGCTGGTGTAACGCATATTGATGTGACCAATTTTGGGGAGCAGGATGCTCAAGAAGTCCGCGATTTAGCAGACGCCTACGGTGTGCAGATCAGTGGATTAGGTTACTATCCTAATCCGCTATGTCCGGATGAAGAAGAAGCCAAAGTATATGTGGAGCATATCCGAAAAGTGATCCATGCGGCTCACCTTTTGGGGGTCAAGCAGATGAATACCTTCATTGGAAAAGATTGGAGGAAAACAGTAGAAGATAACTGGCCTCGGTTTATGAAGACTTGGCCACCCATTATCCAATATGCAGAGGAACAGGATGTAAAAGTGGCCATAGAAAACTGTCCGATGTACTTTACCAACGACGAATATCCTGGTGGAAAGAATCTAGCTACTACACCCACTATTTGGCGGCAGATGTTCGCAGACATCCCAAGTGATCACTTTGGTCTGAACTATGACCCTTCCCACATGATCTGGCAGATGATGGACTACCTCAAGCCGATGCGGGAATTTACCCATAAACTATTTCACATTCATGCAAAAGATGTACGCTTAGACCGCTACCGACTCGATGAAGTAGGCATCTTGGCTACACCTAGCAAATTTCATACACCAAAGCTACCTGGTATGGGAGATGTAGACTGGAGTAAATTCCTTTCGGTGCTTACGGAGGTAGGCTATCGTGGCCCCGTCTGTGTAGAGGTAGAAGATCGGGCCTACGAAGGCAACCTAGCCGATCGCAAGGCTTCTTTGATTCAGAGTCATACCTATTTGCGGCAGTTTATTCCGAAGATTTAATGCGGCACTAGATATATTCTGATTTTTTATTGGAGAAGCTCAAATTGACAATTGAAGCCCCAATCGTTTATAGGATAACTGTCTTTTTGCCGAATTGCCCACCTTTTTTGCCCTAGCGTCCTGTAGGGACGCCATTTAGGAAGAACAATGATATGATATCGGCGTGCCTTTAGGTACGCAATGTATGCTACCGCTTCAACAAACCCACCAATCTTAGATTCAGATAGTCTCTGATCAATTCGCTAATGTGATACTGCTCGTCGGAAAAAATGCTAGGATTAGTGACCACTTGTATGATGAATAGTTTGTCGATATGGCCTAACAAATCGATAGATACCGCATTGTAGAGTCCTTCCTCTATGCCTTTTTGGTAGAGGTTTTTTAGTAGATCGACGTAGAGGTCTGTAAACTGATCAATTAGAGTCCAGGCCTGTGGATAGTGCAGTTTTATATGCTGTAGAAAGGAAAAAGATATATCTGAGACACCTTCTGCAAAGGCTTCAACGAGGCTGGTGTACAAGTCCGTCGTGTCCAAATCTTTTTGACTCAACTGCAAGACATCGGTAGTGAGTTGATTGATCCTAGTAGCGCAGCAAGCCTCTAATATCTCCTCTTTACTACCAAAATACTCGTAGATGGTAGACTTGCTGGTACCAGCTAGCTTGGCAATATCATCGATCTTGAGCTGTTCGAGATCTTCGTATTGGATACGCACCAATAAAGCCTTGAGCCAGGTCTGCACTTTTGGCGTAATCGGTTTGCGCTTCCTTGCTATAGATTTTCTGCCCATCGATGAGATTTAATCAACTGTTACGTAAAAGTAGTATAAAATGGGGCCTTTCCTGGGCTAGTTGCGCAGAGATTATTTGGTAATTAGAATAAATCGAACTATAATTGTATTAATAGTTCGATTTTAAACGATATCAATCCTTTCGAAATGGGAAAAATCAAATACTTCGCAGCATTCATTATACCAGTTTTAGCTATAGTTAGCTTTAATTTAACAGGTGTTTTTGCCTATCTCGGTTTGTTTGTCCTGTATATAGTAGTGCCTGTATTAGAGCAGCTTATCCCTCAGGATGCTTATAATCTAGAAGAAACCGAAGTGGAACTCGCCAAAGAAGATATTTACTTTGATATTGTCCTATACCTCATGGTTGCCTTGCAGGTTGTGGCCATCTTTGTCTTTTTACAGAGCTTGGCTGATCCGGCCTTGACCAATTCTGATACCATAGCCAGGATTCTCACAATGGGTACCGTTTTAGGCGCTGTCGGCATCAATGTTGGCCATGAATTAGGTCATAAAACGGGCAACAGCTTGAAGCAGTTTTTTGCACAGCTGGTATTGGCAACGTCGGTGCAAAATCACTTTATTCCTTATCACAATAGTGGGCATCATAGAGATATTGGTACGCCTAAAGATTTGTCTTCCGCCAAAAAGGGGGATAATTTTTACTTATTTGCCCTCAAGTCTCAAATAGGCGGTTATTTCAAAACCTGGAATCTGGAAGCCAAACGACTAAAAGCCCAAGGCAAGAACCCTTTACACAATCCCATGATTGTTTATACGCTGCTCCCAATCGTGCTTTTAGGGCTGATCTACTTTAGCTTTGGCCTACAAATCGCGATCTACTATTTATTAGCAGCCATCTATGGCATTTCTATCTTAGAAGCGCAAAATTATTTTTCTCATTACGGCCTCCGACGCCAACAACTACCCAATGGTCGCTACGAGCGCGTCAACGCCCGACATTCCTGGAATTCCAATCACATCGTAGGTAGAGTACTGTTGTTTGAGTTGACGCGTCACTCTGATCACCACCATCATGGGGCCAAGCCCTATCAGGTTTTAGAGTCCAAAGAGGAGAGTCCGCTTTTGCCCTATGGATACCCGGCCATGTTGTTACTTTCATACTTTCCGTTTTTATTTAAACCCATTATGGCGCGGCAGTTGGCGGTTTATGGAGTGGAGTAGTATATAGAAAAAAACTCCTGATATATCCTTTTTACAGATACTTGGCTTTGTTATTATATTGAATGATAAAGTCATCATCTATGCAAAAACTAAAATCCTTCTTCTCCAACCCTTGGGCGATCACCATCATCTCTAGTACCATAGGTGTGTACATGGGCATTTTTTCAAACAACTATTTTGAGACGAGAAGTGAAAAGCGTGATGCGCGTGAGCTATACTCGGCCATTCAAGAGGAGATGACTTTTAATTGCGAAGCGCTCATGGAATGGGATAGTGTAGCCAATCATGCCTATGCTTTTTTTAATGATTTTTTCCCGTATATCGATGAGGAGGAAGATGGCTTGAAAATGACTGTTGAGCAAATGCAACAAATTCAGCAAAAGTATCCTGATGATTTCCTGATTGAGGACTCCACATTGCTCCGTAAAGATACTTTCCTATATGCGATGGAAGTGACGCTGCAGCTCAATTCGCGCCTTCTCCTTTTGCCACATAAAGATCAGGCATGGAATAGCTTAAGAGAGAACGCGTATTCCAAGTATATCGATTTTACTTGTAAATCCACTTTAGACGAGTTTTATAGTTTCCATGATCTTTCCAATCGCTATCGCTCCAATTGGGTCAATATGCTACTAGAAAGCCTTTTCCAGGCGGACGATGATTTTGAACGGCGTTTGATGCGTAATTTAGAGTTTGAAATCGCAATAAATAGCTTACTATTAGAGTTTTGCTCTAAAAGAGGCGAGTGGCAAGAATGCATCAAATAGCTAACAATTGGAAATTGGCTATTATCGGAGCCTTACTAATAATACGAATCTAGAGTTAAACATACGCTAAGGCTTGATTCACCTCAACTGTTTTTATTATCAAAAAAATACACCATGCCCACCAATTTCAAAACACCTGGCGTCTATATCGAAGAAACTAGCGCCTTTCCCCACAGTATTGTCCAAGTAGCTACGGCTATTCCAGCTTTTATTGGGTATACTCCAAAGGCAACATACGAAGGCAAATCGTATTTATTTAAACCGGTAAAGATTAACTCCTTTACCGAGTTTCAAGCCTTTTTTATGTACCCCGATCTTCCTCCACCTAGTGAGCAGACTATCCAGTATTCACCTTCTTATTATATCCAGGAACAGAGCAAGGCACCGGAAGTAGGGGATTTTTACCAGCTAAATGGGTCGATTTATACCCTTGAGCCAGATCCTAATACGATTTATTATCTCTACAATAGTATTCGACTTTTTTATGAAAATGGGGGAGCAGAAGCTTATATCGTGTCGGTAGGAACCTATGGTGCACCAAGTCAACAGGCAGTGGAACCTGGAGGCCGCCTGATCAATCCTAATGTAAAATTAGCTGATCTCAGGAAAGGTTTGGAGGAACTCAAAAAGGTGATCGATACTACAATGTATATCTTCCCAGAAGCTACGCTCTTAAGCACAGAGGAGAACAGCACTTTGATGCAAGAGACACTCCTGCAAGCGGATGATGGCAGAACATCGATGGCCATTTTTGATGTGATTGGAGGGCGTGCTCCAAACCCGATTTTATGGCCCGATGATATCCAAATTTTCCGAGATAGTACAGGAAACATTGGTTTGTCATTTGGCGCAGCCTATTATCCCTATTTAAAAACTACGGTGACCTCAATTGATGAGATTAGCTATCTCAACCTCAATGGGGGAGATGTGAAATCTTTTGTACCGATTCTTAATCCTCCCGCTCATCCCAATGTGGCAGCTGGCAAGCTATTAAAAGGTATTGTTGAAGGGAACGAGCATACCACTGTACAAAATAACCAAGCTCTAATCGTAGCGAGTAGCACCTACAAACACATAATGGATATCCTGCTGGAGAAGATCAATATTTTACCTCCAAGTGCTGCAATGGCGGGCATTTACAATCTCTTAGATAGTAGCAGAGGAGTATGGATAGCACCAGCGAATATTTCGCCCATCGGAGTTTCTGGCCTAAGCATCCTTTTAAATGACCAAGAACAAGCCAAGCTTAATGTTGATCCGATAAGTGGAAAATCAATCAATGTTTTGCGATCCTTCACCGGACGAGGCATTATGGTTTGGGGAGCCCGCACTTTAGCTGGGAATAGTCAAGATTGGAGATATATCAATGTCCGTAGAATGGTAACTATGATAGAGCAAAGTATCCAATTAGGTCTAAGATCGTATATTTTTTCACCTAATGACGCGAATACTTGGGTTGTTGTGAAAGCAGCGGTAGAAGGCTTTCTTACCAATATTTGGCGACAAGGCGCACTACTAGGTGCCAAAACCTCAGATGCATTTAGTGTGCGTATAGGTCTGGGAGAGACCATGACAGCACAGGATGTTCTAGAAGGTAGAATGCGGCTGACTGTTGCATTAGCGATATTGCGTCCTGCAGAATTTATCATCCTAGAGATAGAGCAAGAAATGGCAGCCGAGTGATCCTTTACTTCAAGCTGCTCAATAAACCCGAAAATAACTTCATTGCATTTTGCACTACTTGTTCACTCTCGACAGGGAGCTTTATATAAGTCTGCCCACTTTTTTCATCCTTTTCGGTGATTTGCTGGACAAGTTGCTCTGTAGCAGCAGGATCACTTAGCGTTTGGCTAAGTTGAGTCAAAAAACTCATGCCGGTCTGAACTAAATCTGTGGCTTTTGCCCCTGTTTGTGATCTGGGTTCCTGCTCTGGTTGGCCATTTGTGCTTTGCTGATTGATCTCGCTGGGTTCGGCCGTATGCTCTTCTTCCCACCAATCCTCGCTAAAAGGCTCTGAACTCACTTCTGGCTCGGCCACATCAGGTATTATCTCAAAGTCTTCATCGCTTTGTGCCTCCACCTGTTTTTGAGGGATGTCTCCTTCAAGTTGTACTGCTTGCAGGCTTTCCATGAAGTCTTTGAATTTTTTCTCACTCATAAAGACTTGATCTTCGCCTGTATCCAGGATGGCTTCGGCAAGGCTTGACTTGAATTTGAGTCTTTGGACCATTTGATGTTCAATAGTGCCCTCTGAGATGAGGTTGATTACCTGCACAGGGTTTTCTTGCCCTAGGCGATAAATTCTACCTATCCGTTGCTCAAGTACAGCGGGATTCCAGGGCAAGTCCAAATTAATCACTAGAGAAGCAGACTGTAGGTTCAGTCCTACGCCACCAGCATCCGTAGAGAGGAAGACACGACAATGCTCCTCCTTCCTAAAGCGATCGAGCAATGCTCCTCTTTTGTTGCCCGGTATACCTCCATGCAAATAAGCGAAGTCGATCTCTCTTTTCTCCAGGTCTGCGGCGACAAGACGAGTCATGCGCTCCCATTGACTAAAAATGACCACTTTATTCTTTGGTTCAACTAATTGTTCTTCGAGTATATAAAAAAGCTCGGATATTTTTGTGTCATGCCGTGTCTGCTGATCTAGAATATAGGTACTGTCGCAAGACATGCGCATACTGTTCATAGAAATCATCAATCGATTTCGGTCCCGTTCATTTAAAAAACCGAGTCGTACCCACTTAGAAACCAATTGGGCAACATCACTTTTGTAGGAGTCGTGCAGCTCTCTTTGTTTGGGAGTCATGGGTACGAGCAGATTCTTATCCATCCGAGTTGGCATCTGCATCCGTACATTGAGCTTACGGCGCCTAATCATCACATCTTGTAGATTGGTATTGATTTCATCTAGATGACGATAGCCTCTTAATGCTCCTTTTTCATCAATTGCTCTATGACGGTCTAATAGCTGCCACAAAGGACCAAGTTTATACTGATCAATAAACTGCATGATGGAATAGAGGTCTTCAATCTTATTCTCGAGTGGCGTGCCTGTAAGTGCTAAACGATAGGGACTTTGTAGTCGCTTAACGGCATAAGCGATTTGGGTATTCCAATTTTTGATCCGTTGTGCTTCGTCCAGTATAATAAAATCGGGATTGCTTTTGTTGATATAAGCACGATCTCTAACCACTATGTTGTAAGTGAGAATTTTGTAAAAGGCGCTGTTCTCATATTGTGGGATCCGCTTGTGCATTGGCCCCTCAATAACATGAACGCTGGTGTCGGTGAACTTTTCAATCTCTGCTTTCCATTGATATTTTAGTGAGGTGGGACAAACGATATAAACCCGTTCGATTTTCAGCTCTTTCTTATACAATTCTGCGGTAGCGATCGCCTGGATAGTTTTCCCCAGCCCCATCTCGTCAGCCATTAAGCAAGCGCCTGCTTTGAAGGCAAATGCAACACCTTGCTTTTGATAAGGGAAGAGCTTGGTTTTTAAAAGCTGATCCAGCTGGTCGGGTTGCTTTTTATACTGCTCAATTATTTTAGCTCTTGATTGATCTGCTCGTTTTTGTATGATAAAATCTAAAGCATCTGGATAACATCTGAAGTCAGGACTAATCTCCCTAGCTTGTTGTAAAAATTGATCGAATTCAAGCCAAGCATCTGGATGAAGTATATGATCTTGATCAAAGTATTGTTTGGCTAGATCTGCTAGTTGCTCTTGGCATTGAGTGCCTATGCGTAGCCTTAAGCGTCGAGTTTTCCCATATTCCAAATAGACCGAACTATAGTGTCTAGGAGGAATCGCTTTCTTGAAATACTGTTTATTACCGTGGGTATTCTTCAGTTTATGTAAAGTCCACTCAATATGCTTACAAGTACCTAGTGTATTGGTTTTGAAGTCATAACAGGAACAAAAATTATCACCTACTTCAGTACCACGGATGGCCACTCGATAGGTGTTTTTGTTTTCAGGATTAATGACCTTAAAATCAGACCAAACTTTATGATTGCCTAAGTTTTCTAAAGCATAGGTTTGCTTTTCTCCAAATTGCTTTCGAAGACTTGTCTGCCAAGCACGAATACTTAAATCATGTGGCTGTTTATAGTAGCTTACCTTCTTCTTCTTTGTGCTTCTTTTCTTTTTTGCCATAATCTTGTTTCTATTCGAGTTCAAAAATAGCATTCTCCCAAATCTTGAGTAATATACACTGAGGAAAAAGTAATAAATACTTCCTAGGCCCTTTCCTAGGGAAGCTTTAGTATAGAAGTGAAAGCGAACGCAATAAAGTCTAGAATACTTGAATTTACTGATCGCCTTCATAAACTCTAAGGTAAGCTAAGAGTTAATAAAATTAGACTGACAATCCAATTTTATACTTACTCAAAGGAAATAGCTATTTTAGTACTTGAGTCTTATAATTGAAAGCTTCTATGATAAAATCATTCCTTTCGCGATTAGCGTTTTTACTGCTTACAATCCTGGTCGTCAGCTGCGATGACGAGCCCAACAACCCCATCAGTGATGCCTCTATCTTTGGTGAGTGGACCTTGCAAAGTATGCAGTACTCTGGTGGAAATACCGTGGTTTCAGGCAACGAAACCTACGCAGCAGAGTTCAATGGTACGGCTAAAAATATCTCTACGACTATGACTTTGAATGAAGATGGTACTTACACTTCTATGGGGAACTATACCGTTGATGTGGCCTTCACTTTTGGGAACCAGACCTTTACGCAGGAGACCACGTATACAGACTTCTTGGGTGGCGGCACTTATACGCGATCAGATGATCTGCTCACCTTTACTTTTGATCCTAATGAAGAGGCAATGGAGGGACAAATCATCAGACTTTCGGATACCGAGTTGTCACTGAAAGTATTGGTTATCACCGAATCAGTCGACAACGAGAGTACCAGTAGAGTGAGGATCGATGGTCAATACGAGTTTGTCAGAAACTAGACTAGAGCTGCTATTTTACCTGCTCGGCTACTTTTTCTCCTATAATACGCAGTCCCTCTAAAGTCAAATTTGGATTAATCGCATGAAAGCTTTCCTGTAAAGGACTCAGGATATGGACCAAGCCACCCGTACCTATAGCTACGAAGGAGTCACCTAGTTCTTTGCGTATCTCGGCGAGCATATATTTGACCAGCCCTACATAGCCGATTAATATACCACTTTGTATTGCGTGGGTAGTGTTCTTGCCCACAGCACTTTCTGGATACACTAGGGGTACTTCAGGGAGCTGTGCCGTATTGAGAAATAAAGCGTGGATGGCGGTTTTGAGACCAGGCGCAATATTGACACCCAACAGGGCCCCACTCTGATCGACTATAGTGAAGGTGAGCGCCGTGCCAAAGTCGACTATAATGCAATCTTTTTGGTAAAGATGATGAGCAGCCATCGCATTGGCATACAAGTCGGTCCCTAATTGCTCTTTGCGCTCTACTTTTAAGTGGAGATGCTCATATAGTTCAGGGCCTAATAAAATAGGGTCTTGGGCAAATAATTGGGCTACCAAATCTTTGATGACCACGGTGAGGGAAGGTACTACACTACTAATGACAATCTGGCGAACCGGCTGATGCAATAAGCCCTGTTCTAAAAATAAGTTGCTGATCCGATCTTGATAGAAAGCAACTGGATTTTCACTCATATGAGTAGGTAGTCTCCAGGTAGAGGTCCATTTTTGATGATGATGTACACCAATAACAACATTTGAATTGCCAATATCAATAGCTAACAGCATATTTTTTTTATTTTCCGTCCTACTAAAAAATAACCGATGGATTCTCAACTATTCAACTTACAGCGTAAGGTAAAACAATATAAAGAGGTATTACAAAATACCCGCGATTATCGCCAAGTTTGGCAAGATAGTCTCAAGCAAATTATTGTCAGCAAGCTCAACGAACTTTTGAGTGCTACTGAGCTCAATGCTACCGTAGAGGAAAGGGGCGAAATGGAAAACCTCGAAGCCGTAGTTCTCAGTCTCGGCGAAGTGAAAAGTGGTATGTATCAGCAAGTAGGCAATGACATCAAACGCCATCTCATCAAGCACAATGGATCGCTTATTTATCAGCAATTATTTAATGGCAAGATCATTGTTTTGATCCATTATCCCTACATCGAGCAGTACGGCCAACCCGCTCCTCCCAAAACGATTGCTATCTACCGCCCAGAGGAGCTGAAAGCGCCCTACTTTGTCCGCCACATGGAAGAGTTTGTAGTAGAAATAAGTAAATGGGAAGATTATGACGATGATGAGCCTACTCAAAAAATTGGTTTCGACTTGAACTTTATAGCGCCTGCTGAGGAGGCTGGGTAGAAAAAAAAGGTCCATGTAAATGCTACATGGACTCCATAGTTCCCTAAATTAAAAATTTCCCCTTGATTGTAATTTGTTCTTAGGACGCTACTTTGTGTAGAAGTAACACATTGATTAACATTTATTTTACATTTAATTTTCCATAATGTATCTTTTGGGTTTTATTAAAAAAATAAACCCACCTACACTTGCGCATAGGCGGGTCATTCTCAATCCTTAATTGTGCTCTAACCAAATTAAAATTCGTATTAACTGAAGCTATTCACATGCGGAGCAGCTTGAAAAAGGTGCTCATGCAGATGAAGTAGCGCCTGTTCTTTAAATGTACTCGGTACTAGTACTGAAATATTATTGTTGCTACCTCCGTAAGAAACCATACGTATGGGGATATCCGAAAGGGCTGCAAAAATCTTTTTGGTGTAACCCAATTGCTCGTTCAGCGCATCTCCTACAATACATATAATAGATTGATCCTGATCAACCGATACTTCACCAAATTCGCGTAAAGCGGTCAATATTGCCGGTAGCTGCGTCGCATTATCTATGGTCAATGATACCGATACCTCAGAGGTGGTGATCATGTCAATAGGCGTTTGATATTGCTCAAAAACTTCAAAGACCCTGCGTAGAAACCCGTAGGCATTCAGCATCCGATCAGAACGGATTTTCAAAGCAGTAATACCATTTTTTGCTGCTATTGCCGTGAGGCTCTGCCCAGAACCTGCTTGAGAAATAATCGTCCCAGGTGCATTCGGAGCAAAGGTGTTTTTTAGTCGGATTGGAACATTTTGGCTTTCGGCTGGGATCACGCAGGTAGGATGCAAGATTTTTGCACCAAAATAAGCGAGTTCGGCCGCTTCTCGGTACGAAACCTGTCTTACTGGCGAGGTGTGCTGGACTACACGAGGATCATTATTATGGATGCCATCGATGTCTGTCCAGATTTGGATTTCTTCGGCCTCAATTGCTGCGCCGATTAAAGTAGCGGTATAATCACTACCGCCCCGCTGAAGATTATCAATGCCTCCAGATAAGTTTCTACAAATGTATCCTTGAGTGATAAATAGGGGCGTATCGGCATTTTGTTCTAAAATCAGGCCTAATTTCTCCCTGATATAGGCAGCGTCTGGTTCATGTGCGTCATTGATACGCATAAAATCAAGCGCAGACAGTAGTATCGATGTCAGACCTTGACTTTCCAGGTACAATTGGAAGAGTTGGGTCGAAATTAACTCTCCCTGAGCAAGGATCACCTTCTCGAAGGCCGGCTCAAACGCTTGATCTAGTAGCCGCTGGATCGTTCCCAGGCAGTCCTTGACAATATCGTCAGCCGCGCTTTGATAAGCAGGAGCTACAAGGCTTTTTGTAAAATCGGCATATTCTGACCCGAGATGGTATAAACGCTCTTGGGCTAATTGAAGGTCTCCATCTTGAAAAGCAGCAGCAATAGCGACTAGCTTATTTGTGGTACCAGATACTGCTGATAAAACCACAATATTACGTTGTCCGTTTTGAATGAGGTTTGCTACATGATGCATGCGCTCCGGGCTCCCCACTGACGTTCCTCCAAATTTTAAAACCTGCATAAACCTATTTTTCAATGCCGTAAAAATTCCGATACTTGTCGGATTTGATAACTTGTTTGTTCATTGTTTTTGTCTGGTACAAATGTAGAGGCCTTCGATTGATATCTCAATTTTTTGGTGAAATTGTACTTTTTTATGTTTTTTTGTTAAAAATTAAACAAAGTGATAAAAATTGCTAATATCGTCCAGCAGCAAATCGAAGCTTCTCCTTTTCTCACCGATGCGCTCAAAGAAAGGTTGATTAATGTTTCGGCTTTAGCTAGGAAGATTAAACCAGAGGTAGAACGTGCCTTGGGTAAAGATGTACAGGAGAGTGCCATCATCATGGCGATTAATCGACTGCAGCTGGGAGGAGAACTGACTTTTGTAGAAAAAGGGTTGAGGCAGTTTTTTTCAAAGCTTAATGATATCAGTGTGCGCTCCAATCTAGTGGATTACACTTTTCAAAACTCCTCCTCCTTATCCCAAAACCTGACTATACTTTTAGAAGTTTTGCAAACAAAGTACCCCAATACTTTTTATTCTTTTTCGCAGGGGGTAGGGGAGACCACCATTATTGTCACCGATGCTATACAGCAGGATTTAGAGGAGATCTTTAGAAAAGAAATACGCATTGCCAAAGAAGCACAGCTCTCTGCTATTACCTTGGTACTGCCCAAAGAAAACCGACAACTCTACGGTATTTACTATTATATTTTAAAGGAATTGGCTTGGAAGGGCATTAACCTCGTCGAGCTGATTTCTACCTCCAATGAGTTTACGATTATTGTACGCAACTCCAATTTGAATGAGGCTTTTACGGTATTATCAGATCTTAGAAATTTTTAGAAATTTATTTCTACCTACTCATTCGCCAGACGGATCAAGAAGTAAACCTCGAAGATGGTATAGATCAAATAAAGGCCAAAAAAGGGAGCGACAAACAACTTTGAACTAGGCTCCACTACCTTGGCGTAGCCAAGTATAATGCCGGCACTAAAGAGCAGTTTTATGGTCAAAAAGATGAGAAAGACGTTGGTGAATTGATGTTTGTTCTTACTTTTTACGGCCTTTTTACTCAGGCTAAAGATGAGAAAACAAAGCACTACAAAGAAAAGGAAGATCGACCAAGAAAGAATAGCATGTTCAGCGAGTACTGGAAATTGATTTACCCAAAATAAGAGAGCTGCCGTAAGCAGAGAAATGATGCCCAATTGTTTGAGAAAAGTAGCGCTGCTCATGTATATTACTTTTTGTCTTTGGGATTCATTAAGCCTTTCAAGGGAAGATACATCGCCAGGCCTACGCTGATGATGGAAATAATCATGGTGAAGATTTTTCCGGTATCTAACCAGGCGTCAACTTTCTGACCACCCAATACACCCAAGACGATGATTAGCCCCATTTGGAAGGCCATGCCAGAGAATTTGGCGAGGGCCCGTGCATTCTCGGGGCTGACCAATCGGCGTTTGGGTGGTTGATTATCCAAGGCTACTTGCTTTTTTTACAGCAGGAGCTTGGCCATTTTGTATTGGAGTATTTCTGCTATCTCCATTCGCAGAAGGTATAGTCTTCTTGGCAGGTTTTTTACCATCCATGCTACAATTTACATTAAAGACAGCTCCTGCATTGATTACCAATTTGTTGGTGGTTACATCGCCGTTGACTACGGCGCTTTCTTTGAGGATCAATAGCTCCTTCACTTCTAAAGTGCCTTCAAACTGGCCCTCGATGACGGCATTTAGGCAATGGATTTCTCCCTCAATTCTACCAGAAGGCCCGATAATGGCTTTAGCTTGGCAAAATAGTTTACCCTTAATCGTACCATCGATACGGATATCGTTTTCTGAATTTACGGTACCTTCAATCGTAGTACCAGAGACAATGCTGTTTAAAGAATTAGTAGGATTGGTATTAATGAAGTTACTACTCTTTCCTGCTTCTTTTTTAGTGTTCCCAAACATACGCTAGATTTTTACCTTCCTTGATCACTTTATAAAGCTGCCAAAGAAGAAGATTTTGGTATAATGTTTAAATGAATATATAATCGGTCAATCGTTTCGGGATCCAATGGGGGAACCAAACGCTAAGATAGATAATCAAAACAGAATTCAAAAAAAGTGAAGGTCAGAAGTGAAGAAGTAGCTAATCTTTCAAGCTCTGAGAGCGGATAGTTGGCTGAGGTGTAGCAAAAAATGGAGATAAATAATAATAGCTCCCAGCGTTTTGCTGTGAGCTATTATTATAAGACGATCTAGAAATCTGGACAATACACATTTCGGCGTTGCTGGCCACAGATTTTATATATCAAGCCAAATTCAAAAGAACCTTGGCTATTACTTGCAGGTTGTAAAGAAGAAACATTCACGTCATAACTAAAGCCTAAGCTAAAGTCATTAAAGTCGAAGCGAGTCGATAAGATCACTGCATCTGTCAGTATTCCTACTGGTGCTTCTTGACCTGGATCAGCACTATCAGCCGATAGGCCTGCTTCACTGGCGATTCTACCCCAAAGACCAATCTGGAAAGACTGCTTGTCTCTGGCATTTCCCAATAAAAATTTGAAACTCGTACCCGCATTCAATTGGAAAGATGGTCCCTGGTTCATATAGATAATCCCTGGTACCAGCCCTAGGCGTTCGCTCAGTTTGAACTCTCCTCCAGCATGTACGGTGTATCGACTGTAGAGTAAATCTTCTTCGGTCGTACCATCTAATACAGATGGATTATCCGGGTCTACAAAAGACTGATTTGCCCGGTTGAGGTGATGAAAGGCACCACCAATATAAAAGTTGCTATTATCATCCAATACGGTAAACCATAGTAAACCGGCTGCTAGGTCAGCAAATAGGAAATTGTCTCTATCGAACATGGTCTCCTGTGAGGCTAAAGTGCCATCAAAGCCACCGGCGCCATCGTGCTGCGTACCCCATCTAAGATTAAGGAAGTCGATGCTACGCTGAGCCGCGCCCACTTCGGCACCTACTACTAGGTACTGGGCTTTATCTCTATAGCCACCCATCTTTTTACTGTAGGAGAATGAAAGTTTACCGGTGAGGGTAGCAAAATCTGCTTCGCCTGCTCTATCTCCCCAAAAAGTACCTCCAATCCCAAAATAGTCATAACGACCAACGGGTATACGCTGATCGTAGGAGACCGAATAAGTACGGAATGAGTTATTGCGGAGTACACTTGCCCACTGGTTGCGATAGTTGGCTACTAAGCGAATGTTACAATTCATCACACCTGTCATCGCTGGGTTCAGGTTGAGCGGTGACATGTAAAACTGCGAAAAGTGGATATCCTGGGCACTCAGGGAGGCTGTTGTCAGGAAGAAAAGGCAGACCGTTAGTGTTTTCAGTTGCTTCATAAAAGCACTATTTGCTTTTGATAAAAAATTGAGTTTCCTTCTGGGAAGCTAGTTCGTTTTAACCAAGCTTCATGTTTCAAGGACTAGCTTTTGGGATGCAAAAATATATAATATTAGCAAAAATACTAATATTGTTATCGGTCAAAGCTCGTCATTATGCTAAGGTAATTATTTTCATCTGATGTTAGGCTTTTTTTAACATCTGACACCAGACAAAACGCGGATTGATTTCATCTTATTGCTAGGGAGTCCCTAAAATTCAATACCTAAATATAGGAAGGACTATTTCCAGCGGGCTCCGTACCCCTCTACCAAGATATTATCAAAGTGATCGGCCATTACAAATAGATGGTCTAAAAGCTTGCCACCTGTTTCTACATTAAGGTATCGATCATAAATCAAAAGGGATAAAATAATGTCTTGCCCTTTCACACTGAGGGTCAGCCCTTCGATACTGTAGTTTTGTCGGAGCAAGTATTCGTATATAGGTTTAATATCTTTTTGTGGGAGCAAGCATAAATAGGCATCGCCAGTGATCAAGCCCATTTTCTCGTAGTAGGCAATATTGATCTTTGCACTTCCTTGGTGTATGACCCAGGCATTTGGTCCACGGCGAGCCGTTTCTACATGATAGCCATTTTGGATGAGCATCTCCTCAATGGTTTTGGCTACACCTATTGGTTCGTAATCGTCTACTTCATTGGGAAGTTGTAGTCGGGTGCCACAATGGGGGCAATAGCCTTTATCCAACTCATCTTGGATCACCACATTGGCGCAGGAATAGCAGCGCACGCCTACATTATAGTCCTTTTTCTTGAATGCCTGGATAGTCTCCTGCAAAATAGGTGCTGGGAGGCTGAAGCCAATATCATTACCCTCTTTGATGATAAAAGAGTTGACGCCTAGGATATGACCATTGGCATCGACGAGTGGACCACCGCTGTTGCCGGGGTTAAGTGCCGCATCGTGTTGTATATAAACGACATCTCCTACTTTATGATCAACGTTGGATACAATGCCTTGGGTAGAGGAGAATTTGAGTTCGAAGGGATGGCCAATAGCGACAACCGTTTCCCCTTCGGTAGCTGGCGGATCGGTTCTGAGTTGAATATCTGGAATGTCCAGGTCTTCTGGGGCTTTTAAAAAAGCTAGATCGTATTTCTGATCAATGTAGATGACATCGGCAAGCTGCTTCTCGATTTTTGTACCAAAAATGATAGCAGAGCGATTGTCTCTTACGATGTGTTCGTTGGTGATAATCAGATTGGCGGAGCGAAGATAAAAACCTGTGCCAGTGCTATAAGGTGTAGCAATCTGTATGACTATATCTCGAAATTGGTTGATTACTTCTTTCACATACTCGGATTCTCCGCATGCAATTAAGGAAAAAATGGCCAGATGGCAAAGCAATTGAAGGTAGAATGGACATTCTACAACCTAAAACAGGTCAAAGTACCTTTTATACTTTGACCTGCATTGGCTGTCAGCACCTTTAAATACCTATACTTAAGCTTCTTTTGGAGCTTGAAGTGAATTGACGTGCTTGGTCAATTTGCTTTTTAAGTTATTCGCTTTATTCTTGTGCCAAGTGTTCTTCTTAGCTAGTTTGTCAATCATGCTTACTACCTTAGGTAAAAAGCTTGTTGCCTCCTCTGCATCTTCCATCGCTCTAAGCTTGGCAATAGCCGATCTAGTTGATTTTTTATAGTAGCGATTGCGAATACGCTTTACAGCGTCTTGGCGAATTCTTTTCTTAGCTGACTTGTGATGTGCCATATCTCTTTAATATTATTTCTTTTCTAGTTATTTATGGAATAACGACCACATTTTCAATTGGAGTGCAAAGGTATAACTTTTGTCACAATTATGAAAGCCTAATTTTAAAAAGATTTTTATCAAATCCTACAACTTGCTTATGCTAAAATTTGCATTTTTCCCGTAGGACTCCTTACTTGCAAGCTAATTATTTTTTATAGCAAAAAAGGTAGAACAAATCTACCATTCAAGCGATTTTTACTAAAAATGCAGCACCCCATTTCCTATTCTAATAGGAGCAGTATTATTGCATCACTACATTAAATCATTACATCATTAATATATAATGAGCGATTTTTCATTCATAGCCAACGCGCATCCAGCCTTTATTGATGAGCTTTATAAAAAGTATCAGGAATCACCTGACTTAGTAGAAGAAAGCTGGCGCAACTTCTTTAAAGGTTTCGATTATGCGCAATCTAATAATGGCCATAGCGAAGAAAACATCGGACTGGAAATGGCCTCCGTGCCTTTCACCAGTAAGGAGCTACAGGTCATTGCTTTAATTAAAGCCTTTAGAAATCGGGGACACCTGCTTTCTACTACCAATCCGATCCGGGAGCGTAGAGATCGTAAGCCAAACCTAACCATCGCAGATTTTGGTTTGAGCAAAGCCGATTTGAATGCTGAGTTTGACGCAGGAAAAGAAATTGGCATCGGTCGAGCCAAGTTGAAAGATATCGTCAATCACCTGATGAAAGTGTATTGTGGTAATATCGGCTTTGAGTATCACCATATCGAAGATCGCGAAAAACGCCGCTGGATCAGAGACCGTATCGAGCGCCACCACCCAGATAATAACTACGATATCCCCGTAGAAAAGAAGAAACGCATCCTCGAGAAATTGAATGGTGCCGTTATGTTTGAAAAATTCCTGCACACTAAATATGTAGGGCAAAAGCGCTTTTCACTTGAAGGTGGCGAATCTGCTATCCCCGGATTGGATGGCATGATTAGTGCCGCTGCCGAACAGGGCGTCGAAGAAGTGATCATCGGTATGGCTCACCGCGGCCGCTTGAATGTTTTGGCCAATATCATGGGTAAAACCTACGAGCACATTTTTAATGAGTTTGAAGGTACTGCCTTGCCTGATTTGAGTTTTGGAGATGGTGATGTAAAGTATCACTTGGGTTATTCCTCCCACGTAGATACACCTACTGGGAAAAAGATACACCTTAAATTAGTACCTAACCCTTCTCACCTAGAGTCTGTTGATCCGGTTGTGCAAGGTTTCAGTCGAGCTAAAGCCGATATCCTATATAATAGCGATTATGATAAAATACTGCCTATTCTTATCCATGGAGATGCAGCAGTAGCGGGTCAAGGAGTAGTTTATGAGACGACTCAAATGAGTAAACTCAAAGGTTATTATACGGGAGGTACCCTACACTTCGTGATTAATAACCAGATTGGATTTACGACCGACTTCGACGATGCGCGCTCTTCTACCTATAGTACTGGTGTGGCACAAGTAGTGCAGGCGCCCGTATTCCATATTAATGGAGATGATCCTGAGGCGCTCTTGTTTGCTGTAGAATTTGCGGTAGACTACCGTCAGAAGTTTAATAATGATGTATTCATCGATATGGTATGCTACCGCAAGCATGGACACAACGAAGGAGATGATCCTAAGTTTACCCAGCCAGTTATGTATGATATCATCAATAAGCATCCTAATCCAAGAGAAATCTACTCTAAGGAATTGATCGAACGCGGCGATTTAGACAAAAAAGTTGCCGAAGAACTAGAAAAAGACTTTTGGAACCAACTCCAGGAACGCCTCGATGAAGTAAAGGAAAAACCACTTCCTTATAGCTACCAAGAGCCAGAAAAAGCCTGGAAGAAACTCAAGAAAATAACAAAACCAGAGGATTATGATACCTCTCCTGTTACCGCTATCGATGCCAAGTTAAGGGATGATTTGATTGAGCATCTGCTCACTTTGCCAGCAGGTATGAAGCCGATTGCGAAGGTCAACCGACTTTTCAAAGGGAAGAAAAAACTGCTCGCTAATCAGCAATTAGATTGGGCTATGGGCGAATTGATGGCCTATGGCTCCATTCTGGTAGAGGGTAAGGATGTACGGATGAGTGGACAGGATGTCAAACGAGGAACTTTCTCTCACAGACACGCCGTTTTGCAGGACATCGAAAACCTTAGAGAGGTCAATCGATTAGATAATATTACTGAAGATCAAGGGCGATTCCACATCTATAACTCTCTTTTGTCTGAGTTTGCGGTGATGGGCTTTGAGTATGGCTATTCGCTAGCTACACCTGATGCCTTGGTCATCTGGGAAGCACAGTTTGGAGATTTTTATAATGGTGCTCAGACCATTATTGATCAATATTTAACGGCTGCTGAAAGTAAATGGCGTAGAATGAGTGGTCTGGTATTGCTTTTGCCACATGGTTATGAGGGACAAGGACCAGAGCACTCTAGTGCTAGAGTAGAGCGCTTTTTACAAGCCTGTGCGGAGTATAATATTACGGTAGCGAATGTCAGTACACCCGCTAACCTCTTCCATATTTTACGTCGTCAGCTGGCTCGACCTTTCCGCAAGCCATTGGTGATTATGTCTCCGAAATCTCTACTTCGTCATCCGCGTTGTGTATCATTGTTGGATGATTTTGTAGGCGATTCCCGTTTCGAAGAGCTATTGGATGATCCTGAGGTGAAGACCGGCAAGGGTATAAAAAAGGTACTTCTTTGTACTGGTAAAGTCTATTACGATCTTTTACAAAGAAAAGAAGAGACCAAGCGTAAAGATGTAGCCATCGTCAGATTGGAGCAGTTGTATCCACTACCTCAAAAACAGTTGGATGCTTTAGTGAAAAAGTATAAATCAGCCGAGTGGACTTGGGTGCAAGAAGAACCTGCCAATATGGGTGCTTGGCAGTATGTAGCGATGAATTTCAAGACGGTACCATTAGACTTTGTTGCTAGAAAAGCGAGCGCCTCACCGGCTACTGGTTTCAAAAAACAGCACGATAAAGAGCAAAAAGATGTTATAGATAGAGCTTTCGACTAAATCTATACCACATAGCAGCATTTGAAACGTCTCTAGGAAACCAAATACTTGTCTAGAGACGTTTCTATTTTATACTAGGGCAAACGCATTAAAATAAAAACTGAAAAAGAAATGCTAATTACTCAAGATTAAGTGTAAAAAAGGTCATAAGTGAAGTGCGGGATGCCGCCTAGGCATTGTTTGAGCGGAGCG
>JBELML010000120.1:0-19551 GCA_042095835.1 Saprospiraceae bacterium
TTAGCCTCAAAATACTGTTTTCTCGCCTGCAACAGAAAACCTTAGACAACTTCAAGGTAAAAAAGGAGTGAAACCTAGATTTCTTCCTCAATTGCTTTTACCAATAATTTTCCTCTGTAGTATAGATTCCCCTCAGCATCGGTATATGCACGATGGCGAAGGTGCTTCTCTCCAGTGACATTACAAGTTACTACATTAGGTGTAGCTGCTTTATAATGCGTTCTGCGCTTGCGTTTGCGCTGCTTCGAAATTCTACTCTTAGGATGTGCCATTTCTCAACTATTTAAAAAGATTCAATTATTACTTGTCTTTAAACTTCTTCAATTCTTCCCAAATGGGATTGCTGCTTTTTTGCGCTTCATTTTCTTGATCCTCAGGCCATAAGTGATCCAACAATTCCTCGTTACAGGGAGGTTTTTCCTCCGCCTCGCAATCGTACACCTTGATCATAGGTATCGATAAGATTATAAACTCATAGGCGTATTTAGCGAATTTGAGTTTAATAGCTTCTGGATGCAAATAGATGACTTCAGGATCTTCACTCTCTGTTTCGGTAGATACTTTTACAAGTAATCTATTGTTGCCGGCCACAGGTAAATGAATATCTGCCAAACATCGGTCACAAGTCGAATTGACCTTCCCTTTAAAGTCGAAGTGCAATACGAGTAGACCAGGCTTTTTCTCCAAACTCACCTTTAAATCAATTAAAGCTTGCTGAATAGGAGAAGATTCAAATTGCTCAAAAAAGTGCCCATCAATTTGATATTGATAATCGTGCATTCCATCGGCAAGGCCTTTGATCGGAATGCTAAATTCTACTAGCGGGTCCATTCCTTGATTTTTTAAGCGAAGTACGCCGATCTCTTTCGATCTTTGTAACTTTTATTTTAAAGCGGATGCAAAGGTACGTTTTTTCTATAATAAATGAAATGCCCTTTTTGATTTTATCCTTCTAAAAATTAATCTGTGTTTAACTACAATCAAGTACGTATTCTAAAATAGAAGCCCTACTTTTAAATTTTGTAGTGTACATAATTTTTAAAGTCTTATAAAGAAAAGCAATATTCATTTTGCTGAGACGTATTAGGATAAATTACATCCCAAACTATTTTTAAACCGATCTATTCAACATGGAGCCTCTACACAACCATAAATCTTGGGTTGCTTGTTTATTCTATTTGTTGCTCACCCAATCTAGTTTTGCTCAAGCTACTGTCTATACTGCAGATTTTAGTGGCAACGGAAGGCGCACTGGTAATAATTGGAGCTCCGTAGGCCGAGAGTGCGATGGCCGTGGCTCTTTTGGTACTAGTGGCGGTGCTTTTGTGATTAATGACTTCGAAGGTACAGGCTGTGTCAATGGGAATGATGGAGCCAACGATAATACCCTCACGATCGGTCCAATCGATGTCTCCAATTTCAACTGCGTGCGGGTTACCTATGCTGCACAAGGGATAGGTAGCTTTGAAGCAACGGGTCAAAGCGGTGCGGATTATTTAGAAATAGTTGTTGCTGCAGACGGCGGAGATGTCTCTACCTTTGTCCACGAGAATGGTGGCAACGGCTTTGGATTTAATCGAGAAGTTGCTATTCCACCAGGGACACAGGACGTAGAAATTTTTATTGTAGGCGGTAATCAATCGATTGAGGAATTTTATATCATCTCTAATATATCCGTTTTAGACTACAGTATTCCACAACTAGTCAACAATATCACAGGGCCTTGTGCAGGGACTATTTTTAACCTGAATGATTATATGCCCTCAGGGACACCTAGTGGAGAGTGGTTCGGTGATCCAGGGATCAATGGGAGTACCTGGGATGCCACTGACCTAAACCCTGGTACTTATGATCTGGTCTTTGAGCCCATTGATCCATGTACGAATCCCTGGGATATCACCGTAACTCTTGGAGGTGGAAGCACCGCAGGGAGCGGCAGTCTTGATACTTGTAGCACCACGGGTATGGGCACCTTTGACCTGACACAATTGAACGCAAGCATAGGTCCTGGAAATATCTTTTGGTCTGAAGATATAGAGCGCAATAATGAAATTACTCGTCCTGATCGCTACGAAGCGAGTAATGGTATGATCGTTTATGGCTCCTATAATGATGATGGTTGTTTTTCTGCGCCAGGTCAGGTAGAACTGTTTGTAAACGGACCGGCTGAAATTACCAACCTACCAGATACCGTTAATAACTGCGGGGAATATATCTTGCCCGATCTGGCAATGGACCAATCTTACCTAGACTTTAATGTAGGAGATACCATTACGGCTAGTCAACGGGTAATCATCAGTGAAGGCGAAGGAGATTGCATCGATACGGCGGGTTTTCAAGTCAATATTTTTCCAGTCTTAGATATTGATCCCTATATGGGCGATACGACTGCCTGCGATAGTTTACTGCTTCCAGCAATTTCAGGGGCTAATTTATCAGGGAACCAGGCGTATTATACTGCTCCAGCTGGTATGGGGCAGCGCATAGAGGAGAATAGCCACTATGTATTTATAGGTATCGATACTCTATATGTGTTTGATGAAAATGACAATTCTTGCAGCGATGAAGAATCCTTTATAGTCAATATTGGGCAATCTGCTCAAATTTTTGTGCGGGATACCGTTGTTTGCGACACCTTTACCTTTCTTGCTCTCCAAAGTACGGGCAATTTTGAGGGCTATTATCTAAGCCCTGGAGGTGCTGGTCTTCGCTTTGAAGAAGGAGATGGGATCAAACGTCCTGAAGGTACATATACTATTTTTGCACGTGCGGGCTCAGGTGATTGTGTGTCAGAGGCCAGCTTTGACATCCGTTTTCAACGCGCTCCTGATCTTTCTACCGTTAGTAGTCCAACCTTTTGTGATACCTTTTTATTGCCAGAGATATCGGGTACTCAGTTATCAGGTAGTGAAACCTATTTTAAGGATTCCATCGGCGGGGTTATCGTACAGCCAGGCTTTTTAATTGAAGAAACGACCACCTTTATATTATTGGATCGCATCGGTAGTTGTGCCGATACCGCTATGTTTACCGCGGTCATTATTCCCACACCTAGTCTAGATACTATTGCAGATACGACCGTTTGTGATGCCATTGTCCTACCTCCGATTACTGGAGATGATGTATTTGTGGCAGCATATTTTACAGCACCTGGTGGAGGAGGTAGTATTTATGAAGTAGGCGACACTTTGCGCAGTACTCAAAGTCTTTTTGTCTACGATGAACGCGATAAATGTACCGAGGAATTCAGCTTTGAACTGAACGTCGATACTTTACCGATCTTCGACGCTCCCCTTGGAGATCGAATTATCTGCGGCACCTTTACTTTGCCAAATATTCAAGGACCCAGCTTGCTGGGAGACGAAGTCTTCACTACGGAGCTAGGAGGACTAGGAGATACGATCCAAGCAGGAACGGTTTTTTCAGATAGTGCTTTTATTTATCTTTTTGCAGGAGTTGAAGGATGTTTGGCTCAGGACAGTCTGCAATTGTTGATTAATGCCCAACCTGTTTTAGATACTTTACCAGATACTTCTGTTTGTGATTTTTATGTGCTGCCACCCATTGTCGGCGCTGATCTCACCAGTGAGGTGGCTTACTATAATCAAGCCGATGGTCAAGGTCAACGTTTCAGACCGGGAGATACTTTACGCACTTCGGGGATGTACTATGCTTATGATGAAACGGAATTGGCCTGCATAAGCCAAGATTCTTTTTTTATCAGTATTGGCTTGACCCCTATTTTTGATCGACTAGGCGACACAGTGGGTTGTAATAGCTTTTTGCTGCCACCTTTAAGTGGAACCAATCTCACCAATCCGGTCTATTCTAGTGAAGCATTTGGCCTGGGCGCACAACTGGAGGAGGGAGAAGAATTATTGAGCGATCAAAGAGTTTTTGTATACGCCGAAGATATTGGCTGCTTAGATACTTTCTCTTTTGCCGTTGATATCATTTCTCAGACGGATATTGCTTTGGGCTTTACAGATACGAATGCCTGCGATGGCTTTGTCTTGCCAGCTATTACAGCCATCAATCCCACTGGTACGGAGGCCTATTACACAGGATCAATGGGGACAGGTACCGAAATACCTGCGGGGACCAGCTTGAGTGACTCCACAGTCTTATTTATTTTTGGTGGGATTGGGACATGTTTCGATCAAGATACCCTCACCATTAATATTAAACCTAGCCCTATTATTGATGCAATTTCCAATCAGGTCGTTTGCGACTTTTATGTGCTACCAGCTATTTCAGGACAAAATTTGAGCGGGACCGAGGCCTATTATGATACCCTCACCAACGAGCGCTTTTTAGCCGGCGATACTTTACGCATCAGTAGAGTTTTAGAAGCAAGAGATACCAATAACTTCAACTGCACAGCGGTAGAAAGATGGAGTGTCACCATCACTCCTAATCCTGTGATTGATCCCTTAACTTCAATAGTCGCCTGTGATTCTACGGCCCTACCTGAAATACAAGGAAGTTTTCTACCAAGTAGTGTAGCCTTTTTTAATGAACCTTCTGGTAGTGGCGACCGCTTTTTGCCAGGCCAATTTATTGATGTCAATCAAACCTATTTTGCTTATGCCGATTCGTTGGGCTGTGTAGATCAGGTAGAATTGACGATAGATTTAAGTTTTACACCTCAAGTTACATCAGCAATTTCTGATACTCTGGCTTGTTTTGACTTGATACTTCCCGAAATCATGGGGAGCAACCTGAGTGCGGATATAGGCTATTATAGCCAAGCCAATGGAACAGGTTCATTCCTTAATGCAGGTACTCGATTTACCAATGATACCGTGATTTACCTCTTTGGAGCCAATGGATCCTGTGTATTGAACGATACGATTAATATTCAGGTAGCGGAAACCGATGGGGCCGTTTCGGTAGTAGATTCCATAGATTGTAATGGAGGTATGGGCAGTTTGGAGCTGGACATCACAGCTGGGCTACCACCTTATCAGATAGACTGGAATAATGATCAATTTGACGATTCAAGCAAGCTCACGAATGTTTTGGCTGGCTTATATGCAGTGACGGTTAGCGATGCTAACAATTGTAGCTTTTCCGATTCGCTTCGCTTAAGTGAGCCACCAGATTTAATACTCAATTGTAATATTATTAATCAAGTTACCCAGCCTAATGGGAGCGATGGCAATACACACATAGATCTTCGCGGAGGTACCTTACCGTATACCGTGATTATTGGAGGAGATATCATCGATACCATCCTTTTCAATGAGGAGGGAACCATCGTGTTGGATACCCTAGCCGCTGGAAATTATACCGTACAAGTAGCCGATCAAAAAGCGTGTATCCGAGATTGTGACTTTAGTATTACTGCTCCACCTTGTGCCTTGACACTTAACCCTACAGTAGAAGATATTGATTGTAATGCTGCTGATAATGGATTGATCAATCTCAATATTACGGATAGCAGAGCACCACTAAGCATAGATTGGAATGTTGATAGCCTAGATGGTCAGGAGATGGTGCAAGGACTTAGTCCTGGAACCTATTCTGTCACCGTTACTGATGCAAATACTTGTATAGATTCGGCAAACTTCAATTTGGTGGAGCCACCAGTCCTATCCTTAAGTGGTTTTGAAACGCAGCCCGTAAGTACCAACGATGCTAATGATGGGGTTGCCACTATTCAATTTACTGGAGGGGTAGCCCCTTACCAGTTGATTTGGGATGGCCCCATGTCTGATACCCTTGAGTTGGCCACTGCCGATAGTGTAGTGATGGATAGCTTGATGCAAGGGATTTATATATTTGGTGTCCTTGATGCTAATGGTTGCATCGCTAGTACTACGGTCACCATCACCAATCCGAATTGTGGGATGACGATCGATTTTGTCAAAACCAACCAAAGTTGTCCAAATACCAATGAGGGAAGTTTGGTTCCCCTGATCACTGGAGGTGTAGCACCTTATATGCTGATTTGGAGCGACGGTAGTACAGACAGTATCCGATCAGGTTTAGCTCCTGGCTTGTATGAACTGACCGTTTTAGATAGTGAAACCTGCGTGACGGTGGCCAGCGATTCGATTATTATTGAACATGATTTGCCGGCGATATTAGATGTTCAAGTAGATACAGCTATCTGTGAAGCGGCTTGCAATCTACTGGAGGTCGAATTTTCTGGTACAGCACCCTTTACAGTAAACTTTCAGATAAATAACACACTAGGGATTACTACTGATTCCTTAGAGGCAGATTCTACGAATGCACAGCTAGATATATGTTGGGATGCTGTTCCTGGAGGAGATTTTGCCCTTGATTTTCTTCGACTCGATGATGCTAACTGCCAACTAGCGCTAGATACTGCGATCCAGTTTGCCAAGTTGCAGAATGATACCAATTATGTGCGGGAGACCATCTGCGAAAATGATACGCTAATGGTGAATGGCAATGCTTATCACCTAGCCAACGCCCAAGATACAATGACCTTGCTAGGAGCTGCCCAAACGGGTTGCGACTCCTTTATCGTAGTAGATTTGAGCTTTTTCGCCTTAGGGAGAGATACTATTCGACCATTAATATGTCAAGAAGATACTTTTGAAATCAATGGAAATCGCTACGATTTTGCCAATCCCAATGGATTTGAGTTGCTACCAAATCAAAGCGCCAATGGTTGTGACTCCTTGGTGTTTGTCGAGCTCGCCTTCTTTCCTGTTGATACCAGCCGTGTGGTAGATACCTTATGTGTCGGCGAATTTGTAAATATAGGAGATCAAACTTTTACGGCTACTAACCCAGGGGGCTTTGCGGTGTTAGAAAATGCTGCATCGAGTGGTTGTGATTCCATTGTGGAGGCTAGCTTTACTTTTGTGAATCAGTTTGAAAGTAGTATGAGCCCAACTATTTGTGCGGAGGATAGCCTCCTCGTAAATGGTACCGTCTATAATTTTGTCAACCCTATCGGAGTAGAAACTTTTACCTCGAGTGGTGGTTGTGACTCGGTAGTCAGTATTGCGCTAGACTTTTTCCCCATTGATACGCAGTTTATCAATAATACCCTTTGTCCGGGCGATTCGCTTGTCGTCAATGGACAGACTTTTAATGAAGCCAATCCTAGTGGTATTATTGTACTTCCTGGTTTTGGCCTCCAAGGTTGTAATGGGATTATCAGTGTGAATTTAACTTATTTAGAAAACGCCAGCACGGATATTAATTCTATGTTTTGTCCAACCGATACCATCATTGTGAATGATGTAGCTTATCATTTTGATAATCCTAGTGGAATAGAAAAATTGGTAGGTCAGGCTGCTAATGGCTGCGATTCTATTGTGAGCGTTGATATGCAATTCTTCGCGGAGATTCGTACGACAATTGTTGATACCTTATGTGCTGACGGTGTTATTGTCGTTAATGGGAATACCTATGATGTCAATAATCCTAGTGGTGAAGAACGCTTGCTAGGACAAGGGCAGAATGGTTGTGATAGCATCGTGGTTGTCGATTTAAGCTTCTTCGAGGCAGTAGTGGCTAGCCTGAGTGGAGACACGGCTATTTGTGCAGGAGACGATGCCCAGATTACCTTCAATTTGATAGGGGGCAATACCTTTGATCTAGTAATCATGGCCGAGGATGGCCAAACCGAAAACCTCTCTAATGTTTCTACGGGGCTGGTACAAACTTTCCGTCCAAACGCAACTTTTGATTTACAAATTGTAAGCTTGGCCAATACAGAGAATGGATGCAGCAGTCAGGATCTTGTCTCCCAGCCTATACAGGTAAGTGATATTTCAGTACAAGCTCAGGTTTTATCTGATTTTAGTGGGTTTGGAGTGAGTTGCGCAGATGCTTCAGATGGCAGGATCAGAGCAGTTGCCGAAAATGGCGTCGCTCCTATCCAATACAATTGGAGTACTGGTCAGAATGGAACGGAACTCAATACCTTATCCGCAGCGACTTATCAAGTCACGGCAACCGATGCTGGTGGATGTATAGATTCTGCAATAGTACAAATCACAGCACCCGCTGCATTGAATCTGGACGCTAATTCCATTTCATCTATTTGCCCCACGAATCCCAATGGTGCGATAGTCATAAATAATCTTACAGGTGGAGTAGGCCCCTACGAATATTCTTTAGATGGGCAGTTTTTTCAGCCAATTGGTAGCAATACCAGCATTATCAACGGACTTGATCCAGGGAGCTATGATCTCATTATCCAGGATTTGAACGATTGCCAATTGGAGCGTAGCCTGACCATTGTAGAAGAGCCTATTTTTATTGATCTGGGCGATCCTATTGACCTGAATATTGGGGATACAGTTCAATTGAATCCACAAAGCAATTTTGATTTAATTGATTTTAGCTGGCAGCCAGTAGATATCTTGAGTGGTACCAATACCACTACACCAATTGCTAGTCCTGAGCGGACCTCAGTGGTTACGCTATCGGCCGTAGATACCTCTGGTTGTTCGGTTACTGGTACAGTGACCATTTTTGTCAATCAGACGCGCCGTGCTTATCCACCAAGCGCCTTTACACCCAACGAAGACGGATTCAATGATCAGTTTACGATTTTTGGAGGTGCTGATATGGAGGAGATAGAAGTGCTGGAAATCTTTGATCGTTGGGGGAACGTGCTGTTTCAAAAGCTGAATTTCCCTCCTAATCAAGAGCAGCTAGGCTGGGATGGTAGGCACAATGGCGGTCCTGTATCGAGTGGTGCCTATGTCTACAGAGCAGTGGTGCGCTATACCAATGGAGATCGGGTAGCCTTGGAGGGAGAGGTGAGTTTGTTGAGGTAGGCAAGAAAGAATTGTAGCAGTTTACGTATCTTTCTGTTTCAATCAACACTTCTTTAAACATGCGATTACCCACACTTTTAATGCTGTTTGTGCTAGCTTCTTGCTTTGCTTGTCAGAATGCCGCACCATCAGCCGCCGCAGATAATCAACTGGGCACCCTGAATTATGAGTTCCAAATTTCGCCAGCAGCAAGGGCTGGATTTGATGAGGGACTTTTGCTACTACACAGTTTTGAATATGATGATGCAAGAGAAGCCTTTCAAAAAGCTTATGCTCAGGATTCTACCGAAGTCATGGTGCTCTGGGGAGAAACAATGACCCATTATAAAGCTTTGTGGAAACTACAGGATGTAGAGGCAGGTAGAGCCGTGATAGCTAAATTAGGCCCCACCGAAGAGGAGCGGATGGCTAATATCGATGACCCATTAGAAAAAGATTTTTGGCAAGCTATAGAAATTCTTTATGGCGAAGGAGATTTCCTGGAGCGCAACCAAGCTTACGCTCAGCATATGGCCAGCCTCTACGAAAAATATGAGGGCAACCAGGAAGTAGCTGCTTTCTATGCTTTAGGATTGATGTGGTCGGTAGAAGGCGGAAGAGATACGGAAGTCTTTGACTTATCGGCCAAGGTGGCAGCAAGTATCTTGGAGGAAAACCCACAGCATCCGGGCGCTTTGCATTATATGATCCACGCTAATGATGATCCAGATTTTGCCCAATTGGCCATTCTAGCAGCCAATGATTATGATAATGTTGCTCCTGATGCGGCCCACGCTTTACACATGCCTTCTCATATTTACCTGGCTCTCGGTATGTGGAATGATATGGTTGCCTCCAACGAACGCTCCTATCAAGCCAGTTTGAACCGAATGGAGCGTAAAGGCTTGGATGATAAAGCAAGAGGTTATCATTCTTATGCTTGGCTGCACTATGGCTATTTGCAGCAAGGACGTTTTGAGAAAGCTGCCGAACTACTGAAAGATATGCAGCAGTTTGTAAATAAAACGGGAGACCATAAAGGTGCTCGCAGATATTTGATCGATATGCAAAGCGCGCAACGCGCCGAAGAGGGCCGATGGAGCTTAGATGTGGAGCCGATGGACGTGAGTTATAAAGGTTTGAGCCTGCATACCATTGCTACGCAACATTTTATGAGTGCAATGATGGCCTATGATTCTGGTGATAAGGCCGCTATTCAAGCAGAATTGGATACGCTGAATGAGCAAGTGAAAAGAGCCAAGTTTTTTGTTACCAATGAGAGTGCGCCTATGTGTAGTGCTGGCCCTACCCGCTATGCTCCCACTAAAGGCGATGTCAAGCGAGCACAGGTCATGATGAATCAAATGCAGGCCTTTATGGCCGCGCTGGACAAAGACCTCGCTGCACAAGAAAAATACTTGATAGCTGCTACGGAAATAGAGAAAGATTGTGAATACTCTTACGGTCCACCCCGCATCACCTATCCTTCTTTTGAGCAATATGGGGAGTGGTTGCTTGCGCAAAATAGAGCAGAAGAAGCGATTGTACAGTTTGATGAAAGTTTAGCGGTAGGGGAAAATAGAGCAAAAGCTCTCCAAGGAAAAATGGAAGCCCTAAAACAATTGGGGAAAGTAGAAGAGGCTGAAGCTTTGCAGAAGATCTTAGATGGCTTCTGGAAGAAAAATTTATCCTAATCATAGAAAAAGGGTTGTCCAGAAAGATATGGACAACCCTTTTTACTCAGCCTATTCTTCGAAGAGAGTTATTATCCTTCTTCTCGTTTAATGAGCTCCTCTGCTTGGAAAGTCTTCAAGTTCTTACCGATGATGACTTTATTTTTATCTAAAAGGTACAATTCTGGTGTCTTGTCTACGAAGTACTTTGCGTAGATAGATCTATTGGTTGGATCGTAGACGTTTGTCCAGTTCTGAATACCGGCTTTTTTGATATAGTTTCTCCACTTGGTGTCATCTGTATCGATGGCGATGGCGAAGACACCTACCTTATCTTTGTATCGAATAGAGAAATCTTTCAGGATAGGGGTTTCTTCCTGGCAGTGCTCGCACTCTGGATTGTACATATATACGACTACATAGTCATTGTCCATTTCATAGATAGAGCGGCTTTTACCATTAGGATCGGTCGAAACGACATCTGGGCCTTGTTTATTGATCAAGCTCGCTTGCATTTCTGCCGCTCTTTGCTGTAGACCCTGCACCTCTCCAGGCTGCGCCCAAAAGGCTTTCTCATCGGTGAAATAGTTTTGTACCATATGCACCATTACGGCTTCGGCATCCATTAGGGTTGTCTTGGTAGGTTGGTATTGTAGCGCTACCCAGTTGGCGAAAAACTTGAAATATTTTGGATACTTACCTTCTACTTTAGCAATCAGCCGATCGGCAGAAACCGCAATAGAGTCTGGATTCTGTGGAGTCAATTGAGTAATGTAGCGCTTGAGCTTATTGATGATCACAGGAGATCGTAGCAATCGCTCATCACTAAAATCTACATTATCCCAGAACTCCATTTTATAAGCTTGGATTTGGGCATCTTCATCTGGGCTACCGTCTTTCAAACGGAAGTCTCTTAGGTCAGGATTTTGTCCAGCACGTTTGAAGGAGGTAAATAAAGAATTGGGTGCCTGCTCATACAGCGCATTCAGGTGTTGGTTTCGATCAGCAGTTAGGGCGTCCTGCTCTTTTTTAAATTGGTCATATTCAGGTGTGCCTGGCTGTGCCGTCTTTAAATCATTCGAGACGGCAAGAAATCGAGGATTCAAATTTTCTTGGAATTTTAAATTCTCATACAGTAGCTCATTGTCTTGGGAGCCTGAAAGCTCTGTAGCCATGACTAAATCGTCTGCCGCCGAACGGATGGTGAATTGCTGATCCTCTCCAATCAAAATCTGCAAGGTACTTCGGTTCGGAAGAGAGATGATGTAAAAGCCTTGTTTGTACCCTTCGGCGCGTTTGAAAGTGCCCTTTCCTTGGCGCATACTCGCTGTGTCGGCTCGGTATTGTTCCGTCTCATAGAAACCAACAAGTATCATTCTACCATCTTCCATGCCGCTGACTTCCACACCAATTTCGGCAGGGCCCGCGGGTTCGTCAGTAGCATTATTATTAGAAATAGCTACGGTGCTGGCTTTTACGGTAGCTGGACTCGTAGGCGTATTGCTGGTAGTAGCTTGCTCGCCACAGCTCCAACACAAGAGTAATAATCCTAAGAAGCTTATTATGCGCATGATCTTATTTTTTGGCCAAAAATAACCAAATTTTGCTCCTTCGGTTGCAAATAATCGGGCTTCGCCAGCTTTAAGCACGTTAACAAGTCGTTAATAGTGATATTTTACTCAGGATAAGTAGAGTTGGATGCCTTGTACCATAGCTAGAATGAAGAAAAGACCACTGAGAAAAAAGTTGAGGTGCTTGGTGAAAAACTGGGCCCGATCAACAATCCAATTGGCACCATAAGCATAACAAAGCAGTGCAATCCCTGAGCCCAGAGTAAGGCCGGTAATGAAAAAGTAGTAGATAGGAAAGGAGTTTTGAATATACCCTTTTCCCTCTAGTACGGTCCCCGCAGTAAAATAGAAAGGGATGTTCAAGAAATTCATCGCGGCTATGGCCATGCCCAATAAAATCGGGCGCCCCTTTTTAGGGATTTTTTTGGTTTTCTCCTTTGGAGGGTATAGGGCTTGGAGTAGAAATACAATAGTCAAGATGAGAAAAATGAATACACTGGTACCTTTTAGAATGGATAAAACTTCGGTGTGTTTGGTCAAGTAGCCCGCAAAAGCTACAGCGATCCATGCCTGAAAGAATATCGTAATACAAGCACCCAGGCAAAATCGAAGAGCGGCATTCAAGCTGCGCTCTAAGCAGATTTTGACAACAGTCATATTGATTAAACCAGGTAACGATACTCCGATAAAGGCGATGACTAATCCCAACACTATATTCCAAACCAAACTCATAAAAACGAAGATAGAAAAAGATTTCATTCTCCAAGCTAGGACGGTACCCAAAACAGAAAGTGCATTGAGCTATCGCAACAATGCACTTAAGGATAATATGGGATATTAGAAACTCTATCTTTTAAAAGAAGGAAAAAAGAGACCCGCAAATGCCATTGCAATCAGGGCCTCGTTACCTAGTACCTTCTATTATTTACTCTTTAATAACTATTGGGTTTAAATCAGGGGGAGAACAACAAAAAATAGTAGGTGTTTATAAGTCCTCCCCCCTAGTGTTTCAGAACACATACGTGCCAAATACCGGGTATGTATATTTTATAACTGGGGTTACCGGGTTTGGTGTCATGAAATGGATTTTAGATAGGGGCTTGCCCCACCTGGGTTTGAATTGGTGATTTTAAATTATTTCCCCTTGCACTACAAATATGCGACGATCTCCTGTTTTCTCCCTACACTATTGTTTGAAGACCTATACTATTGTTCAGGACCTGAAAAAAGAATAGCATTATTGTTTTTTAGGACTGTCGGAACCAGCTTTATTAGATTGATTTACAGAGACTTGCGTGTTTCGGTGGGTGATTTTCCGAAAAAGTCATTATAGAGCCTCGAAAAGTAGTTGGGCTCTTTATAGCCAACCCTATAAGCGATCTCCGCCACGGTTAAATCGGTCTGAAGTAGTAATTCGTGTCCTTTCCGGAGGCGGATGGAGTTGACAAAATGAGAAGTAGATAAGCCCGTCAAGGCTTTTAGTTTATTGTGGAGTTGGGTACGACTTATTTTTAAAGCTTTACAAAGCATTGGGATATTGAAAGATTCGTCTTCGAGGTGAGTTTCAACTGTAGTAATGATTTTTTGTACAAAAACATCTTCGAAGGTTTTATCGTCTTCTTGAGTTTTTTCCTTCAAAATACTTTGATAATGCTCTTGAAGTTTTTTTCGGTTTTGTAATAAGTTGTCTAAATGTACAAGTAATTCTTCCTGGTGGAAAGGCTTGGCAAGGTAGACCTCCGCTCCAGTTTTGAGCCCCTGGATTTTGGATTCTAAATCGGATTTTGCAGTCAGCATTACAAAGGGGATATGGCTGGTTCGTTCATCAGCTTTTAGGGTTGCTAATACTTCGAAGCCATCTTTCTTGGGCATCATCACATCACTGATGATGATATCAGGTACATTTTCCAAAGCTAAACGAATGCCTGCTTGCCCATCATAGGCAATACTCAAGTCGTAGGTAGACTCTAGACAGGTTCTTAGATATTCTACCACATCTACATTGTCTTCAATGATGAGCAGTTTTGTTTCTTGGGACTCCCCATTCTGCTGAGCGGGTTCTCGATCAGCAAATATATATTCCGAAAGTGTTGGCTGTCTTAAATAGTTGGAAGCTGCGCCCTTTTCGAGTTGATGTTGGTCAGCCATTGAGACGTTGCTTAAGGGGCCATGATTGCTAATCGGGAGCCTCAACTGGAACTCCGTTCCCTCATCTCGTTGACTCTTTACCTTGATATCACCCTTGAAGAGTTTGACCAGTTCTCTGGTAAGCGATAGTCCAATTCCTGTTCCAGGTTTAGTAGTGTTTTCTTGTTGCTCTTTAGTTTGGTAAAACCGGTCAAAGATTTTATCTAAGGCTTCAGCAGCAATACCTACTCCGGTGTCTTTTACGCGTATAGAAAGGAAGTGCTGCTGTTCTTCCCCCTCCTCTGAAATTTGCAGATACACGTGTCCACCTGGTTTATTATATTTGATGGCATTGGAGACCAAATTGGATACAATTTTCAATATTTTGTCGGGATCATAATCCATAACTAATACAGGAGTATCGGGAAGGAAATGTAGTTTAATGTGGTTTTCTTGAGCATAGGAGTCAAAAGATTCAAAGACATATTTGAGATAGCTGACGATATCAGCCTGCACAATATTCAAAGGCAGTTTACCGGCTTCTAATTTTCTCAAATCCAGCATTTGATTGACTAGGTTGAGCATATTATTGCCATTGCGCTGAATCAGTTCTTGAGCTTTGAGATTACCTTTGATCGTACCTACCATTCCTAGAATCACTGTGAGCGGCGTTCTAAACTCATGCGCAATATCGGCGAAGAACTTTGTTTTTAATCGGTCAAGCTCTTGTAGGCGCTCCGTCTCCTGAGCGGCTAGCCTCTTTTTTAGCTGGAAATTATAGATGCTTAAGATGCTTAACACAAAAAGTAAAACGAATATCCCTTTGGCTAGATTCGTTTCCCACCAGGGAGGGGAGATAGAGATATACAATTGTCTTCCTTCTTCATTCCAAACTTTATCATTATTGGAACCTTGAATCTCCAGCGTGTATTTTCCAGGGTCTAAATTGGTAAACCTTAATTGGTGTTGATTATCTAGATCGTACCATTGGTCATCAAAACCTAATAAACGATAGCGATACTGGTTTTTTTCTGGATAAAGATAATTTAAAGCCGCAAAACCAATCTCGATAATATTATCCCGG
Source organism: Saprospiraceae bacterium (assembly GCA_042095835.1). Classification (GTDB taxonomy): domain Bacteria; phylum Bacteroidota; class Bacteroidia; order Chitinophagales; family Saprospiraceae; genus DATFKA01. Next base: position 15,209 of record JBELML010000120.1, read on the forward strand.
TAGGTAAGCGCGATATTTTCGAGCTGGTTTACTTCGAGGATGGACTTCGCATCGCCTTGATCCTCTTTATTGTAGTACCTGAAAGTGGTAAAAACGAGAGGCGGTACAAAAGTATTTTGCTTGAATTGATTGGGTAAAAAGCTATTAAGTCCTCCAACTCCTCCAAAGAAAATTTCTCCGGTACGAGGATCTTGAAAGTGGGCTCCTTGGTTAAATTCATTGCTTTGTAGGCCGTCTAGGATATCGTATACCTGATAGGCTTGGGTCAATGGATTGTATCGAAAAATACCCCGATTAGTCGGCATCCATAACTCCTTGTTTTTATCTTCATAAATGCCAAAGACATAATCATTGGGTAGGCCATCTTTTTCGGTCAATCTACTGAATGATCCTTTCTGGAGATCAAAATGATAGGCTCCACGTGGTGTACTAATCCAAAGGGAGGAATCACGAGCTTCCATAATGTTATACAGATAGGGACCAGGTATAGAGTCTTTAGTTATAAGGTCTCGGGTATAGGCTTTAAAGTCGTCACCATCATAAAAATTTAGGCCACCATCAGAGGTAGCAATCCAATAATCTTGATTGTGATCTTGTATGATGTCTCGAATCGAATTAGAGTTGAGCCCATTATACTGCTCTAGGCTGGGGTCAATAAGCTCATAGTCTAAGTTGGCCTGCCCTGGAATATAATTTTTCAGCATGGCAAAACCATCGCTAGTGCCAATCCACAAATGATCCTCATGGTCTAAATATAGAGCCCAAATGTAGGAAGACAATGGTGCTTGTAATGTATTCGGATAACTATACATTCTAGCAGTTGCATAATGGTAATAATTGATTCCTTTTCCAGTACCGATCCAAAGACCTGCTTCATTTCCAGCTAGGGATAAAATCTTATTGTGGGATAAGCCATTTTGGGTGTTCCAAATCTTGACTTTCCCTGTCTTACGATCTAGTCTGTTCAGACCATGAGCTTCGGTACCGATCCATAGGATACTATCCTTGGTTTGATGGATAGATTTGATGTTTTTGGATGAAAGTGCCTCGTGAGTATCGCTAGCCTGCTGGCCCCAATAGTTGAAAAAAGAAGGTTGAAAATCTATACGGTTGAGGTCCTTGCCCCAGGTACCTACCCAAAGTAATCCCTGGTGATCAAGTAGAAGATTAGATACTCGATTATTAGAAAGTTTTTGCGGATTATCCTCATCTGCCTCATACTTTATGGCACTCCAGTTTTCGGTGTTCATACTAGCTAATCCCTGAAAGCCAGCCAGCCAAAGGAGTCCTTGTGGACCACGGCAAATAGCTCTGATGTCTGATAACGGCGTGTCTATTTGTTGGACTTGATCCTGCTGGTGATCATACTTCAGCAGTCCTCTTGAAGTACCAATCCAAAAGATATGATCTTCTTGTAGGACTTTCATAATGGGAGCACCATCTAATGCATCCTTTAAAGTAGTTGGTGCAGGAGAAAAGGTTTGATCTTTAGTATCATAAAATACTAATTCTCCTTTTGTTGTGGCGACCCAAACCCGCTCTGATTGCTCCTGAAAAAGGTAATCGATCCCAAGGGAAGGTAAGCCATTGTTGGTGCCTGGAGAAGTTGTATAATTGGTGAAACTGAAATCATCAGGCGATACTTTAATGAGGCCATTATTTCTTGTTCCAGCTAAAATGCTGCCATCTTTGGCGACGATCAAGCAACTGATAGAACTGGAAGGAATCGTACTAGGGTCAGTCGGCTCATTTTTTAAGATAATGAGTTCACCGGTTTTTCTATTGATTCTATTGATGCCTCCACCGTCAATTCCAATCCATAAATTGTTTGCTGCGTCAGAGGTGACACTCATAACGGTATTGCCACTAATACTGGTGCCAATACTACCATTATTGCGGTACTCAAAAAACTCATATCCGTCATACTTGAAAAGCCCATCGGCGGTAGCAATCCATATTAATCCACTTTTGTCTTGGTGAAGATCAGTCACAATCCCTTGTACAAACCCATCTTCTGGAGCAAATCTTGTGAACTGAATAGAAGTTTGAGAAAAGAGAAGCAGTGGGAAAGTCAATACTAAGCACAGTATTGAAAGGATACCAATTATAGGTGGTGACTGATTTCTAAGGTGTTTCATTTCCCCAAGCATTAAAGCAGTTATGGGTCAAGATAAGGATATCTTGCTTAGTATAGAAGGTTTTAAATGTATTGTGCCCTTGTAAAGACTAGTCTTCCTCAGATTCCGGTGCTAAGCGCAGCACTAATCCTTCCATTGATTCTTTGATCGCAAGTTGACAACCTAGCCTGCTATTATCTTCTACAAAAAAGGCTTGGTCTAACATATCTTCCTCATCTTCACGCATCTTGGGTAGCTCATGATCAGACTCCACATAAATGTGGCAGGTAGAACAAAGGGCCATACCTCCACAAGTGCCTTTGACAGGTAATTCATAGGCTTTGCATACCTCCATGATGTTCATATCCATGTCAGTAGGCGCCTGTAGCGCATGTTCTTGACCCTGTCGGTCAATGAGTTTTATATTGACTAGATTTTCTTCCATTTGTGTTGATTAGTTTGATATACTCTTGGGCGGCGGCAAAAGTACAAATAATTCGCTTAGAGTGTGCTTTGTAGCTCAACATGATCACCTAGGCTTAAGTTGCCTCCTTTTAGCACTTTTGCGGTGATCCCGCCGTGGCCACGCATGGCATTATAACCCCCTGGACCTAAATTGGTTTCCATTTTTGAACAGGGATAACAAGAGCCTGTTCCCTCCAGTATAAGGTCGCCGATCTTGAATGGCCGGTCTCTGAAAGCGAGTAGGTTGATACCTGAGACTACTATATTTCGCCTGGTTAAGCTAGGGTCTATGTATTCTTTTCCTAGTAAGCGAGCAACCACCTCCAGGTGTTCCTTTTGGATGAGCGTGACCTGTCTTTTCCCACTTTTACCAGCGTAGTGATCCCCAAGGAGCCCTTTTTCAATGCTTATTTCTACCCTTTGTAATGCTTGAAGTGTGGCATTTTTCTCGGGTCTAATGCCGATCCATTCTACTTGTCCAATTTGTGGTAGAGATTGTAGTAGTTCTTCTTTTGTCATATTCTTATTTCGATTAACTAAACCTTAACCTTTCTGATTTTAAACGCAGTAGCCATGCTATAGTCTAAAGGGCAGATAATAACTAAGAGCATATTTAAAAATTTATCCTTCGGGTTAAAATTTGCCCTTTTGCCCCTAGAATACGTTAAAAATGCTCGTAATAGCTAGGCTATTACTGTGCTTTTTGCCTTTTCTAGAGACAAAATCATCAAATTTTATCACCAAAAACAAAATTTAAACATACTCTAAAAACAAGAACTATGACAATGCACAAGATGAAATTTTTCGGACTTTTTTTATTGACTTTTTTGATGATCACGAATACGGCTACTGCCGCACCTGTACCGACTGATTTAGGCTTTGAGGAACTGCCATTCCGTTGGGAACGCTTAGGTGTGAGAAAAGTAAACTACAAGGCTGACCGAGATGAGATTGCGGTTACCGCTTTAGAAGGTCGATTCACTTCACTACAGATGCGGGTCAAAAATGCACCGATCAATCTACACCGGGTAACGGTTCATTACAGAAATGGGAAACCGCAAACTGTCAACGTACGCCAATCGATCCGTCCAGGAGGTCAGACTAGAGCTTTAAATTTGACAGGAGGTAAGCGCATCATTACAAAGGTCGTTTTTTGGTACGATACCAAGAATTTAGCAGCCAGACGAGGTAAAATCGAACTTTGGGGAAGACATTAGAGGGGACTTGGTGACTTGGAGACTTTGAGAGGGGAGACTGGGAGACCTTGTGACTTGGAGACCGGGAGAGGGGGAGATCTAGTGACTTGGGGACTTTGAGAAGGGGAGACTCGGGGACTGGTAGAGGGGGAGATCTGGAGACTCGGAGACAGGGAGATGGGGAGAGCTGGTGACTTTGAGAGGGGGAGGCTTGGAGACTTTGGGAAAGGGAGATGTGGGACGTATCATTAGTGGAAGCGATGCTGAAGATTAATCTTCGGCATCGCTTGTTTGGATTTGGGAAATAGGATCCGGTAGCTGTTTGTATTTTTTAAGTAAAGCTAGGAATTCTTGATCCTCTTTATAGTCGGCATACAAATAGAATTATTTTACAAAAAAAAGAGCTTTAAAAAATTATATTCTATTAAATAGACTAAAAGCTTGTTGTTATAAACAATGAAGCTTGATTGAAGTATCTTTATTATGAAGTTGACTAAGGTTTTCTGTTGCAGGCGAGAAAACAGTATTTTGAGGCTAATCGAGGCAAAAAACGCAAGCTATGCAT
>JBELML010000121.1:0-19336 GCA_042095835.1 Saprospiraceae bacterium
GTGTAGGATCTGCTACCGTCGCTGCATTATTCAAGACCTCATCAATCAACCAGCATTCTAGAGCCACCATTGGTGGCGCCACTACTTCAGGAGCGGTTTTGTCTTCAGCATTAACGGTACCCCAGCACACCAATTCTCTCTGACGGTCAAAGATGGCATAATTGAAGAGGCCAGCACCATTGATGATGTTGTCGTTACCATTGCCATCATTCACCGATACGGTATAGGCAAAGCGAATGCCTGGAGGAAGGTCTTTTCCAGCCGCTACATTTTGTACTTGTAACTCAAAGGTGCAATCGCTATTCAAAGTCACATTGACTTGATCATTACAGCCAATGGGGCAGAATTCTACGCTTACGCTAACCGTTAGTGGATCACCTGGGCAGCCATCGGCGCTGTAAGGTGTCACTACAATCATGACCGTAGTTGGTGTATCTTCTTCGTATTCAAATACGATATCGGAGAGTAGGTCGGCATTTCTTGATCCATTGCCAGCAGTGATGCCATTGATTTGGGTGGCACCATTGAGCGTGATGGATTCTACGTGGAAGCTGTCTGCTTCGATTGAAATTCCATTGGTTTCCAATACTACTCCAATAGACTCATTGGAACAAACGGTGGTATCAGCATTGACCAAAACAGGCTCTGGTTTGACGGTAGTACGAATCGTATAAGCATCGGCAGCAGCGCAGCCATTAGCTAGGGCCACAATAGTGATATCTACTGTACCATCACTTCCACTTAGATTTTTCCAATTTTGATTAGCTAAGACTTCTGCCAGCTTAGTTTCCAGATTGATACTGGCACCCGCAGGAATCCCTGTATTTTGCGTCAATTTATTACTGGCAATGATATCCGTAATCACGAAACTATCTGCCACTACACCACTTGAAATGGTGCTGAGCACCATACCAAAGTCTTCGTCGGAGCAGACCGTAATATTTTCATTGTTCAATACAGGTTCTGGGTCGATGGATAAGGTGATGGTAAAAGGCATACCCTCACAGCCATCGTCTCGTAAAGGGACTACCGTATAAAGTACTTCGCTGGGATTGGCTCCTTGATTAATCCAGGCATCATCGGCTAATTCATCATTGTCTACCTCATCCACGACTATGGGATTTCCACTCAGGGGACTTAAAATAGTGGCATCAAAATCAATTGCCGTAATGTTGTAGCTGGCCACTGCTTCTGTATTGGTACTAGCTCCCAGAATGATTTCACTTGGTGCCCGGGAGCAAATCGAGATACTTTGGGTATCCACCACTGGAAGGTCACATAAATTCGAAATGGATAATGGATCATCGGGATAGAATGGACTTACCGCTACCAAATTATAGCCAGAACCCGCTTGGTGCAAGCCAACTAAACTATAGCGACCATCTCCTAGATCGGTGAAGGCCATATTGTCGGCAAAATCATTGTTGAAATCATTGGGATCAATCAAACCTGTATTGGTCTGAAGTACCCAAGCCTCACCAGGATTATTACTCGTGATGATGACTTCCTCATTGAAGTAACCTGGAAATTGAGCGCTACAAGTACAGGGATCCGCAATATTAGGGCCACCCCTATTATCAATCGTAGGATCAGGACAAGCTGCTGAGCTTAAGACATTGACATTGGCGGTACAAGTGGAGGTGTTACTGGCATCATCACTTACGGTCAGTGTGACTGTATTTGGGCCTATATCATCGCAATTAAAGTTGAGTGATTCTTGACCTTCAAAACTGAGAATATTTACCGTACAATTATCGGTACTGTTGTTATTGACCTGAGCAGGAAGGATGCTGGCCATTCCACTGGTATCATCCAGCGTTACCGTCACTTCTTGACATTGAGCACTGGGGGCATCATCGTCTGCTACATTTAAAGTGACGATACACGCTACCGCATTTTTATTGCCTACCACATCAAAGAGTTCCAGTGTGATCATAATGTTAGAATCGTGCCCTGAGCTCTCAAAAGAACCTGCCGCGATACTTTGCTGTAAAACACTATCCCCTAAACCACAATCATCCGCTTCATCCAATACCAAATCTGCAAAATTAGGAATATCGACTGCACAGTTGGCCGCATCATTGGTAAAGACCGTCATCGGATCGGGACAGGTGAAGGTAGGTGGAAGATTTTCTGTAATATTTACATTGATCGCTACACTGATTCCTTCGCAGCCATCAGCACTGATGGGCGTGAATAGATAGCTCACTGTAGTAGGACTAGCGCCTGCATAAGACCAACTATCGGCAGTGATTAAATCCGCAGTAAAATCTACTACATCACCAGGCATCAAAGTACCACTCTCGCGGCTTGCCCCTCCCGGATTGATGCTTTCTAAACGTACTTGATCAATGGGCGCTCCAAAGTTGGCTCCTTGAAGCTGAATGGCGATGGGTTCGAGCGAGCAAACCACGTTAGCACTCCCTAATAGAACAGGCTCAGGTAGTATCTTAATTACTTTCGTGAATTCTTTTTCACACAGATTGATTTTACTAGTAAAAACCAAGGTCGCTTCCAAGGCCACAGCACTCACATTTTGCTCAGCTGTACCATCAATGGTCAAAGTACCAGGAGTTCCTAAAGTTTCAATGGACGCATTTCCTGAACCATCAGGAATTCCGATAGCAGCAGCACCTGTCCAGGAAATCTCTAATCCAGAAAGGCCTTCTACCTCAAATGAGGTGGGCTCCCCAGAGCAGAAGCTTTCTTCCGCTAAGCCTTCGATAAGACCAAAGGGTCTTAATATAAATTGAGTATTTTCTATGGCCACACAGTCATTAAGCGTAGCTAGGATCTCAAGATCAAAACTCAGGCTTTCTCTAGGATCGGGTTCATCTGGCGCATATTCCAATTGAGGCGTTGTCCCTGTTAAGGTAGCTTTGCCAGTGGCGTCTGCGGTAGTGGTCCCTGAGATTTCAAAAGCTCCACTTTGCTTATTGGTCCAACTGACGACTGCATTGGGAAGGGTCATGATTTCAATACTATACGTATCTTCGGAGCAGTATTGTACTTGAGCAGGTGCTGTAATTACTGGTGTAGGCTTGATGAAAATGTTTTGGGTAGCCTCTTCAACACAGCCATCCAACCAAGAGAAAATGCCCAGCTCTACTAAGCTATCAGTGCCTGTATTATTCTCAGGAGTTTGGATATTGACTTCCAGCTCTCCATTGCCGTCGGCCATCAAGTCTTGTTCTATTAAATTGAAAGCAGCTTCTCCTCCGCTGATCCGTACCGTGGCATTGGGCTGAGTGGTGATGGTGAAGCTTTCCATACTTTCTGGACATAAGGACAAATCTTCCGTACCTGAGATAAAGTTTTGACCAATACAATTTTTATTTTCAAAAACAATTTCAATTTCTTCTCCAAAATCCAAATCGATGGTGATGGTTCTATCGATTAGATCAATAATGCTTTCACCATCCGTATCTCCATTGATGATGATGTTTTCGTTGCCCCAGTCTGGAAGTTGTGCTTCGGTGAGCGTGTAAGTTCCAGGCTGGAATAAGCCTAAGTCTTTGCTGGTTTCGCTAGGATCGCTCAGCTGAAACTCTTGTACCGTTTTTTTGTGTTGTACCAATACATTATCTCTCGAAGCAAGGGTCCAGAGGTTACCTTCATCATCAAAATCAATATCTAAAGCATTGTTTACTACGGCAACGATCTCTAAGAAATTGCCATCTGAATCATATTTACGAACAAAATCATCGTCGCCATTGGAGATATAAACATTATTGTCTTCATCAATGGCCACGCCGTAAGTCTCGAGCCCATTACCATTGTCATTTTCTACTCGAATGCTATTGATTAAAGTACCGCTTGGGTTGAAGACGTAAACAAAGCCTATTTCCCCAGCGACATAAATATTGCCTTGTTGATCTAATTCTAGATCAAGCATAGCATCCGGCTGAACGCCGGTACCGAAGAAATCGTCGAGCAATAGCAACAGACTACCATCAGCTGCAAACTTTTGGATGGATTCGCCTTCATTGGTAACATAAATATTGCCAGCGGCATCTATGTCGATCCCTTGAGGATCGTCAAATTGGCGATCACCTGTTCCTTGGATTCCTATCTGGCAGCCTGAAGTACAAATTTCAAATTGGTTGGCTCCGGTGGCTACGCCCCAGCCCCACATTTGGATAAAGTTGCCATTCGCATCAAATTGTTGTAGGCGGTAGTTGTCGTCATCGCTGACCCAAACATTTCCATCGGGATCTACTGCCAGATAATTGGGATCATCAAATTCTCCTTCTGTGCTACCAAAGGAGCCGAAGGACAGCAGGAAATTACCATCAGCATCAAACTTTTGGACCCGATCGTTGCCCGTTTCGATAATGTAAAAATTACCCGTTTGATCAAAAGCCATGCCACTAGGTCTCGAAAAGCGTCCTTCCTGACTACCTTGTGTGCCGATGGTCTGAATAGGCTGAAAGGACATTTCACCGCTCAAATTGAAGGTAAAAGGCGTATCATCCGCCGGGCTAGCCGACTTGGTGACTTGAATGCTCCCTAATTTTTTATTACTAAAGTCAATCTGAATGTCTTCTCCAACCACCACACTAAAGAATACTTGCCGTGCCGCAGTGTCTACGCTGCCGCTGGTACTTGGAGTTAATGCTATCTCATCCAGTATCCAGCCGTCAAGAGGCCGCTCGATGAGGCTATAATTCCCACAGCTTAGATTGTCAAAGACCTTGCTAGCATTGCTGGGATCTTGTAGGGTGAAGGTTTCTACAACATTATTATTTTGTAATAGTACATATTCAAATGCCGTATCGTCCGCTGGATCAGCCACTTTATTAACGGTAAGTGTACCCGCTTTTTCATAATTTAGAATCACTTCAATCGCCTCTCCTTTGTCTACATCTATCCGTAGTTGTGTCAAGACTCCATTAACAATGGATCTTCCGCTACCGTTATCTAAGTCGCCGATAATTTGTACACCTTGTAAGCACCATCCTCCTGGTAATGCTGGCTCAATGATATACTGACCAGGCTCAATGGCCGTAAAGGATCCTTGTGGATTAGCTGGATTTTGTAAGGATAACTGTTCCTGGCTGGCGTCCGCCTTGGTTAGCGTGAGCGCAAAGGGCGTATCATCGGCTGGATCGGCAGCATTGGTGATGGTGAGCTCCGTTGCTTGATTGATAAAATTGACTTCGATATCTTCGCCGGGATCGAGGTCTATGGTTGCGGTGCGTGCAGCTAAATCGATGCTACTGCCATTGTCTGTATCTCCGGTGATTTGTAACTCCTCTAAACACCAGCCAGCTAACTCAGCTTCGCTAAGCGTATAAGTGCCAGGCTGGAATAGGCCTAAATCTTTAGTAGAACTGCTGGGATCGCTGAGCTGGAAATTTTGATCTATCCTTCTAAATTTGAGTACGGCATCGTCATTATTATCCGTGGCCCATAGATTGCCTTCTTCATCAAAATCGAGATCAAATGACTCATTGACTTCGATGGAAAGCACTTCAAGGAAATTGCCGGTTTGATCGTATTTACGGATTTTACCGTCCCCATCTCTACTGATGTATAAGTTATTCTCCTCATCAATGGCAATGCCCAGTGCGGTGTAAGGATTGTTGTTTTCATCTAATAGATCGAAGGTCGCTGCATGCGTTCCATCTGGATTATAAATAAAAATAACATCCGAATCTCCAATCAGATAAAGTTGCTGTTGATTATTAAATTCGATATCATAGAAGTCATCAATGCTTCCTCCATCGCCAACAAAATCTTCTATTTTAAAATTAAAAGAACCATCTGAAGCAAATTTTTGTAAAGAATAATTGCCTTGTTCTGCAACGAAAATGTTGCCTATATCATCGATAGCAATACCAGTAGGGTCGTCGAATTGACCATCTCCGTCTCCAACAATACCTGCTTGGCATCCGGCCGTACAAATCTCAAATTGATTGGCACCAGTAGCTACACCCCAACCCCACATCTGTATGAAATTACCATCGGCATCAAATTGCTGAATACGCTGGTTGCCCTCTTCGGTAACCCAAATATTACCATCGGCATCGATGGCTATATATTGAGGTCCAATTACTTCTCCTTCGCCCGTTCCACTGCTCCCAATTGTTTGTAGTAAGGTACCATTAACATCATATTTCTGGATGCGGTTTGCATTGTTATCTGCGGTGTAAAAATTACCATCCGCATCAAAGGCTATTCCATATAAGGTTTGAAATCCACCATTCTGGATAGCCGCTCCATTTAGGCTTTGCTCTAGTTGAAAAACGGTCTCCCCCGAAAAGGTGAAGTCAAATGGCGTATCATCCGCTGGATCAGCTGATTTATGGACTTGGATGCTACCCATTTTTTTATTAAAAAAGCTTACTTGCACGTCTTGACCTACATCGATACTGACCCTGACTTCACCTTCTTTTAGGTCCACAGTGGAACTATTGGAGCCCACCACTTGAATATCGTCTAGATTCCAGCCTTGCAAAAATGATTCTCGTATAATGTAGTCTCCACAAACTAGATTGTCAAAAGTGATGCTATTGTTACTCGGGTCTTGTAGACTAAACTCCTCCTCTATTTCTCCGGTAATAGAAGCTACCCGATCTGTCAGGATATAATCAAATGGGGTATCATCATCGGGCTCCGCGTTTTTGAAAATCGTTAAGCTACCTACCTTTTCATAAGTTATCATCACCTCAATGGCTTCGCCCTTGTCTACGTCTATTGATGCGCTAGTAATTCTGTTGTTTGTAGTACGTACTCTACTGCCACCATCTAGATCGCCACTAAAACTGATATCCGTAATGCACCAACCTGGCTCGGGCTCAGGAGTTAGGGTATAAGTCCCCATTTCTAAAAAAGAAAATACTGTTTGGGGATCACTCGGATTTTGGAGGGTGAATTGCTCCTGGGAGCCATCTGGTTTTCGCAAAGTGGTACTAAAGGGCGTATCATCGGCTGGATTAGCAGTATTGGTAATGGTGAGTACCGCCGTTTTATTAACAAAGATGATTTCAATATTTTCGCCTGGATCAAGATCAATAGTAGCCGTACGATTTTCCAAATCAATAGTGCTTCCATTGTCTAGGTCGCCAGTGATTTGTAGATCATCGAGACACCAGCCATCTAGTTCTTCTTCTGTGAAAGTATAAGTACCCGCTTCGAGCTCGGCAATTGATTGGGTATTATTACTAGGATCTTGTAAATCAAAGGTGTTTCTTGCATCAAAAATGGTGACCTCTCCCTCATCCTGATCCAAAACAATGAAGGCTTCTGTGCCTGCTGCGGTTACATCAAAGGGCGTAAAAAATTCGCCATCTACATTACCATCACTACCGCCAAATGACCTGAGGAAGTTACCTTCTAAATCGAAGACTTTTATCTCCTTGCTGGTACCTTCTAGAATATAAATTTCTCCTAGTGCAGAAAATTCTATACTGATTGGATTGTCCAATTGGGTGTTAGGGATGAAGATATCCAAAGCCGTTCGGGAGGGATCAAAAGTAACGACTCCAATACCAGAGGCCGTCATATAAGCTAAACCGTCGGGGCCCATGTGGACATCGGTGACATTTGGAAAATCAATAGCATTGAGGGCATTAAAATTTTCATCATAAAGGGAAATAACACCAATCCCTTGTTCATACAAAGCTATGCTCCCATTTTCTGATACGGAGATGAATTCAGGTTCATCAAAGGTAAGTGGTGCAGGATTTGATCCCACTGATAAATAGCCTGAATGATTGCCTTGATCATCAAAAATCTGTACTCTGGAATTTCCTCTATCCACTACAAATACATTCCCCTGATTATCAACTGCCAATCTTCCTGGATTATCAAGTTGTCCATCACCAGAACCAGATGCTCCAAAGCTACGGAGGTATTGCCCACTTAAATCAAAGACGTGAATCTGATCATTGGCTTGATCGGAAATCAAGAATTCTCCGCGATCGGCATTCGAAGCAGCAATACCTGCTGCTTCTACATTGAGTCCCAGCTCCTCCAAAAAGGCAATGGATCGTCTACTTTGGAAGCGCTCTACTGCATTAGGAATAGGAAAAGATGTTTTGAATTCAAAAGGTGTATCATCCGCTGGATCAGCAGATTTCACAACGGTAATGGAGCCAGGTAATTCATGCACAAAAGTGACTTGAATATCCTCTCCATGATCCAAATCAATCAAAATGAGCTGATTGTCTAGGTCGATGACACTTCCATCGTCGGTGTCTCCGCTGATTTGGATTTGTTTTAAATCGAATTCACCAACAGGCGTAACGGATACGGTGTATGCACCTTCTTTTAAGTTGGTGTAGGCCTGACTAGGATTAGAGAGGGCTGCCAAGGTAAAATTGTCTTCGCTACCGGAGGCATCTTCTATTCGATAGCTAAAATCGGTATCATCATCTGGATCAGTAGTATGAATGACCTCTATATTGCCCAAACCAATGACCGTCACATTACAGCTCTTGGTATTGGAACTGTCGTTGTCATCATAGACCGTGAGGCTGACGGATTGCGTACCCAAATCGGCGGTAGTAAAGTTGGATTGGCTCAATTCATAGCGTGCAATACGGCAATTATCAGTAGAGCCATCATCGAAGTCATTGGGATCAAGGGTTGCCATCCCGTTTTGGTCGAGGCAAATTTCTACTGCTTGACATTGGGCTACAGGATTATCATCATCTTCAACTTGTAGGCGTACTAGGCAATCTTCTTTTTTGTTGCCTGCGGTATCTTCTAGGCTGAGGGAGACTTCAAAAAATTCTCCGTGAATCAAGCCCGTACGCGTTCCCGCAGCGGGACTTTGCTGAAGGGTATTGGTGCCAAGGCTACAATTATCTGCTTCATCTGTGACCAGCTCAGCAAAGTTCGGTACTTCAATCTCACAATCAGCATTGCCCGTTGTACTGACCTTCATGGGATCGGGACAAGTGAAGGTAGGCGCATCATCATCTACAATCGTTAATTTAACCAAGCAGTCTTCGTTTCTATTGCCGGCTGCATCCGTGAGATAAATACTAATAAAGATTGCTACGCCATCTGTTTCCAGCGTACCTGTAGCTTGTTCTAACTGTTCACTACCTAAGCTACAGTTATCCGAAGCGTCCACTATAGAGGAGATGAGATCTGGAATAGTAATCTCACAATTGGCATTACCATTGGTGAAAACAGTTCTGTCATCGGGACAGGTAAAAGTAGGCGCATCATCATCAACTACGGTCAAGGTAGTGGTGCAACTAAAAGCATTATCATAATTGTCTTTCTGTTGAAATTCTATCACAAGCTCCTCGCCATGCCCATAATCCGCATAATCCCCAGGAGACGGAAATTGCTGGATCGGATTAAAGTCAAAACCACAATTGTCTTCTACATCCATGATCAAAGTGGTGAGGTCTGGAATGCTAATGCCGCACTTTTCATTTCCATTGGTATGGATGTCTCGATCAGTTGGACAAGTAAAAAGGGGTTCGTCGTCATCATTGACGGTTAGAATAACTTGGCAACTTTCATTGTTATTGCCGATTGCATCCATTAGACTGAGCTTAACCAGAATGGTTTCGCCGGCGGTTTTTCCGGTTAAAGTGCCTGGGTTTACGTCTTGTAGAAGGGGGTTGTTTCCTAGATTACAGTTATCTGCTTCATCCAGGATTAGATCCGCAAAATTGGGAATTTCTACTTCGCAATTGGCATTGCCCGTGGTGTTGATGTCCATAGGACCGGGACAAGTGAAGGTAGGCGCATCATCATCATTTACAGTCAAAACAACTAGGCAATCTTCTTTTTTGTTGCCTGCGGCATCCTCCAAACTAAGCGCAATTTCAAAAAACTCACCGTGGATTAAGCCCGTGCGCGTTCCCACGGGAATACTTTGCTCAAGTATATTACCTCCTAAATCGCAATTGTCGTCTTCATCCATGACGATGTCCGCGAAATTAGGAATCGAAATTTCGCAGTTTTCAGCTCCCGTTGTCGCAACCATCATAGCAGCTGGGCAGCTGAAGGTAGGTGGCAAGACATCTACAATATTTACAGCACAATCAACGGTTCCGGTATTTCCACTGGGATCTGTAGCAGTCAAGAGGACATCAATTTCACCTATTACGCCACAGCCCGTAAGAAAACTGGCATTACTCAGTGTGACGCTTCCACAATTGTCTGTACCACTGCCATTGATCAAATCGGGTCGCACTTCCGCAATACCACTTTCATCTATTTCCACTGTAGGTGCTGAGGCAGGACAAGTGGCTACGGGAGATGTATTGTCTACTACTGTTAAAATCAAGGTACAATTCTCAGTATCCGTATTGCCGTTTTTATCACTTAGGCTTAAGCTAATGGAAACAGTAGTGCCAGGGCTAGCATTTTGGGTAGAAAACGCTAATGGATTTTGAGTAAATGGGAAGAAACCTAAACCGCAATTGTCGCTTTCATCGGTCACCGTTGCGCCAAGATCCGGAATCGTAATCTCACAATTGGCATTACCGTTGGTAAAGACATCCCTATTGGATGGGCAGGTAAAAGTAGGTGGTGTTTCATCCGACAAGGTGATCGTACCGTTACAACTGGATTGGGAACCGTAAATATCGGTAAGATTTAAAGTGTAATTTCTGATACCTATATCATCGCAATCGTAAATAATGGAGGGCTGATTGCTGAGCACATTACTTTGACTGCCCCCATTGATGGGATCTACTACCAGACCCGTGGTGGCGGGTTCATAATCAGCGGTCAGCTCCCCTATTCTACAATCGTTAATATCTTCTGCATACACTTGGGCAAGATCAATCTCTATCTGGCTGGCATCACCGAGACTGACCTCTATGTTTTCACAGAGCGCAAGAGCAGCAATTCTTACTATGCCATTGCAGACATCAGTATTACCGGCTTCATCGCTTACTTCTAAGATTACTGGAAACAAGCCATTCGGATCGCAATCATCCATAGGTCCAGGTAGTCCAGTGAGCTGATAAGAAACGATGCCACAATTATCGGTAGAATTGGCCCCCACAAGAGGAGCTAAGCCCTCCAAGGATTCTCCAGCAGCAACTTGAATGCTAGAACAGATGGCCTGTGGCGCTTCATTATCCACAATACTTACGGTGAAAGAACACTCACTAGTGGCCCCACCGCTGCGCCGCTCAGCAAAGGAGGTAAATACATATTCTCCTGCTGGAAAATTTCCTAGTATGGGAGCAAAGGTATTCCGAGAGGTTTTGGGAACATTAAGCCCTGGCCCAAGCACCGCATAGAAAAAGTCGTCCGGACATAGATAAGCTCCTTCACTGAGGATTAATCCATTACTAATAAAAGGAGCTTCACATGTTCCAGCTTGGGTCATTAGCACCTGATCCCCTGGGCAGCTAATCCCGAGATCGTCATTAAGTGTAACGTCCACTCTACAGTCAGCAACAGAGAAACCAGAGATCGGCCCCAAGATTTCGAAGGTGACATTCCTTTGTTCTCGTCCGTCTTCTGTACATGAAATATCTAGGTTTTCAATATTAAAACCGCTCAATCCACAGCCGTCTCCTATAATCGTCACCACCTGATCAAAAATGTCTTTTTCAGTGGTTTTTTCATTTACGGACACCTCAATTTCATCCGGGCAATCCATAGAAACATCTTGATTTCCATCTCCTTCCCCTCTGATTTCTACCTGAAAATTACAGCTAAGTGTTTCTCCATTATCCAGTGTATAAAAGTATTCTACTTTGCTTTCTCCCAATTGGAATTCAAAGCTACTCAATTGGCCGTTGGCTTCAGTGGTATCAGGCATAAGCCCTTGGTAAATCACTCTATGACTTAAAACACCACAGTCTAAATCTTCTAAATCTATTTCTAATTCTTGAGTAGACCTTTGGTGCATCAATATTTCTGAGCACTGATCAGGGTCTATATCTACTCTTAAATCGTCAGGGCAAGTGATGTTAAAATCGCCATTAATCGTCACCGAAAAACTACAAGAGGTAGCTGCGGGAATTCCATCAATATCGTCGTAATAGGCCGTATAAAAGACCATACTTCTTCCAAAATCAAACGTATCGGATTGTATGCCATTTTCAAAATCATCAAAGCTATGATCCATATCGATACTTCCATCGGGTCGAGTAATGAAATAAGCCAAACTATCATCACAAGCAGGGCGGAGACCAGGCTCAATTTTGACAAACTGGCCCTGAAAATTTGCATTATCATTTAAAATAGTCAGACATGCCGTGGTATTCACTACCAATGGATCGGGACAAGTCAGGGTATCCTCAGGTATTTGTTCTACGGTAACTGTAAATTGGCAGAAGCCTTCTCGGTCTCCATTTTTTGCTCTCAATAGGACTTCGCGGGTTCTGAAATTCTCCCCACAATTGTAGCTAATTTTAGGTGTAAAAGTGGATGAACCTAAAGGGTTAAGCGAGAGCTCCAAATTGGCCCCTAGATCTTCTGGGTCATAGGCATCAATCAGCACAGAATCTGGCGTAATTTCGGCTTCTGCCGTACCAAAGATTTGCACGGTATAATCAGTTTCGCAGAGGACTACAACATCTGATTGATCTCTTTTAATAAGCTGGTATTTGATAAAACCATCTTCTGGAGTAAAGGAGTTTCCGCCTTTTTCTATTCCTACCTCAAAGGCGATGTCATTAGCAAAAGAACCGCCGCCGCCACCACCGTCACGCCTAGAACCACCACCACCGGAAAAGCCTCCGCCGCCGCCAGCATTAGCTTGGCCCGGTGTATCTGAATCTCCATTGGTACCACTACCACCGCCGCCATAACCAAACCCGCCACGAAGATAGCGGTCTTCGGAAGTACCACCGGAGCCTCCTGTAAAAACGCCTGGTTTACCCTGATAATTTTCAGGCTCATTTATGGTCGGGACGTAACCACCACCGCCACCGCCCGGTTTTTTATCATCATTGAGGATTTCGGAAGGCTCCCCACTAGCACCATTATTGCCTCCACTACCGTCATTATCATCATTGGAATCGGTACCTGCAACAGAGTCGTTGCCTCCTTTGCCATCTCGTTCCTGATTATTTCTAGCAAAACCACCGCCACCACCACCAGCAACCGCTAAGATGACCCAGCAATCAAAGTTTACATTTAAGCTAGGACCTGATAGTTGGTTCATGGGAGCACCCGATACAAATACCGTGCAATCACCATCTCCACTAACTCCTGGAGGCCGGTATAGCACTGCGGAACCACCGCCGCCGCCGCCGCCGGTAGCTCTATTGCTGCGATTGCTGCTGCCTTCTTCTCCCACAATAAAACGAAGGGTCCCTCCTCTTTTGAGCTGATTAGGATTGGTACCAATGGGTAATTTTAGCGTTACAAAAGCTCCTTTCCCACCTTCGCCTACATCATTAAAAAGACCAACAGAAGTGGCTTTACCACCATCGCCACCGCGCAATTCAAAGAAAATGCCATCATAAGTGCTTAAATCTAAATCTTCTGGGATTTCAAGGTCAAAATAGCCTCCAGAAAAATCCACACAAAATTGATCCGCCGTAACTTCTAAGATCGGTATCCGATAATTGATAAAGCCATCATCAGGGTTTCGGGTAGCTCCTGCGCCATCAAAAAAAGTGTAATTATCAATCGAAGCAGGATTCACGTAGCTACCGCCGCCACCGCCGTTTTGGGCAGTACCTGATCCGTCCTGTCCACCAGCTCCACCGGAGTATCCGCCACCGCCGCCGCCGCCGCCTTCGGTTGTTCCACCCTGAGTAATATTGCCCATACCCATACCGCCGCCCCCATAGCCAAAGCCACCAGCTGCATCGGGAGCGTCTGAATCTAAGGGTGAACCACCATTACCACCTGTGAGGCCACCTTTATTGCCCCCTTTATTATCACGTGGGGCCTCTCCTTTCTCTTTGTAACCGCCGCCGCCACCGCCATCGTTAAAATTGAGCCGGGATTCACCGCCCCCACCATTGGTGCCCCCATCATTATCACCACCGCCATCTTTACCAGAGGTCTCGGAATTGCCTCCTGTTCCATCTTTGGCAGAAGCTTCCGCACAGTTGGATGCATTAAAGGGATCAATAGATAGTTCTCCGAAAGCACCACCACCGCCCCCAGCAACCGCTAAAATAATCCAGTCCGAATTGCGATCTGCTAGCGTTAGTTTGGGGATGTCATCTATACCCATCGTATCCGTAGGATTGGGATCGATGTACAAAATTCCAGAACCACCGCCACCGCCAGCTCCACCGCCATCATCAGAGCTCTGATTCCGTCCTTTCCCTCCTACGATAAACCGGACTAGTCCTCCAGGACGTAAATCATCATCGCCATCACCAATACCAAAAGCCACTCGGAAGTTTGCTCCTTTCCCACCTTCAGCTAAGCCTCCACAAGAGTTGCGCGTACCACCATCGCCACCAACTAAAGTAAACTCAACACGATCGGCATTGATGTCGGTGGGAATGCGAAAGTCCTCAAAACTACTAGTAAAATCAATGGAATAGGTATTTCCATCTACTGTTAAGGGTTGTTCGCTGGCCAGCATTGGAGCGGGAGCTTGCTCTGCTATCGTGTCCGATTTTTCCTCCACAGGTAAAAATAGAAATAGGGAAAACAGTAAGGTGTAGAATAAATTCATGAGATGATGCTTTCTTCAATATTGGACGTCGACAATCGTCTTTTAAAAACTTTACTTACAGTTGTTGCTAGCACAAAAATGGGGAATCTTTAGGATTTGGAATAGCACTTATGTCGCAATCTCTAGACAAATGTCGCAGGCTAGGTGGTGATTTGATGGTTTTTTGAAATGGTGATTTGATTTTGGATGGTTACGCGGATTTTGCTGATTCGGTGGATTTAGGCGGATCTTATTTTTACGGTCGTTTAAACTTAATTCTCTTAGTCCTCCATGCTCAAAGTCACAAATTCATGAGCTCTTCTTTTCTCGATAATCAGTGGCGGGAAGGTCAAATTCTTGCTTAAACAAGCGGGAGAAATAATTGGCGTCCTGAAAACCACATTGAAAGGCAATTTCGGCGATGGATAAAGAGGAATTGGACAAAAAGTCTTTAGCCTTTTGTAAGCGCAATTGTCGGATGCGGCGAGAGGGCGTTTGTTGCACCGCATTTTTGAGTTTTCGGTGGAGTTGGGAGCGACTGATGCCTGCTGCTTTGGCCAGTTCTTCCACAGAAAAATTGGTATTGTTCAGATTTTGTAAAATTAACTGATCAATCTGTTCTACAAATCCAGAATCGAGTGCTTTGAGGGCGGCAGCTTGAGTCTGGATTATGATTTGGTCCTTGTTGATTTGTTCGATTCGTTTGGCTACTTCTTGTTCGAGCAACTTTTGTTGTTGCTGGTATTTTTTGGTACGCCACTGTGTATAATAATAAATCAAATAAACCAAAACAAGTGCAACAGACAGTAGAAACCACCAACGCAAATAGAGCGGCGCTTGCTGAAAAATGCTAAGCATCATTACGTTATCGGCGATCTTACCATCTGCTTGAATGGCCCGTACCCGAAACTTGTTTTTACCATAAGCAAAGCCACCAAGGCTCAATTGGTTGTCCCTTAATTTTATCCAATCATCTTCAGATTTGGTGCTGCGGTACCAGTACTCCTGTCTATTGCTTTGAAAATAGTCTTGCAGTGAAAAATCTAGATCAATCCGTTTTTCATGAGATTTTAAATAAATTTTTTGCTTGCGTTGATTATTCGCTGCCAAGCTTCTGACGTATTGTCCTCTTTCATTGTAAATAAGCCCCTTGGCAATACTTAGATCTGGACAATAGGGATGGGCTTCATTAAATTGTTCCGCTTTAAACCGGACTACTCCCTGCTGACCGCCAAAGTAGAAATAATTGTCCTCTCCTTTGAAATAGGCCATACGGTTGAACTCATTGATGGGCAAACCATGCTCCGTGAAAAATAAATTAAAATTTTTACGATTGGGATGTAAGCGAATTAAACCGTCTTCTGATGAAATCCAGAAAAAGCCCTGCTTATCTGGCAAGATGGTGTATAGATTATTACTAGGCAATCCTTCTCGTCGTGATAGATGGCTCCAGGCACCAGTTTCATAATTCCAATGGACGAGACCTAGATCAGCAGTGGCCAACCAAAACCAACTACCTGTATCTGGATGGATGTAGTGAATGCGGTCTGCCGGTAGAAAGTGGGGACCTTCCTTACGGCTTGAATACTGCTCTATGATGCCTTTTTCTTCATCTAATAAAAACAAGCCTTTATAAGTAGCCAACCATATTCCTTTTTCGTTTTCATAAAAATGATAGACCAGCTCCGTTTCTAATTCATCAAATCCATTATATTTCCGAAAGATTTGGACCGTATCGGACTGCTGCGGATCATAGCTCAGTAGGTAAGCTTGTTTTTTCATCCATAATTTTCCCGATTTTGCTTGAAAGGCGCCCCAAATTTTGGCCTTCATTCCTGGAATATCAATAGTGGGCATTTCTACTTCTTTTTCTAGGGTCCAATCTTGGGTGTTGATTTTCAACAAACGGTGGTTAAAAGCCCATGCAGTGCTGTCATTTTCTTGGACGAAGGAGATAAAAGTAGACCTCGCCAAACGCTGGTCTTTAATGGACAATGGTTCAGTATTTCCTGAGGAGAAATTGACCAATTGGTTGCCATGAAAAGTACCGACCAGCATTTTATCTTCGCTTGCCATTACTCCACGTACTTTATACGGGCTATTGTTGATGCCTTTGGGGGCATCTAAGTAGCGTTCAAAGTAATCCAGTTCCAATTTTTGAATAACAATGCCCGATGGCGTATCATCCCAAATCATACCTGCGGCATCAAATAAATAATCTTTCAGGTGGATTGCCCGTTTGGTAGCGGTCAATTGATCTGGGGGAATGAGTAAATTTCCATTTTTATCATAAGGACGCCATTTCCCATTATATACCCAATACCGCTGTTTTTCCCGATCAATGTGTAGTACACTTCTATTACTAGTGAGAAAAGATTGGATCGTTTCAGGAAGTCCTTCGCCCAATCCAGTATACCAGCCAAGTGGATTTGTTGCCATTGGGATGGGCTGCGCTCTTACGGAATGGCTTTTGTAATGTACATCTTCTTGAAAACCTTCTATAATACGCTGGCAGCGTGTACCTTCTACTATCTTAAAAGAACGCAAATTGGCTCCCTCTAAGCTCAATTCCATTACTTGTGTTCCCAACTGCCCCCAAAGTCCATTATTCAAACTGCTTTGGATGGGAAAAAAGTCTTTTGGCAAATCCAAGCGTTCAAAGCGTCGATTTAGTGTGTAGGTCCAGCTTTCTTTTTGCTTTAAATAGAAGAAAAGTTGCCCATCTTTGCTTTGAAAAAAGTGTTGTACTTCCTTCCAAGTAAATGGTAATTGTTCTTGAAAAATTTGCTCTTCATTTACAATGCGCTGCTGGAAAGGGTCCCAAAAGCTGATGTGCTCTACTTTAAGGCAAGTTTCGTAATAGCTATATGCTTCGATGAGCCAGAAAAAGCCTTGTGCATCCTCCAAAATATGAGTAATCCGATTGGAAGATAGCTCATCTTGATCTAGATAAAAGTTTTGTACCTGGTGTCCATCGTAACGGTTCAAACCATAATCGGTTCCAATCCAGATGAAGCCCAAACGATCTTGATGGATGACATTCACTTTTGGATGAGAAAGCTTTTGCTCTACATCAGTTTTATGGCTAGTAGCAAGTCGCCAAGGCAAGGAATCGGAATGACTTTGAGCTGCTAAAACATAACCCAAGAGCAAGAATAAAAAGAGCAAGGAAGAACGGCCAAATCCGATTTTAAACATATTTGCAACATCTACTCCGCGAAGATAATGTTTCTAAACTAGAGTTGATCGATAAACGAAGGACGGGATCACCACGACCAGTCTTTGCTCAAATTTTATATCTAAACTTAGATACCAGCTTCCACATAATGAATGGCGGCTTTATCGACCAAAAACATTGATCTACCTTCTCTGAGGAAGTATTGGTAGGCAGTGACCATTACTAGGAGAAAATTAGCTTTAAATTAGGAGGTCAAAAGAAAGAATACAAACGTATATGAAAGAATGGAAAATAGAGCAAGGCTACCCTTTACATCAGCACCTTTTGTTTTGGTTGGTGGTTTTTTGCTGCTATTGTATCGCCAATATAGAAGATCATCAAACGGTATCAGAAAACCTAGTCACTTATGCCACCAAAGTGACCATCCAAGCAGGTGTGGCCTACTATTTATGGCTCTTTGCGCTTCCCAGGTATTTTAAAACAGGGAAGGTGCGTAGTTTGATCTGGCCAATCTTGTTGATGTTGATTCTCCTGCAAGTTGTTGCAGAGAGTCGGATCATTTTCTTAATGGAACCTACCTACCCCTACACTTACCGCAACAACATAGCACGTAATGAAGAGGTACCCATCTTACTAAGATACCTCAACGGAATCACAATTTTCTTTAGAAATCCGGCAATTTATCTGCCTCCAGCGGTTGGCTTGATGGCTTTACAATATTTACAAAAACAGCGCAACTTGGCTGAGCTAAAAGAACAACAGAAAAACAATGAGCTCCTGGCGCTAAAAAACCAAATGAACCCTCATTTCTTATTCAATACGCTCAACAACCTTTACACCCTTGCCCTCAAGAAGTCTGACAAAACACCCGAAGTCATTGCCAAATTATCGGAGATATTAGACTACATGCTTTATCGGTGCAACGAAGCGCAAGTTCCCATACAAAGAGAAATTGAGCTTTTAGAGAATTATCTTGGTTTGGAAAAGGTACGATATGGGAAAAGAATAGATATTCAGTTTGATCACCAGATAGCCGCTGATGTAAAAATTGCACCTTTACTATTGCTACACTTTGTAGAAAATGCCTTTAAACATGGAGTACGGCAGGAATTGGACCAAGCCGATATTCAGATCAAGTTGCAAGCAAGTGATGATGAAATTGATTTTTCTATTCGCAATAGTATTCCAAATGACTCTCAAGAATCTAGTTCCGAAACGGAAGGAATCGGGCTGCAAAATATACGACGGCAGTTGCAGTTGTTGTATCCGAAGCGGCATCAGCTGGAAATTCGGAAGGAGAGGAGTCGTTTTGGGGTTGAATTAAAACTAAGACTTGATTGATGAACTATTTTTTGATCCATTATGTGTGTCTAGGGTTAAGCAAAGATCAAAATGCCGCTAGGCACATTATAGGTGTAGATGTTTTTAAGACAACAAGCATAGCGTGCCGTAAGGTACGCCATATTTCATGCATACATTGCGTACCTAAGGCACGCCAACATCAAATCGTCTCATTATTCTTTCTAAATTGCGTCCCTACAGGACGCTAGGGCAAACGCATTAAAATAAAAACTTAAAAAGAAATGCTTATTACTCGA
>JBELML010000122.1:0-19048 GCA_042095835.1 Saprospiraceae bacterium
TCGGGGAAATCTTATCTTCCACGTTTACTGCAGTAAAACAACTGTCCGTATTACCACTACCATCATAGACCGTCAGTACTACGCCTGTCATGCCTATATCTGCACAAGTAAAACTATCCCGACTTAACTCATAAGCTACTATACCACAACCATCAAAGGAACCGCCATCTACGTCTAATGGATTCAAAGTCGCAAATCCACTTGAAGATAAACTGATGTTCAAGGCACTTACACAGGATGCCATCGGGGAAATCTTATCTTCCACGTTTACTACAGTAAAACAACTGTCCGTATTACCACTACCATCATAGACCGTCAGTACTACGCCTGTCATGCCTATATCTGCACAAGTAAAACTATCGCGACTTAACTCATAAGCTACAATCCCACAGCCATCAAAGGAACCGCCATCTACATCCAATGGATTCAAACTCGCAAATCCACTTGAAGATAAACTGATGTTCAAGGCACTTATGCAAACTGCTGTCGGTGGAAACTTATCTTCCACGTTTACTACGCTAAAACAGCTATTAGAATTTCCGCTGCTATCTCGTACTGTCAAAGTCACTACGTTCGATCCTATATCTGCACAAGTGAAACTATCGCGACTTAACTCATAAGCTACAATACCACAGCCATCAAAGGAGCCGCCATCTACATCCAATGGATTCAAGCTCGCAAATCCGCTTGAGGATAAACTGATGTTCAAAGCACTTATACAAACTGCTGTCGGTGGAAATTTATCTTCTACGTTTACTACTCCCCAGCAAGAATTGGACCCCGTACTATCCGTAGCAGTCACCAGAACAGGGGTAGGTCCTAAATCGGAACAAGTAAATATTGATTTACTAAGTGTATAGATTACTGCGTTGCTTGAATCACTCGTAAAGGCGAGAAGATCAAAGGGACTTAAAACAAATGGCCCGCTTAGAGGCAAGGAGACATTAATAGAACTAAAACAAGCAATAGTAGGTGCTTCTATTTCTTCTAAGTTGGTCAAAGTAGGGCTAACCTTTGCCAAAATATTAGTTGAATAAAACAAAGAGACAAAAATAAAGCTTAGAGAAAAAAGATAAAGTTGCGAATAACTTGATCTTTTGCTTTTGGTGCTTAGCATGATTATAGGTTTTTTAGGTGGAAGTTTTTTAGGGACAACTCCCTTTATAATTCCTTAAAGTAGGTATTTAATTAAACATTATTGTTGCCGAGCTCCAAATAAAAACTGTAGAACTTTTAAAGGTGTAGCTTTCATCATAGATCGTTTCCTGAAACCGTACATATTAGTGTCCGATATCGGTCAGTTTTGATTTTTATAAAAATCACAAACAACTAATAATCAGTTCTTTACATTTTTGGCACAACCATTGGCTTATTTAAAGTGTACATCAACACTTTAACAATGGATAGACCACTATCACAGCAGAAACAACGCAAAAATAACCTTAGACCCTACTTCAGGATTGCAGCTATCTTGGGGGCGGTTGCCATTCTTTTCTTTCTTTTACGCTCCGTCTTAACAACCAAAGCCGATAGAGATGAATTCCAAATGGCTACGGTCGAACTTGGAGATATTGCCAATTCCATATCTGCTTACGGATCAGTGGTACCTGCCTTTGAAGAGCAAGTCAATGCCCCGGTAGCAACAGAAATAAAGGAGGTGCTGGTTCGCTCTGGTGCAGCGGTTCAGGCGGGTGTATTACTCATGAGCCTTGATGAAGAGTATATCCAATTGGAATACGAACAAACCAAAGATCAGGTCGAATTACGCAAGACCAATATCACCCGATTAGGCTACGAGTACGAAAAGAACCTCAATGAACTTAAATACGACGACTCGATTAAAGAACTACAAGTCTCTGCCTTAGAAGCTCAGCTCAAAGATGCACAACGTTTGCAGCAGATTGGCTCGGCCACTATTGAAGAAGTAGAAAAAGCAAAGTTAGATCTTGAAATTGCCCAACTCGAAAAAAAGAAATTAGAAAATGACCTCAAATTCAGAGAAAAAACTACGGAAAGTGACCGCCGCAAATTAGAACTTGAAGTACTCATAGAAGAAAAGAAACTACAGGAACTGAGGCGAAAACTCAACGAAACCGAAGTAACCTCTCCTCGTCCAGGTGTAGTCACTTGGATCAACGAATCTATCGGACAAAAAGTAAATGAGGGAGATCCGCTGGTGCGTCTTGCTAATTTAGAAGCCTTTAGAATCGAAGCCAGCTGTTCAGATCGCTATGCCAACATTGTAAAGACGGGTTTACCGGTCGAAATTCGAATTAATAACAGTCGACTGAACGGTTATATCTCCTCCATCTTACCAGCGGTAGAAAATAACACCCTAGAGTTTATTGTAGAGCTTGAGGAGTATGACCACGAATCGCTACGTCCCAACCTGCGCGTGGAAATCTTTATCATTTCTGATCAAAAAGAACAGGTAATGCGGGTGCGTAATGGGGCAGCCTTTACCGGAGCTATTGACCAAGAGATTTTCGTTGTGCGAGGAGACCAAGCGGTCAAAGAGCAAGTCCAGATAGGTCTTACGAGTAGGGATTATGTAGAGTTAATTGGCTCCAATATTCAGGCTGGCGATCGTATCATCGTTTCCAATATGGAAAACTATGAGCACCTGAATAGTTTCACCCTTAAAAACTAATCCCATGAATAGCAACAATATTAAAACCATAACAAGTATCCTACTGCTACTTTGTGGAGTAGGCTCCAGCGAGGCCCAATTCGTAGATACGATCAGTTTGAGCCAATTGATCCAATTGGGCAGACAAAAGAATATTTCGGTTTATGAATCAAAGGTAAATCTGCAATCTGCCGAGCTAGATTATTTATTGACCAAAATTGATGCGAAGCCAACATTGACAGGTCGCGCCAATCTACCCAACTACTCGCGCACATCCTTGAGTGTACTACAACCCAATGGGTCCATCCTTTTCCAACAGATCAACAACAATAATTCTGCTGTCGGTCTCAGTTTGTCGCAGAACATTATTGGAACTGGAGGTACTGTTTTCGCGCAGACAGATTTGCAGCGATTCGATGATTTTGAAGACAATTCTACCCTTTATAATGGGATTCCAATTCGGGTAGGAATTATACAACCCATATTTGGTTTTAATGAGTTCAAATGGAATAGAACTTTAGCGCCTATTCGCTTACGTGAAGCCAGTAAACAATATATCGCTGATTTAGAAAGTGTGAATGGAGAAGCCACCCGACTGTTTTTTAATTTATTAATCGCGGGCATCAATTTAGAGATCGCCACTGCGAATTTCTCCAACAACCAATCCCTATTTGAGATTGCCGAGGAACGTTATGAACTCGGCAAAATCTCAGATAGTGATGTTTTACAACTTAAAGTCAGTTTATTAAGTGCCCAGAGGAGTCAGAAAAATGCCCAACAAGCCGTGCGCCTGGCTTCTTCCAATATTTATGCCTTCCTTGGCCTTCCCTATAATGGGGGAATGCTACAAACGCAGCTTCCTGAGGTGGGCGAAAAAGTCTTAGTCGATTATGAGCAGGCCGTTGAGCAAGCCCGGGGCAATCGCCCTGAGATTGACGGTTTCCAAAGGCAGGCACTTGAAGCCGATCAAGACATCGCAGCTATCAAAGGTACAGGTGGGCTACAAGCAGACCTCACCGCTTCTTTTGGGCTGGTACGGGCAGGTGCTCAAATAGGAGACATCTATAAATCGCCACAGGATGAGCAGTTGGTACAAATGAATCTACGCGTTCCCATTGTAGATTGGGGGAGGCAAAAAAATCAAGTGAAACTTGCTAAGGCACAAAAAGCATTTGCACAACAATTGATTGACCAACAAAGCCAAGAATTCAATACCCAAATACGCCAAGTGGTTGATCAATTTCAAACGGTACAAGAAGAACTTGAATTAGCCGAAGCGCTAAAAGAGGTTGCCCAAGAACGTTTTGACATTGCTAAAGAAAGCTTTGTACTTGGCGCCATCAGTATCACCGAATTGAGTATTGCCCAGCAAGAAAAAGACCAAGCACTAAGGACCTATATTCTAGTTCTACGTCAATACTGGCAAAGTTATTACCAGCTCAGATCCTTGACGCTCTATGATTTCAAAAACAAGGAGAAAATAGGTTCTTAACAATCCAATTCATTCATTCGCACATTAACGCATTAACAATATAAACGATGATAACACTAGACAAAGTCAGCAAAGTCTACCAAACTAAAACCATCGAAACGGTAGCACTCAATGAAATCAATTTAAAAGTAGAAGATGGTGAATTCTTATCTGTAATGGGCCCTTCGGGGTGTGGCAAAAGTACCCTGCTCAATATTATGGGTATGATCGATGAACCCAGCAATGGCGTCGTCAATATCGCTGGATACGAAGTGACCGATTACGGCTCAAAAGCCATTGCCCAGTTCAGAAATGAAAACTTGGGTTTTATCTTTCAGAGCTTCCACCTCATTAATGATTTATCTGTCATTGACAATGTGGAGTTGCCCTTATTGTACAGAAAGATGACCGCTAAAAAGCGCAGAGAATTAGCAGAAGAAGCCCTCACCAAAGTAGGCTTAAAAAATAGAATGAAGCATTTTCCGTCTCAATTATCTGGTGGTCAAAAGCAAAGGGTAGCCATTGCCAGAGCCATCGTTGGGAATCCAAAAATCATTTTGGCCGATGAGCCTACCGGTAATTTAGATAGCGTCATGGGCAACGAAATCATGGATATTCTACTGCGCCTCAACCAGGACCAGGGCACGACCATCGTGATGGTGACCCACGATGAAAGTATGGCGCAAAAAACGAATCGTCTAGTTAGACTTTTTGACGGAAGTCAAGTGTATTAATTGATCCTTTAAATTGAGTATCTAATGATAAAGAACTATTTCAAACTCGCAATAAAAGTCCTGGGTAGGAGAAAGTTTTTCACTTTCATCAGCCTATTTGGGATCAGCTTTACACTCATGATCCTTATGGTCATTACCGCTTTCCTCGACCATGAATTGGGCAAACATGCTCCCATGAGTGATAGGGATAAAATGGTATTCCTCGATCGCTTGGTCACTACGCTTGAAGTTATCGATACCGTGCCAATGGTCGATTCTTCCTTGATTGATGGAGTTATGCGCTATGACACCACCTATGATTATGTAGACCGTAGACCCAGCTATTCTTCCTCTTCTCTGAGTTATACTTTTTTGAATAATCATTTAAAGAATATTGATGGAGCTGAACAGGAGAGCTTTTACCAACCCGGTGGCTCCTTTGATGTCTTCATTAATAGCAACAAGCTCTCCCTGAGTGCGATTTATACCGATGCTCCCTACTGGTCAATCTATGATTTTCGACTTAAGGAAGGCAGGTTTTATCAGCCTCAAGAAGTTGAAAACCAAGAACAAGTGGTTGTCATTCCTGAAAAAACCGCCAAAAGCTACTTCGGTAAACAGGAAGGTGTAATCGGTGAATTAATCCGATTAGATGACAAACAATATGAAGTAATAGGCCTTATCGAAACACCGAATAGTCATTTCCCTATGGTTAGTTCGGATATCTACCTACCGCTCACCAATATGAATCCTCGAAACCTAACAAGTGAAGATTTTCATGGTGGCTTTGAGGCCGTTTTTTTGAGTCAGAATACAAAAAACACGGCTCGGATAAAAGACGATATTAAGGCTAGAGGGAGTCGGGTGAAGATGCCTCGCCCCGAAGAGTACAATCGCTTGCAAATAGAGCCTTCAACTTTTACAGAGGCCTACTCGCAATCCGTCATTTTTGAGGAAGATCCTGCAAAAAGTAAGCGTATTGTCTTTTCAATTCTTGGTGGATTGCTACTACTCTTCATTTTACTACCTACACTCAATTTGATCAACGTCAATATCAGTAGGATTATGGAGCGCTCTGCCGAAATTGGAGTCCGGAAGGCTTTTGGCGCACATTCCAGCACGATTTTATTCCAATTTGTTTTTGAAAATGTGATCCTTACCTTTTTAGGTGGCATCATCGGTTTATTACTTGCCGTGGTCTTGTTGAATATCATCAATAGCAGTAACGCCCTTGGAGAAATCACCCTAGGTTTCAATATCAGAGTTTTTATCTATAGCTTCTTAATCTGCTTGGTATTCGGCGTCTTATCGGGCATTATTCCAGCCTATCGGATGTCTAAACTTCACATTTCTAATGCACTAAAACAGAACCAATTATGATCAAGCATATATTAACTTTGATTTGGAATAAGCGCCGGAAAAACTTCCTCTTATTCCTGGAAATCTTCTTAGCATTTGCCGTTCTATTTGCGGTTTTTACTTTTGCTATACAGAGCTTTAGAACCTACAGTACACCTTTAGGTTTTGATACCGAAAATTCGTGGGTTGCCTTTCTAGATTGGGATGAGGCAATAGATTCCGCCGCTTTAGTCAATATGAAATTACAGCTCGAACGAGAATTAGAAGACAAAGCAGAGATACAGTCCATTTCTTATATAGGTAATGTGACGCCCCTCTCCAACAGCATGTGGAGAACAACTAATGATGATAATGGCTTCGAACTCTCTACCTTGATTATCCAATGTGATGAAGACTATTTAGAGACGGCTGGTTTAAAACTAGTGGAGGGCCGCTGGTTTAATGAAGATGATCACCTGGGAAAATACAGTCCTGTCGTCATTAATAAAATGCTCAGAGAGGATGCCTTTGGCACTAACAAAATCCTCGATAGTGTCTACACCATCAATGAAGAACATAAATTCGTGGGAGTCGTAGAGCATTTTAAATATCGAGGAGAGTTTCGAGAGGAAGACAATCTTACTTTTTTCCTTCGTCCTAAAGGATCGAGAGACCTTCCTCATATTGCTATACGTGTAAAACCAAATACTCCTGCAAGTTTTGAGGAAGAAGTCAACAAGACCATCGCCTCAGTAACCAAAAGGAATGATTTCATCATTGTCAATTTGGACCAACAAAGAGAGGAAGGTAGTCGGGAATCCTGGATACCACTAGTAGCATCTTTAAGTATTTGTGGCTTCCTGATCATCAATGTTGCATTAGGGCTATTTGGTGTATTATGGTATACTATCAGTAAAAGAAAAGCAGAAATTGGCCTAAGAAGGACCGTTGGTGCAACCAAAAATAGAATTACGAGTCAATTTATAAGTGAGGTCCTCATGGTAGCCGCCATTGCAATTATCTTTGGGATATTTTTTGCCATACAATTGCCATTAATGAATGTCATAGAAGACATCCATAACAGCAATTATTATCTTAGCATTGGGTTTACCAGTTTATTGATTTTGACCGTGGTATTGTTGTGTGCATTTTACCCAAGTAGACAGGCCGCTGGAATCCATCCGGCCATTGCATTACACGAGGAATAGTACTCCAAAATTTAGCAGCCTATGCAAAAAATACTCATCATTGACGATGATCAGACGGTTTGCTTTTCAATCAGCTTATTATTAAAAAGAGCTGGTTACAAAACGAATTTTATTAACCATCCAAAAGGATTAGATCGGACTATTGCCAACGATATGCCCGATCTCATCCTACTGGATATGAACTTCACCATAGAAACAACTGGAAAACAAGGCCTGAAAACCCTTGATTTAATCCAAAAAAACCATCCAGGGATTCCTGTGATTTTAATGACTGGATGGGCCACCGTACAATTGGCAGTCCAAGGCATGAAATCAGGTGCCAGTGATTTCATTGCCAAACCTTGGGACAACAAACAATTACTCAGCAGCATCCGAACGATCCTGGATATCAAAAAGGAAAAGGCAGACCAAGACCTCAGCCAACTTCCGGATTTTGATCGTATCCTTGGTCAAGATCCTCGCTTAAAACACGTTTTAGAAACAGCCAAACGCGTGAGTCAGACCGATGCCAGCGTCCTTATCTTAGGAGAAAGTGGAACGGGAAAAGAGCTGCTCGCCGAAGCGATTCACTATGCCAGCCCAAGAAATGAAAACCCTTTCGTCCGAGTCAATATGGGCGGCATCTCTAGTTCTTTGTTCGAGAGTGAGATGTTTGGCCATAAAAAAGGAGCCTTTACCGATGCCTATGCAGATAGAAAAGGGCGCTTTACGGTAGCCAATGGAGGTAGCATTTTTCTAGATGAAATTGGAGACCTTCCCTTAGCCAATCAGGTCAAGCTACTACGTGTTTTACAGGAAAAAACTTTCGAAGTATTGGGTAGTAGCAATACCCAAAAGGTAGATGTAAGGATCATCAGTGCGACCAATAAAAATCTGGAAGAAATGGTCGCTGAAGGCAGCTTTCGAGAGGATTTATTCTACCGAATCAACCTCATCCAACTAGAGCTTCCTCCTTTGAGACAACGACCAGGTGATATCCCCATTTTGGTTAATCAATTCCTGGCTCAGATAGAAAAAAACTACCAAAAAACAGGCGTGACCATCAACGAATCGGCTATTAATTGGCTACAAAGACAGCAATTCCCAGGCAACATTCGCCAACTGAAGAACCTCATTGAACGGGCAGTACTCATGGCTCCTAAAACAAAGCTCGAATTAGAAGATGTAAGAATGCATTATCAGGAGTATAATAAAGCCAATTCTGATTTACCCGAGGTCGGCACCATCTCTCTTGAAGAAATGGAAAGACAAATGATCCTGAAAACTTTGGCATTTCATGCTAAAAACATTAGTCTTACAGCCAAATCTTTGGGCTTGACCCGATCATCGCTCTACCGCAGGTTACAGAAATTCGATATCCCTTATGACAATTAGTCTTAAATATTTCTTGTTTATCCTTATCATCCACAGCTTGATCACCTATCTGGTTTTCTTATTGCTACAGGATCAAAAGGGATTATTTATTCTTTCAGAAATTCTGATCATTGTCTCCCTTTTTCTCTCGTATCAAATCTACGTCGGGTTTATCAAACCTATACAGTTCATGGCTAATGGTGTGAATGCCTTAGCGGATCAGGATTTCTCCGTACAATACCTCAGGACTAATTCCAGAGAACTGAATGAATTGATTGAGGTCTATAACAAAATGATTGTCAATATTCGCGAAGAGCGGATTCAACTACAAGAACAACATTACTTTTTACAAAAACTCATCCAAGCCTATCCTGCTGGTGTTATCCTGCTGGATTATGATGAGAAAATAGCCGACATCAATCCCTCTGCCCTTAAAATTTTAAACCTGGAACAAGCTCCTACCGGTACGGCCTTGGAATCGATCCAGCACCCGATAATCGAACCCTTGATGAACTTAAGTATCGGCGATGCCACCATTATCAAAGGTCGGGGTTTAGAGCAGTTCAAGTGTGAAGCGGCTCAATTTGTGCATCGAGGTTTCACTAGGCGTTTTTACCTCATCCAGGAATTATCAAAAGAGATCATTTTAGCAGAAAAACGAGCCTATGGCAAGGTCATTCGTATGATGGCCCACGAAGTCAATAATTCGATTGGTGCAACAAACTCGATTATCCATTCCTCTATTGATCATTTAGCAGATGCGGCCACAGAAGATGATATAATGATCAAAGAAGCATTAGAGACGGCAGCCTCCAGAAATGAAAACCTCGCCCAGTTTATGAAAAACTTTGCAGAAGTGGTGCGATTACCAGAGCCGAAGCGAAAACCCACTTCTCTCCAAAAGCTAGTACGCGACGTCAGTACTTTTATGGAACCAGCAGCCTACCAGCAGCAAATTGTCTTTAAATATGAGATGCTAGAAAGTGAAGGTATTAAAGTTAATCTAGATGCTCAGCAAATGGAGCAGGCCCTTGTAAATATTGTCAAAAATGCGATTGAAGCTATTGGAGAAAAGGGTACCATTCTTTTTAAAGTAGCCACCTACCCTACTCGCTTGATCATTGCCAATGATGGGCCTACGATAGCAGATGAAGTAGCTGAAAAAATATTCACTCCTTTCTTTAGCACCAAACAGGATGGGCAAGGGATCGGTCTGACCCTGGTGAGGGAAATCATGAATAATCACGATGCATCCATTAGCCTCACTACCAAACCGGATGGTTGGACGGTTTGTGAGATTATTTTTTAGCATTCTACCGCCCCAAAATTTTCGAGGCAGTAGAATACAAAGAAAGTGCTAATGCACAATGATCATTTTGCGGGTAGCATTATAAGAATCGCTTTGAAAACGATAATACAATACGCCAGCAGTGAATCGAGCAGTCTCTAATCGAACTACCTGCTTACCAGCTCCAAATTCTTGGTCTATTACCTGAAGTAAGGTACCATTCTGATCCAAAATTTCTAATCGACCATCTACTGCCTTGGGCAAGTAGAATTCGATATAAGTCTCCAACATAGCTGGATTCGGGTAGTTTTGGAACAGGTCGAAAGCCTCAGCAATAGTCGTATTTCCTGTAAATTCCAGCGCAAACGATCTAGTTGTCTGATCCTTATGATAAGCCTCACCAACTAAAGTCCGTGAGCTTAAACTGATACTTTCTCTTAGTGATGTAGTGGCTTTTGCTTGGATACTTAAAGTTAGTAGTGGTTCATCAAAATCACCAATGGAAGGTAGCTGATAAGCCGCCATATTGATTTGCCCCTGATCCTTGAACAAGGCAATAGCCTGCTCATTTAAAATACGGCTATTCACCTCAACGATTTTCAATTTTCCCATATCTAATTGAAGCCCCAACTGAAAGCCCTCTAATTGAGATAGCTCGTCTAGGTAAATGGGTACTTCATAAGTATCGCCTGAACTTAGGGATAAGGTATCCATCCTTAGCAGGACAGATTCTCCACGGTTCCTAGCATCAATATTGGCAAAAGTCGAAGGATTGATCGAGTTGTTCACATCTCCTACCTTGATGGCTACAAAATCCGCATCGGTGTATTCCTGGTCCAAATTATTGATATTAATCACATTCGGAATAGGTGCAGCCCAGGGATTGATTGGATTAATGAACGTATGGTTCGCATCTATAAATCGCCAACTGTCGGTATTATCTAGCTCCGCTTCAATTCCAAGGATAATTTTTTGTAATTGAATCAAATCAAGTACAGAGATATTACCAGAGTTATTAGCATCTGCTGCCAGGATTTTATACGGCGTTTCAAGGAGTTTGACCCCAAGGATATGCTTCCTGATTAAGATCAGATCAAAGGTAGATACGCCACCTCGGTAGTTACCATCCATACTTGGTCTGACCGTGAAGTCTTGTCCTTCCTCCAATTCTGTAAAGTTGTAAAAACCTAAATTGGATGACATCACCATTTGCTGCTGGCCACCGCTTAGCTGCACCTCTACATCTTTTACAGGTTCATCTAACTCTGTACGGACAATCCCATAAATAGCACCGGCAGGCGTATCATTACAAGCATCGGAGTTATTTTGTACATCTATAAAAGTATTACAAAAAGCATTATTCCCGGCCTGATCCCAAACGTGTACTTCTACCAAGACAATTCCCAAATCATTACAAGTCAAAATCAAACTATCCTGCTCTGGTGAAGGCATTAGACCTCTTCGGTTAATGCTGTAAGTAACCGGCCCTGAGCAATCGTCGATAGGGCTCGCTGCGTAGGCCGTTGCTGGAACTAAGGCCATTGCTAAATCAAGCTCCATGTCGCCATCTACATCGATTGGCTCGTTCAATCGACTTAGCTCTGCTACCAAGCCATCTTGGCAAATGGGGCCAGGCGCTTTACAATCGACAACAGTGAAAATAACCTCTGATTTTGTTTCATTGCCACATCCATCTTCTGCGGTGATTAGAAACCGATGGGTACCTATTGGGAATACGCCCACCAATTCGAAGTTGGGATAAGTACCTCTAATATCCGCAGCAGGCAAAGCATAATCACTTATTCTATCATTCAATTCGTCAACAATGACATCGATATCCAGATCATCACCACTACAAGTTTCATCTACCGAGAAGGCATATTCTACGATACCTTCACAGCTTAGATCAGAACTACAATAGTCATCTGGGCTTGGTGTATTCAAGCTAGGTGCTACCGTATCGGTGACATTAATGTATTGGGTATATTGCCAGAATCCAACCGAACGTAGGCTAAGGGTTTCTTCACTACTGATCCAATAGCCATAAGGATTGGAAACCGTATCATCCTCAATTCCTCTTTCATTTAAAGTCGGAATAGAATCTGTTGGATCAATATTACGATCCAGGTAGGTTTCTCCTTCTCTGGTGACGCGCAGCCAGACCGCTTCATCGCCTCTTTCTCCATCCAAATCGGCATCTCTTGACACCACCACAGGATCAGAAATACCATCGTATTCACACCAATTGATCACTTGATAAATCCGTTCTAGACGGAAGCAAGCTCCAGCAGATAGTGCGATTTCATCATCTTGGACATTAACAGCCAACATCTCGCAGGCCATTTCCACTAGTTCTAAGGTATCTATAATTGGATCTCCACAGATCAAATCGACATCAGCAGGAAATTTTATACCATAATCGAAAATTGGCTCAATAGTGATGGTTTGCTCACAGTCTCCAAAACCTACATTATCAAAATTATCTACCACTCTAAATCGACGGGTGACCGTGCCGACTCCGCAGTTATCCAAATCAATCTCAGGAGATAATTCTTCCCAGTAAGCTTCGCAGTTTTCGATTATCCCAGGTATACCAAAGCTATTTTGCAAATAAGCTAGATCATTGGGATCAAACCCGGCAGGTAAAGCATCGCATTCAACTTTTACATTAACCGGTGGTATACACTCTGGAGCGATTTTATCCTCAACGATTATTCTGGAGTTACAGACATTAGCGTTCCCCTTTTGATCTATTGTCCTGAGTTCTACAGTTACTAATTTCCCTGCATCGCAGCATGTGACCTCGATAAAATCTGCCCAATCTGTGTAATAAGCTTCAGTAGAATCTCCGCATTCTAAGGGCACAAGTCTCCGTAGTTTCAAATCAATGTCGGTACCGTCGCAGTTGTCTCGACTACCTTCGTCAATATCAGTAGGTAATACAAAGGCGGTATTAAAGCTACTCAAAGAGATAATGATATCATCGTTACAAAAAGCAACAGGAGGAACTATATCAAGTACTCGGAATGCGCAGGTGTCAACGGTTTGATTGTTGCACTCATCCGTAACCGTATAGACAAAGAAGTGATTACCTACCGGAACATCCCTAACTTCTCCATTAATGTATTCCAAACCGCGTAGTTCTGTAAAGATGGAATCCCGTAAAGGAAAGCCAAATTGATCGCGCGTCTGCCAAGTAAACACCCTTGTTTGAACGGTATATTCGGAGCATTCTTCAACCATTGGCATGGGCATATCAATATTGGCCAAGCAATTAAAACCAGAAGTGCTAAATTCTAGCATATCATCAGGTAGTCCATTGAAATCTAGGTCCACTTCTGGGCAGCTGACGACAGGTGCCACAAAGTCTCCAACGGCTATCACCTGCTCCTCTACACTAATCGTTCTATTAAGGCACTCATCAAATAATCGCCAAGTTCGGATAGCTCCATCGCGGGCGGTACAATTGGTCACATCTACATCTTCATAAAGCAGTGCATAACCACAAAGTCTAAAGTTCAAGAGATCAAGAGTATCTCCAAAGCCATTAATTACAGAAGGTGCTCCAGAGACATTGGGTGAAATCCGGCCATTATCATCGGTTTCGAAGGGATCGGCTTCGCAATCTAGGTTGAGGTTAATATCATCTGGAAAAAAGATTTCGCTGATTTCTGGTCGCTCAAAATAGATCAGCTGCTCACAAACAGATTCGTTGCCAAATTCATCGTTTGCAGTGAAAGTCCTACGAATAATCGTCACCGATCCAGCAGCACAACCACCATTCGCAATGAGGGCATCTCTAAATCGTAGATTAGTACCTGTACAATTATCGACTACAATTGGTCTACCTGTATAAAGTCGATTAGTAGAATCTAGAGTAGCTGGGTTGTTGAGAATGGAGTCTACATCGGTACAAATAAATCGATTCTGGATATCTCCCGGGCACTCCACAATTTCAGGACCTCTTACGTCTCTAAGTCGAATATTACCAGAACAAATCCTTCCACTTGGCTTATGCTGAACAATAGCTCTCAGCGTTTGTCCTGCAAAAATGGAAGGAACCGGATTGGGTACTCCCTGATTGTTTAAAGAAAGGAAAACCTGGTAGTCATCATAGCAGAAATATTCTCCTGAAAGAATCATCTCTGGGATGATTTCGATTTCACAGGAAGCATTAGAAGTCACGGAGACCAGGTCAACACAAGCAAAGAAGGGGTTGGTTTCTGTAACTTCAATTTCTTTGACCACACTTTCGGTACAGCCAACATTTGAGGGATTATTTAGGCTAGCTGGGTCTCCTGCATTGAAAGTATATTCAATACGATGGGTACCTACACCCAAGGCCATGGGATCAATAGTATCTGCCGGCTGCCCATTTACAGTAAAAGATCCTGTACCAATTACCCCATTAGCTACTTCAGCCTGCAAGC
Source organism: Saprospiraceae bacterium (assembly GCA_042095835.1). GTDB lineage: Bacteria > Bacteroidota > Bacteroidia > Chitinophagales > Saprospiraceae > DATFKA01. Next base: position 14,431 of record JBELML010000122.1, read on the forward strand.
CAATTGGATCAGTATAAAGGCAGATAGGGCCATCCAAGCCCATGATCACAGGTTGTGGGTAAAAACAAATATTTGATATGGTCAAATCTGCAAAAAATGCGCTTTCTGCTACTACGGTATAGCCTAGCCCATCTAGGTGTACCCCTTGCAAAGTATAAATGCTACTATCTGCATTGATCGGCACCTCAACAAATGCAGTTCCTACCGTAAAGGGTAATAAAGTAGCCGGATTTAATAAACTGGTAGATTTAACCGTCCATATTTGATTCTTGGTAGTTGGTCCGATGACAACTTGCTCGTTAAAGGTGCGGTTGCCTCGACAGCTACAGGGATCTGCAATATCAGGTCCATTTTCATTAGAGAATGCAGGTTCATTACAAGCACTTGAGGCGACAATCCCTACTACTACATCGCAGTGGTCTTCATTATTTGATGCATCCGATACTCGAACAGTTAAGGTATTAAATCCTACATCAGCACAGTCGAAGGTCGTTTCACTGATCGCATATTCGGTTATCCCACAGTTATCTGTACTCCCATTATCAACTAGCATTGAATCTACTACCAGCATACCATCTCCTCCTAACTGAACCAAGACTGTATCTTTACAAAGAGCCATTGGAGCTTCATTATCCACTACGGTGATGGTAAAACTACAAGAGTCTTTTTGTCCATTTGTATCTGTAATCAACCATTGAACCAGATGTGCTCCTACTGGAAAGTCGGCGCCCAGCAGCGTACTATCAAAGACCGCAGCAGCATTGTCATGAACAACACTACTAATGCCGCAATTATCTTCGACATTACTTGGGTTGAATCGCTGATCAAGGATAACCACTCCGCAGGCTCCGAGCCCATCGGCATCTGAATTTACCGTAGTACTTTGTGGACAGTTAAAAGTAGGTTTACGATCATCAATGATGGTCACTAATACTGCTTCTTGGCTTACATTGCCATCGATATCTCTTCCTGATAGTTGTAAGACATTTTGACCTAAATCACTACAATCGAAGGTCGATTGGTCTAGCCAAAAACTATCGATACTACAATTGTCTGTACTCCCATCGTCTAAAGTGTCAGGATTGATCCTTACCGTACCATCTAGGCCAAGTGCAAGTGTAATAGCTCGTGCGTTTAATCTTGGGAAATCCTTATCCACAACTGTAACCGTAGCATGACAGGTGTCAAGATTATTGCTGGCATCAGTAGCCGTCAAGACCACGGAGTTGGGGCCTAATTCTGCACAATCGAATGAGGTAGAGTCGAGCATCAAGGATTGAATACCACAATTATCCTCACTCAAATTATTAATCAAGTCTGGTGTCAACAAAGCAGCACCATCTGGTCCTAGTGCCAACTCAAAATCTTTACACTTAGCTTGAGGAGCAATCGTATCAAGGACGCTAATAGTGACCGAACAACTATCTTTATTCCCCGCTTTATCTTCAATATTCAGTTGAATGGATTGATCTGCCAGGGTAGCGCAAGTAAAACTTGAAGGACTTAAAGTGATACTTTCCAATGCCCCACAGTTATCCAATGAACCATCATTGATGTCTTCTACACTTAGATCTAATTCGCCCTTGGTATCCAGGTAAAAGGTATCTGCTTTACAAATCGCCTCAGGTGGAACCGTATCCAATACGGTCACTGTTGTTTGGCAGGAATCAATGTTGCCGTAGAGGTCTTCTACAAATAAGAAAACTTGGTTATCTCCAGCATCACCACAGGTAAATTGCTTTTTTGAAGCATCAAATACGGCGATATTTGTACATAAATCAAAACTCCCTTGGTCTAAATCTTGAGGATTTAAGGTAGCCAGACCATTGCCATCCACATAAATAGTACTTGCCTGACAGGAAGCCTCTGGAGCAATCGTATCGAGTACAGTAATGGTACTACTACAAGAATCGATATTATTAGCACTATCTGTAACTCTTAACCAGACCGTTGCCTGATCTAAGTCATCGCAAGAAAAGCTCATTTGACTCAGAGAAAGAGCTGAAATCTGTCCACAATTATCACTACTTCCTTGATCTACCATCTGTGTACTTAGGCTTGCTTCTCCTGATGCATCTAGATAAACTATAATATCTCGACATTGAGCCATAGGAGGGATGGTATCCAACACCGTAACTATCGCATGGCAGGTATCCGAGTTATTATTACCATCGAAAACGGTCAAGATCACGGTCTGTTCACCAGAAGTAATGCAGCTAAATTGAGTTCTATTGAGGTTCAAGGCAGAAATCGTCCCGCAATTATCTGTGCTATTATTATTCACCAAAGTAGCAGAAAGGTTTACTGTACCTTGGCTACTTAAAAAGATGGTTTGCTCTTGGCAAATAGCTTCTGGAGCGATAGTATCCAAAACTTCCACATTAGCCGTACATTGGCTTTGGTTATTGGAGTTGTCCATCACGGTGAGTAAGACCGTTTGTGTACCTAATTGGGTACAATCAAAACTGCTTTCATCAATCCAGATCGAATCAATACTACAATTATCAGTACTTGCATCAACAGTGGCGGCGGCGATAGATCCATTCCCAGCTATATCCAAGTAAATAAAAGTATCTACACATATAGCCATGGGTTTTATGGTATCGATGATGGCAACCGTGGTTGTACAGGTATTTTCATTCCCAAATTGGTCTCTAGCTACCAAAGTAAGCGATGGGTTGCCAATAGCTGAACAAGTATAAGAAACAGGTAACAGGGAAAAAGTAAGATCACCTCCACAAATGTCAAAACTTGCATCATTAAAACTATTCGTATCAGGAATAACGCTCCCTTCTACGGTCAGGTAGGCTACGCCGGCTTGGCATTTTACGACTGGTCCGGTAGTATCTCTAACCGTCAATTGAAAATTACATTCACCTATACTACCTGAAGCATCTTGGGCGTAAGCCTTTAGCATTTTAGTCCCTAAATCTTCGCAAAGAAATTCGCTTTGCTCTAAGCTCAGTAATGGATTGCCATCACAGGCATCCTGGGTGCTCAAAATAATATCTCCTGCATCAAGCTCGGCAAAACCAATAGGACTTAAATCAATAACTGTATCACGGCAGCTCAGTACAGGGGCAATGGTATCCAAGACATTAATCATGGTACTACAAGTGTCCTTGTTGCCGCCCTCATCTTCGATATATAGATCAATTTGCTGTAGGCCTAAGTGACTACAATCAAATATTTCTTGGCTCAAGCCCAAGGCGCTGAGATCTGAACAATCTGCATCGGAGCTTCCAAAATTAAAATCACTGGGTGTAAGCCCTAGGTCTCCATTGGTATCCAAGTAAAGATTGATGGTCATAGCTGCACATACAGCAGTTGGAGCCACCGTATCCGCTATACTAAAAGCAATAGCGGAGGAGATGTCAAAGCAATCACTTGACAAGTCTGTAATACCCGCAATTGATCCACCAATTTGTGGAGGAGAAGTTGGCGGATTAGCATTTTCAAAGTTGATATTATGTAAGGTATAAGCCCCCAAGTTCAAATCAATGATCGGATTGCCATTAGTTAAGATCCCCACGATCAAACTATTGGAATCAACCACCAAATATTGATTGGTATAGTCGGCATCTTCATTTGATCCGGTAAGCTGCGGACTAATCGCATCATTCGGACAATACGTTTGCTGCCCTAAAGCAACATTACCTGCGCTTGCATTACAGGCTTGACCAAAAGATTGTTGGAGGGAAAGGATAAAGCATAACAAAATAGCGCTACTTCTAAGAATAGCATGCCTTTGTTGTTTGTTAGTAGATTTGTTTAGCATGTATAACCTCGTCTAAGTCCAGGGTATAAACAGGACTATTAAAAAAGAAAATTTTAATCTCAAGCTCTAAGTACACTGTAATTTAGGTTAATGAGTATTTTGAACGACCAGATTTTTGCTCAAGACGAGGCGTGACGGAGCCTCATCCCGAAAACTTGCGGAATGAAGACGAGTACGCAACGAAGTATTGGGTAAAAAAATGGCTTCAAAATGTTTAGAAATATAGATTACAGTGTACTATGCATTAGACGTACTTAATCTCAATAGGTACTACCTATTGAAAAAAATCTTTACTCTAAAGATTTACGATTTAGGCTTCAAAGCCTTCGTAGCCTTATTTTTAGATTTTAGTACAGACTTTGCAGCGGAATCAGTGACCAATTGGTCCTGCCTATCTCGCTTCGGGTCTGTTTTGGTTGGAAAAATGGTGGGAGAAAAATCAAAATCGTAGGGATAAAGAAGACTATTTACCCCTCGGTTGGTAAATGGAATCAAGCTGTTCATGGGATGTAAAAATTTAATGTTCATATCGTAACGTACCTAAATCGGTTACCAGCTCAAGGCTAGTAATTAAATAATGTTCATAAAGTGTAGGTCGTTGTGTTAGTGAAGGGAAAAAAGATGAGATTACGATAAGTTGATTTGCATCTCAAAAGTAAGTTGACATTTTTACTTATCAAAATTATGCCCTGTTTTAATTTTCTTAAAATTTAAGGCGCCTTCCGAGATTAGGGCAAACGCAACAAAAAATTACCCTGCAATTTTTTATAATTCCTACTAAAACTACAATTCAAAACCGCTCTAGCATCTTCATTTTTGTCATTCGATACAAAAACGAAG
>JBELML010000123.1:0-18994 GCA_042095835.1 Saprospiraceae bacterium
GTAGAGATTATAATTATGATAAAGTGGGATGGAATTATGAGTCAAAAAAAGGTAGTGCAGGCAAATGGACTTATGATACTACCTTACCTGGTTATGGAAATGGAGGACACTATTTTGGAGATAAGCTGGAGGAGGACGAAAGGAAATCTGTGATCGAATATTTAAAAAGCTTGTAGGCTTGTCCCTAAAATTTAGTATTATGATGTTGTTTTAAACCAGGATGAATTTAAGATGTATTTTCGATGCAATACCGCATTAGCGATGATCAATTAGAAATCATAGAACCAGGGCTGGAATCTTCCTTCCCGATTGAAGGTGATGTAGGCGTAATGATTGAAGACTATTTTACGCAACAAAGTCAATCGAATAATGCTCAGAACATTATCAGCATTGTTCTGGGGGGCCTTTTAGCTTTTTTATTTATCCGTCTGCGCTTTCCCTTGTTTGCGATTTTAGCAGCAGTGGCCTTTTTATTTCCTGCTCTACAAAAAACCTGGAGGCAACGAAAAATCGACCGTCAAATAGATGATCTGCTGGCATTTTTAGAAACGGACCCCAAATATCTGATTCTCCGTGAAATCGGAGAAACCCAAAAGAGTATCGACGAAGAAACCGAGCGTTTGAAGAAGCTCCAGCATTCTCGCCTTTCAACGCAGCAAATCATTGCCAATGCCTCTGCCAATCATCTAAAAGAAAGTGAACTCAACGAATATCAATCTACGCTGGAACATTTGTCATTGAGAGTTAAACTTAGGAAGGCTAAAATTGAATTCTATAAAAAGTACCTTGATCGAATGAGGGTCCGAAAAGCAATTTTCTTAGCGGAAAATGCGATTTTAGAAGACAGTAAGCAAGAGAAAAACGGCCTCGTGCTGAAGGATTTAGAGCAGTTGAAAGATGAGGTTTTAGAGCTACGCCCTTTGGCGGATCAAATGCGGCTTTGCGACTCAGAGGAAAGGGCCAAACAGCTAATCGTAGCATTAAAGAATCAAAAATAGAGGCGATTATTAATACTGCTCAAACAAGCTAACAGAAGATTATTGGGTTATATTTTTAGAATATTTGATGGTTTGGGCTTTGTATTTTTTACAAAAATTTGATTCTAGCTACTGAGAGAATTAAATCTTGCCTTTTGTTTGGCGATAGGGCAAAAAACACAGGCAAAGGACACCCAAAGCCAAATAATATTCTAAAAACAATACAAATTCGTGTAAAGCGTTGACAATGAATAATCTATACTGATAAAAAAACCATTTTTTTTTCTTATATTCCCCTGGTTAGGCCTTACAAAACCAAGTATATTTTTAAGTAACGATCAAAAAATAACTTATTGATTTCTGGCGGAATCTTTTGTCCGTTACTAAGTAAACCAAATTGACAAACGAACTAAAACTTATGATCGATAATGGAGTCGTCGTCTCAAAACCTATGAGTAAAATAGCCAAATCCATACTAGCAGATCGCAAAACTATCTTGGAGGATTTCAGGATTTGTTGCATCAGCCGAGAAGCAAGTTTATTGGCTCGTAAAGAAGTACTCACTGGTAAAGCCAAATTTGGCATTACAGGTGATGGTAAGGAGGTTCCACAGATTGCTTTGGCAAAAGTGATGCAGAAGGGAGATTTTCGTTCTGGTTATTATCGTGACCAGACTCTTATGTTCGCCTTGGGCATGTGTACTATAGAGCAGTACTTTGCTCAACTTTATGCCGATGTCGAGAACGATGTCCACTCTGCTGGTCGACAAATGAACAACCACTTTTCGAGTGTGTTAATCGACAAAAACACTGGTGAGTGGACCGACCATCTAGCCTCCGTTAATATTATTGCTGATGTCTCCAATACCGCAGGGCAAATACCACGTGCACTCGGTCTAGCAGAAGCCTCTAAACACTATCGCCAACATCCTACCCTAAAAAAGGGAACTCCATTTTCTGATCAGGGCAATGAAATATGTTTTGTTACTATCGGTGATGCGAGTACCTCAGAAGGTATTTTCTGGGAAGCTATGAATGCCGCAGGTGTGATGCAGGTTCCCTTGTTTATTTCCGTTTGGGATGATGGCTATGGTATATCTGTTCCGATCAAATACCAAACCGTCAAGTCTTCTATTTCCAAAGCCATGGCCGGACTGCAAGCAGGCGAGGAAGACGAAAATGGCATCAATATCTACAAGGGGAAAGCCTGGGATTATGTTGGCTTGATTGAGAGCTACATGAAAGCTGCTAAAAATGCTAGAGAAACCCATCGCCCCGTTTTATTCCACGTTGATGAGGTCACACAACCTCAAGGCCACTCCACCTCTGGTTCGCACGAGCGCTACAAATCGAAAGATCGCCTACAATGGGAGCGCGACCATGACTGTATCAAGATGATGGAGCAGTGGATGATCAACCAAGGTATCGCTACCGAAGAGGAAACTCAAAAAATTAGAAAGGCTGCCAGAATAGAAGTAAAGGAAGCTAAAATCAAGGCTTGGAAGGCTTATTTTGCTCCAATCAAAGAAAAGTTACTGGAGATCAAAGCTATTTATAAACAAATCCCTAGCTTCTCTCCCGAAATAGAAGAGCAAAAAAGACAGCTCTCGCTGCTGATTAATCCTTTTTTGAGCGAGATTCTATCAAATGCTAAACGCACCTATTTCCTCTGTCTTGGCCAGGAACACGAAGCCGTTAAAGCTTTAGCTACATGGATTCAACAAGAGGATAGTGCAGGTACACAGAGATACGGGCAATATCTATATAGCCAAACATCAAAAGCAGCACTTAATATTCCTGTTGTTGCTCCTGAATATACCAAAGATAGTCCCATGAAGAATGGGTACGAGGTTATCAATGCTTTTTTTCATCAGAAATTCGCCGATGATCCTCGATTAATTGCCTTTGGAGAAGATGTAGGTCAAATTGGAGATGTCAACCAGGGTTTTGCTGGTCTACAAAAGAAATTTGGCAGGAATCGAGTTTTTGACACAGGCATTCGGGAATGGAGTATCATGGGACAGGCCATAGGCTTGGCAGCCCGGGGATTTCGTCCCATTGCAGAGATTCAGTATCTCGATTATCTAATTTATGGTTTAGAGCCTTTAGTAGATGATCTATCGACCTTGCGCTGGCGTTCTGCGGGTAGGCAGGCTGCGCCGGCCATTATTCGGTCAAGAGGGCACCGTTTGGAAGGAATTTGGCACGCTGGATCACCACTAGGGATGATCCTCAATGCCATCAGAGGTATGTACGTTTTGGTGCCTAGAAATATGACCCAAGCAGCTGGTTTTTATAATACGATGCTACAATCAGATGACCCAGCACTCATCATTGAATGCCTGAATGGGTATCGAAGAAAGGAACCCCTACCAAACAACCTGGGAGCATTTACTGTCCCATTGGGTGTGCCCGAAGTTTTGCACGAGGGACAGGATATTACACTGGTGACTTATGGATCTTGTATTAGAGTGGCCGAAGAAGGCATGAAGCTATTAGAAAAAGTCGGCATTTCTGTAGAGCTCATTGATGTACAGACCCTTCTTCCTTTTGACCTAGAACATAGGATTCTACAATCTATTGAAAAAACCAATCGGGTTGTCTTTATGGACGAAGATGTTCCTGGAGCTGCCACAGGTTTTATGTTGCAGAAAGTATTGGAAGAGCAAAATGCCTATGCGTATTTAGATTCCAAACCCATTACGATTACTGCAAAGGAGCACCGTACACCTTACGGTTCTGATGGAGATTATTTTACTAAGCCCAACCCAGAAGATGTGTTTAAGGCGATCTATGATTTGATCTATGAAGCAGAACCCCATCGATTTGCATCGAAATTAGAGATTTAATACCACCTGGGAAATAAAATCAAAAGAGGGAAGCAATTGCTTCCCTCTTTTGATTTTAGACTAGTCCTATTAGGGTATGTTTTTTCTATTATTTTTGTAAAAAAAACAAATGAATAAATTCGTACTACTTGGCCTGGCATTCACTCTTCTATTTACTGCCTGCCAACCAGCCGCACCAACTGAAGAAGAAGCCAAAAAACCAATAGCAGAAATGACTGAGGACGAGCTCAGCACCTATGCTGATGAATTGGCGCATAAATATATCATCACCGATGGTCATGTCGATTTACCATTCCGACTCAAAGTAAGTAATTTCCGACTTACCAAAGAGTTTATTGGTATCCCCGTAGAAACCGATAAAGGAGATTTTGACTTTGTCAGAGCTAAAAAAGGTGGTTTAGATGCTCCTTTTATGTCTATTTATATTCCTGCTAACAAGGGTACTGGTGAGGAAGCTTATAAACTGGCCGATAGCTTGATCACTATGATAGAAGGTATAGCAGACAGCCTTCCGAATAACTTCCAGGTCGTCACTTCTCCAGCGGAGGTGGAAGCTAACTTTAAGAAAGGTATTATATCACTTCCTTTTGGTATGGAAAACGGATCGCCTATTATGGACGACCTCAAAAATGTAGCGTACTGGCATGGGAGAGGTATCCGATATATCACCTTGACGCATTCCAAAGACAACCAAATCTGCGACTCCTCTTACGATACAACCCGCACCTGGAATGGCTTGAGTCCGTTTGGAGTAGACGTAGTAAAAGAAATGAATAGAGTCGGTATCATGGTAGACATTTCTCATGTCTCAGATTCTACCTTCTACCAAGTTATGGACATCACCGAAGTACCAGTGATTGCTTCTCATTCGAGCTGTCGTAAGTTTACTCCAGGTTTTGAGCGTAACATGAATGACGACATGATTAAGCAGTTAGGAGAAAATGGTGGCGTTATTCAAATCAACTTTGGCTCTACTTTTCTAGATGGTGAGATCCAAGAGTATAGAAATAAGAAAAGAGACGAACTCAGAATTCTCCTTGAAGAGAAGGGTTTGGCTTATGGGCAACCAGGCGCTCAGGAAGTCATTGATCAATTCCAGGAAGAGAATCCATCACTATATTCTGACGTGCAGATGGTAGCCAACCACATAGACAATGTGGTAGAACTTGCTGGTATCGACCACGTAGGGCTAGGTTCTGACTATGATGGTGTAGGTGATTCCTTACCTACAGGTTTGAAAGATGTTTCTCAATACCCAAATCTTATCAAAGAGTTGCTGAAAAGAGGTTATTCAGAAGAGGACATTGCTAAGATTTGTTATCAGAATGTATTCAGAGTTTGGAATGCAGTAGAAGCACACGCTGCGAATCTATAAGAGCAAAGTACAACATCTATTCTAAGCAAAAACGGCCTTCCAAAAAATTTGGAAGGCCGTTTTTATTGCAATATTACAGTATTTTTATTCCAGCTCGTATTGAGCTCTTCTTGCTTCGATGCGCTCTTGTATCTCCTTAGAGTTCACGTAGATATCATTGAAGCGACGCATACCAGTACCCGCAGGAATACGCTTACCGACGATTACGTTCTCTTTCAGACCAGATAAGTAATCCATCTTAGCGCCGATTGCTGCTGTACTCAATACCTTGGTTGTTTCCTGGAAGGAAGCAGCAGATATCCAGCTATGCGTACCAAGCGATGATTTAGTAATACCTTGTAAAATTGGACTAGAAGTAGCAGGGACAGCATCTCTGTACTCAATCAATTGAAGGTCATTACGTTTCAAGTAGCTATTTTCTTCTCTGATTTGACGAAGTGTAACTAACTCTCCAATGTGCAACTTATTAGAGTCACCAGCATCTGTCACAATCTTCTTATCAAAAATCCAATCATTCTGTGCCAAGAAATCATATTTCTCAACAGCTTCGCCTTCTAGGAAGATAGTATCACCTGGATCTTCGATTTGAACTCTACGCATCATCTGACGTACAATGACCTCGATGTGCTTGTTATTGATCGTAATACCTTGAGAACGGTATACCTCTTGGATACCATTAACCAGATAAGCTTGTACTGCAAAAGGTCCTTTGATATTCAAGATATCTTTCGGTGCAGTTGATCCATCAGAAAGCGGTGTACCGGCTCTCACAAAGTCACCATCCTGAACCAGGATATGCTTGGAAAGACCAATAAGGTACTTTCTTTTTTGATCATCTTTTGCTGTAACCGCGACTTCTCTATTACCACGCTTGATCTTACCGAAAGTAACTACACCATCGATCTCAGATACTGTGGCTGGGTTCGAAGGATTACGTGCCTCAAATAGTTCCGTTACACGAGGAAGACCACCGGTAATATCCTGGATACCTCCAAGCTTACGTGGAATCTTCACAATTTTCTCACCAGGAGACAATTCCTGACCATCTTCTATAGAGATATATGCTCCTACTGGAAGGTTATAAGACTTCAATTTTTCACCATCAGGAGAAACAATATGGATGACAGGAATCTTACGTTTATTCTTACTTTCAACGATTACCTTCTCTGCATAACCAGTTTGATCATCTCGCTCGATACGGAAAGTAAGTCCTTCTTCAACAGATTCGAACTTGGCAATACCACCAAACTCTGTGATAATCACTGCGTTAAATGGATCCCACTCACAGATCAACTCTCCTTTCTTGATCTTCTGTCCATCTTTCACATGAAGTGTAGATCCATAAGGGATATAGTGAGAGCTATAGAGCTTGTTAGAGTCTGTATCATAGATTCTAATTTCACCAGTACGTGCAATTACAATCAGTTCATTTCCTTCATCTCCACCTTTAACCGTCTTAATACCATCGAATTCTAGGCGACCTTCAAACTTAGATGAAATAGAGGACTCATTTTTCGCTACAGAAGCAATACCACCTACGTGGAAGGTACGTAAAGTCAACTGAGTACCAGGCTCACCGATTGATTGTGCAGCAATGATACCCACCGCATCACCTTGCTCGGCTATACGACCAGTAGCCATGTTTTTACCATAACATTTGGTACAAACACCTCTTTTTACATCACAAGTCAATACGGAGCGAATGTACACTGTTTCGATTCCTTCTGATTCAATATAATGAGCTGCTTTTGTAGAAATATATTCATCAGCAGCAACAATAACCTCATCAGTTACAGGATGTACAATATCGTGTAAAGCATAGCGCCCATCGATACGAGAACTTAAAGTCTCTACCACCTTATCATTGTCTTTCAATGCAGTTGTTTCCATACCACGTAGGGTATTACAATCTTCCTGCATGATAACGACATCCTGGGAGACATCCACCAAACGACGCGTCAAGTAACCGGCATCAGCCGTTTTCAAGGCAGTATCTGCCAGACCTTTACGCGCACCGTGAGTAGAAATAAAGTATTCTAGTACTGACAATCCATCCACGAAATTGGATAAGATTGGGTTTTCAATAACGGCTCCTCCTGTATCACCAGATTTTCTCGGCTTAGCCATCAGACCACGCAAACCACAAAGCTGCTTAATTTGCTGCTTCGAACCACGTGCTCCAGAGTGCAGCATCATATACACCGAGTTAAATCCTTGCTTGTGCTCAGAGAGTTCCTTCATCAAGGTCTCTGTGATTGTATTATCTGCAAAAGTCCACTTATCGATGATTTGGTTATAGCGCTCATTATTGGTAATCAGCCCCATGTTGTAGTTGTCCCAAACTTCATCAACTTCATCAGTTGCCTGAACCAATGTACTTGCTTTATTCGAAGGTGTGATCAGATCACCCAAGTTAAAGGATAAACCACCTTTGAATGACCACAGGAAGCCCAAATTCTTGATAGAATCAAGGAAATCAGCCGTTACTTTAAAGTCGGTTCTTTGGATCACATCCCCAATCACCTTCTTCAAGTTTTTCTTGGTCAATAGTATATTGATGTACGGCACCTGCGCTGGTACATTCTGGTTGAATAAAACTCGACCAGTAGTCGTATCAATCAAGCGCTGGACTAGGTTTCCTTCTTCGTCCTCTACTTTTACTTTTGCTTTGATTTTGGCATGTAAATCAAGTATGCCTTCATTGTAGGCAATCATTACTTCCTCCGCAGAGTAGAATCTCATGCCTTCTCCCTTCACTTTGATTTCCTCTGTAGACGAACGCTCTTTGGTGATGTAGTATAATCCCAATACCATATCCTGAGAAGGAAGGGTAATTGGTGTACCGTTTTGAGGATTCAGCATATTATGCGAAGCCAACATCAACATTTGCGCCTCCAAAATTGCAGCATGGCTCAAAGGTACGTGTACCGCCATCTGGTCACCATCGAAATCCGCGTTAAAGGCACCACATACTAATGGGTGTAATTGAATGGCTTTACCCTCAATCAAAGTAGGCTGGAAAGCCTGGATAGAAAGACGGTGCAGGGTTGGTGCACGGTTGAGCAAAATAGGGTGTCCTTTCAAAATATTTTCAAGGATTTCCCAAATCACTGGATCTTTACGATCTACTAATTTCTTAGCAGATTTAACCGTTTTGACCACTCCACGCTCAATCAACTTTCTAATAACAAAAGGCTTGAACAACTCCGCAGCCATACCTTTTGGCAGTCCACATTCGTGAAGCTTCAAAGTAGGTCCTACTACGATAACCGAACGACCAGAGTAATCAACACGCTTACCCAGTAAGTTTTGACGGAAACGTCCTTGCTTACCTTTCAGGATATCACTTAATGATTTCAATGGACGACCACCTTCTGCTTTAACCGCATTTGATTTTCTTGAGTTATCAAACAAGGAATCGACTGCTTCTTGAAGCATTCGTTTCTCGTTTCTCAAAATCACCTCAGGAGCTTTAATCTCCAAAAGACGCTTCAGACGGTTATTACGTATAATCACCCTACGGTAAAGGTCATTCAAATCTGAGCTTGCAAAACGACCACCATCTAAGGGGACCAAAGGTCTCAGCTCCGGTGGAATCACTGGCAAGTACTGAATGATAGCCCATTCGGGGCGGTTTTCGATTCTGGTTAGGCCATCACGGAAAGCTTCTACTACACGTAGACGCTTCAATGCCTCAGACTTACGTTGCTGAGAAGTCTCATTGGCAGCCTGGTGGCGTAACACGAAAGAGAGTTGATCTAAATCTAAACGCATTAGAAGGTCCCGAACAGCGTCGGCTCCCATCTTAGCGATAAATTTATTAGGATCATCATCTTCCAACATTTGGTTTTCTGGTGGCAAAGCCTCCAAAATATCCAAGTATTCTTCTTCCGTCAGTAAATCCATCTTACTGATTCCCTCATCTTCCTTGACACCTTCCTGGATAACTACGTATCGCTCGTAGTAGATGATGGACTCTAACTTTTTAGAAGAAAGTCCTAGCAAGTACCCAATTTTGTTAGGTAAAGACTTGAAGAACCAAATATGCACTACTGGTACCACTAACTTAATGTGGCCCATACGCTCTCTACGAACCTTCTTTTCAGTTACTTCAACCCCACAACGGTCACAAACGATCCCTTTATAGCGGATACGCTTGTATTTGCCACAGTAGCATTCGTAGTCCTTCACTGGACCGAAGATACGTTCGCAAAACAAACCATCACGCTCCGGCTTATAAGACCGGTAGTTAATCGTTTCTGGTTTTAGTACCTCACCAAAGGAGCGCTCCAAAATATCATCTGGAGACGACAAACTGATGGTAATACTTTCAAAGTTTTGCTTTTGAATATGACTTTTCTTTTTAAAAGACATAGTTGAACGAGGTATTAATGATTATTTCCGGACCATACAGTGGTCCGGAAAAAATTAGTTTTATTCAAATTTCACATCCAAGGCTAATCCGCGTAGCTCGTGAATCAATACATTGAAAGACTCAGGAATATTTGGATCTGGAAGTGGATCACCTTTTACAATAGCTTCGTAAGCTTTGGCGCGACCATTAATGTCATCAGACTTGATGGTCAACAACTCTTGTAGGATATTGGATGCTCCAAAGGCCTCAAGTGCCCATACCTCCATCTCACCAAAGCGCTGGCCACCGAACTGAGCTTTACCACCCAATGGTTGCTGCGTAATCAATGAGTATGGCCCGATACTACGTGCGTGCATCTTGTCATCGACCATGTGAGACAGCTTCAACATGTAGATGATACCTACTGTTGCTTGCTGGTGGAAACGATCTCCCGTCCCTCCATCGTACAAGTAGGTTTGCCCCAAACGAGGAAGGCTTGCCTGCTTACAGTATTCATCAATTTCTTCAAGTGAAGCTCCATCGAAGATCGGTGTACCAAACTTCATATCGAGTTTCTCACCTGCCCATCCAAGAACCGTTTCAAAAATCTGGCCAAGGTTCATACGAGAAGGTACGCCTAGTGGATTCAGTACGATATCTACTGGTGTGCCATCTTCTAGGAAAGGCATGTCTTCCATACGTACGATACGAGCAACGATACCTTTATTACCGTGGCGACCGGCAAGCTTATCACCTACTTTAAGTTTACGCTTTTTGGCCATATAGACTTTAGCCAACTTTAATACTCCTGCTGGCAACTCATCACCAATACTAATGTTGAATTTCTCTCGCTTGTAGCGACCTACTTCTTCATTGTACTTGATGCTGTAGTTGTGCAATAGACGAGCTATCAAGGCATTGGTAGCATTATCTTCTGTCCAGTTGCTATAATCGATAACAGAGTAATCGATCTCTCTGAGTACTTCTTGGTTGAATTTAACTCCTTTTGGAATAAACTCTTCGTTGTAGATACTACGTACACCGTTGGCTTTTTGATCTTTCAGCAACAAGATCAACTTATCGATTAGAATCGTCTTCAATTTGTTGAGCGCGATCTTGTGATCATCTTCCAACTTAGAAAGTTGATTCTTCTCTGCTTCTTTCTGTACTTTATCTTTCTTTGCTCTTGCAAAAAGTTGCTTGTTGATAATGATCCCTTTGGTAGATGGTGGTGCCTTCATTGAAGCATCTTTCACATCACCTGCTTTATCACCAAAGATAGCTCGCAGTAGCTTCTCTTCTGGTGTCGGATCAGATTCCCCTTTAGGTGTGATTTTACCAATGAGAATGTCTCCTTCACGGACCCAAGCACCGACACGGATAATTCCGTTTTCGTCTAGGTCTTTAGTAGCGTCCTCACTTACGTTTGGAATATCATTAGTTAATTCCTCTTCACCTAATTTGGTATCACGCACATCTAACTCGAAGTGCTCTATATGTAAGGAAGTAAAGACATCTTCACGAACTACCCGCTCTGAAAGTACAATCGCATCCTCAAAGTTATACCCTTTCCAAGGCATGAAGGCCACCTTCAAGTTTTGGCCCAATGCCAATTCTCCTTTTTCAGTAGCGTAGCCATCACAAAGGATTTGACCTTCTGTTACTCTATCGCCTTTACGGACAATAGGTCTTAGGTTGATACAAGTCCCTTGATTAGTTCTACGGAATTTGATCAAGCTGTACTTCTTGCGATTATCTTCAAAAGATACGAGTTGGTCTTCTTTTGAGCGATCATATTTCACGATGATCTCCGTTGCATCCACATATTCCACGACTCCATTGCCTTCGGCATTCAACATCATGCGGCTATCACGAGCGACCTTTCCTTCTAGTCCGGTACCTACAATTGGAGAGCGCGGTCTCAATAATGGTACGGCCTGACGCTGCATGTTCGATCCCATCAGGGCACGGTTGGCATCATCATTCTCTAAGAAAGGAATCAAGGAAGCAGACACCCCAACAATCTGGTTGGGTGCAACGTCCATAAATTCAATCTCTGGTGGAGATAAGACAGGGAAATCACCATGTTCGCGACACTTAATCTTATCTGTAAGGAAGGCCCCCGACTCATTGTCTATGGGTGCGTTCGCTTGAGCGATCCGCTTGTAATCTTCCCCTTCAGCAGAAAGATAAAGTGGCTCTTCATCCATCTCCACAGTTCCCTCTTTCACCTTTCGATAAGGCGTCTCTAGGAATCCCATTTTATTCACTTTGGCGTGAACACAGAGGGTAGAAATCAAACCAATATTTGGTCCTTCCGGTGTTTCAATCGTACATAAACGACCATAGTGAGAGTAGTGTACATCTCGCACCTCAAAACCTGCACGCTCTCTGGAAAGACCACCAGGTCCTAGGGCGGAAATCCGTCGCTTGTGCGTGATTTCAGAAATCGGATTGGTTTGATCCAGAAATTGAGATAACTGGCTGGTACCAAAGAAAGAGTTGATCACCGAAGAAAGGGTTCTTGCGTTAATCAAATCGATCGGTGTAAATACCTCGTTATCTCTTACGTTCATCCGCTCTCGGATGGTACGCGCCATACGCGCCAAACCAACACCGAACTGAGCGTATAATTGCTCTCCAACGGTACGAACTCGACGATTAGACAAATGGTCGATATCGTCAATTTCAGCTTTTTGATTCATTAAACTTACCAGGTATTTGACAATCTCAATGATGTCTTCTTTAGTAAGTGTCAGAATCGACTTATCCGTTTGTAGCTCCAACTTACGATTGATCTTGTAGCGACCAACTTCACCCAAGTTGTAGCGTTTATCTGAGAAGAATAATTTATCAATGATACCACGAGCTGTCTCATCATCCGGTGGGTCAGTACCTCTCAATTGGCGATAAATATATTGTACCGCTTCGATCTCGGAGCTCGATGGATCTTTTTGTAATGTATTGTAGATAATAGAGTAGTCTTCTTCGATTTCTTCTTTCTGAAGAATAACGATTTCTGCACCTGAATCTAAAACCAGTTTGATATTATCCTCATCTAGGGCGATATCTCTCTCGAGGATGATCTCATTTCTTTCGATGGTTACAACCTCACCAGTATCTTCATCTACGAAGTCTTCAGTCCATGACTTGAGCACACGCGCAGCAAGCTTACGGCCAACAGCATTCAGTAGATTGTCCTCAGATGCCTCTATTTCGTCGGCGAGGTCGAAAATATTAAGGATGGCTTTATCGGTATCAAAGCCAATAGCCCGTAATAAAGTGGTAACCGGGAATTTTTTCTTACGGTCGATGTAGGCATACATGACTGTATTGATATCTGTAGCAAACTCCATCCATGCCCCTTTGAATGGAATCACCCGAGCTGAATAGATTTTGGTACCATTAGGGTGGAAACTTTGTCCGAAGAATACCCCTGGTGATCTATGCAATTGCGAAACGATGACTCTTTCAGCACCATTGATCACAAAAGTACCTTTGGGAGTCATGTAGGGAATATTTCCTAGAAATACATCCTGCACAATTGTTTGGAAGTCGACATGCTCTTCGTCATTACATGACAGACGCAATTTTGCTTTCAGAGGAACACTATAGGTGAGTCCTCTTTGCATACATTCCTCGATAGTATATCGGGGTGGATCGACAAAATAATCCAAGAATTCTAATACGAAGATATTCCTGGTATCAGTGATTGGGAAGTTCTCCTGGAATACCCGATACAAGCCTTCATTCATGCGATTTTCAGGAGTTGTTTCCAACTGGAAGAACTCTCTGAAGGACTTAACTTGAATCTCTAGGAAATCGGGATAATCAGAAGCGCGTTTAATTTTTCCGAAGTTTACCCGAAGGGCTTCGGCATTTAAAACCTTAGCGTTTGATGTCATCTGCAATTTATTTATTTACCGACTGTCTCTTTCAAACAAAAAATGAGGTCAGCAACTGATAATAACAATTTGGGTACCCCTAAAAGTTCACTACCAGCTTGCTTTTTATGATAAATATTCCAGAAAGAGGAAAAATTTACCAGAAAGTACAAAAATTCTACGTTTTAGGAGAGAATGAATGTACTTGATTATACGACGATAGGCTTAGGGCGTTGCACGCAACGCTCTAAGCCTTTCACAGATCCAAAAGTAAAGCAAAAGGCAATACTTTTGGAGAACAGTAGTCTTACTTCAATTCGACAGAAGCACCAACTGCTTCTAACTTCTCTTTCAACTCTTCAGCTTCAGCTTTAGGGATACCAGATTTAACTGGACCAGGAGCTCCGTCTACTAATTCTTTAGCCTCTTTAAGACCAACACCTAAGATTGTTTTTACTTCTTTAACAACCTTCAACTTAGCAGCACCTGCAGAAGTTAAGATAACATCGAATTCTGTTTGCTCAGCAGCAGCTTCTCCACCACCTGCAGCAGCACCGCCAGCAGCAGCTACAGCAACAGGAGCAGCAGCAGCAGGTTCGATACCGTACTCATCCTTAAGGATAGTAGCAAGATCAGTTACTTCTTTAATTGTTAGATTTACTAATTGTTCTGCGATAGCATTCAAATCAGCCATGATAATAATTTTTTCTACGTTAAACCATTAATGAATAATGGTGCGCAACATAATTTATGGATGCGATATTCCGCTCACATGGAATACCGTGGAAGCCATGATTAATAATTAATTTCCTTTCTTTTCGATACCTTTCAACAAAGCCATCATAGTATCTGGTCCAGATTTCACTAAACCGATCAACTTCTGCTCTGGTCCTTTGAGTAAAGTAACCAAGTTTTTGGCAGGGCTTTGTAGTAGAGTAACTAATTCGCCAATAAGATCTTCTTTGGACTTTAGTTTAGTCAAGAACTCTAATTGGTCATCACCTTTGATAATATCCGAATCAATGTAAGCTACCTTTAGGCGAGGTATCTCACCATCTTTACCACGGTATTCTTTCAATATTTCTGCAGGTTTTTTACCTGTTTCAGAAAATAATACCGCTGAAGGACCTACAAGATCGTCATATAATCCTTGATATGCCGTGTCAGAGACACGCTCCAATGCTTTCTGGATCAAAGTATTTTTGATCACGTGCATTTCAATTTCATTTTCAAAGCACTTTCTACGAAAATCATTCGTTTCTGAGACGGTCATTGAAGTAAAATCTGTCACATAGAAAAATTTTGCTCCCTCAAACTTTACCGCTAAATCTTCGATTAGTGCTGTCTTTTCTGCTTTAGTCATCGCCGCAAAATTTTAGAATTAACGAATAGATTTCGTATCTATCTTGATACCAGGACTCATTGTACTAGCAACAGTGACAGATCTCATATAAATACCTTTCGCACTAGAAGGTTTCATTCTTTGTAGCGTCCCCAAAAGCTCCAGTGCATTCTCTACCAACTGATTAGGTTCGAAAGAAACACGGCCCACAGAAGAATGGATGATACCATACTTATCTACACGAAATGAAATTTTACCTTTCTTCACATCAGCTACAGCTGCACCAACATTTGGCGTTACGGTACCTGTCTTTGGGTTAGGCATTAAGCCACGAGGTCCTAATACACGACCTAGACGACCTACTTTAGCCATAGTCTGTGGCATTGCCACTACTACATCAAAGTCTAACCAACCACCTTGTACTTTACTAATCAATTCATCTAAGCCTACCTCATCAGCACCAGCTTCTTTTGCTTCAGCTTCTTTGTCAGGTGTACAAAAAACGATTACTCTTTTTGATTTACCTGTACCATTCGGTAAAGCAGCTGTACCTCTGATTGCTTGATCTGCTTTTCTTGGGTCTACACCTAACTTCACGTGTACATCGACAGATGCATCGAATTTAGTAGTATTAACCTCTTTGACTAGAGCCATCGCCTCGTCGATAGAATACAGTTTATTCTGATCGACTTTTTTCTCGGCTTCAGCTCTTTTCTTACCAACTTTTGCCATATGCTTAAAATTTAAGGTCCTAACGTCATTTTATTCAAATGACTCCCTTGCTAATAATTATAGATTATCCTTCTGTAGTAGCTTCACCCCAAGGAGGTGTACCTTCTATAGTTATGCCCAAACTTCTGGCAGTACCAGCTACCATTTTCATACCTGACTCTACTGTAAAGCAGTTAAGGTCTGGCATTTTGTTTTCGGTGATAGCTCTTACTTGATCCCAAGTCACTGTACCTACTTTAATACGATTAGACTCTGCAGATCCTGACTTGACCTTGGCAGCTTCCTTCAATTGGATTGCAGCAGGAGGTGTCTTGATGATAAAGTCAAAAGACTTATCTTTAAAAACGGTAATGATTACCGGAAGTACTTTACCTGGGCTATCTTGTGTTTTAGCGTTAAAGCGCTTACAAAATTCCATGATATTCACACCCTTCGCACCAAGAGCAGGACCTACCGGAGGAGCCGGGTTGGCCTGTCCACCTTTCACCTGAAGTTTGATCAGCGTTTCGACTTCTTTAGCCATTTTATTGCGTTTTATTGCTTTTGATAAGAACCTAGTGAAGCAATTCCACACGCTGTGGAATCTAAGCGCTTATCCTTAAGTATAATTGTTGTGTAACAGCTCTCTTAAAATTGGACAATCAGGTTTGCTTTTCAACCTGCATAAAGTTCAACTCTACCTCTGTACCTCGGCCGAAAATCTTTACGATTACTTTCAGCTTTTTCTTCTCTTCGTTCACCTCCTGAATATCACCCACAAACTCACTGAATGGACCATCAATAATCTTGACGGTTTCTCCAATTATGAATGGTTCTATCATAGACTCCCCTGCCTCTTGAGATTCATCTACTTTTCCAAGCAGACGATTCGCTTCAGCATCCCTCATGGGCACCGGATTGGTTTTCCCCAAGAAGTGAATGACATTAGTAATATTAGCAATAGTCTGAATAATCTCTCCAGAAAATTTACTTTGGACAGCTTCTACAAGAATATATCCAGGTAAAATATTTCGCTCAGAGATTACCTTTTTTCCATTACGAATCTTGTAAACTTTCTCAGTGGGTACAAGGATCTGAGTGACGATAGCCTCCCATTTATTGATCTCTATCTCCTTCTCGATGCGCTCTTTGATTTTGCGCTCCTTGCCACTAATAACTCTTAAAGAGTACCATTTTGTAGATTCGTCAGCCATGTGCTTTTACTAATTAAATTCCGTAAATTAGGTCCAAAGCCGTTCGTGATATTGCATCCATCACGAAAATGATTAGGGCCAAAATAATTGATGCTACAATAACCAATACAGTACTACTCTGAAGGTTAGGCCAAGTAGGCCAAGTCACCTTATTGATCAACTCATTGTAGCTATCCTTAATGTAAAGAACCAGTTTATCCATCTTTCCTACAATTCAAAGGTTCTAAGCAAAGTCCAGAAGAATACCCTCTGCCCTTTACTTTATAAAACAAATTGTGAGTCTCTTTAACTCACAATTCAAGTTGTTGCACGGGCAGTAGGACTTGAACCCACAACCTACGGTTTTGGAGACCGTCGCTCTGCCAGTTGAGCTATGCCCGTAGGGCGAAAAAGAGCTACCCATCAATTTACAAGATGAGCAACTCTTTCAAGCCTTTATCATTAGATGATATTATTTGATAATTTCAGTAACCTGACCTGCACCTACTGTACGTCCACCTTCACGGATCGCGAAACGAAGACCTTTCTCCATTGCAATAGGGTTGATCAATTTCACTTCCAGTGCTACGTTATCACCAGGCATTACCATTTCTACTCCTCCAGGAAGTGTAACATCACCTGTTACATCCGTTGTACGGAAGTAAAACTGTGGGCGGTAGCCGTTGAAGAATGGTGTGTGACGACCACCTTCATCTTTAGATAATACGTAAACCTCACATTTGAAGTGGGTATGTGGTTTAACAGTTCCCGGAGCACAGATAACCATTCCACGCTTGATATCTGCTTTCTCAATACCACGTAATAGGATACCAGCATTATCACCAGCCTCACCACGAGTTAAAATCTTACGGAACATCTCTACACCTGTTACAGTTGAAGTCAATGGCTTCGCATCTTCAGGCATCATACCGATGATCTCGACTGGATTACCAGTCTCAATAACTCCACGCTCGATACGACCAGTAGCTACTGTACCACGTCCTGTGATAGAGAACACGTCCTCGATAGGCATCAAGAAAGGCTTGTCAGTTACACGTACAGGCTCAGGAATTTCAGAATCTACTGCTGCCATAAGCTCCATAATCTTAGCAACTGCACCATCATCACCTTCAAGTGCTTTCAATGCAGAACCTTGAACGATAGCAGCATCGTCACCATTGAATTCGTACTGATCCAATAGTTCACGAACTTCCATTTCTACCAACTCAAGCATTTCTTCATCATCAACAAGGTCAACCTTGTTCATGAAAACTACAATCTGAGGAACACCTACCTGGCGAGCCAAAAGAATGTGCTCACGAGTTTGAGGCATTGGTCCGTCAGTAGCAGCTACTACTAGGATGGCACCGTCCATTTGTGCAGCACCCGTTACCATGTTTTTAACGTAATCTGCGTGACCTGGACAGTCAACGTGCGCATAGTGACGATTTTCTGTTTCGTACTCTACGTGTGCAGTGTTAATAGTGATACCACGCTCTCTTTCTTCAGGCGCACCATCAATAGCATCATAATCTTTCTTTTCAGCAAGACCTTGATTTGCTAATACAGTTGTGATTGCTGCAGTTAGAGTAGTTTTACCGTGGTCTACGTGACCGATCGTACCTATGTTTACGTGCGGTTTCGATCTTTCGAATGTTTCCTTAGCCATCAGTATAAAATTTTGGATATAAATTTAATTACGAATCAATGCATTCACTGGAGCCAAAGGCGGGATTTGAACCCGCGACCCCTTCCTTACCATGGAAGTGCTCTACCCCTGAGCTACTTCGGCATTTGCCAATAAGGCTCAATCGCTTACCTACCATTGGAAAGTAAGCAATACAGCACCTCTAAATGGCACTACAATCAAAATTTAGGCGATTACTTTTCCGATGGCTGTCGGTAGGAAATCGCATAAATTTGAGCGGGAGACGAGATTCGAACCCGCGACCCTCAGCTTGGAAGGCTGATGCTCTACCAACTGAGCTACTCCCGCTTATTTACCTAAGAAGCATTTACTTTTAAACACCTCTAAACACAGATAGAAATAATCTGCCCTAAGCAATATCATTTCTTTAATCAGCTAATTGGTTGGTACAATGCTGAATCTGTATTTTACAACTCTTTGAATGGTGGGGGTGATAGGATTCGAACCTATTCAGCCGAAGCACTGGATTTACAGTCCAGCCCACCTCTCCAACTGTGGCGCACCCCCAAACAAAGAAGTTATTCTTTCTTGGAGCCAGTGGAGGGATTCGAACCCCCGACCCGCTGATTACAAATCAGCTGCTCTGGCCAACTGAGCTACAC
>JBELML010000124.1:0-18943 GCA_042095835.1 Saprospiraceae bacterium
TATCGAATGACAAAAATGAAGATGCTAGAGCGGTTTTGAATTGGAGTGTCAGTAGAAATAATAAAAAATTGCAGGGTAATTTTTTGGTGCGTTTGCCCTAACTAGTGAATGATAGGATGATTAGTGAGACCAAAGCTAAACACACATCATAACTTCACAATTTCAAAATAGCTCCATATCCATAATAGAGGGGTAGCTTAACTGGCCAAAGCACGGGGTTTGGGACCTCGGAGATGAACGTTCGAATCGTTTTCCTTCTACAACAATTAACCGACCCGGTCGTCTAGTGGCCAAGGATACTGCACTTTCTATGCGGTGACCAGGGTTCGAATCCCTGTCGGGTTGCGAAAGCTAATGATACGGTCCTGTAAGGAAATAATCTCTTTAGGAATTACATCTTTATACGACTACGTCATTACAACATTGAAACATAGGTGACGAAGCTCTCGTGGGAGAGCGCCCCGCTGAAAACGGGGAGGGTAGGGTTCGACTCCCGGGTTACCACTAGGAAAATGAAATAATGACTGGATGTATCATTTGGTCAATGAAGTTCTTGGATTTGCTCTCGTAGCTTAGTTGGTAAAGCATCTGACTTTTAATCAGAGGAGCGTAGGTTCGATCCCTACCGGGGGCACTGTAGTATATGGCATGATAAGAAGGAACTTGTGGTGTAATCGGTAGCACACTAGTTTGTCGAACTGGAGGACGGGGATCGTAACCCCCAGGTTCCGCGTATTGCTTATGTGGTGAAGTGATGATATAGAAATAATGATTTAGAAAGTGATAGGTTGGCTTCGTATTGAAAGCCTTATAAATTACATCATTACACATAGCTCAGTCGTCTAAAGGCAGGATACTGGAATTTGACTCCAGGGATAGAGGTTCGAATCCTTTCTGAGCTTCCAATTTTCCTATCCCTTTTTGCTGGGTTGGCCTAAAGGTTAGGGCATCCGCCTGATACGTGGAAGATTGGTAGTTCGAATCTATCACCCAGTACCAAGCTTTTTTGTAGAAGTCCGGCGCTTCTGCTCTATGTATTTAAGGTCAAAACATCTCCATATCAAAACTTAACTAAGGCGCGATGGTGTAATTGGTAGCACAGAAGACTCATGATCTTCTAGTCTGGGTTCGAGTCCTAGTTGCGCAACTATTGTAGAAGATCGAAGCGTTTAGATTGTTTAGGGTTTAGTGGGTTATGAGTTTATAAGTTTATGAGGTTAATAGGTAGGGTAACAAAGGTGAGGCCGGTAGCTTTTCGTGAAGTATACATAACACATAACATATGACACATGACACTTGTCATTTGGCACTTGACACCTAGCCAAGCATCCCGACATTCGCTGCGCTGCGCCGGGATTAATTCGACCAGATTGTAGTGCTGCGCACTACAAAGGTCTCATTAACATAACACATAAAAGTAGTGCATTTAGAATTTTCGAAAAGCAGGATAATATCTTTGGATGTTACCTGTTTTTTCTTTTGGTAAACTTCTGTATCTTTCTTTAGAAAGCAGTATCACCACCATAAACTTTAAAGTGAAAATCACCCGCAAACAACTTTTTCTTTACCTAGCTTTTTTAGTTGGGGCCTTTCTCTTGGCTGGCTTACTCGTTGCCCTACTCATCCGCTCGCGAGTCGATATTCCTAATGAAGAGATGTGGTCATTGGTGCAGCGATTTTATAGTTCAGCTATTAAATGGCCATTTTTTTATTTATTCCTGCAAGTACCTTACCTCAGTTTTTTATTAATACGCTCTTGGTGGAGAGATTACCAGCGTAATGCTTGGCGAGGCTTCCTTAAAGGGATTAGTTTAAAAGGCATACTGCCTTTCTTGTTGATTTGGCTATCACTCAAAGGGATCGATGCGTTTCGTACCAGTGATCAGATGGATTACAAATGGGATTACAGTATCGAGAATCAAACCGATCGAGCTAATGATCATTTCAGTAAAGATGGTAAGCATCGAGGGATACACGTTTTTGACTTGCAAGCAGATTCTACCGACCTCAATATTCTTAAAACCTCTAATGTAGAGTGGATCACTTTTACACCATTTATACCACAGGATTATTATGATCAACCACAGATAGTCGGAGAGTATGACCTGCCGGATTCTATTTATTATTTCCAATCTTGGGAGCGTAAGATCAATTGGGCAAAAGCAAAGGACTTTAAGGTGATGATCAAGCCTCACATTTGGTTAGTGAATACTGACAATGGGAAATGGCGTTCAGATATTGCTATGCACAACGAAGCCGATTGGGAGAAGTGGTTCGGTCGATACGAATTCGAAATTCTAGCTTTTGCGGAATTAGCACAGCAAGTTCAAGCTGAAGCCTATTGTATTGGTACAGAACTACAACAGACGGCTATCCAACAACCAGAACGGTGGCGAGCATTGATCCGAAAAGTGCGGTTGATCTATGATGGGACGCTTGTGTATGCCGCCAACTGGAATGAAGAAGTAGAGCAAGTCCCTTTTTGGGATGACCTCGATTACATTGGCGTACAGGCTTATTATCCACTTGCCAATCAGAACAATCCTTCCTTAGCTGCCCTAGAAAAAGGCTGGGAAGGACATTATCCAATACTACAAAGCTTATCGAAGAAGTATAATAAGAAAATCTTATTTACCGAATTGGGCTACAAGTCTACTCCCGATGCGGGCCGCAAGCCCTGGGCATGGAACAACTTCGGCAATCGCTTTTATAAACCCATTTCTCACCGCACCCAAGCCCATTGCTACCAAGCCTTCTTCAATACCGTTTGGCAACAAGAGTGGATGGCGGGCGTACACATTTGGGAGTGGCAAACCCGCGGCCAAAGTGATGGACAAAATAATGCCTTTACTCTAGAAGGGAAACCCGCCCTGAATGTAGTAGCAAAAGGCTTTTATGTGGAACCAAAATAGGTACATAGATAACATAGGCAGACATCACCACCACCACATCAAAAAATCTCCACATCACTACATCACCACATCACCACACCTCCATGTCACTACATCACCACATCAAAAAATCCCTACACCCTCCGACTCAAGATAGCGAAATCGATTCCTCTTTTATGGTAGGTTTCGCCAGTGGGGTAGAGGCCAAAGCGCTCATAGTAAGCGGTTTTATCTACTCGCGCATTGCACCATAATTCCTGAAAACCTTGTTCGTGAGTATACTGAATGGTATGCTTAAGCAAGAGGGTTCCATAACCTTTCCCCTGATGTGCCACGAGTGTAGCAAACTTTCTAAATTGTGCTTTCTCTCCTTGTGGGAAAAGGGATAGGATAGAGACTAATTCCTCCTGTAAGAATAACCCAAAATGAGTAGCTTCGCTATCCAAATCAAGTTGGATAAAATCAAAAGGTTGATCTGGCCACATGACTTCATGACGGATCGGCCAAGTCTGTTCAGCCTCAATTGTTTTTATACTAATCTTTAGGTTGCTCATGCTTTACTTTTTGAAAATGAAGTTGTCTAAGGTTTTCTGTTGCAGGCGAGAAAACAGTATTTTGAGGCTAATCGAGGCAAAAAACGCAAGCTATGCATCGCATAGATGAGGCTTTTTAACGAAGAGTAGCCTTAAAAGATGTTTTTGATAGCCCAACAAGGAAACTTTAAACAGCTTCAATAAATATTCCAGTCGATATTAGTTGTTGAAGAATGTGTCAATGGTTTAGGTATTCAATCGTTTACTCATTTCAACATTTTCCCATTCCCCAATAAATCTCCAATAAATCCCCCAAAGTTTCCATCCAAATTGTACTTTTGATACGACCCAAAAATGATATAGTGAAACACAGCCGCATCCTACTCCTAGTTTTAGCCTTTATCTTGATTGCTGGCAATCTCTGGATCAACCGTTGGCCAACGAATCTTTATTATGGTGATTCTAATGGTTATTATTTGCACGTCGTTTCTTTTTGGGTGAATCAGGATGTGGGCGATTATGATAAAACAATCACGACTCTGCGAGAGGTCAACCCCGCTTCGGGTGATCCAAGAGAAGATGAGTTCGGTATACGGCTGACAGAAAAAGGGAGGAGGTATATCAAATACACTTTAGGCGTACCTCTTATGGAGTCGCCCTTCTTTTTACTGGCGCATTTATATGCCACGATATCTCCAAAATATGAAGCCAATGGATGGACCCCGCCCTATCTTTTTGTAGTGGGTTTTGCCATCATCTTTTATGTATTACTGGGTTTTTATTGCTTGATCGATGTATTGAAAAACTACTTTTCTGATATTGTAGTCACGCTGGTTTGTTTGGCTCTAGTGCTGGCTACCAATCTGTTTTATCAAACCAACTATGTGACGATGTCGCATGGGTTTTTATTTGCTCAGCATTGTTTGTTGATCTATTTGAGCCATCATTTTCATCGGCAGCCGACTTGGCAGAAAGCTTTAGGTATCGGTGCTGCGGTGGGCTTAATTGCCTTGACCAGAGTCCCGGAGGTAATCAGTGCTTTGGTACCCTTGTTGTGGGGCGTTTACAATTGGAAAACTTTCCAAGAGCGCATTCAATTCTTTTTAAAGCACTTCCATTATTTGCTTTTGGCAGGTCTGGGGTTCTTGGTGGTATTTTCTTTGCAATTTGCCTATTGGTATTATGTAAGTGGGCACTTGGTTTTTAATCCCTATAAAGGCGAAGGATTTAATTTTCTTAAGCCTAGGTTTTATAATGCTTTTTTCCATTTTAAAAATGGCTGGCTGCTTTATACGCCGATCATGGCCTTGAGTTTGGTGGGCTTATTGTTGCTGAGAAAATATCAGCGGGGTTTGCTCCTTCCGATCTTTAGTTTTGTGCTTTTTCATGCCTGGATCCACTACTCTTATTATGTATTTAGCTACTTTCCTGGATTGGGACAACGGCCAATGGTGGAGACTTATCCATTGCTGAGTTTTGGTTTAGCGGCTTGTTTTGCTACGCTTTTGAATAAGAAATTTTGGTCATGGCTGCCCTACGGAGCCATCGCTATTTTTGGATTGCTCAATTTGTTCCAAACTTGGCAGATGGCCAAAGGCGTCACTTGGTCCGAAAGACACAACGCTGCCTTCTATTGGGCAACCTTTGGCACTATGAAATCATCGCTCAATTCCTTGAGAGCTTATGATACCAAAGAGTTACAACCTGAAGAAGAAGAGATCACTTTCGTGAAAACGCTTTTTAGCCAAAATTTTGAAGACACTTCCTTGATCCATACTACAGCAGCGAATGCTTTTGCAGGAGAAAAGGCTTTGCTAGCAGATCAAGAGTTTCATACGCTGCTTGACAAATTTGCCCTGACTGATGCTCAAGGTGGAGATTGGTTGAAAGTGAGCGTTCAAGCTTATATGCCCAAAGAAGGCCTGGTTGGTCACCGTGATTATGCCCAAAATCTTTTCATTGAGTTGTATGATAAAGCAGGTAAACGTAGAAAAGAACGAAACATCAAACCTTCTACTCACCTAGGAAATACTATTTTCTCCATTTGGACACCAGGTAATAAGGAGCAATGGGGAGAAGCCTCCTTTTATACCAAAATACCACCATCCGTACTCGACCAGGGGACCGCCAAGATTTATATCTTCAATCCTTCACGTCAGAAACTGTATTTGGATGATTTAAAATTAGAGCTTTACCGCCGCTAGGAAGCCGCCGCTTTTATACTCCAAGCAATAAATTGCTCCATTTTTGGTCTCAGATTCTAGGTTATTTACCAGCTAGAATGACCTAAATACTATCGCTATTTTGTCTTAAATACGAAATCATTCGTAAATAAATTTGGAAATACGAATCGATTCGTATATGTTTGCATACGAAACGATTCGTAGATAAATAACTGCGCTCTTCAATGAATCCATGGTTTGATTAAAACTATGGGATTTGTCGAAGCATCCTAATGAATACTATGTCGAAAATAAATCCAATACAACCGACGGAATCGGAGTTGGCCATTTTACAAATCTTGTGGGCGCTGGGCCCTTGCCCAGTACGAGAGGTCAATGACCAACTCAATGCTCGCAGAAAACCCGGGCAAAAGGAGGTAGGCTATACCACTACCCTGAAGATCATGCAACTCATGCTCAATAAGGGCCTAGTAGACCGCAATACCGATACCCGCACCCACATCTATCGTGCTGCCGTAGCTGAACAAGCTATCCGAAAAAATCTCTTGAATCGATTCGTAAAGACCGCTTTTCGAGGCTCTGCTATGGATTTGGTGATGCAAGCACTAGGGAATGAAGATGCTTCTCAGGAAGAACTCAACGAGCTGAAAGCATTTATTAAAAGAATCGAAGAAGACCGCAAAAACAAATAAGCTATGATCACCACATTATTTTCCGAGTCTTTGAGTTATGCCTTGGGATGGACGGTGATCCATTCTTTATGGCAAAGTACCTTGCTAGCCCTCCTAATTGGCGTGTTGATTGCGATTTTTAAGCCTCCATCTGCCCTCAGCAGGTACCGACTTTACTACTTTGGTATTGTAGCCACTTTCCTATGGGCAATAGTTACTTTCTTTCGGGTGTACGATCTACATACTAGTACCTTAGAAACGACTTCTATCCTATCGGGCAATCGTTTTGTAGCCCAATCTGAGAGTGCCGTTGCTGCGGACACCTCCTTTAACCTGGGTGCTTTTATAAGTTATTTCGACACCCATTTGCCGATGATTATAACGCTCTGGTTATTAGGTATGAGCTTTTTTATGCTAAGATTCCTAGGAGGATTAGCCTATTCAGAGCATTTGAGAAGTAGCAGGGTCTATCCAGTAGCAGGTCAATTTGTAGAAAAACTTCAACAATTGCGTCAGCAATTAGGAATGAGCCGAGTCGTACATTTGTTAGAATCTGCTCAGGTAAAAGCGCCTATGACTTTAGGTACTTTTAAACCCATCATTTTGATGCCAATCGGGGCTTTGACCTTGCTGTCACCTACCCAGTTGGAGGCTATTCTGGCCCATGAGTTGGCGCATATTCGTCGCAATGATTACTTTTTCAATATCCTCCAATCTATGGTAGAGGTGCTTTTCTACTACAATCCAGCGATTTGGTGGCTGTCTGCTCAAGTCAGAATGGAAAGAGAGAATTGCTGTGATGATATTGCTGTAAAGCTTTGTGGTGATGATCTAGCTTATGCAAAAGCCCTATTGAGTCTGCAAGAATATTCTAAAGCTGCTCCGGGCTTAGCTTTGGCCTTTTCCAACAAGCGCAACCACCTTTTGAATAGAGTCAAACGAATTTTAAATCACCCAATTAATAGAAACAACATTATGGAGAAATTTTCAATTACCTCGTTAATCCTCCTCTGTTTGCTTGTATTCTCCGTCAAGGAATACTCGGAACGACAAGAGGATTATCCACTCGAACAGGAAGTTCTGGCTGAAACGATGCCTACTTTTATGTTTGAAGAAATTAACGTGACGGGCATTCGACCCAAAACCAATGTCAATACCTGGACAAGGCAACCGGAGATTAAAACTTTCACTCTTGATACCTTGCCTCAAGGAAAAGTCAATATCTCCACTACTAGAAATGGAGAAAAAATTGAAGCTAAACTAAGAGGTGGAAAAATCAAAGAACTAAAGATTAATGGTGTAGTTCAGCCCGAAAGTGCCTACGATGCCTATCTGCCCATTTTTGAAGAAATCGTTATCGATCCACCTGCTCCTCCTGCACCGCCAGCTATTACACCGATGGTCGCCCCGTCTCCTCCTGGAGCACCAGCGCCTCCGGTAGCTCCAACTATCAAGGTGAAGGGCAAAGTATCTGTCAAAACAACCGATGATGATGAGGGCAATACCATTTTGTTGATCAGTACAGATGATGGTAGAGAACCTATGGAAGTAAAAGTAAAAGGAGACCAAGATGAAAAAGTAGTGATCATCAACGGAGAAGTGATGGAGACCGATAGTGAGTTTATTGTAGTCGATGAAAACCAAATAGTATTAGATGTGGCTCCTGGTCAATTTAAGGGCAAGCTTGGAGAGTGGAAAGACCTAGAAGGCAACTCTTTTATCTGGGTGGATTCGGTAAGCAATAGTTTTGCTCGGTTTAATTATAGTGTTTTAGATGAAAAAGCCTATGCCGAGAAATTGAGGGCCCTAGAAGAGGCACTAGCTAAAGGAAAGATCACCCAGGCAGAGATGGCAGAAAAACAAGCCGAACTAGCTGAAAAGCAGCAGGCGCTGATCGAACTGAAAGGTGAAATTCATGAAATGGATTTAGCAAAAGCACTAGAGGGACAAATCGTTAACGAAGAGGTAAAAGCAGAACTACAAAAATCACTAGCAAAGGTCCAAGACCAGCTGGCACTCGAACAAGAGCTTAAGCTCCGAGTTGTAGAAATGGAGTTGGCACACCAAGAGGAGGTCCTCGAAGAGGTCAAAGAAATGGCAGAAAACGAATTGGAAGCGGCTAAAGCATCTGTCGAGGTCCTCCGCGAAAGAAATGAGGAGGCTAAAAAAGCCCTGATTGAAGGACTCTACAACGATGGGATTCTTTCCTCAAAAGAGCGCTATGCTATTATACTGACGGAAAAATCACTCAAAGTAGATGGTAAAAAACAGTCGCCAGCGGTATTTCAAAAATACTGGAAGCTCTACCAAGAGAAAATTGGCAAAACCATCAACAGTAAATACAAAATGACTTTAAAATCATCTAACTTTTAACATATGAAATGAGCATGATCTTATTTAATCATAAAATCACCAATCGGTGATGATTAAAAAAGATTATGCGCAATCGAAGATTCATGAACTCCTTTAAAGTCATCAATACGTAAGTGAATAAAGCGAAGCGGTTGCAGATGGTTAAAATTTCTGCAAAAACTTAGCTTTCAAGCATTTGCTAAAATTTTAACCATATGAAAAAATTATTCTTTGTATTAGCACTATTGCTAATTGGAGCAGGTCTACATGCTCAATCTGAAAAAAAAGTAGAGGTCTCTGTACAAGAGGAAAATGGCCTTAAAAAAGTAACCATTAAAAAACATCTTGAGGATGGAAGTCTAGACATCATCAACTGGGAAGGTAGAGGAGATATCCCCGAGGATATTTTAAAGCAGATGAAAGGCAATGGTGGTATGATTTTTATTCACGAAGATGGAAAAGTGGACGTCCTAGGTGAGCGCAAGCATAAGATCCACACTAAAAAAATAAAAGTCAAAGTCAATGGAGAAGATGGCGATGTGGAGACCGACGATGTGAATATCTTTATCCTCAAAGATGGAGAAGAGCACGAGGTATCTGACCAAAAGATAGAAGTGCTGATCCACGAAGACAAAGACAGTGAAAAGGAAATCGAAGTGATTGTATTGGGCGACGAAGATGCCAAAGTGCACACTACTACAATGCACAAGAATATAATCATTGTTAGAGAGGTGGAAAGAGAAGACGGACAGGAAGTAGTGCTTAAAGCTAGAATCATAAGCGAGCCCGACGAAGAGAAGGTGAAATCTCTGGAGAAAATGGAGCGTTCATTGGAGTTGAACGAATTCCAACTCGCACCGAACCCAGCTTCCGAGCAGTTCAATCTAAGCTTCAAAGGGGAAAGCGCACCGATTACCATTAGAGCATTTAATACGAATGGACAGGAAGTGTATAAGTCTTTTATTAGAGATTTCGATGGTTACTTTAATGATTCTATCGATTTGGAGGGTATTCAATCCAATATGCTATTCATCACCATTGAGCAGAATGGCAAAATCTACACAGACAAAGTAATGCTTAAATAATTTAAATTTCATACTAAATCATCCGCTGTTGTTGTGAAGGCTTGATCTTAAATAAAGATCAGGCCTTTTTCTTTCAATAGGGCACTACTACGACTTACAATTCCCTAGCTAAAAGCGAACAAAGGAATGCAATGCAATACATTAATATATTACTAGATAACCATTTTGGTGTGGAAAGCCCCATCTTGTAAGCCTTGCTTATTGGTGACTATTGCTTACCAAACTGAAGATGAAATCGTCGTTATGGAAAAAGATAGCATACATGATACAAGCGAAAAATAAGAGGAAAGCCCAGACAATGTCAATCGGGTATTTGTCTCCGTTGGTTTTTTTTAAGTTCATTGATTCTTGAGGTTTTGGGTCAACCCGATCCATGTCGGGAGGGATTTGATACGTTCTTTTCAAAGATACCAATAATTATTGGTTCAGCCAATCTTTGAAATCGGCTACTCTATCCCTGCTGACAATCACATCCAGCGTAGAGGCGGGTTTGAGGTCCAGTTTTAATCTTCCATTAAAGTAGGTATGGATTTTATGTATAGAAGAAACCTGGATGATGAACTTTCGATTGATTCGAAAAAAATGTTTGGGATCTAATTTTTCTGCTAGTTGCTCTAAGGTGAAATCGAGGTTGAATTTTTTTCCATCGTTTTGTAAAGCAAAAACCAAACCTTGATCCGAGAAGAAGTAGCGAATATCTTGAGATTGAATAAAACGCAGTTCCTGTCCGGCTTTGATGAGAAAGCGTTGCTGGTATTCCTTTTTAGGTTGTTGTAAAGCAGCTAATAATTGGCTATAGTCCAATGATTCTTTCTGGCCATAAAATTTATCATACTTATCCAAAGCATGCGATAAATCCTCGGGGTCAATAGGTTTGAGTAGATAGTCGATACTGTTGACTTTAAATGCATGTAGCATATATTGATCAAAAGCAGTGGTGAAAATAATGGGCTTCGTGATATCTATTGCTTGGAAAATCTGAAAACTTAGACCATCAGCCAATTGAATATCCATAAAGATCAAATCTGGTAGCATTCCATTTTGAGAAAACCATGCTATTGCGGCCTCTACGGAGTCCAAATGATCTAGAACCCTAATGTCAGAACGGGCCTGAATCAATAATTTCTGTAGTTGCTTGAAAGCCGGAATCTCATCTTCTATAATAAGGACGTTCATATTAGAAATGCCTCCATTGGTTTGATAAAAAGGTACAACTTGGCCTTATCGATGTTTCCACCATTTATTCAGCTTGGTAGTCAATACTTGCTGATCTTGCTCAAAGGTAAATTTTACATCATCAAATTTGGGGATTTTGAACTTTGATTTTAGCTTTTGGGAGAAAGCAAAAGGCTCAGAAGGGATGCCGACCAAGTTGCGGTCCATCTCTCCATTATTGTTTAAATCGTGAAAAATGGCCATAGCATACTCTCCATAGACGAGCGCTGGCATCCTTATCGTCATTTGGCCTTCCTGCTCAACATGAACGCCTACTAAGATAGCTTTCTCTTTGATGAGAAAGTCTTCTTCAGTACGGTAGAGGCCCACCCAGATCATGCCTTCTGCTGCTTTAATATTGTCTACTGAAATTTGCAGCGTACCCGCATCGGCAGGTAGTGGTAAGAAAGAAAGTATAGCCCAGCTCATTAGGGAAGCGAACATAGAAAAGGTCTTAATGAAACATTCTTTCCTAAAGTACGTAATTAAGGAACGAGCTGTCAAGTAGATTCTACCTAATCTGTCTTGCTGCGAACGAATTGAGCGAGCTTAGGCTTTTTTTCATACCTATCTGTAGAGGGATAGCGCATTTACCGAGTGTTGAAAAATACATCCTGACTTCTTTTTTGAGGTATAGAAAATAATTGTATTTTTATCGCAACGATATATACTCATTGCCTCCTCTTAAAAAATCCATGGAGAGATTGACGACTACTTGTAGAGTGAATTTTTATTCTACCTATCTTACCTTTGGTTAATATCAGACCTCCCAAAGACCGATGTATAAACACTATATTTCTAGACACTTGCTTAATACGTCATTTTTGTATTGAGCCCATTGACAAAGCGAAAGGTTTTATGCGAGCACTTAAAGAACTGGCATTGGTAGTCCATAATAATAGACTACAAGCGGTAGATATTATCACCGAACCAAAGGATGGTCAAGCTACCAAAATCCAAGAATTCTATTACGCCCTAGTCCGTAATGAATTTAATATGGATGATGAAGCAGCAGAAAAGCTGCTACAAACGAACCGCAAGGATACCCGCTACCAGAAGCTTAAAAGCAAACTCAAGCGCAATCTCCTCAACTCTATTTACTTCATGGATACTCGGCGGACCAACTATACCGACCGGCAAAAGGCGTATTATGAAGGCTATAAAGACTGGGCAGCAGCCAAGATTTTGATTGGTAAAAATGCTCGCATGATGGGCATCCACTTATGCCAAAAGCTAGATACACTAGCCGAGAAGTTTGAGTTTACGGACCTTTCCGTTGATGTACTGCGCATTTTGAGACTGCACTTTGGTGCTCGAGAAGGCAATTTGAAAAAATACGAAGCCTATAATCAGCGATTCAAGCACTTCGAAGAGCTTTTTCACTACGAAAATAGGGCAGAGGAATATTATACAGAGTTGGTACTCAAATTCATCAATAGCAAAGCTACGGATGTAGAAACCCAGCAGAAAGCACAAGAGTATTATAAAGCGCTACAGGAGCCACTTCAAAAGCATGATTCTTATCGGTTGCATTTGTGCGCGCTCTTGATTCGCTTAATGATTTATAGCAGCGTCAACGATTATAAGCATACCATCGAAGTATGTGATGAGGCCTTAGATTTTTTCCAAAATAAACCCTACAATGCGAGTGTGCCAATCCAGATTTGCTATTACCAGAAGTTGATCTGCTACACGCATTTAAAAGCTTATGAAGCAGGAAGAGAAGCTGCTGAAAAATGTTTGGATTACTTAGATGAAGGGTCTTTCAATTGGTTTAAATATCAAGAACTCTACTTCATGCTATCCATGCATACAGCCAATTATCAGGGGGCATATGAGGTGTTTCGGAAAACGACCAAGCACAAGAGTTTCCAATTTTTACCACCTTCTCTAACAGAAATTTGGCGCATCTATGAGTCGTATTTGCATTTCCTCTCCGATGTCGGTCGCATTACTCCAGGAGAAAAGGATAAAGGCTTCACCAAGTTTAAAATTGGGCGCTTTATTAATGAGACACCCATCTTCGCAAAGGACAAGCGAGGTATGAATATTCCAATTTTGGTCATCCAGATTATCTATATGATTCAACAGAAAAAGTATGGAGAGGCTATTGACCGCATAGATGCCATCCAAAAGTATTGTTCCAGGTACCTTGTCCAGGATGACACTTTTAGAAGTAATTGCTTTATCAAAATGCTCCTACAGATTCCAAAGGCGAGTTTTCACAAGGTAGCCGTGACACGTAAAGCAGGCAAGTACCTAGATCGCCTGAAGAATGCGCCAC
This sequence comes from Saprospiraceae bacterium, assembly GCA_042095835.1. GTDB lineage: Bacteria > Bacteroidota > Bacteroidia > Chitinophagales > Saprospiraceae > DATFKA01. The sequence goes on from JBELML010000124.1 coordinate 13,215, forward strand.
TGCAATTATCAAGTCAATCGCACGAAATCGAGATTGTCCCCTTTGAGGTGTTGTGGGAAATGGTTTTAGAGACTTTAGACAATAGTTTTCATAAGCCTAGAAACGCATCTAATAGGTAAAGATTTTACAGCAGGCTATACCAAAATGAAAATTGGCCCGCATTTTGCTACTGTATCATTGTACACATTAAAGTAAGTTACAATGGTCAAGCAAAGCTCTTTCTCTCGATTCCATGATGCTTTCCTTATTGATTCAACTATTCAAAAAGAAGTTGCCGCTAGTGTTGTCTTTGGGCAATCTTCTCTTTCCTGTAAAGGGAGTGGTATTTGTAGAGTAGATATGGCTGTATTAAAGGCCAATGCCACAGATGAAACACCTGAGGGAGCTTGGGTTTGTAAACCGTACAATGTGCAATTAAAGTGCAGTTATCAGGGGCATTTGGTCTTGCGTATCTTGCATACCTCCATTGACCAATACCTATTATACAAGCAATTTGAGAACGGAAGATTTATTGTCGATGAGGAATTTGTCTTACCAGCCTGGTTGGTAAATCGTTTAAAACTCAAGTCTACTCGTATTGCTCAAGGAAATTATACCTACACAGAGGACGAAATCGGGCTAACTATCCGTTTTTAAGCCGCCCAATCTCTGCTGTCCTACCCTTTTTTAGGTAAATCCCTCATTTTTATATCCATTTTTGTATATAAATAAACCTTTTATCTATATTTGTAGAACCTACTTAAATGGACGATAAGGTTTATTTGAGTTTTGGGAACCACTTAAATAGGAGAAATCCTATATATAGAGCTATCTACAAATACCAATCTGTTATTTCCACGAAAGCTAGCTACAAGAGCTAGTAGGCAGGAAAGGTTATTGCCTTTTTTGTTAGCACCCTTCGCGTTAGTTACTTCTTCATTGCAATGATTTGTAAACCTAAGTCCAAAGTAGCCGTATACCCATTTTAGGTATACCCTATTTTATTTTCGTTTTGACCCTGTAGCCGATTTAAACTGTAATTTCATGAAAAGAATCTTTAATGTAGCGTCATTAGCCTTCCTTTGGCTGTTTTCAACTCACTTTAGCATTGCACCTAATGCTACAGCCAAAGAATTGTCGAATACTTCCGAAGTACTTAGTCTAGGTTGTCAAGATGTGATTAATGTCATTTTGAATGATCAATGTCAGTTCAGGTTGACCCCTCAGTCTATTTTGGCGGGCAATATACCTGCCTGTTTAGACACTTCTGATTTTGTAATCCTAATAGATGATATAGACCCTAGCAATGGAGCCGTCGTAGATGGTTATGGGGATTTTAGTTACTATCTGGGTTTAAAAGATTCTGCTACTTGTACCGATTTCTCCTCTTGCTGGGGAGTGGTACATGCTGAAGATAAAACCCCGCCCATTATTGAAGCCCCAAAAGATACGCTGCTCTTCCTTTCTTGTTTGCAAGTAGATAGCATTTATAATAATCCTAAAAGTTTAGCCATAACGGATACCGCTACCATTTTTGACAACTGCTTTACAGATGTGTTGCCCTTGCTACAGTTTTCAGATCTTATTGTGGAGAATGACCATTGTGATACCATTATCATCAAGCGTACCTTCTTTGGGGTAGATGCCGAAGGAAACGAAGCCAACGACTTCCAATTAATCAAGTTTCTACGTCCTACTTTGGACTCCTTGAATATTTTATCCACCCTCCATATCAATGTAGATTGCGAAGAGGCCAAAACATTGCCTACTGACGCTGCTGGCAATGTAGATCCGAGCCTGAGTGGCTATCCTTATTATATTAATTACTATGGAGATACCATCGAAGTTGTGCAAGGCTTGTGTGGACTTTCTCCATCTTATAATGATGTGCGGTTTGAGATTTGTGAAAGTCAGTACAAGTTAGAAAGAACTTGGACTGTCAATGATTGGTGCACTGGTGGCGTGAAAATATTTAAGCAGACCATCAAAGTTGGAGACTTGCAATCTCCAAAAATAGGCTTACCTATGGAGCCATTTGAAGTGACAACCAACTCTGGCGAGTGTGCAGCTACTCTAGCGGTACCCATTCCTGAGATTGAAGAGTTTTGCTCTGATATAAGTATGTCAGTGCAGTTATTTAAGATTTCTCAGAGTATATTCCAGCGCATCGATACCACACTTGTGGGTTCTTTGACAGATGAAGGGCAAGCACTCCTATTCAGAACCTTACCAATTGGGGAGTATTTCCTAATCTATCAGGTGACAGATGAGTGTAAAAATCAAGCTGTCGATACACTAGATATCCTTATCGAAGATTATAGCAAACCCATCGCCAAGTGTACAGACCTTTTACATGTCACTCTTGATAATAATGGTTTTGCCAAAGTCACCGCAGAGGATGTAGACGAGGGGAGTTGGGACAATTGTCAGTTGGACAGTCTCTTGGTCAGTCGATTGATAGAAACAGGAGACGATTGTGTACGCTTAGATGAATCCTTCTATACCGACTGGGAACCCGAAGTGTATTTTAGTTGCTGTGATTTGAAAGATTCTATAGAAGTCGTTTTGAGAGCTGTGGATTGGAAAGGCAATGAAAGTAGATGTTGGATGAATGTAATCCTAGAAGATAAAATTGCACCACTTTGTATGCCTCCTGCCGATGCTATTGTGGATTGTGACAGTTTCGGTCGAGGATTTGACTTTGAAGATATCCCTTCTTTGCAAAGCCAATTTGGATTAGCAAGAGGCATCGATGCCTGTAGCGATTTAATTATAGAGGAGCTGCCTCTTGAAAAAGACTTATATGGTTGTGGCTTTGGGGATATCATCCGGAGTTTTAGAATTACAGATTCGGCCGGCAATGTAAGTGGGGGCGATTGTGAACAAAAAATCACCATCCTACCTGTCCATAACTATGATATCAAATTTCCTAAAGATTATACCACAGACTGTTTAGAGTCTTTTTCGCCAGACTCCTTAGAAGTATATAGCCGTGGTTGTGATCTTCTAGCAATTGAGGCCGTAGACGATAAATTAATCAATGGGGGAGAAAATTGTTTTAAAATATTCCGGAAACACCGAGTGATCAACTGGTGCGAATACAATGGTATTGATGAGCCCATTATCATACCAAGAGACGTCGATTGTGATACCTTCCCTGGTGCAAATGATATCTGGGTGCTTGTTCGTCCAGATTCGTTGGGCACGAAAGTCTTCCTAGATTCTACTAGTAGTGAGTTGGATAGTATACCTGTTAGAGATTCTATCAACATCAACTGCTTTGATCAGTACGCCAACCCTTGGGGCTATTGGGTAGATTCGGATACCGTTCCTGAATTTGCTTCTCGAGGTTTTTGGGAGTACACCCAAATCATAAAAGTGTCTGACCAAATACCGCCAGTCATCTTTGTTGATGATACGGTGTCCTACTGTATTAATGAACCCGATTGTTCGGCCAATGTCTTTGTTTCCTTTTCTATAATTGATGAATGTGTAGAAGGCAATATCACGATACATACCTTTTTTGAAGGAATTAGTGATGAATTTGAAGAGTTTAGCGAGGATCCTTGGTCCTTGGTAGGTCGATATCCGAAATATCAGATGGTTGGGGTCATACCCGAAGGAAACTATCGAGTCGAGATTGTAGCAGATGATCAATGTGGCAACGAAAGCACCATCAGTTATTTTCTTGAGGTGGTGGATTGTTCGCCTCCAGGACTTTTGTGTCGCGATGGTCTAGTCGCAGAGTTAGTACCCTTGGAGGAGGGAACAGATATCGACGGCGATGGCGACGAAGATTTAGGAGCGATAGAGGTATGGGTGAGCGACTTATTAGCTAGTGAATCAATAGACGAATGTAGTGGACCCGTACAATTCTCAATTAACCGAGAAGGAGAAATACCAAATATTGATCAAAAAGCGCTGATGCTTACCTGTGATGATGGTGATTTGCTGAACGTTGAAGTCTACGCCTGGGACGGAGCCGATAATCCCTTCAATACGCAACCCGATGGTACAGAAGGTGGTCCAAATTATGATTTCTGTAGGACCTTTATTCGAATACAAAACAATGCTGGTGCTTTTTGTAATCCAGGAGCATTTGTAGAGGTAGCGGGCTTAATCCAGGATCCTTCTGGAGCGCCTATCTCCAATTCGATGGTACAGCTTAGTGGTAATGATCCAAGCTATCAGATGTCGAATGACAATGGGGAGTTTTATTTTCCACAAATCGGCATAGGTCACGATTATAGCTTTATTCCATCCAAAGAGGATGACTTACTCAAAGGAGTGAGTACATTGGATATCATTTATATCACTAAACATATTTTAGGGGTCAAACCATTTGACTCTCCTTACCAGTTTTTGGCTGCCGATATCAACCAGTCTTCTTCTGTTTCTACTTACGATGCTATTTTGCTGCGTAAGGCAATACTAAGACTAGATACAGAGGTCAATAAAATGGCTGGTTGGCGCTTTGTCGATGCACAAGTCGATTTTGCTGATCAGGATAATCCTTGGGAAGCCTATCAAGCTTCTGTGATTAATATCAATAATTTGGACGTAGATCGTTACGATCTACGTTTTGTTGGTATCAAAATGGGTGACGTGAGTAGTGTGAGTGGCTTAAGATCTGCACCCTATAGTGCTGATGCGCTCCACTTATTAGGGCAAAATAGATTCCTCCAAAAAGGCGAGACACAGGTCTTGCAATTTAACTTGGAGGAGATAGCTGAGATAGAAGGGCTACAAATGGCATTCAGCTTGGATCCTGATTTTGTAGCGGCTTATGATTTAAAAAGCTCCGCTAGTATCGGGAGGGAGTTTATACAACAGGATCGTAACCACTTTGTTGTAAGTTGGGATCGGTATAGTGCTTCCAATGATATTTCCTTTAATTCTATTATAGAAGTAGTACTTACGGCCAAAGAAGCGACCTGGACCTCGAATGCCATTCGAGTTAATCCGGTGATTTTACAAAGCGAGGTCTATTCGGAAGAAGGTGTACACGATTTACAATTAAAATGGCTGGACAATCAAATTGCAGATTTATCTAATTGGTCAGCTAAGGTATTTCCTAATCCTTTCCGAGATCAAGTCAATATAACTATCCACTCTATAGCGGCTAGTCCGATGGATATCGAGATTATTGACGTTGCAGGTAAAGCTTTTTATGCACAAAAAGTTAGTCTTTCTAAAGGAGAACAGACGATTGAGTTGCCATTAAATACAGTTCTGCCTTCTGGTGTTTATTTGTTAAGAATGGTGCAGAATGATGAAATTATGACAAAAAGGATCGTGAAATATTAGTAATACCTTTTTGTAACAAGACATTCGCTGTTAAATGCTAAAACGCTAGACCCCTCTTGGTTAGGAGGACTTAGTGTTTTGGGATTTAAAAGAAAAGCATATAGTTTTTTTTAAATCGAATTATTTTTTAAATTAGTAAAGAGATTGAGTGACCTTTAACGGGTTAAGACGTCCAAAACACATAAAAACGAACTCTCCTTGAAAAATTTATTTTGAGTCGCAAAAAATTATTATATTTGCAGCGCAAAAGTTCTCTCTATTAAATCTCCTTGTAAACCCTGTAATTGTTCCGCATAAGATTTATTCTATAATCTAGGACGCAGGGATACTATTTTTCTAGTACCGATATTTATTTTTGAGCCCTCTTTAGGGGTATTTTAGTTTGTAATGGGCGCAGTTGCGATTTGTCCCCAAAATTTAGTTAACATTTGCGATGTTAAATA
>JBELML010000125.1:0-18938 GCA_042095835.1 Saprospiraceae bacterium
ACAGCAAAATACCTGCGTAAATCTTGTATACTTTATTAATGCCCCATTCCTAAACAAACTTTCTAAACATGAACATGACCAAATTATTTTTATCCATTTTACTAATCAGCTTATTTTCTTGTAATGAAGAGGAGCCTCTCCTTACGAATGAACCTGGTAACACCGACCCCGATGTTACATCTAGCGTACTTCCAGCAGCTATGGAAGATTTTTCTCAGCAATTGTTTCTAAAAGTATTGGAGCAAGAAGAGGAGAATAAAAACATTGTGCTCTCTCCCCTAAGCGTTGCCGCCGCACTTTATATGACCTACAATGGTGCAGATGGAAATACCCAAAAAGCCATGAGCGAAGTCTTAGCACTAAATGATATGACGGTAGATACCCTCAACGCTGCTTTTGAGGCATTAAGTGATCTATTACAACAAACTTCAGGCAATACCAATTTACAGATCGCCAACGCGGTATTTTGGGATGAAAACAAAGTCACTCCAGGCGAAAGCTTCTTGAGACCTCTTCAGGAAAAGTATCAAGCCGAGACGATTAATGGCGATTTCACCAATAATCCAGACCAGGTGCTAGCCAGCATCAATGACTGGGTGAATGATAAAACCGAAGGTAGAATCGAAAAACTATTAGAGGAGCTTGATCCTCGAGAAGTGATGTTCTTGGTAAATGCCTTGTATTTTATTGGTGATTGGGATCAGCCTTTTGTAGAAGAAGCTACTTTTGAAGGAGACTTTCAGCTGAGTGATGGCCAGACGATTCAGGTACCTACCATGTTTCAGGATCATCAGCTCCGTTTCTTGATCAATGATACCTATTCCGCAGTAGAATTGGCCTTTGACGATACCGACTATGTCATGCAATTCGTCATTCCAGTAGCCGAGGTAGACCTTATAGATTGGTTGGACGCCAGTCAATTGGCCAACATCAAGCAGCGTATAGCCGATGATGCGCAAGTGGGAAGAGTACTCATTACGCTTCCTAAATTCGAGATCAATTACAAAATCACGTTGAACGATGCGCTAAAAGCATTGGGCATGGAGATCGCTTTTAATCCTTCCGCTGCCAACTTCTCAAAAATTGGCGCTTTTACGGAAGGGAGTCCTTATATCAGTCGAGTAGAGCACAAGACTTTTCTAAAGATTGATGAAAAAGGGGCCGAAGGAGCTGCCGTGACGGCTGTAGGTATTGGAGTGACTTCTTTACCACCTACGATTAATTTTAATCGGCCTTTTATGATCCAATTGGTGCATCAACCTAGCAATACCCAGATTTTTTCTGGTGTTGTTCAGAATCCGGTGGCGAAGAATTAGTAGCCTATTTTTTATAGTAATAATAGCTTTTTGGCTTTTCTCAAGAAGCTATTATTACTTTATCTCATCATTTTTCAAGCTCCAAAATTTCTAGCAAACGCTCATTATCAGAGTGCGGTAGAAAACGGTCAAACTCCATAAAATAACCTTCTGGGTCGAAGCCGACAAAAGCATTATACTTAGCCTCAGGCCCTGTTTCCCACTCACCTGTACGCAATTCAAATGGAGCTTTGGTTTTTACGTAGTCGTACCAACCCTTTAAATCCTTCAATAAAAAGGAAACCGTGACGGCTTTTTCTTCGGTAAAGTCATGCATTCCTCTACGCTCATCTACTAGGCCGATAAACCCATTTTGGGAAACCTGGTAGATTTTAGTCCAACCTTGATCGGCCACTAATTTTAAACCCAATACTTCTTCATAGAATTGCTGCATAGCCAGTAGATCTTGATAGTACAACCAAGTAATGCTAGAGTGAAAACCCAATCCTGCGGGAACATCGGAGCTTCCCTCTTTGGGAAATATCGTTTCATTAGCAGTCAATACAGGTATAAAAGCTTCGTTTTCGGGATGTTGCTTGAAGCGCTCAAACTCCAAAAGATAACCTTCTGGATCGATCATGACAAAGCCATCGTGGGCTCCACCTTCTTTGGGTTTATAGCCATATTTTACTTCTACTTTTTGGGCATTTAGGTAATCCCACCACTCGTCCAGTTGGTCGGTGAGCAAAGCTAGGGCAACTGTTTTAGGCTCTTCTGCGGAATGCATCCCTTTGTCGGCATCTACCAAAATCAAAAAGGCGTCTCCAGCAATTCTAAAAATTGTAGCCATCTCGTAGTCGGCCAAGAGTTCTAAACCCAGCGTTTGCTGATAGAAATGGGTGGCAGCTTTGAGGTCTTTATAATATAAAAACACATTAGTCCCCTCAATCCCAAAATCGTCTAGCGTACGAAAATCCGTTTGCTGAGCCAGCAGGGCATTAATGCCTTGTGGAGAATAACTGAGTAGTCGGCCAAAGCGTCTGGCAATCGCTTCTCGGGCCTTGCTCTCATAGGCTCCTTTGGCTTCTAGCTCAGCCTTATCTTTTTTGATTTGCTGATAAGCCTTTAAAATATTGCCGGTATAAAAAAGGAGTACTTCTTGGTTTTCGGCCACATCAGCAGGAAATAGATCCGTCACTAATAAATCATCTTCTCGGAAGATAGATACGCCGTATTGTTTGGCTACCTCTTCAGCCTTTGGAAGGAATTTATCCATTTCCGCAGTACTCATAGGTTCGCTAAGGGCCAGTTTTTTGACACCAGCACCAACGACTTCACTGAAGGCGGTGACATGGCCTATTCGGCGGGCTTCTTCAATGTTCTCCGTTTGGCATGCGGTGAGTGAGAAACAAAGCAACAAAAAGAGTAAGTATCTGATGGACATAATGATTTGTTGTGTTGTAAAAGATCAAAATAGATGGTAGCTAAGGAATGAGTCAATAATAAATTAAACATCTTTACTTGTTCTTTATTAATGCCCCATTCCTAAGATACTTTCCTTGCAGCAAAAATAGGAATCCTACTTTTTCAATTTCTTTTTCTTGATGCTGATATAAGATATCTTTTTTATCTTAAACGAATCTATAACAAACTTTAAATTGTATGCAGGACCATAACCACTCTTTTAAAAGACGGGATTTTCTTAAAAAAACGGCACTAGGCTTTGGAGCATTTGCTACAGCACCTGTCTTTTCTTTCTTAAGCGAATATGCACCTTATGAATATGCAGAAGAAAAAAAACTAGGTATTGCCTTAGTAGGTCTGGGTAATTATTCTACCAATAAACTGGCTCCTGCTTTTGAACACACCAAACATTGCCGCTTGGCGGGTGTAGTAACCGGGACACCAGCAAAGGAAAAAGAGTGGATGGATAAACACAATATACCTAAAGCCAATGTCTATAATTACGAAAACTTCGACCAGATTGCGGATAACGAGGATATTGACATTGTCTACGTGGTCTTACCGAATAGTATGCATGCAGATTACGTGATTCGTGCAGCTCAGGCGGGCAAGCACGTGATTTGTGAAAAACCTTTTGATGTATCGGTTAAAAAAGCTGCCACCGCGGTTGAGGCCTGTGAAAAGGTGGGCGTGCTGCTACAAATTGGCTATCGTTGTCGGTATGATCCTTACCATATGGAACTGATGCGAATTGGTCGAGAGAAGCCGCTGGGCGACATTAAATTGATCCGTTCAGAAATGTCTTTTTACGGCGTCAATGGAAGTAATTGGCGGTATACCGATCGAAATTTAGCAGGCGGCGGTGCCCTGATGGATGTTGGGATTTATGCCATTCAAGGTGCTCGCTATACAACGGGGATGGAACCAATTAGCGTATCGGCCAATAGTTTTCGAACTTTTCCTAATAAAATGGACGGTATGGAAGAGACTATTGTCTTTACTTTGGAATTCCCAGGTGATGTTGCGGCAACGCTTTCCTCCAGTTATGCTGCACGCAACGATTATATTACAGTTTCTGCCGAAAAAGGTAATTATGGTTTGACACCCTCTTACGGATATGCACCAGCTCAGGGATATATCAAAAATGAAAAAATGGATTTTCCTCACTATAATCAACAAGCGGTACAGATGGATGCCTTTGCTAAAAACATCATGGAGGGCACACCAGTAATTGCCAATGGAGAGATGGGTTTGCAGGATATGCGTATTATTGAAGCCATCTATAAATCAGCTAAAAAGGGAGGGAAGCGAGTGCGGGTGTGATTTATTTACCAATACAAAAATTACTAAAGATATTCCCCAACAAATCGTCCGTAGAAATCTCTCCGGTGATCAGTCCAAGATAGTGGAGCGACTGCCGTATATCCATAGCTATGAAGTCGGAGGTTACGCCCATATCCATGCCGCGGAGTACAGCACCTAGACTTTCATCTGCTTGACGAAGGGCATCGTAGTGCCGGGCGTTACTCACGATAGTGCCATCAATTTGCACTTTTTCTTCCAAGATGGCTTGATAGAGTTTTTCTTTCAGGTGTGGGATGTTCATACCATTTTTGGCAGAAAGGGGCACCCAACTCGAATGTGGAATGAGGGTATCTTCCTCTCCAAAATAATGCTTAAACTCCGTATAGGGATTGAGGTCCATTTTGTTGGCTAAGACTAGCACGTGTATACCTGGCTGGAGCAGTTTGCGTAGATCGGCTAGTACCTCCTCGGGCTGGGTTTGGATGACATCAAAGACGTAGAGCAACAAAGCTGATTGTTGAATTTTCTCCATTGTCTTTTCTACACCGATGGCCTCGATGGTATCTTCAGCATCGCGAATACCTGCGGTATCAATGACCCGAAAGGCTATCCCGTTGATATTTAAAATCTCTTCTATCGTATCTCTAGTGGTGCCCGCAATCTCACTGACGATCGCTCTTTCTTCGTTGAGTAGTGCGTTGAGTAGAGTCGATTTACCTGCATTGGGTCGACCTGCTATCACGGTATTCACGCCGTGTTTGATCACATTCCCTAGTCGGAAAGAGTCCATCAAGGACTGCATTAGCCCTCGCAATTGCTGGACCAAATTCCGTAAATCATCTCGATTAGCAAATTCTACATCTTCCTCACCAAAGTCCAACTCCAACTCGATCAGACTTGCAAAATCGATTAGCTGCTGTCGTAGACCTTTTATCTCATCACTAAAACCACCGCGCATCTGCTGCATGGCCATTTGGTGGGCCGATTCCGAAGAGGAAGCAATCAAATCGGCTACAGCTTCTGCTTGGCTCAAGTCCATTTTACCATTCAAAAAAGCCCGCATGGTATACTCGCCTGGCTCCGCTAGACGCGCTCCTTTTCTCACCAACAACTGCATAACCTCCTGCAAAATATAGTTGCTACCGTGGCAGGAGATTTCTACTACATCCTCTCCAGTATAGGACCTTGGCCCCTTAAAAATAGAAAACAAGGCCTCGTCATAAATACGCGCTCCTTCTCGAATCGTACCCAGATGAATCGTATGCGAAGCTTGCTCCAGGAGTTTTTTACCAAAAAAAACCTCATCTGCTATTTCCATCGCCTGAGGGCCAGACATACGAATCACGCCAATAGCTCCTATGCCGGGTGGCGTAGCTAATGCGATGATGGTGTCTCCGAGTTTGGGTAGTGAGTTGATGATGTATTGTTATAATGATTGAATGTGTGAATGAATTTATGTTTGACCAAATCCGCCTTTGGAATACCTAAGAGTGAAAACCAGAGAGGACATGGAATCCCATAGGGTAATTCCGCGCTCAAACTCCCTGGCACCAATGCTCCTAAACACCCGCACTCCTAAACTTCCGCTAAGTATTCATGCACAAATTTAATGGCCATAGCGCCCTCTCCTACTGCTGAGGCTACCCTATTCATAGCGCCTGCTCGCACATCTCCCGCTGCAAATACTCCTGGTATGCAGGTCTCTAAAAGGAAAGGCGTACGCTCCTGCTTCCACAATTTAGGAAAAGATTCGTATTGTAGGAGCTCTTTGCCTGTTTCGATATAGCCTCTTTGGTTGCGGATCAGGTGTTGTTCGAGCCAATCGGTGTAGGGCCTTGCCCCAATAAAAATAAACAATGCACCGGCAGTCACCTCCTCTACACTTTTATCTTCCATATTCTCAACCTGGATTTTCTCCAAGTACCCATCGCCACTCGCACCGACTACTTGCCTACGGCCACAGACTTCAATATTCTCTATAGAGTCAATTTGGTCAATCAGATAAGAAGACATCGTAGCACTTAGGTCTGGTTTACGAATGAGAATATTGACTTTTTTAGCAAACTTTGACAAATAAACCGCACCTTGTCCAGCAGAATTCCCACCTCCAATGACGTAGATGTCTTTATTCTTGCAGGCATGAGCTTCCGTAGTAGCCGCACCATAATAGACTCCCGCTCCTGTAAAATCATCAACTCCCGTAGCGGGCAGTCTACGATAATCTACTCCAGTAGTGATGATGATAGATTTGGCAGATACCGAATTACCGTCTGCTAAACACACTGTTTTATAATGGCCTTTGAATTGAATATTAACGACCTCCTGGGGCGACAAAAACTCTATCCCGAATCGCGCGGCTTGTGTGATCGCTCTTCTGGTCAATTCGGCTCCACTCAATCCTTTTGGAAAGCCTAGGTAATTCTCTATCCTAGAACTGGTACCTGCTTGCCCTCCTGGTGCTCTTTTCTCAATCAATAAGGTTTTTAGCCCTTCCGAACCGCCGTATACGGCTGCTGCTAAGCCTGCTGGTCCAGCTCCAATAATAACGACATCGTAGAGATCGGACTGGGCGGTAGGCTGCATACCTACTTTTTGGGCCAGCACAGCTGGCGACGGTTTCCTCAGTATGGTCCCATCCTCAAAAGTCACCATCGGCAAGTCGACATTCTCTACTTTGTGTAAACTCACCAATTCTTTGGCTTCCTTGTTGCTCTCCACATCGAGCCATTGGTAAGGCAGTAGATTACCTGATAAGAAATCCTTTAAAGCATGTGATTTGGGCGAATACTGATAACCCACGATTTTAATGCCTTTGAATTTGGGGATGTAGGTCATCTCCCACTCATCCAATAAATCGTTGAGTACTGGATAAAGTTTCTCTTGTGGAGGGTCCCAGGGTTTGATCAGATAATAATCAAGCTGCACATCATTGATCGCTTTAATGGCGGCATCAATATCTGAATAAGCGGTCAGTAGCACCCGCTTGGCGTTGGGGAATACAACTTTGGCTTTCTCTAGAAACTCCACACCCAGCATTTCTGGCATTTTTTGGTCAGAAAGAAACAAGGCTACTTCCTCTCCTTTTTTCTTGAGTTCTTCTAGGCTTTCCAGCGCTTCATTGGCTGAAGTAGTACTAATTACGCGATATTCTTTTTTATACTCATTTCTGAGGTCACGCCTGATCGATCTCAAGACCTGTGGATCGTCATCTATCGAAAAAATAATTGGTTTTCTTTCGTCACTCATATTATTGTTTGTGGTTGGGAAAGGTAAGGAGTAAAATTAACCTAACATAGGTAGACAAACCGAAAAAGTGGTGCATCCTGGCGCTGACTCGACATTGATATGCCCGCCATGTTTTTCGATAATCCGCCTGGTGATATCCAATCCCATCCCCGTTCCTTCTGATATCGATTTGGTGGTAAAGAAAGAATCAAAAATCTTCTCTCTAATCTCTTCTGGTATACCGTGTCCGGTATCAGAAATATCTACACAGATATAATTCTCTTTTTGGTAAGTCCTAATTTTTAGGGTACCTCCTGCATCCATCGCATCTAAAGCATTGACGATGATATTGGTCCAAACCTGATTCAACTCACCGACAAAAGCCTTGAATTTGGGGAGATTAGGATCAAAAACCTTATCCATTTTGATCTGCTTGGCTTTTATTTTGTGCTTCAGAATAATCACGGTATTGATGATCCCATCTTTAATGTCCGTAAACTCTTTAGCAGAGGAGCGATCCATGTGAGAATATTTCTTGACGGAGGAGACCAGCTCAGATATGCGATCCGAAGACTCCTGTATCTCATTCACTAATCGCTCAAGAGCTAGGGTACTCTGAATCCAACCCAATATACCCGGCAGTGGTTTGCCATCCAGGATGTCCTCGACCTCATCCAAATCATCGGTGGTCACCCCAAAGTCGACATAGGTTTCGGCCATATCGTCACCATCTTCTATATCATGGTCATCCAACCAATCAATGATATCATCATAGGCATCCTGACGGTCTAATATAGACAATTCAGGGGGCTCAGATTGTAATCTTTTGTATAAAATGGCGTTGATCTGATCCGTTTGTTCTTCTGTGATCCGCATCGTGATCACCTTTTTGAATTTCTCTGGCGTATAATGAATATTTTGATATAATTCCTGGGCAGAACGTACAATTGCAGATGCTGGATTATTCAATTCATGAGCTAGCCCCGCAGATAGTTTCCCTAAAGCCATTAATTTCTCATCATGGGAGCGCTGCCGCGAAAAATCTCTAATACGGTTACTCATGACTCCAACCAAGGCTTGGGTCAGTTCGAAACTGACATTCACCATCTCCGTGAAGCATTGTTTATTGAGCTCTAGAATGTACACATCTTCTAGTGCACAAGCGAAGGCCCTAGCTTCTTTCATTCTAGAAAAAGGCAATAACCCTGTAACATATCCAGCGCCCCAAGTGCCTAAGTCCTTTTGCTCATTATTCTGGTTAATCCAAGCATGATAATTGCCTTGCATAATGATCTGCATGCGATCTACCGCCTGCCCTGCTTGAAAAACGTAGTCTCCTTCTTCATAATAAACATACTCACATCGACCAACTAGCCACTCGATAGCGGCGCGATCAATCGGCTTGAATACTTCAAAAGAATGGACTTTATCGACCAGATCGGCCGTTTTAGAAATGATCTTCATACTGCTTGTTGTGTAGTTCGAATGTTGTAGGATTTAAACAAGCTGTAAGAAAGATTAGTTTTGAAAGCGCAACTACTCTAGGCTCATTTGTGCTAGAGGATACCTGGAACCACATAGGTAGCAGTAGAAGACATAGATTTTGGAACCACATAGGAACATAGTGGACATAGATAGCAGTAGAGAACATAGATGCCTGGAACTACATAGGTAGCAGTAGAAGACTTAGATTTTGGAACCACATAGGTAGCAATAGAGAACATAGAGTGGCTATGTTTCCTATGTGGCCTATGTGGTTCAAAATGTGACTTACTTAGAGATCCAAACTTGATCTCCTTCTACCTTGATCACCTTTGCGTAATGTTCTCCATTATTATCCACCTTCAAAGTATAGCGACCATTGGGTAGCTTATCTAGATGGAGTTGGGTCGCATATCCATTATGTTTTTTAATGGTTCCGCGATAGAAACGAGTGTCTCCATTCAGATTTTCTAAAGAAATGGTTGTCGTCATTTCCTGAAGATTTGCCAGATGTACCATGACTTTTTTGCCATCTACTTTTGTGCTAAATTTAAGCTTGCCAGGTGCAGGTGTATTGTTAGCCATAGCAAAGGCAGGAAGAGTGAGCGCAAGCGTTGCCACGAGGGCTAGGAATCGGATACTTTTCATCATTAACGGGTTAAAATATTTAGAAATTGGGTGATAACAGCCATGATCCTTCATAATGCTGTATTTCTTATTTCGCTAACCCGAATAATATTGATGATCTATACTTTATTAACCTCAGCAAATTGAATTTAGTAAAACTAAAAAAATAACTTTTCGATTTTGATGGCATTTTTTGCCCCAATATTTCGTTAAAAAGCCTCGCTAATGCCCTGCATTATCTACGTTTTTTGCCTCATCTTGGCACGAATTTATCCCGACCTTGCGTCGGGAATCTGCTAGATCAAAATGCGAGACTTATTCATTAAGTTTTACTTAGATCACTTGCTTACCATTGAATAGAGTCTATTTCAAAAAAAAGGTTGCAAGTCAACAGACAAACTTTTACAGTTTAGCGACTAACTTAACTTATTCCTATATTTATCTTTGATTATTGTTCCCTCATTATTCATCTACCGAGTCCTACGCCTGAGGCTTCGGCCGCCGGAGAAAGCTTTAGCGTAGGTAGTCACCATTAAGATATGCGCGTAGCCGTTATTGGAGCAGGATGCTCTGGAATCACAACGATTAAAAACTTACTTCAGGCAGACATTGACAACATTGTTTGCTTTGAGCAGAACGACCAAGTTGGAGGCAACTGGATTTATACAGCGGGCGAGTCGCATTCTTCTGTTTGTGAGACGACCCATATCATTAGTTCTAAAAGCCTATCGCAGTATATGGACTATCCGATGCCTGATGATTATCCAGACTATCCTTCGCATCGACAAGTCCTCAACTACTTTCAAAGTTATGCAGCGCATTTTGGTTTGCTTCCTTATATTCGATTCAAGACCAAGGTGCAAAACATCCGTAAACAAGAGCAAGAAAAATGGTTGATCAAGACCGAAGAAGGCGGCGAAGAGCTTTTCGATTACCTTTTCATAGCGAACGGACACCATTCGGTTCCGAATCATCCGGCACTCCCTGGTCATTTTGATGGAGCATATATGCATTCTCATCTTTACAAAACCAATGAGCCTTTTAAAGGTAAACGCGTATTGGTAATTGGAGGAGGCAACTCTGCCTGCGATTGTGCCGTAGAGGCGAGTCGGGTTGCGGAAGAGGTGGTCATCTCTATGCGTTCGCCCCAATATATTGTCCCAAAATTTTTCTTGGGTAAACCAACCGATACCTTTAATAAGGGAATGCTTTGGCTACCAGAATTCATTGCTGCACGTTTACGCCGCCTTTCCTTAAAAATACAGGTTGGCAATTATGAAGATTATGGTCTCCAAAATCCGAATTTCCCAGTCACCAAGTCCCACCCAACGCTTAATTCTGAGCTGCTCTACAAAATCAGGCATGGAAAAGTACAACCTCGGCGAGGCATCCAATCCATCCAAGGGAAAACGGTCACTTTTACCGATGGGCATCAAGGCGAATTTGACGTCATTATAGCTGCAACAGGTTATAAAATATCGCTACCTTTTTTTGAGGGAGATTTTATCAATTATGAGGAAGCTAATCGGGTTCCGCTTTATTTGAGGATGTTCCATCCAGACCATCCGAGTTTAGTATTTATTGGATTCACCCAACCACAGGGTGCCGTTTGGCCTTTAAGTGATCTGCAAGCGAAGTTGGGCGCCAATTATGTAGCAGGACGGTATAGGCTACCACCCCATCTCGATCAATTAGCTCATCAAGAGGCGGATGATATTGCCAAAGCTTTTCTAGCGCATAAACGACATGTACTTGAGGTGCATTTTCATCCGTTCGCCAAGAAATTAGAAAAAGAAATACCAAAAGATGCGCCGATTTGGAGTGGAGAAAAAAAGCAGCTAGCCCTATAATACTGTCCGATTACTTATCTTTGGTTTTTTTAATAGAATATCCAATATGCAAACACTCAAAGATAAGGTAGCCGTCATCACTGGAGCGGGTTCAGGTATAGGTCGGTCGCTGGCCATCGCCTTGGCAAAAGAAGGAACAAAATTGGCGCTCAATGACTGGAATGATCAGGCCCTACAAGCAACCATCTCAATGGTCGACAGCCAAACGGAGGTCATTGGCAAAGCATACGATGTCTCTGACAAATCGAGTGTTTATGCCTTCGCCCAAAGTGTAGCTGATCATTTTGGCCAGATTGATATCGTGGTCAATAATGCGGGTATCGCCATTGAGCAACGCAAGATCAACCGCACAGATTACGATTATTATGAGAAAGTCTTAGCGGTTAACCTGTGGGGCGTCATTTATGGGACCAAAGCCTATCTTCCTCATTTAGAAATTCGGCCAGAAGCTAGTTTGGTAAATATTTCCAGCATCTTTGGTATTGTGGGTCAACCATTGCAAGCTCCTTACGTTATTTCTAAGTTTGGAGTACGCGGGTTTACAGAAACCTTGCGAAACGAAACGCGCAATACTGGTTTAGCCATCACTTGTGTACATCCGGGAGGTATCAAGACCAATATTGTGCGAAATATTGAGGCAAAACACGAGGCTCGCCACGATAAGTTTACGAAAGCTTTTGATAAAATGGCCCGTACAACGCCCGATTCCGCAGCGCAGCAAATTGTCAATGCCATCAAAAAGAAGAAAAGTCGCTTACTCATCGGAAGTGATGCAAAAGGGATGGATTTTCTAGCCAGGCTATTCCCAAGTTGGTACGATAAAATCGTGTATCGCAAGCTAGATTTAGATCGGCTAGCCGTACGTGATTAAGACCAGAATGGACAACCGTTAAGTAACACAATCTAAAGTATGTACATCCTATTAGTCACTTTAGTCATCGGCTTATTTGTAGCTATGCTCTTCTTGAATATCTACTTTAGGGTAAAAGTCTTTAAAGTATATAAAACTTTAGTCCAAAATCAGGTAGAGTTTGGTGCAGCTCATCTTTTCAATAAACAAAGAATGGAACAGGAGGTGATGCCCAAATATCCACATATGCGGAAAGAGATCGAAACCTTCTGTAGTCATATTTCTTATAGCATGAAGATGGCCACAGTCCTTACTGCTTTGATCACTTTATTTGGAGCGGTGTTGATGTATTATAGATAGGTTTTAATAAATTCATCTACCGAAGTTTTAGCATAGGTAGACATAATTATCTCTTATGAAAATTGGCGTTCTCGGTGCTGGCCACCTTGGAAAAATTCATATCAAATGCATAAAACTAGCTCCCGAAAAATTGGAGCTGGTAGGTTTCTATGATATCGATTCAAAAATGGCGGCTAAGGTTGCTGAGGAATTAGATGTCAAAGCGTATCAAGAACTAGAGGACCTTTTAGATGCCGTAGATATTGTAGACATTGTCACACCTACTCCTACTCATCATTATCTAGCGAAAATTGCCATCAATAAAGGCAAGCATATTTTTATTGAAAAGCCCCTCACCCAAACGGTTGAGGAAGCAGAAGAGCTGATCAAACTGAGTAAAGAAAAAAGGGTTAAAGTGCAGGTAGGTCACGTCGAACGGTTCAACCCGGCCCTCCTCGCATTAGATGAAAACACCCTAAATCCTAAGTTTATTGAGGCCCACCGCCTAGCTATTTTCAATCCGCGAGGTACTGATGTGTCCGTTGTCCTAGACTTGATGATCCACGATATCGACATCATTTTGAGTATGATTGACTCGGAGGTGACCAATATCAGCGCTAATGGAGTTGCAGTAGTAAGCCCTACCCCCGATATTGCCAACGCTCGCATAGAGTTCGCGAATGGTGCCGTAGCCAATATCACGACTAGCCGCATCTCTATGAAGCAGATGCGGAAGGTACGCCTCTTTCAAAAAGATGCCTACATCAGCCTGGACTTCTTAGATAAACAGGCTCAGGTGATCCGAATGTTTGATAAAGATGCTAAAGAGGTCGGCCAACTCGACAACCTGATGGAACTGCATACGGGAGCTGATACCAAATATATCCATATTGATATGCCTCCTATAGAACCCATCAATGCCATCAAAATGGAGCTTGAAACTTTTGCCGATAGTATAAAAAATAATAGCCGCCCAAGGGTAAATATTGAGGATGGGTACAAAGCCCTGAAAGTAGCACACGACATTATTAAATCAATAGACGAGAAAGCTAGCGCCTTGTAAGGAATGAGTCAATAATAAATTAAACATCTTTACTTGTTCTTTTGCCGCCCAGTTTCGTTAAAAAGCCTCGTTGATGCGCTGCATCGCCTGCGTTTTTTGCCTCACTGAACAGCAAAATACCTGCGTAAATCTTGTATACTTTATTAATGCCCCATTCCTAAAACGAGTTAACGATTCAATGAATGAATGAGTCCATAGTTTTTAATCCTTTTAGAACGGCTTGTAAGGTCAACTTCAAGGTCTCTTCTTACTTCCTGTTTATTGCTTTAGGCTTATTAGCCAGCTCTTGTGACATCATCAATCCTGAGGAGGAGATTCCAGGGTATTTGGTCATTGAAGATTATGAATTCACAGCTGGTACCGCAAATGGCTCAGCCCATGAAAACATTACCGAATTATGGGTCTTTATTAATGAGGAATACCTAGGCGTATTCCCTATTCCTGCCAAAATCCCAGTACTGACACTTGGCGATATCAATGTAAGAATAGAACCTGGCATTAAGGAAAATGGGATTTCTTCAACGCCTGATATCAATCCATTCTATACTACTTTTGAAAGGAATGTCAACCTGGATGCTAATCAAGAAGTGAGTCTCCAACCAAAATTCACCTACAAAAGTGCCACTCGATTTGCTTTCATTGACGAATTTGAGTTCAATACCTTTTTCTCCAATGTAGTCACCGGCACGGATATTAGTCGATTAAGAATTGATCGAGACAGTCCTTTTGAGGGCGGTGGTAGTGGCCAGATTGACTTAAGTGTGGATGATCCATTTGTGGAGATCGCTACTGCCGAACGCTTCTCCGGCCTGGTCGATAATGAGTTTACCGTCTACTTGGAAGTGAGCTTCCGATCAGAAGTTCCGGTAAGTTTTGGGGTGATTGGTTACGAACGAGGACAAGTAGATCCTATAAGTATCAATTATCAAGCGGGCTTTAATGCGAGTGAGGAATGGAAAAAAATATACTTTAATCTCGCTCCTGTCATTTTTGGTAGTGATGCTGATGAATTTCAGATTATATTGCGTACCAGTTTACCACTTGCAGAAGACGGTACTTTCGAACGCACGGAAGCCACCGTTGAACTCGACAATATTAAATTAGTCCATTTTTGAAACCAGGAAAACAAAAGGAAGAAAAGTATTGGATGACTAGGCGCCGCAAGCGGCATACAATCTTGTACAAGGTTGCAGACTTCGTTTGTGCCATGATCGCCTGGGCTAGCTTTTTTCTCTACCGAAAACAGGTAGAAGATAGTCTATTCTCCTGGGAAGTTTTTGAAGATCCAAATTTCTGGTCTGGAATATTTGTAGTTCCTACGGGCTGGATTTTATTCTATTCTATCTTCGATCAGTACAAAGACATTTATCGTCTATCGCGCTTAGCTACGCTTGCGCGGACTCTATTTTTGAGCTTTTTTGGGACCTTGGCTTTGTTTTTTGCCTTTATTTTAGATGATTTTGTTAGTGATTATAGGACCTATTATAGTTCTTTTCTCACTCTACTCACCTTGCATTTCAGCATTACGGCTATTGTCCGCATGATTCTATTGACCAGAGCTAGTAACCGTTTGAAATCTGGCGCTATCACCTTCAATAGTATCATGATTGGTGGAAATAAGAACGCCCTCGAACTCTATGAGGACATCACCAACCGCAGCAAACAACTGGGCTATAATTTCATTGGCTTTATAAATACCAACGGTGATACCCAAAAGGAAATAGCAAGCCATCTTCCCAAACTAGGCAATGTAGAGGATTTAAACAAAATCATTGTACGCGAAAATATAGAAGAGGCCATCATTGCTATTGAAACTTCTGAGCATAATCGCTTGCGCGAGATTTTGAATATTCTCTTCGATTATGACCAACAGGTGCTTGTGAAAATCATCCCCGACATGTACGATATTATGCTTGGAAATGTAAAAATGAACCAAGTTTACGGAGCTGTATTGATAGAAATCGAGCAGGAACTCATGCCCAAATGGCAGCGCTTAGTCAAGCGCCTAATCGATATAGTAGCCTCCTTTTCTATGCTCATTATATTGGCTCCCCTTTATACCTATACGGCGATCAGGGTTCGACTGTCTTCTCCTGGTCCTATATTTTTCAAACAGGAAAGGATAGGCTTAAATGGGACACCCTTTTATATCTATAAATTTCGGTCGATGTGGGTAGATGCCGAAAAGCATGGGCCACAACTTTCCAAAGATGGCGACAATCGCTGTACACCTTGGGGAGCAGTGATGCGCAAATGGCGGCTAGATGAGTTACCCCAATTCTGGAATGTCCTAAAAGGTGATATGTCCCTAGTTGGTCCCAGGCCAGAACGACAATTCTATATTGATCAGATTATTGCAAAGGCGCCGCATTACAAACATCTACTCAAGGTGAGACCTGGTATTACTTCCTGGGGACAAGTGAAGTATGGCTACGCCTCGAATGTTGACCAGATGGTACAGCGGCTGAAATTTGATATCCTTTACATCGAAAACATGTCTCTCCAGCTTGACTTCAAAATCATGTTTTATACGGTATTGGTCCTTTTACAAGGGAAGGGGAAGTAGCTGCCAACAAAACGCTAAAAAGACAGACAGAATCATAGGCTTATTTTTTGCGTTCTTTTCAAATTTTATTTTACTTTCGCTTAGAATGTTTACCAATTAAACTAAGTTCCGATCTAAGGACTTAAGCAAATAAAACCTATTCAATTATGTACCTCCTCGGATATGATATTGGCAGTTCCTCCGTCAAAGCCGCAATAGTGGAAGCTGCTACAGGTAAAGTAGTAGCCAAGACGCAATACCCCGAATCAGAAATGGAAATTCAGGCGCCACAAGCAGGCTGGGCTGAGCAGGATCCGGAGATTTGGTGGAAGAATGTTTGTATGGTTAGCCAAAAAGTGCTTGCCCAAAGTCAGATCGACTCCGCTGATATCAAGGCGATAGGTATTAGTTATCAGATGCATGGTTTGGTATTAGTGGATCAGGAAAATAAAGTCCTTAGACCTTCAATTATCTGGTGCGATGGCCGTGCGGTAGAAATTGGCAACCAAGCTTTTGCAGAATTGGGAGAAGCCTACTGCTTAGAGCACTACCTCAATTCGCCGGGCAATTTTACGGCCTCAAAGTTGCGGTGGGTGATCGAGCATGAACCAGATTTGTATGAGAAAGCAGATGCCTTCATGCTACCAGGAGATTATATAGCCCTGCGATTAAGTGGAGAAAGGTGTACAACCGTCTCTGGACTTTCAGAAGGAGTCTTATGGGATTTCAAAGCCAAAACACCAGCGCAGCAACTCATGCAGCATTATGGCATCCATGAGCACCTTGTCCCAGAAATCAAACCAACCTTTTCTAACCAAGGTCAGCTAAGTGCACAGGCCGCCAAGGAGACCGGATTAAGGGCTGGCACCGTGATCAGTTATCGCGCTGGCGACCAACCTAATAATGCCCTTTGCCTCAATGTCTTGCATCCCGGACAGGTGGCCGCTACAGGTGGTACCTCTGGTGTGGTTTATGGTGTGGTTGATCAAGCTTTGTATGATCAGGCTTCAAGAGTCAATGGATTCGCACATGTCAACTATACAGATGAAACACCCAACGTCGGTATCCTACTATGCGTAAATGGCGCTGGGATACAACACAATTGGATGCGCCAAAATGCGGGCAACAAAGCTTATGATTACCCAACAATGGAGCGTATGGCTGCCCAAATACCCATTGGAGCTGATGGTATTTCTGTACTCCCTTTTGGAAACAATGCAGAGCGTATTTTGGAAAATAAAGACATCGGTAGTAGTATTCACAACCTACAATTTAGTCGTCATGGCCAAGCGCATTTATTCCGGGCCGGACTAGAAGGCATTGCTTTTGCCTTTGTATATGGTTTAGAAATTATGACCAACATGGGTATGGATTTCCAAAAAATGAGAGTAGGCAATGACAATCTTTTCCAATCAAAAGTTTTTGCAGAGACCATTACATCTCTGACCAAGTCAACCATTGAGGTAGTAGACACGACCGGAGCGATTGGAGCAGCCAAAGCTGCCGGCCTAGAAGTCGGTGCTTTTGATCAGTTGGAAGCAGCACTGGGTCAAGCACCTGTTTTGTTTAACTACGAGCCTCAGCAAAATCCTGCCTACCAAGAAGCTTACTTTGGTTGGAAGACCATACTAGAGCGCAATCTGGGATAGTTTCACCAAGCTACAATATCATTTATCATCATATAATATCATTATGCAAAAACCAAGTTTAACCTTAGGCGCAAAAGAATACTTCCCGGGCATACCGGTCATTCCTTTCGAAGGAAAAGGATCTGATAATCCATTGGCTTTTAAGTTTTACAATGCAGATCAAATGGTTGGTCAAAAAACAATGGCCGAGCATTTTAAATTCGCCATCGCTTATTGGCATACCTTCTGTGGTACTGGTGGTGATCCTTTTGGTGTAGGCACTAAAGATTTCCCTTGGCTAGTAGCCAATGATCCAGTACAAAGTGCTAAAGACAAAATGGATGCGGCCTTTGAATTCATCACCAAAATCGGTGCACCCTACTTCTGCTTCCACGATGTAGATGTGGTAGACGAAGCAGAAGATTTATCCGCATTCGGACGTAGACTAGATGTCATCACCGACTATGCGAAGGAGAAAATGGATGCTTCGGGCGTAAAACTCCTATGGGGCACAGCCAATCTCTTTACTCATCCACGCTATATGAATGGCGCTGCTACTAATCCCGACTTTAACGTAGTGGCCTATGCTGGTGCACAAGTCAAAAATGCGATAGATGCGACGATGAAACTCAGCGGCGAGAATTATGTTTTTTGGGGTGGGCGCGAAGGTTATCTTTCGCTGCTGAACACCAATATGAAGAAGGAATTAGAGCACATGGCTCGCTTTCTGCATATGGCAAAAGACTATGCCCGTAAAAATGGTTTCACAGGGACTTTCTTCATTGAACCTAAGCCAGCTGAACCCAGCAAGCATCAGTACGATTATGATAGTGCTACGGTAGCCGGCTTCCTTAGAGAATTCGACTTACTCGATGACTTCAAACTCAACATCGAGGTGAACCACGCTACACTTGCACAACACACTTTCCAGCACGAACTACAGGTAGCCGTAGATGCGGGCCTCTTAGGTAGTATTGATGCCAACCGTGGTGATTACCAAAATGGCTGGGATACAGACCAATTCCCTATCAATGTTTACGAACTCACCCAAGCGATGTTGGTCATCCTTGAGGGCGGTGGTCTACAGGGAGGAGGTGTGAACTTCGACGCCAAAACGCGCAGAAACTCTACTGACTTGGTGGATATTTTCCATGCTCATATTGGTGGTATGGATGCTTTCGCAAAAGCCTTATTGACGGCACAAGATATTCTGGATCATTCAGAATACGGGAAAATGCGCGCAGATCGCTATGCGACTTTCAATG
>JBELML010000126.1:0-18881 GCA_042095835.1 Saprospiraceae bacterium
TGAACCACATAGGGCAGATAGGAAACATAGAAATCCTGAACCACATGATACATAGCACATAGCACCTGACACTTGTCATTTGACACCTGACACCTAGCAAAGCATCCCGAAATCCACTAGCGTTCCTTCGGGATTAATTCGACCAGATTGTATTGCTGCGCACTACAAAGGTCTCATTAACCTGACAAACGTCAAGCTTCTCGTTCTAAAACGACCTTCAGGAATGGTGCTTCGTAGCGATGGCTTTTTAGTTGGAGGTAGTTGGCAAACCTGGGAAGGTAGATTGTACGACGCCTATTGCCGAGATCGATCACCAACTCATCACCAAATTTCTTGAGTGTGTAAGTATCATTTTCTAGGAATGGTATTCGCGCATTGATCTCAAAGCCATTTTTCTTATCGACAATTTCAAAAGGATGATCCATATGCAGTACCGCAGAGGGCTCCAGATCTTGATAGATTGTATCTCCTATTTTTTCTAGCAAGTCTATACCAAAGACCTCTTGGCCTTGGTGTCCTACTTTCAAAATAGGAATTGGGGCAAAAGATTCTTCGATCTCTTCGAGATACGTGGCTTGTTTTTCTAAGTATTTATCAAATACGGTGCCTGCTGCAGATTGTGGCAGTATCCGGTTGACGATCACTGCATCCACATTGTATCCATAGAGTTGTAGATAGGTATAAGCTCTTTTGGCTTCTCGTACCACCATACGCTCTGGATTAGCGACGATACGGATAGAACAGATTTCTGGCTTTAAGAAGACTTCTTGAATCTTTTGTAGTTTCTCAAAAAGCAATTCCATCTCCTCTAGTCCTTTATCCAAGGGCACACCAGTGACCATACGAACGCCCTTACCTACCGTTTTGATCGCCAATTTTCGGCCAGGAAAAGCCTTCATCAGCCAAGATTGAGCAATCTGAGGTAGAGATAATAAGGTCAGGGTCTCCCCAGTAGGCGCACTATCAATGACAATCACATCGTACTTTTTCTCCTCGTAGTATTTCTCCAGCCAAAGAAAAGCAGAGGCTTCTTCCATCCCAGGCAAAACAGATAATTCTTCGGCGACCACGTTATCTACGCCTTGCCAACGGAAGACCGCACGCATCAAATGCCGCATATTGTTCCAGTACTTTTGCATAGAATAATACACATCAAATTCCTGCCCCCATAAATTGGGTGCTACAGGTGTAGGCTCAGGCTGTAGTTCAATATCTAAGGCATCCGAAAGGCTATGCGCAGGGTCAGTAGAAATAACTAAAGTTTTTTTCCCTTCTTGAGCAGCTTTAAGTGCAGTTGCCGCCGCTATAGTCGTTTTACCAACCCCGCCCTTGCCCGTAAATAATAGGATTCTCATAGGATCATCGTTGTTTTCAAAATGGTACTAGGTAAGCCTTAAATAGAAAGCTAAGATAAAGGCAATAGGTTACACTTGGGTTACAAATGGAGCAAAACATAAAAGAGGATAATTGGTCGTTTTCTGGCAGACAAACAGAGCAAATAAATGAACAATCACAGCACCGATACATTTTATCAATGATGGAATGATGCATTGACTAATTAACAACAATCTCTGTTACCCATGTCTGAAATCTGGGATTACTTCAAGGGGCTTTTCCAACAAGCTGAACAAAGTTCGCCCTCCCAGCCTTTGATTCATGAGATGATTGTGCGCAGTCCGGCGGAGAAAGAGGACTATCAATACTGGATCGACACAATGGTTTGCCATCGACTGAAAGATTGGTTAAATGAGCAATTTGCAGTATACCAGCAAAGGCCTACGAGTATTGATCGGAGTATTGATTTCTTGGATACGCCCTCCAGCAAAGGTTTTGTCATACATTTTCACCAAACCCAGTACAGTAATCGAGATGGACAGCATCTTTTTGATTATTTGAAGGAGCGAGTACTCGCACAAAACTACCGCACCCAAATATCAGACCTGAGAACTTACCAGCGTACACAAATCGTAGAAACGGTGCAGCGCCACTACGTCAAACCTAGAAGTGCACAAAATGAGCAGGGGCAATTTGATCAACGCTACGGAAATGTCATGATCGAACTTACCTTCAAAAACGAGCAATTGTATAATCTTAAATTTAGAGCTACTTCCTATAAAGATTTTCAATACACAGAAGCACTACCTTTTAAGGAATTATTCAACTTGGTGCTTAATTAAAAACACCTTTCTCTTACCTCAACTCTAGGATTTTAATTTCTACTCGCTGGTTATTTCTGCGGCCAATTGGGGTATCATTAGTGTCGATTGGTTGACGTTTACCATATCCCTTGTAGACCAAGCGTTGAGCGTCGACTCCTTTTGTGACTAAATAGTCATAAACCGATTTTGCTCTTCCAGAAGACAGTCGATCACAATACTCAGGAGCGGGAAGGCTATTGGTATGTCCTCCAATTTCAACCTTTGCGATCTCTGCTCTATCTAAAAGAATTTTAGCAATCTCATCAAGCGTAGTATTGGATGCCGCCTCAATATCATAGCTATCTGCCTTGAAGTATAGCTTATCTACCCTGAGTGTAGCTCCTTCTTTGAGCTTAGCATCGTTTAGTTCTTCTAGGACTTTGGCTTCTTCTTCTACAGGCGCTGGTCTTGATGGAGCTTCGGCTTCGTTTTCGACCACCTCTTCTGTAGGCGTTTCTTCTACGGGCACATCGATAATGATGAGAGAGTTGAGCACTTTGCCTGTATTAGCGGATACATTAACTTGCTTTTTACCCTGCAAGTTGTCGGTTGTGGCCGCGTATTGTTGATACTTACTATTCTTCTTTGAAAAGGAAAAAGAATACTCTCCTGTGAGTTGATTACTTTTTGCCGTAGCAATTGTATTGGAGGGATCAGCTAGATCAACCAGGCGTATTCTAGCCTCTAATGGTTGGCCATTTTGGTCCTGCACCTTACCATTGATCACTAAGGTTTCTTCTGGTTTAGCCTCTTCGAGTAGCGTCACTTGATAAATATCGCCATCAATAATCTGGTAGGCCATATCATCGGTAGGATCAACCACAAAGCCATAATCGTCGCGGGTAGAGTTGTAGGGAGCACCTAGATTTACGGGTGGTGTACATCTTGCACCTTCTGTCAAAGTGGTTTTGTATATATCATAACCTCCCATTCCACCGCGCTGATCAGAGGCAAAATAGACCGTTTTATTATCTCCAGCGATATAAACCGAGATCTGATTAGCAGCATTAGGAATGTCTAATAATTCGGGATAACTCCAGGTATCACCTGCTACTTTTCTGCTGATGTAGAGGTCATACTTTTTCTTATTGGGATTAAAAGTAGAAACGATAAAAATTTTCTCATTCGGAGAAATTGCCATTCCATCTGTACCTAGCACGTAGTTATTAAAGTTGATCCCTCTTCTTTCTAATTTTGGGGCCCAAGAAAATGGGTAGATCGTTCTCAATTTGATATACTCTCGGTATAAATTCCTTTCCTTAAGATCCCGCTCAAATACTTTATCCAACCTTAAGTCCATGTCTTTGAAGAATTGGGTAATATTACTCCCCATCCCAAGAGGTCTACCCCATTGGCTTCCATTCAATTCAGCACGGTAATAAGGACCTCCCGTCCATTCCCATCCATCGCGCCAACTCTGAAAATATACGCCCTGCCCATCTGCGGTGATATTAGGTTCATCTTCACCACTATAGGTATTGATTCCCTCGCTCAAACTTTTAGGTGCACTCCACTTTCCCTCTCCTATTTTTACTGCATACCAAATATCGCCATCGTATTGAGCAACTCTATCGCCTGGTGCAATAGGCCTACGAGTAGACCAAGGCATACCACCCCTCATAGACATGAAGTATAAATATTTGCCATTGGGCGTTATCGACATGTTGGTCTCTCGATATTTACTGGAGAGCCCTGGCACTTTTTGGAGCACCTGTGCATTCAAATCCAGGGCGACCAAGCAGATGAATAGAAGAAATAAAGTAATTTTTTTCACACGGCAAATCATATAAAGGCTTGATGAATAATTGGACTGTTTCTTAGTAAACTCTAATCTAGTTTTACAGATTACTTACAGGCAATAAAATATACCTGAACTCCCTAGAAATTACCAGTTAGTGACTATGATTTAACCTTTTTTTAAATAATAGACTTGTTTGTTAATGCCTAGGGCAAACGTACCAAAAAAAATTACACTTCAATTTTTTATAAATTCAACTAAAACTTCAATTCAAAACCGCTCTAGCATCTTCATTTTTGTCATTCGATACAAAAACGAAGCAAAAAAATCTTGCCTAGCCAAACTCGCTCCGCTCAAACAATGCCTAGGCGGCCTCCCGCACTTACTGATGACCTTTTTTACACTTAATTTCCATTAATAAGCATTTCTTTTTCAGTTTTTATTTTAATGCGTTTACCCTAGTTTACGCCCTCTATAGGCTACTACCCTCCAATAGCCTCTCTTTGGCGGGCAAGGGACCTTCTTTCGTTTGGATTGGTGAGATCAAGATTGCTTGACTACTCCGATAGAGATAAAAAACAACAACTGCTTCCTAGGAGCTTATGCTTTTCAGCAAAATGCTCAACTCCCTAGAAGCAGTTGTCATTCTATTTACTTAGCGAATAATCATCAATGGGATTTCATGATTACGCTCTGCTAGGCGCTCCGTCACACTACCAAATACAAAGCGATTGAGGCGGTTGTGACCTTGAGCGCCTACGACAATCATATCGGCTCCATTCTTTTTGGCAAACTCATCGATATGATGCGCCACGTTGCTATAGACATTGTCGATATAGACCATCTCGATGGCTACATCCGCCAGATTATTCCTTTTGACAAACTTCTTGAAGGCAGACTCCGCAGAAGTCTTTAAGATATCCTGGAATCCAGACCTTGGTACAGGACGAAGGTAATAATCAGTGGGCGGCAGGTCGATCAAGTATAAACCCTGGATTTGGATTTCCGGATTACGCTTTTTCCAGGCGTAGGCTTGCTGTACTGCTCTAGCAGAATTTTCAGAAAAATCTATAGGCACTAGAATTTTACGGACATAGCGCAATGGAGCATCCGGTACAAAAAGGATATTACTCTTTGCTTCTCGAGCTACACGCCTTGCGGTGATTCCACTACCCTCACTTTGTTGCTTACGCCCTACTACTACACAATCAATTTCTTTGACCTCTACCCATCGCAGTAGCTTGGCAAGCGGCTGCCCCTCGCGCACTTCTACCTTCGCCTCAAAAGGCGGCTTCTCTCCAAAGACCTCTGTTAAATCGAGATTAATTTTATCAGTCACCTTCTCATCGATTGGGTACTCTGGTGCAAAAAGTTTTTGAAACTCAATATCTACCTCCTTGGGCATACTAAAATCAGGGATAATATGCAGAAAGTAGGCTTTATCCACTTTCATAAAGGCATGATAGTAACATACTGCGCGCATCAAGTGCTCATCCATCGGGGAGAGATCTAATGCGACCATTATTCTTGAAAGTGTCATAATTTGTATGCTTTTGGTTAGGAAAACAAGTTGGGTACAGTGTATCTTAAGATAAAGGAATCTCAGATGCTTAGAACAGGGTAATTATCAGGATAGCTTACTGATTTTAATCACCTCTTAAACCACCTGGCTAAATAATTGCCCCTCAGGTTTTTTTGCCCAATAGTGCGCATCAAAAGCAAGGCAAATATTCCGGATAAAAGGCTGCCCAAGCGGGGTCACCTCTACCCTATCGCTGTCGATACGAATGAGGCCGTCTTTCTCCAACTCTTCTAGCCTAGCCAAAGCTGGCTCCAGCAGTGATTGCTCCTCATAGGGCCACTCCGTTTGGTACAGACACATAATATTGAGAATATGCTTACGTAAGACTTGATCCTCATAACTGAGGAGATGCCCTTTCAAAATTGGGAAAACACCTTGAGCTACTTTATCTTGATAGTCTTCGATTTTCTTCTCGTTTTGTACAAAAGCCGTCCAACTATCACTTATAGAAGAAGCTCCAAGTGCCAGATTGAGGGTAGTATCAAAGGGCGTATAACCCATAAAATTGCGATGCAGGCTACCAGAGCGGAGTGCTTTGCTCAGACCATCGTGGGGCAAGGCGAAATGATCCATCCCGATTTCTTGGTAGCCAATTTCTTCAAGCAGGGTACGACCTAAATCATAAAGTGCCCTTTTCTCTGCACCTTTTGGCAAATCTGCTTCAGAATAAGCACGCTGACTGGGTTTGATCCAAGGCACATGAGCATAGCTGTAAAAAGCCAAACGCTCTGGGCGTAGTTCAGCGAGTTTAGTCATATTGTCCAAGATATGCGCCTTGGTTTGGCGAGGTAGGCCAAAAATCAGATCATAATTGATAGAGGTATAGCCGAGTGTTCTTGCCCAACTCGTCACTTCTGCTACCTGCTCATAGGTCTGACTGCGATTGATCAGCAGTAAAATCTCTGGAGCGAAATCCTGGATACCAATGCTCAATCTTTTGAAGCCCAGTTTTGCTAGGGTGGCTAAATGCTCCCGCTCTGTGGTACCTGGGTGCGCCTCAAATCCCATTTCACAATCTTCTGCTATCGCTACATCTTTATAAATCGTACTCAATAAGCGCTCTAATGCTTTTGGGCTAAAAAAAGTAGGCGTTCCTCCACCCAGATGCACCTCCTTGAGGATAGGTTTGCCTGGCAACAGCGCTTTATACATTGCCCATTCCGCTAGAACTGCATCAATATAGGGCTCCTCAACCTGATGATTTTTGGTGATGCGTTTGTTGCAACCACAGTAGGTACACAATTGCTCACAATAAGGAAGATGAATATAAAGGCTGATTTCATTATTTTCCTGAAAGGCTTGTACCACCTGGCTTTTCCAAGCTGCTTGGCTTGGTGCTGTTGACTGCCAATAGGGTACAGTAGGATAGCTAGTATAGCGTGGTGCTGGAATGTTGTATTTCGCTAATAGTGATGTATTCATTGAATGTTGTTGTTGTCTTTTTGGATATTCTTCTCTATTGGGTTTCAAAATTAGAAGCCATAACCGCTACCAGGGGTGACTTTTGTCACCTTTACAGATGAAACATATCAGCTAAGTCCAAGAGATTTGTCATCCTTCTTCAATGCTTCGTAGACCTATCTTTGAAATATCATTTTTGCAGCTTCTGTCTAGTTAATGAGGGCTCTGCACAACTGGTAAAGCAAAAGATTTTTCTTAAAACAAGCGAACAATAATCATGACAACAACAGCAAATTTAGTGACTATGGATTTCTCAATTGGTATTACAAGCATCATGTCTACGGACCTACAAACGGCTTCAGCATCCGATCCTGTAGCTCACCTAGACGAAATATTTAAAGAGCATAGAATCCACCATGTACCTGTGATCGATGAAGAGAGTGAACTGGTAGGCGTGGTCAGTAAATCTGATTTCCTTTACCTACTCAAAGGATTTACGGATAATAAGGTAGATACATTCATTCGAGCAGCTAAGTTGAGAAGCTTTAAGGTCGGTGAAATCATGGAAGACGAGGTAGAATCTATCCCATCCACCTCAACTGTCAGAGATGCGGTAGCTAAATTAGCGGAGAATAGATACCGCTGTTTACCCATTGTAGACGCAAACAAAAAACTAATCGGCATTGTTACTCCTAATGATATATTAAAGTATATCGACGAGCAATAAGCCGTGGAATTCTCACCTAGTTAGGGGCATTCTGAGCTTAATTGTCATCGTATCCTACTACTATACATTAACTAGACAGCATGTCCTTAACATCTCTACCTTCTTCTACCTTTGAGTTTCTCAAAGTCCTTCAAAGCAATAATAATCGAGAGTGGTTCAATGCGAATAAACCACGCTACCAGACAGAGCTGGCTCATGTCTGTTCTCTAGCAGACAATATTATCGCGCAAGTCTCCAAATTTGATGTCTTAGAACCAACTACCGGGAAAAAGTCCCTCTTTCGGATTTACAGAGATACCCGATTCTCTAAGGATAAAACGCCTTATAAGCATCACTTCAGTGGTCGTATGAAACGGGCTACTGCCTATCGTCGTGGAGGATATTATTTCCACTTTGAACCAGGCGGGCAATCCGTTATTGCTGGTGGCTTCTGGGGGCCCAACTCAGCAGACATCAAGCGTATCAGAGCTGAAATCGCAGCTGACCCTGATACTTTTAGAAGTCTGATCACCGCTCCTGATTTTGTCAAAACCTTTGGGAGTCTGCAAGGAGACCAGGTCAAAACAGCACCAAAAGGTTATAAGAAAGACCATCCGGCCATCGATTTACTTCGGTACAAGCAATATCTACTTGTTCGGCATTTAAGTGATGAAGAAGTATTCGCTGATGACTTGGTGGATAAAGTGGCGAACATCTATCAACAGATGGTACCATTTTTTGATTATATGAGTGCCGTATTGACTACTGACGAGAATGGCGTACCCTTGGAAGGTTTGATTTAACTATACTTTTGGGGAGTAGAGAAAAAATTAGCTAGTCTTAAGGTTATATTTTCTCATAGCTGATCATACATTGGTGTTCACTTGAATAAAAAACACCTAAAACTAAAATGCAGCGCACAAGGAATGTGGCGCTGCATTTTTATCTTTTGACTATGGCTGGAAGTTTCCTATTCTATGCTAGCTACTTTGCCCGAACCAGCAATACTTGTTTTTATGCTCGCTTTTCCTTTGTAATACACATTACCCGAACCCGCTACACTTACTTTTAAATCTCCATTATCTACATGGATATAAGAAGTACCAGAGCCAGCAATGCTTACTTTGGCATCAGCCGCTTTGAGGTCACGCGCATCAATTTTACCGCTACCTGCAATATTTAATTCGACAAAATCAGCATCGCCCATAAATTCGATGTTACCGGAGCCGGCAATGGATAGTTTCAAATCGCCAAGGTTGTTGAATGCCCCTTTCGAATAGATAGCCCCTGAACCAGCAATACTTGCTTTTCCTACATTGGGCAGCGTCACCCAAACGGTTACTTTCTTGTAGTTTTTAGCATTGACGCCATTTTCAAAGCCAATACTCCAACCATCATTTTTTACCTCTTTATTCAATTCATCAATGATGTTTTGTTGGGCTTCGATTTCTACTTTATAGGTGTTGCCTTGTGTTAGGTAGAGTGTACCGCTGAGGCCTAGTCCTATATTGGTAAAACCATCAATATCTAAAGTTTTCTTAACGAGTGGACCCTCACCGGAAATACTGCGCTTCTTGCCCCAGCGCTGTGCCTCTGAGGTAGTAGGTAATAAAAGAAGACATACCGTAAATAGGGTCAAAAATTTAATTGCTTTCATAATCATCCGTTGGTTTTGATTTTTAAGTACAATGGAAAAGACAAGAGCTATTCTTAATGGTTGCTTTGTGGTGTATTACAATTTTTCGATATTCGTGCTGTCTATAAAAACAACCAAGACCACATGGAAAATTTGGGAATCGACTTTGAGAAGTACTGGCAGATCTTTATTGATAACATTGTCTTTTACGGCCCAAAGATACTAGTCGCCATTATCGTCACCTGGATCGGCTTTAAGTTGATCAATCGGATGACCAACTTTGCTACGAAAAGCCTCCAAAAAATTGGCTTCAATGAGACCTTGGTTTCTTTTGGACGATCTATTCTGAGTATCGTACTCAAAGCTTTTTTACTCATCATTTTAGCAGGTTATCTGGGTGTAGACCTGACCGTATTTGTGACCGTATTAGCGACGGCGGGGCTAGCAGTAGGCCTGGCTCTACAGGGTAGCTTAAGCAATTTTGCTGCGGGCATTATTATTCTCATCTTCCGCCCTTACCGGGTAAATGATTGGATCGAAGTAGATGATAAGTTTGGTAAAGTAGAGGAGATTCAAATCTTTAATACGCTCATCGTTACACCTGGTCAGAAAACGCTGATCATCCCCAATGGCTCCGTAGTCGAGGGTATTGTCACGAACTATTCAAAAAAAGGAAGCATTCGCCTGGAACTCAGCGTATCCATGCCTTATGAAGAAAGCTACCCTAAGGTGCAAGCTATCCTAAAAGATGTATTGGCGGACATCGAAAAAATCAAAAGCGATCCTGCTCCTGAAATCGGTATCGAGAACTACGACTCCCATAATATCATTCTTGCGGTGCGTCCTTACGTTGATCCTGACGATTATTGGGAAGTCACTTTTGAAACCTACGGAAAAATCAAAGCGGCATTCCACCAGCATAATATCAGAGTAGCCTACTCCGAGGGTGTAGAGATTGGTACAATTGGTCAATAAAATACGACAGGAAGCATCACGATATATCTATTAAATCTTGTAATAGACTGCGTACTGCCTCGACTGAAACGAGGTTGTACAAGGCCGCAGAAGAGGCCAAGCCTACCTTGACCGAATAAGCCTTGGGAGGCAAGACTCTAAAGGTATCTTCGTCGGTATGATCGTCGCCAATTGCAAGGATGAAGTCCCAATCTTGGGCATTGATCCAATTGAGGGAAGCTTTTCCTTTGTTCACTCCGGCATTTTTGACCTCAACCACTTTATTTCCCTCCAAAACTTGTAGGTCGAGGTTGGCTGTAAGATACAGCAGCACATCTTTGAACTCGCGTACCCTTTTCTCCCCAAAATCCTTATCGACTCTTCGGTAATGCCAAGCTACGGAGAACTCCTTTTCTTCAATAAAAGAACCTGGCGTACGCTCGACCATGGTTTCCAGAACTTCAATGACCGATTTTTTCCAATCGGTAGTTAAGCCTGTATTGCGTTGCCATGCATCTTTTGATTTAATCCAGACGCCGTGCTCTGCGGCCATATCTATACCTAAAGGCCCCAGCCATTCCTCAAGAGTAGCTCGATCTCTACCGCTATTCACGACCAAATGATTGCCTTGGGCAGCAGTCAATGCTCGGAGCATATCCATCAGGGCATCGTCGGGGATCACAGCTTGTGGATCTGGATCAAAGTTCATCAGGGTACCGTCATAGTCCAGAATGATGAGCCGCTTTTTAGCGGATTGATAATCAGAGAGGAGTTCCTCTTTTATTTCTTTTCTTATTCTTAAAATATTCTTTGTTTTCTGCTCCTCCATAAGCTGTTTTTGTACATTTAGAAAGGTGGTCGCCCAATGCTTAACATCATATTTTTTAAGCGTTTCTTGCATATTATTTAAACGGAAAGCCTGTTCCTTTTTATTCATTTCCAGGGCAATCCGTATAGCATCGGCCATATCTTCTCGATCTTGTGGATTCACGACTACAGCATCCATCAATTCGTTAGAAGCTCCAGCCATCTCGCTAAGAATCAGCACGCCCGTTTTGCTTATTTCTTTACTAGCAATATATTCTTTAGCCACTAGGTTCATCCCGTCACGTAAAGGCGTGATCATAGCAATATGGGCTTCTTGGTAGAGTGTAATGAGGTGATTAAAACTAAGCGAGCGATAAAAATACTGAATGGGCACCCAATCGAAACCTCCAAATTGACCATTAATACGACCTACAAGGGTATCGACTTGCTCCTTTAAATCCTGGTATTGATCTACATTAGATCGAGAAGGAACGACGATCATCACCAGGGTCACCTTGCCCCGATAGCCCGGATTTTGCTGTAAAAAATATTCGAATGCATGAATCCTTTCGGGTATACCTTTGGTATAGTCGAGTCGATCAATAGAGATAATCAACTTTTGTTTTTTGGCCAGGCTTCGAATACTAAAGGTCTCATCTTCTTTGAAAATATCGACCTCATGGAAAGCATACTTTTCATAATCGATCCCCATTGGAAAAACGTCCACATTGACGGAGCGCTTGTCTACCATCAATCGACCAAACTGATGCTCATGCCCCGCAATCCGATAAACTGCACTGAGAAAGTGCCGCATATAATTATAGGTATGAAAACCAATCAAGTCAGCTCCCAGGACGCCATAGAGCAAAGAATCTCGCCAAGGCAACATCCGGAACAACTCATAAGAAGGAAAAGGAATATGTAGAAAAAACCCGATGGAGATAAAGGGAAAGTGCTGGCGGATTAGGGCTGGCAAAAGCATGAGCTGATAGTCGTGGATCCAGACGATATCGTCTTCCTGTATCTCATTGAGCACCTCCTCTGCGAAGTGCTCATTTGCTTTTTTATAAGCCTCCCAATAAGACTCGTCGTAGGTGGTGTATTGTGTAAAGTAGTGAAAGTGTGGCCAGATAGTTTTATTGCTAAAACCTTCGTAGAAAAGTTTGATTTCTTGTTTATTGAGAAAGACCGGGACCAAGCCGTGTCCTTTGAGGTCTTTTCGGATAGCTTCCTGGTCACGCAGATGATTAACTGCCTGACCAGGCCAACCTATCCATATCTTTTCCATCGAATCGTCTAGGGAGCTGAGGCCGGTTGCTAGGCCGCCGGCGCTAGGGTGGTAGATGAGCTCGCCTTCTTGTTTATCAATAGTAATCGGTAAACGGTTCGATACGATGATCAGTCGACTCATGCCGGTTTTTTCTTACGTTTTGTTTTGAACAATTCTACAACTTCTTTCTCCTTTAGAAACTCGAAGTCTACAAAATTGGTTCTCACAAACTTCTTGATATCTTGATAATCTT
The DNA here is from genome assembly GCA_042095835.1 of Saprospiraceae bacterium. Taxonomy (GTDB): domain Bacteria; phylum Bacteroidota; class Bacteroidia; order Chitinophagales; family Saprospiraceae; genus DATFKA01. Next base: position 12,546 of record JBELML010000126.1, read on the forward strand.
TACCACGCTTATCCGTATAGCGGCGTAGTAGCTTCTTGATATACCTTAGCGACAGTTCTTTTAGGTTTTGGTTAAACTGTTGGTTCGCAAAGATTTTCATATATACAGGAAAGTACTTTGTGATCTCAAAGTAGTCGGTATAGGCATCGACACCCAAATTCTTGATCAAGCGACGGAAATAACTGAAAATCGTCTGGCGAAGGTTATCATTCTTTACAGAAACTCCTGTATTGAGGTTGTAGTAGGTTTTGATCTGCTCGTGTACCTCCGCATCAAGATAGCCTCGGTCGTGGATTTGGTCAACGACCTGATAATAGCGACCTAGTTCATCGTCTATATCATCATCGAGTAAACTAGAGAACTGCTGCTCTGCATCTGGTGTAAGATCAATCTCCGAACTATGATGCAATTGATTGATAAATGCAAAGAAACGATCTGAGAAATCCTCTTGTTTTGATCTAAAATCATTGAGGACATCAGCTAAAAGCACCTGCGAATCATCATCCAGTTTAAAGAAATAAGCAAACAAACCGGTGACTTCCAAATGAGGTTTGGAACCCCAGAACTCTTCATTACTCACTAGTTTCTTGAGTGATGGGAGTAGGCTTGAATTGTCCTCCTTGAGATTAACACGATGGACCAAAAACTGGATCAAGGCAGAAGAGATCGTATTGAGCGCTGGCTTATCCTCCGGAAAAGCCGCTGTCATAAAGACCTCGTTTTTGAACTGTGCCTTGTAGCGGCGATAACCGATTTGGCGCTCAATAAGAACGCGGTATTTATCTAGTTTCTGTGATTGGATATAGTAGCGCACGCGCTTATTGACGATCTCTGCAATCAAGTTGGTCACCCAAATATCACTACTGAGTGAGAACCCAATTTGTATAGATTGGCCAATCCGTTTTTTGAGCATATCGAAGTTGGCCGAAGAGCAAATCGCTAGTAGTATTTCTTTAAAGTGATTTTGCGGCCTTACATATTTATAGTTGTCATTCACCTCTCCTCGCAGTACAGAATACCCAAGGATTTTCGGCAGATACAGCCCTTCAAAAGCGGGATCGAGTAGAATTAATTCAAACTGGACAAGTTGCAGCGGATTATTTCGAGCCACCTCATTATAGATTGATGAGATACGGGGCTCATACAATTCCTTTAGGGCATTATAATCTTCATCTTCTTCGGAGTCGAGGTATTTGGTTAATTCTTCAGAGCTTTGAATCTCATTGGCAATATCCTCTAGCTTTTCCAAATACTGCTTATCTAGTTCAAACATAAGTAATCTGAGTTATTTTAAAAACAAACCTGATAGTGCAAATTAAGGCACTACCAGGTCTATAATATCATTTAGAATTAAAGTATAACTTTATGTCCTAAAGTTAAAGAAAGGATTGCATATAATCAAGAAAGGATTGGACTAATCCGATCTATTCCAAGATTATTCTGCTGGTGTATCTTCTCCTTCAGCTACAGGAGTTTCCTCAGCTGGAGCTTCTTCTTTAGGCTCTTCTGTTGCAGCTTCTTCAGCTTGCTCAACAACAGCTTCTACGGTCTCTACCACTGCTTCAGCAGCAGCTTCTACCACTTCTTCTTCCTTGGCAGGTGCTTCGTATTCGATATGCAGACCAGCGATACGTGCAAGTTTTTCTGCTGCTTCTTGAGCACTTTGCTCAAAGCGCGCTGCTACTTTTGCTTCTTTAGCATCTACCCATTCAGCATATTTTGCTTCGGCTTCTTCAAGTGTAAGAGCGCCTTTACTCACGCCGCGCATCAAGTGCTTGCGGTAGTATACGCCTTTGAATTTGAGGATTGCACGAGCTGTATCTGTAGGTTGTGCCCCTTTCATCAACCAACTGAAAGCTGCATCTCTGTCAAGCTCAATAGTAGCTGGTTTGGTCATTGGGTTGTACGATCCTAGTCGCTCAATGTATTTACCATCTCTTGGTGCTCTTGAATCAGCGATTACGATATGGTAAAAGGGATTTTTCCTGCGTCCATGACGCTGCAATCTAATTTTTACTGGCATTATCTTTATTATTTTGTTTAACCATCCCCCACGGAACTTGACGAGCAAGCGGTGGGAATTGCCGGGCGCAAAGATAGTTTTTATTTTTAAATAAAGCAATGAATACTCCGATCATCGCTCATCCTTCCGAAAAGGCAAACGCAGCATGCGCAACACTTCGATACTATAAAAGCCAAACTCTTCTACAACGCGCCCTTCGATCTTGTAGACTCCTTTGCCCCGGAAAGCCCCATTCTTGAGTGCCGATGCAAAATGCGTGGTATCAAAAAAGTGGCCACGGCGGTCGATCCAGGTACCAAAAGCCATGCGGTTTCCCTTGACGGTGCGTACATCTTTTTTACAGACATAGTAGCCCAAGATGCGGACGATCTGGTTGTAGTAGATGGATAAATGCTCGGCTACGATACAGTCATAACCTTCTTCCTTTTGGAGCAAAGAAAAAGGAGAACGGAGCGGAAAACCGAGTAGCTCAATCTCATCGAAAGCTTGATCATAGGGGCCTTCTTCCAGGATGGGGAGCTGGTGGCTGGTAGTCTCGTCTTCGGTGAACAAAGGGATGGTGCCGGTCCACTGCTGCCGTGGATTAAAGACGGCATTTTTCTCCCACATGAGTTCGTATTTGTTCTTTTGCGTAAAGCGAAAAGCGCCAATACGAATCAGAATCTCTAGCTGATCCGCTGTGATGGCAACGCGTTGTACAAAATCTTCCAAGCTGCGAAACAATCCAGCCTGGCTACGCGCCAGTACAATACGATGCGCAACTTGGCGCTCCATCTGATGCAAATGAACAAAACCAATGTAAATGTCCTCTCCCTCAATTGTGGTCAAATATTGACTATGATTGACACAAGGTGGATGTATCTGTCCGCCCGCCATGCGCGCCTCATGCAAGTAATACTCCGCCGAATAAAACCCACCAAAGTTATTGATCACAGCCACCATAAACTCCAGTGGATAATAGGCTTTCAGGTATAAACTCTGGAAACTCTCTACCGCAAAACTCGCCGAATGGGCCTTGCAAAAGGAGTAGCCGGAGAAACTTTCTACCTGTCGCCAGACCTCCGCACTCAAGTCATCGGAATAGCCTCGCGCCCGGCAATTGTCCCAGTATTTTTGCTCCAAGCGCTCTAGTGTATCGCCTTTTGATTTTTTACCACTCATCACCCGACGCAGCACGTCACTCTCATCTAAATCCAGGCCCGCAAAATGGTGAACGATCTTCATTACATCTTCTTGGTAGACCATCACCCCAAAAGTCTCACCCAGCTGCTCCTCAAATACTGGATGTAAATAGCTGAAGCTTCCTGGTTCGTGAAAGCGTTTGATATACTCCCGCATCATACCCGACTTCGCCACACCCGGCCGAATAATCGAACTCGCTGCTACTAGGTGTATATAATTATCACAATGTAACTTGCTCAACAAGCCTCGCATTGCGGGTGACTCGATATAGAAGCAGCCCATACATTTGCCACTTTTGAGTAGCGCTTTGACGCGCTCGTCTTGCTTGATTTTTGGCAAGGCATCAATATCTATCGCTGCTGCTTGATTGGCTTTGATGAGGGTGACCGCATCTTTGATATGTCCCAAACCTCGTTGGCTCAGCACATCGTATTTGTGAAAACCGATATCCTCCGCATGGTGCATATCGAAATGCGTAATAGGCACTCCTTTTGGCATCATCTGGAGCGAAGTATGGTAAGCCAAAGGCTGCTCACTAATCAGAATACCGCCAGCATGGATGGATAGGTGGTTAGGAAAACCCTGCATCATTTCCCCATAACGAAAGATATCTTTAGCCAACTCGTGGTGCTGCTCATGATTCCCAGGATCGGCAACAATCTGATCAATTTCTGCTTTGGGCAAACCAAAAACCTTCCCCAATTCTCGTATAATAGCACGCCCTTTGAAAGTACTGTAGGTGGCCATCATTGCTGTATACGCTCTGCCGTAGCGTTGGAAAATATAATCGATCACCTCATCCCGCTCATCCCAGGAGAAATCAATATCAAAATCAGGTGGCGAAGCTCGATAAGGATTGATAAAACGCTCAAAGTAGAGGTTCAATTCAATGGGATCAACATCGGTCAAGCCCATACAATAGGCGACCAGGGAGTTGGCACCACTGCCTCGTCCTACGTGCCGATAGCCCATGCTATGTGCATAACGCACAATATCCCAAGTGATCAGGAAGTAAGCTCCAAAGTCTTGGTTACGGATGACTTTGAGTTCTTTTTGTAGGCGTGCTTTAACTTCGCGTGGTACATTGCCGCTGACATCGGCGTAACGGCGGACAAGGCCATTCATCGCTAATTTTTCTAATAGTCGATAATCGTCCTCTTTAGCACCTGTGAAAGTTTGCCGATTGACAATGAGACCTGTTGGCAATTCGACTTCACAGGTCTTGATGATGCGTTGTGTATTTTCTAGCACCTGTGGATAGAGTTTATAAAACTTTTGTAGTGCTTCGGGAGCCAGCATTCGCGCCGTTTTCTTGGCGATGTCTTTGCGCGTTAAGCGACTGAGTACGACGTTACAATCAATCGCACGCAAGAGTTGGTGAAGCTTGTAATGCTCATCATCAGCAAAGGTAACTGTCTGGAGTGCCACTAGCTTTTCGGGATAGTCTAGCAATTCATGATTGAATAAGCGGGAAACATGCTCTGGTCGGATGCCTAGCAACTCATTTGCTTTAAAATCTGAGATTGGTTTGTGGAGGCGTGGATAAATCACCCAACAGTGTTTGAAATCTGGTGCATGTACGGGTAGTTCCTTTCCTTCTCGAGAATGTTTGGTCAAGCACTCATTCAGTTCTCGAAATCCCTCCACATTTTTAGCGATGCCAAGGTATAAACAGCGGTGCGCTTCGTCCCTAAAATCAATTCCAATCAGCGGCTTGATCCCATTGGCTCGACATAGCTGGATAAACTCCTGCGTACAGCTCGTATTATTGATATCTGTTAATGCCAAGGTCTGCACACCCCAACGTGCCGCCCGCTCCACCAATGCTTTGGGAGAGAAAGTGCCGTAACGGAGGCTGTAGTAAGTATGGCAGTTGAGGTACATCTTTCAATGGGTGAATGTATAAATGATTGAATATTGAATCATTGAGTCATTGAGTCATTCCCCCGAGTGATCAAATGGCTTCCAAAACGGCTGCGTACGCGATCCATTGCTTGTTGTAAGCGGGCATCTTTCTCTTTGTCATCGAAGAGGGACATCTGAGTATGGCCATGTACGAGGCTACTAAACCGAACGCCGATCAATCGAACGAGTTGGCGCCTTTGATAGAGTTGTTCGAAAATACCCTGTGCGTAGTTGAGTAATTCTTGCTCACTAGCGGTGTAGGGAATTTTGCGCTGCTTGGTATAGGTATTAAAGTCGGTATAACGGATTTTGATGGTGATGCAGGACGTTAGCTGTTGTTTACAGCGTAGGTCAAAGGCCAAACGGCTCGTCATATTCGTAAGCATGGCTTTGAGGAAACGCATATCGATTGTATCTTTTTGAAAAGTACGTTCTGTCGACATAGAGATTTGCTCACTATAAGGCACTACGGGGCTATCATCGATGGCATTGGCTTTGCGCCAAAGTGCGTAGCCGTGTTTCCCAAACTCTCGTTCTAGTAAACGAGGTGGTATTTCACTTAATGTTTGGACCGTTTTGACGCCCATCAGTTGAAGTTTGCGTGCGGTGGCTTTGCCAATAGATGGAATCTTCCGGATGGATAGTGGCGCAATAAATGATTTCTCCGTGCCTACTTGTACGAGTTGTGCGCCGTTGGGTTTGGCCTCACTTGTACCTACTTTGGAAATGAGTTTATTGCTGGACAAACCTATGGATATAGGTAAACCTGACTCTTTCATCACTTTCTGTCGAAGTTCTTGCGACCATTGCCAACAACCTACATACTTATCCATTCCACTCAGATCGGCATAGAACTCATCGATAGAAGCTTTCTCAAACAATGGCACTTCTTCGGCAATAATACTAGTAACCAATTTCGAGCACTTGGAGTACAGTTCCATATCTCCCCGCAGCACAAGGGCATCAGGACAGAGTCGTAGGGCCAGCTTCATAGGCATAGCAGATCGTACTCCAAAGCGGCGCGCTTCGTAGCTACAAGAAGAAACCACTCCTCTACTACTAGTGCCACCAATGATCAGTGGCTTACCACGCAGTTTATGGTTTCGTAAGCATTCAACAGATGCAAAAAAAGCATCAAGGTCTAGGTGCAAGATCGCTCTCTCGAAGCGCTTGCCGTTGTTTTCTCTCAGCATGTTTGACTCCTTTGTTTTAGTTTAAAGACTCTG
>JBELML010000127.1:0-18870 GCA_042095835.1 Saprospiraceae bacterium
CATTGTGTATTTGTACTTGCTCCCGACCGACCCTCCCGATTTTACATCGGGATGCACTGGCCATCTGAGCTACACTGCATTGTGTATTTGTACTTGCTCCCGACCGACCCTCCCGATCTTCATCGGGATGCGCTGGCCATCTGAGCTACACTACATTGTGTATTTTGTACTTGCTCCCGACCGACCCTCCCGATCTTCATCAGGATGCGCTGGCCATCTGAGCTACACTGGCAATACTCTTTATTTTACCTATTTTATAAGGTAAAAATGTTTTCAAAAAGTTCCGCTTTCGATCATTTTCGTAAAGCGATTGCAAAGATACACTTTATCGAATTTAATTCAAACTTTTTTTTATTTTTTTCTTAAAGAAGCTTATCACCCTAATTTCCCTCCAAAACTTGCTCAAAATAGATAGAATGTGGGGCTTCCACCTTCTTCCAAACAGTACTCTTTAAAGTGGCGCAAATATAAAGTATCCGCATTATTTTTCCTAGCATTTAAGAAGCTGTTTTAATGCGCGTTGTTGCGAAATGGCTGCTGGATTATTGCCGAGCGTTTCGGACAGCAAAAACGACTATTTCCACAATAGGAGATAGTCGTTTATCAAAAAACAATGCTAGACTAAGCCATCCCGTATCGTCTAGCAGCATAATATTTAATAACTAAGACCGTTTTCGTAGTCTTCCTTTGTATTTAAGCAATTGTCGTTTGAGAGAATCTACCACCTCATCTAAAGCGGTCTCGAAAGTTTTACTGGTAGCAGAGGCTATAATGACTTCTCCTGGCACGTTCAAGCGGGCTTCTAGGACCTTGTCTTTGACTTGCCCCGAATTTTCTAGTTTTAGTTGTACATGGGCATCGATGATACGATCAAATAAGCGGTCTAATTTGTTTAACTTGTTGTCGATACGATTGATAAGCTTAGTGTCGGCTTTAAATTGAATTGCCTTGGTTTGAATTTTCATAATTGCTTAATTTTTAAGAGCACTCACCAAGTAGATTTTCAGTGTAGATGAATTGGTATTTTATGGCGTTTATTTCCACTTACATTCTGTAGTCTCTACTCTTCAGGCAGTGTCTTCGGTTACTTAATTGAAGTCATCAGCGCTAGCTGTTTATATCTGACCTCGCTTTAGGATGGGCTTTATCATATACTGATTTTAGTTGATCTAATGTATTATGGGTATAGACTTGAGTGGCGGCCAAACTGGAGTGGCCAAGCAGTTCTTTTATGGCATTCAAATCTGCACCATGATTGGCCAAGTGTGTGGCAAAGCTATGCCTAAGAACATGAGGACTTAAATGCTCCTCTGTACTAATCAATTGGAGATATTTCTTGACCGTATTATAAATAAACTTTGGATAAAGCGCTTGGCCTTTATCGCTGAGAAAAAAAGGATTACCCGGTGCTGGAAATTGGGCATCGCGCACCTCCATATATTTGACAAGATGCTTTTTTAAATCCTCCCCAAAAGGAATGATTCTTTCTTTATTTCCTTTACCAGTGATTCGCAGTGTTTTTTGATGGAGGTCGATTTGTTGAGCACTGAGATGAAGTAACTCAGCCCTTCTCAATCCAGTCTGATAAAACAAGGCCAACATTAATCGATCTCGGAGACTAGAGAAACTATTGTCCCAGTGCAATTGATCAAACAGTCGATTCATTTCTTTTTCCTGTACTATAGTAGGAAGTTTTTTACCAGACTTCGGTATAGGAATCTTGATCATCGGATTATGATCTAAATCGTGGTAGCGTTGTAGGTATTTGTATAGACTTTTAAGCGCTGAAAGTTTCCTTTTGACCGTAGACACCGCCTTTTGTTCTCCAATCATCTGCACAACCCAAGAGCGAATATGAACCGTTTTTACCTCAGCGAAGGAAGAAACTGCATAAAAAGCCTGTAAATATTCCTGGAATTGCTCAATATCTTTTCGGTAGGATCGAATCGTATCATCAGATACTCTCTTTTCGTAAGCTAAATAATTGAGAAATCCTTTTACATCCATAGGCAAGGCTTAGTAGTTTCTTTTCGATTTGATCAAGTATATTAACCATAAGTTAACTGCTTTTCCGTTAACTTGCAAAAGAATTATCCTCTGATATGAAAAAAGAAAAAAGAGACAAGCATTTTAAAAGGCGCCCTAACTACCCAGGAGGGGCCTCAGCTATGAAATCTTTTATCACCAAACAGCTACAATACCCTCAAGAAGCATTAGAAGCTAAAGTGGAAGGTACGGTTTTGGTCCGCTTTATCATCAATCATCAAGGCCAGGTCACCGAGACCCATGTTGTCTCGGGCTTGGGCTACGGCTGTGATGAAGAGGCACAAAGAGTGATCAAACTCCTACAATTTGAAACGGATAAAAACCGTGGATATAAATCGAAATCTTCTATGACTGTAGGCGTGCATTTCAAAGTGAAAGCAAAAAAACAAAGTACCGCTACCACTTATGAATACACTGTAACGCCCTCAATAAAAGAGGAGGAGAATAAAGAAGAGGACAGCAATAATTCTTATACCTATACGATTGAGTGGTAGCTCATTAATCTTTACATTGATAAAGAACGGGTACAGCATTATTTCTGCCGATGATTAAGATATCTTTACCTAAACCTTGATGAGGTACCAATTGCATACTTTTTACATCTCCCTGAATATTCAAATGCCTTACTTGGTTAGCAATTGGGCTAAAATTAGCAGCTTGATCATTCAACAAAATCAATCCAGATCCGGCATCCCACCGTGGCGTCTCCACTTCCGTATCCATAATCGTACCACTAAGAATCAAATCATCAAATCCGTCTTGATTTAAATCTCTAGCAACGATATTGAGCATTGGAAAAAACTGCGCCACTCTCGGCAAGACCTTAAACTCAAAGGCACCATCACCTTGATTGATCAATACATAAGATTGGAAGTCTGTCACCTCCAAGTTAATAGAAGTCTCTAGCTTATCTCCGTAAATATCGTCTATAGATGCTTCCGCAAAGGATTTAAAGGTTGGAAACTTTTCTTTGATAAAAGGCATCTGTTGACTAGAACATTCTCTGCCTCGTACAGGTACTTCTTCCCCTTTATATTCTTTACTCAAAACAATATCTAGAGAGCCACTTTCATCAAAGTCATTCGCGTATACCTTAAAAGGTTGCTCCTCGCTGGCGGTATACTTACTATTCAATCCAAGGTTCCCAAGAATATAATCTGGTCGACCATCATTATTGAGATCAGCTTCGGTCGCATTAAACCACCAACCTTTTTTAGTTTTCATTTCAGAGGTCGAAGCCTCTACAAAGTGGCCTTTTTGATTCTTATACAAGTGCACTCCCGTCCATTCCCCAACGATCAAAATATCCTCCCAAGAATCTTGGTCATAATCTGTGACAACTATTTGATTGATGATACCAACCTTACTTAAATCAGGGAATAAGTCGGCACTGACCTCTTCAAAAACACCGTTTTTATTTTCTAATAAAAAGGAAGGTGCAGCTTTTGGATAGGCCTGTGGTTCTATCCGATTACCAATAATCAGGTCTTGATCACCATCTTTATCAAAATCAAAAGCTCTGGCTACTTTACTACTATAAGGCTTTCGTAGGTTAAGATCTTCGCTACGATCTACCCAATTCCCAGCATCATTCCGATATAGTCTATTTCTATAATAAGAACCATAGGCCCCAAAACTGTTGCCCCCGCTTAACACCAGTAAATCTTGATCTCCATCTCCATCATAATCCAAGAAAGTAGCCCCAAGATCTTCAAAGATGGAGTCCTGTTGAAAGATAGCAGGGATTTGTTTTTCAAAACCTTTTTCATTTTGGATAAAAAGGGCACTCGCTTGCCTAGATGCTCCGCCAATAAACAAGTCTGTTCGCCCATCTCCATTCACATCACCTTCAACCAAGCAGGGACCAAAGGAAGATTGTTTGTAGGGTAAAAGAACTTCCTTGGCAAAGTCATCAAAATTATCCTCTCTATGCTTATAAAACAACTTCAACTGCCCAATGGACATGGGGATTAGTAAGGGATCGATTTCGGTAGGATTGCTAGTCGTGGCAGGCTTAGCATCCGATTGCTCCACCGTAGTTTGGCGATTCACTTTAACCTTATTGATGATTTGTTTTTGGCCGTCGGGCCACTCAATTTCTAGTGAATTGACTTTTTTGAGCTTACCAATCCCGAAATGGGCGATATCTTCTACGGAGGAGAGATAGCCTCTCACTCTTTTAGACTCTACTAGCTGTTGGCCGCCAGGATATTTCAGCGTCACTTTTGCGAATCCTTCTGATTGCTTGGCTTCTAGTTTTACGCGAACAAAATTATGGATTTTCTGATCACTGGTTTTATTCTCATAGATATGCGCAAACTCATCAATATTATTGATCACGATATCCAAATCACCGTCCTGATCAAGGTCGGCAAAAGCGGCACCATTAGAGAAAGTGGCTTGCTCAAGGCCGATTTGGTCAGCCACATTTTTAAATTTCCATTCCCCCTCATTATGATAAAGGATATTGGCCAACTTTTCGGTTGGCATGGAGTAGTACAATTCTTTTTTTACATCTAAAGGCACTTTACCTTTATACTCAATTTGTGCTTTTGTAACCCTTGCTTTAAGATCATTATCTAGAGCATATCGACGATAACCGTTGGTCACTAAGATATCTTTGAGGCCGTCATTGTCAAAATCGGCCATTAGACCGGCCCAACTCCAATCTGTTTTCGCAACCTTACTCAGGTGGGCGATATTATGAAAATGGCCATCACCTTTATTGGCTTGCAAGGTATTGAACATATATTGGTGAGGCATTTGGAGACCATCCACCAACATCCTAAAATTGGATACATTCATGGAAGCCATCAAGGTCTTTGATCTTACATGGTCACTTGAGGCCATATCTAGGATAAACATATCTTGGTGGCCATCATTATTCAGATCAGCAATATCTACTCCCATCCCGTAGAAAGAAACCTGATTAGTGCGGTTTTTTATTTCATCTCGGAAAGTACCATCTCCTTTATTGATAAATAGAGCATCTGGCACATAATAATCATTGGCTTGGTAAATATCTAGCCAACCATCATCATTAATATCACTCACCGTAATGCCTAGTCCAAAAGATGGTCGTAGCAATCCAGCTTCTTCGGTGACCCTTACAAATTGACCACCGTCATTTCGATAGAGATGACTAGAGTTTTTGGTGAGTAGTTCTTTATCGGCATAAAGCGCTTTGTAAAACTGGACAGGACCAATACCATAGAGTTCATTCTCATTGGAAACGATACAGTCTAGGTCGCCATCTTTGTCGTAGTCAAAAAAGACGGCTTGGGTGCTAATCCCTTGATCATTTAAGCCATATTCCTCGGCCTGCTCCTCAAATTTTCCATTTTGCTGATTGATGAATAATAGATTATGTCGTAGGCTATCCTGAAATGGTCCGCCTTGGCAGATATAGATATCCAACCAACCATCTTGATTAATATCTACAAAGGTGACGCCATTAGACCATTGCTTGCCCTGGTTGATATTAGCCGCTTCGGTGATATCTTGAAACCGCAGATCACCTTCGTTGAGATAAATTCGATTTGGCACCTGATTCCCTGTAAAGACTAGATCAGGTAGCTCATCATTGTTAAGGTCGGCAATGCCAACGCCTGCTCCATTGTAGAAAAAATCATAATCGAATAAATTCTCTTTGGTAGCCATATCAGCTATCAATTTATTCTTAAAATCGACTTTGGTATCTCTAGGATCAAGCAAATCAAACCAAGGCGATGTGGTGCTTTGGCTGATGGCCGTATGATGATAAAGAAGAGTTGAGCTAAAAAATAGTATTAATGTAAAAACAAGCTTTCTCATAAAACAAATAAACAGCTTCTTACTGAATAACGATCTTCTGGTAGTAGTTGTCGATTTGTAATAAATACATTCCCTTTTGTAGATACGAAAGGTTGAGATCCATTTGAGGACCTTGCATTTCAAACTGCTGCAACAAGCTACCACTCAAAGAGAAAACACTCAATTGTTTCCCCTGCCAATCGGTGAAATTTAGGGTAAAGTTACCAAAATTAGGGTTAGGAAACACCTCTATTGCTTGATTAGATGTCAATACCTCTTCTGTATTCACTACAATGGCACAAGCTTGAGGCAAAGGGTTTAGCTCCAAAACCTCACCGGGCGTCATATCTCTACCCTCAAAAGCAGGAAAATCCAGTGAAAAACGCTCCATTCGGAAAGTCAAATTATCGTTTACTCTTAACTGCGCACCTTGCTCAATAGGAATACCAGCAGATAATGGTATACGGTATTCCCAGACAATCTCGTCATTCTCATCCATTTCATAGGCAAAGCCCCAGCGGCCAGATAGGATAAGTACATTGCCATTAGGTAGTACTTGTACACTAGACAGGCCATTACTAGAAGCAATCTCTAAGGAGTCTGGGTGGAAATAGGTCCGCTCGAAAGTATTTGGACCAAACCTTCCATCCTCAAACAAATAGTCCATCGTACCTTGGCGTAGTGATTGGAATACAGGCGCAGGAGAAAGCAATGGAGAAACTCGATTATTATAAAAAATCAATTTGCCGAATTCCGGATCACCCAATTGTGCATTGGGATCGACCCATTGGATATGGTGCTGAAAAAAGAGGCATTGATCATCTTCTGATCCTTGCTGATAAGCTCTGGGATTGCCATAGCGGTATAGGAGATCTCCGCCCTTCCCAAAATTACCTCCCGAATGACTGGCGGCTTCTTCAGTAGTCGTACTATGATCGATGATCCATATTTCATCAAAGTGAGGCACACTCAAAGCAATTTGATCTAAAACTGGGTTATAATCGATCCCATTGACATGCATCCAATCTGGGTTCCCAATTCGTTGATCATAGTTGACATCAATCCGCTCTGGGTGATCAGATATAGCTCCGAAGTTTTCTTTTGTGGCATCGAAATCTTGGACGAGGTGATCCCAGGCACTCCATTTCCATACGATCGTATCTGCATTAGGGTCTAGCTCCCAGACAGCATCGGGCCATATTTTACCCTGTGGGATGCTTGCAGGGTCTCTACCATTTTCGATGGCATCCTCTGCACTGTGGTACTCCCATAAAACGAGTAGAATATTGCCATTAGGCATGAGCTCAATATCGTGGTGTAACCTATAGAGCGCATCGTTTTGCTCAAATTGATAAAGGAGCTCATTGTCCCAGGTACGGATATCTACAAAGCCACCACCACCACCGGCCCAAATGGAATCATTGGTGATATCGGCATTGCGCTTACATTTGATAATATTCCCATTTTCCATAAGATAAATGGAATTTCCAGGTCGATAGAAAAACTCATCGGTCCAGCGATGTACTAAACGCCCACAATTATCGAGCAGATACGCATCGGATTGATTGTGCGGATATATGAGATTATAGCCTGGATAGGTCTTCTCATAATCATGAGTCAATAGACCGATAGTTGGGGATTGCCCAATAACAAGGTGAGTGGAAAGCATGCATAGAAAGCCTACCAAAAGGATGTTAGCGTAATAATTTTTCATGGTTGATGAAGCTTATGGTTTCCGAATATCCATCAAAATAATCGGCTTTGGTCTTAGGGTGAACTTAACAAGAGGTCGCCCTTTGATTTTTAACGGGCTTGTTTTAGACGTATAAATTTACCAAAAGTAGCGCAAAATCATCTAGATAAACATCAGCTTTTTTTGTATTTATTGAATTATCAAGCGCTCCACCTGTTTTCCAATACGCAGAAAATAGATACCAGGTGGTAAATTGTTTATGGTAATCGGTTGCCCAATAGTAGAACTTGGATAAACTTCTATTCGATTTCCTAAAGCATTAAAAATTTCAATGGAGCTATGGCCATAGTTCGTAGGAGTTATCGACAACTGAAAGGAGCCACTAGTAGGGTTGGGAAAGATTCTAAATCGAGTTTGAACCGGTACATCCTTTACATCTACACTCAAATCACAAAAGTCTAATACAGGACTCAGCTCTAAATAATCACCAGGACTTAAATCTCGGTTGGCAAAAGCAGGATGGTCCAGACCGTAACGGTTCATACGGAAGGTGATATTGTCATTGATCCCCAGGTCAAAGCCTTGGGCGATAGCTTGTCCCGCGCGTATGGGGATGCGGTATTCCCAAACGACTTCTCCCTCGGGGCTTAACTCGTAGGCAAAGCCCCAGCGACCTGCCAATAGCAATGCATTCCCATTAGGTAAAATTTCTGCCCCTGAAAGAGAATTTGAAAAAGCAATCATGGGAGAATCAGGATGAGTAAAGACCTGCTTAAGGTCGGAAGGTCCAGAGGTTTGACCCTTGAATTCGTAGTCACCTTGTTCATTCAAGCTATTCCAAATCGGCATATTCGAATAAACAGCCTCTACCCTATTATTAAAAACAGACATCTGTCCATAGTTAGCAGCTGTCCTAGTCGCCTCAGGATGAGTCCATTGTACGTCGTGCTGAAAAAAGAAAACTTTGTTTGATTCGTCTCCCTGCTGGTAAGCAGCAGGATTGCCATAGCGATATAGCAAGTCGCCTCCCTTTCCACTTATGCCTCCTGTAGAAGTTGCTGCCTCTGAGGAACTAGTGCTATGGTCAACCACCCAAACTTCATTAAAGTAGGGGACACTGAGTGCAATCTGATCTAATACGGGATTATAGTCAATCGCGTTGATATGTAGCCAATCTGGGTGGCCATCGTGTTCGTCGTAATTAATATCAATTCGCTCGGGGTGGTCTGCTATCCTTCCAAAATGGGCTTTGGTCGCATCAAATTCCTGGATTAGATGATCCCATACACGCCATTCCCAAACGATGCTATCCTGAATAGGATCCCACTCCCAAATCACCTCAGACCAGAGTTTGTTTTGAGACATGGAGGCTGGCACACGACCAGCTGCAATAGCATCCTCAGCGCTTTGGTATTCCCAGGCAATCATAAGGATATTTCCATTGGGTAGTGGCTCTATATCGTGGTGGAGTCGATAAAGGGAATCATTGCGTACAAAGCTAGCGAGGAGTTCGTTGTCCCAGTCTCGAATCTCTACGATAGCTCCGCCGCCGCCTGCCCAGATCGGATCATCGATGGGCACCCGATCACGTTTGCATTTTATGAGATTTCCATCGTGGGTAAGGTAGACACTATTCCCTGGACGAAAGTCAGCATCATCGGTCCATTGGTGTACCAGACGACCACAATTGTCTAGTAGAAAGACCCTAGATTGGTTGTGGGGAAAGATAAGGTTAAATCCATCAAAGGACTTTTCGGCATCAATAGACAGTAAACCTACCGTGTTTTGGCTAGAAAGCGAAATGACTAAAAGAAAAGAGATAATAGTTGGTAGTAGTTTTTTTGTGTGCATAGCAATACCATTTGGATGCAAGACTAATATCGCGAATACTTAAAGATTTGGCCTAGTTTCAGGAAGGAATATTTGTAAACTGAGAGTCATAGATGGGAGCTCTCTTCTAAAGTAGAAAGCCATTCCGAGATGATCTCGGAATGGCTTCTTGAGTATATTGTTTCCCCTTGGGGATCAAATTAATCTCTCATTGTAAATGGAACACCTCCAGGGAAGGTAATTACAGAGGTCGCAGCCTCACCGTAAGTATTTTCCCATACAATGGTCCAGTCGTCACCGTCCACAGATGCGTCATAAGTCCAAGAATCACCGAAGTCATCCGTGAAACCAGTAAAGAATACTTCAAGACATACGTCATCGAAAGTAAGACCTTGAGAATCTGCTATAGAAGTAGCAGAGTAGCAAGAGCTATACGCACCGAATGACCAGTCAGAGAAGTAGTATCTACCTGCACCAGCGTTCACCATAGTTACTTCACCAGTCACATCATCGCCTCCACACCATACGTCAGTAGTAGAGTAAGCAAATGTACCTTCCAAAGCAGAAGGACAAGCCGCAGGCATCAAGAAGTCAAAATGACCACGGAATGCAGGACCTGTTACAGTTGCAGAGGAGTTGGAAGAAGTAAAGATAGAACCATCTGAAAGGATAACTCTACCAGTGAAACGGAAGTTATCACCAGCGCTTACTTCATCTTCTGAAAGACCAGCAGCAGCCAAAGCAGCAGAACCAGAAACGGTAACCTGTGGTGCTTCTTGATAGTTGTTTGAGTTGGTAGAGAAATCAGACTGTGAGTACTTTAAGAACTCAACAGTAGTACTGTTATCACCATTTGAAGGATCGTTGTCTTCATAAGTCATATCCAATACGTACTCAGCAATCAGGGTACCTCCTTCTAAGTCGATGAACTCTACAGTATAAGAATATGAAGAACCTGCGATATCAAACAAGTTGATCAATTTAGAGGCAGACTCCTCAACCAGTCTAGGATAGGCACCTTTACCGGCAGAATCGAATGTCACGATTGGGGCTAGGTCTTCGTCTTTACAAGAGAATGTAAAGAATAATACCATTGCTAGACCCAATACGATTTTATTTCTATTCATATTAATTTTTATTCAATTTAAATAATTGCTTTCAAGCAAAAGATTAATAAAGTGATGTTGAACCATCATCCCAGAAAGTCTGATCAGACAAACTCTTCTGTGCAGAGTTAGCATTACGGGTAATGTAATCTGTTGGGTACAACAAAGTACGGGCAAAAGGTCCCATGTCTGCTTCTAGACCTGGAGCCATACCGTTAGGCTTACCAGTTCTTCTCCACATGTTATAGGCTTCTAGACCGTTACCAAAGGCAGCGATATACCACTCTTTGATCACTACATCTAACTTGCCATCAGCATCAGCCGCATCGTATAGTGCCAATACTTTATCAACATAAGAAGTCACTGCATCTTCATCGATACCATACAACTCTTTAACTGTACCTTCGCCACCACCTCTAATTATTACTGTTTTAGACATAGTAGCAGGAACAAGGCTTTCAAAACCTTCAACTTTAGCAAAAGATGCTCTCATAGCTGACTCTAGCAAAGCACGTGCATCACCATTAGTACCAATGGTTAAGGCCGCTTCTGCCAAAGCAAAATCAGAGAAGAAAGAAGGCCATACCGGCCAGACACCTGCACCTAGACCACCAGTAGTACCTGCTTGTCTAGTATCATCGAAAGTATTATCATCAAACTGACCACCCGCTGGGTATAAACCGTAAGACGTACGAATTGGACCATCTGGTGGAATACCTGAACCATTACCATGATCTCTACCAGAGTAACCAGTACCTGGAATTACACAGTAAGGAAGACGTGGGTTGATAGACGCCCAGTGTGCAGGCTTAGTACTCTGATCCGGCAATGCAGAACCACCGATACAAGAATAAGTAGTTGCATCTTGAGTTTCTGCATCTTCTACTTTTTGGTAGAAGTAGTAACGTGCACGTGGATCTTGAATAGCAATTCCATCTACATCTAATTTCTCATTGTAACATAACCACATGTAGTAAGTACTTTGGTAGTTACCATCACCAATCTCATAGTGATTGTTGTAGAATGGGTGACGAGAGTTAGGATTGGTACGCTGAGCACCATACTGGTATTCGAAATCGTCAGCAGCTGAGCTGATGTAATCTCCACTAGAAGCAATAGAGTTGATCGTAGAAGCAGAACCAGAAGGATCAACCAAACGCTGATTTAAAGCAGCTTTTAACTTCAAGGTGTTGGCCCACTTCACCCACTTAGCAGCATCGCCGCCATAGTAGTTATCAAATGCAGGTGCACCAGCTGTAGTACCAGCTAATTGAGCAATTGCCTCATCTAATAATGCAATAGCCGCAGCATATACAGCGCTACCATCATCTGCCACAGGAGAGATCACATCTGTACCCTGTGTAGCTTCAGAATAAGGAACATCTCCCATCAAATCCACAAGGATCATCATAGCGTGGGCCTTCATGATCTTAGCAGAACCAGCATGGATATCAAAACCATTAGCCTCTGCAAGTGCCACTAGAGCGTCAACGTCTGGGAACAAACCTGCATAAGCGTTATTCCATAGACCATTCAATGTATTCAGCGTAGTCATCGCTGTGTACTGGAATGCACCAGTGTGGTACATACGGGCCAAAGACCCTGGGTTGAACTGAGAACCTGAGTAAACCCCGTTGTAAGTGAGCTGAACTTGATTGTACAAATCATTCAAACTCGCACTTTCTGGAGTAATCGCATTTGGGTTGTCGAGTAGGTCCAGTTCTGTGTTTTCACAGGCTGTGGTACCAAGACCCACTACCAAAAGGATTAAAAATAATTTATTGATAAATTTCATATTTCTTTTTTAAAAATTTTAAAACCAACACTTCTAATCCGATAGATTAGAATGTAGCATTGATTGATACACCATATTTTTTAGCAGTAGGTGCTGTACGGAAGTCGAAACCACGACCGTTACCTACACCAACAGAAGAAACTTCAGGGTCGAAATTAATACCCTCAGGGAAGTTAGGTGCATTGTACCATAGGTTCTCTCCAGATAGTGTAATACCTAGGCGACCAAATGGTGTTTTGTCCAAAATTTTCTTTGGTAAAGCATAAGCTAAAGAGACTTGACGTAAACGGATAGTCGTTGCATCAAAAATACCACCTTCGTTTGCGAAGAAGTAAGCTCTAAAGAAAGAGTCACCAATATAAGTTTGGATATCGTTAGGCGTACCATCAGCCTTCACAGAGTTAGGCATGATCAATGGTAGGTTTCTATCTACATCAGTATCAACTGTGTTACCACGACCTAATAATGCCTGAACTGTAGAAGAGTAAAGGTCACCACCGTGGATGTACTGCCATTGGAATCCGAAGCTAACACCTTTGTAAGTAATATTGTTGATCCAGTTTGCCTGGAAGTCTGGGTTTGGATCGCCTAGTACTTCAACTAAACCAGAACCTTGGTAGTTACCAGCACCAGTTACAATCAAGTTACCATTTTCATCTTTCAAGAAAGAAGATCCCTGAATTACACCATAAGGCTCACCAGGAATAGCATAGTTACCTAAACCATTACCAAATCCAGCTACCTGTACTTGATCGATACCATCAGCAATTGAGTTCACCTCAGATAGGATAGAAGTATAGTTCAAAGTAACATCCCAACGGAAGTCACCAGCAATTACTGGAGTGATATCCAATCCAAGTTCAATACCTGTGTTCTCTACCTCAGCTGCGTTCACAGTAGTAGAAGTATAACCAGTAGAAGGATCTAAAGGAAGGTTGATAATCAAGTCAGAAGACGTTTTCTGGAATACAGAAAGGTCAACACCAATTCTGTTCTTCAAGAAACGTGCTTCGATACCTGCTTCGTACTCTTCGAATAACTCGCGCTGTAGGTTCGGGTTACCTAAGAAGTTAGATACAGAGTTGGTATTCAACACTGTACCACCTTGTGTAACAAATTGGTTAGTAGCAGAGTTCAAGACAGATCTTGTACTATATGGGCTTGGGTAACCCGCAGAAGTACCATAACCTACACGAATCTTCAAGTAGTTCAAAATAGAACTGTTCTGTAGACTTGCGAAAGCATCTGTTGGTACAAAAGAAAGAGAAGCAGATGGATAAAATACTGATCTGTTTGCTTGCTCTAAAGTAGAAGTCCAGTCATTACGTGCTTGTAAACCTAAGTATAGGAAATTCTTATAACCAAAAGTAGCTGTACCTAAAACACCAAGTGTATTCTCTTCACTGATACCAGAGAAACCATTGTGGTCAATAAAGTTACCGTGGTTGAAAAGATTGTATACGAATTGATTAGAAGAAGCTAATCCAGTGAAATCATTTGTTTCTCTTCTTGCGTTGAAACCGATTACACCATCCAATGTCAAATCTTCTGTCAATTGGAAGTCATACAATACATTCAATAACTGATCTGTAATGTTATTAATCACTGTTGTAGAAGTCAATTCTCCAAGTGGTTGACGAGGACCACCAATGTTTACGAAACGTTGGTTTTTCTGAGAGTAACGGTCAATACCTAAACGGTAAAGAACTGTGATATGGTCACCAAAATCTCTAGACAACTCCATCGTAGAGAAGAAACGTGTTACATTCTCTGTTTGGCCAGCATTGTTCAAAGTCCAACGTGGGTTCTGGATTGGAGAACCACGACGGTAATAAACGTTAGAACCATCGACAGGAGATTGGAATGGTAGACCCATCAAATCCATAGAACGTGGTGTAAACAAGATCGCAGCGAAAAGTCCATTACCATCACCACCAAAGGCAGTACCAGTAAGTGGAGTCTCACGGTCTGTATTTACAAAGTTGAAAGAACCTTTCAATTTAATTCCGTTCTGTAGAGTTGTTTGAGCACCAAGACCAAAGTTATGCTTATCGATATAGTTCGATCTAGCATTGTCTCTTAAATCATCTTTTCTAGGTGTGAAACCTTCCTCTGTCAAATAAGAGTACGTAGCAGAAACAGAACCTGCATCTCCTAATCTACTTTGAATAGAAATAGAAGTGTTTGAAGCCAATCCTGGCTCAAAGAAGTTCTCTACTGACTCATATGGCTGATAAATATAATCTGCACCAATGTACTCAGGAAAATCATCGTTGTACTGTGCTTGATCATAAGGGTGAGTGATCAATACTTGACCATTTCTTTCTCCTTTATAATCAGAACCATAAGAAGATGGATTCAAATCATCAAAAGCAGCACCCCAGTTAGAGAAGAACCAACCGAAACCTGCGTTAAATCCGTTTCCGAAAGTGTTTTGGTAATCAGGTAAGTTTGCAATTTCAGATTGGAAAAGTCCCTGGTTGATAGAAACTTCCATTTTCTTGTTGGCAGAAGCACCTGCTTTACCGTTCTTAGTCGTAACTAATACTACCCCGTTACGTCCAGCCTCACCGTAAAGTACAGTTGCAGATAGACCTTTAAGGATAGAGATTTCTTCAATTGTGTTAGGATCTAAATCCAAGAAACGAGAAGATGCAGTCGCACCACCCGATCCGAATCCTTGACCACCCGTGTTTGTACTTGTGTTGAAAGGTACACCATCAACAATAAACAAAGGCTGGTTAGAACCTGTAATAGAAGAATAACCACGAATAATGATGTTGGTACCAGAACCAGCAAGACCAGAAGTCTGCGTGATATCAACACCCGTCGCACGACCACGTAGTAGACGAGCTACATCGGTTTCTTGACGTGCAGTCAAGTTCTCTTGACCAAGAGTAGCCACGGCATAACCAAGAGCTTTTGATTCTCTTTCGATACCAAGACCTGTAACAACGATCTCATCAAAAACTTCCGCAGAAGCTTCTAGAGCAAGATCGATTACGCTTTGGTTGCCAATCTCAACCTCTTGAGTCTGGAAACCAGTGTAGCTGAAAATTAAAGTTGTACCGCCGTCTGGCACTGTAATAGAATACGTGCCATCGATGTCAGTAACAGCACCTGTAGTCGTACCTTTCACAAGAATGGAAGCACCAATTAAGGTCTCACCTTCTGTGTCGGTAATCGTACCTGTGACTGTTCTCTGTGCGAGGGCAGTACCCATCACAAAGAGTACTAGTGAAAGTACTAGTGAGAGTTTTTTCATACTAATTCGAATTTTAATTCAAAAAAAATTGTGGATGCAAAATATGGGATTTTTTAAATTTCCCATAACATTTCCTTAATACTTATGTTTTGCTAAATCGCTTTTTTACGTTTTCTGACCGTTTTTCACTCTAGAGCCTTTATCTCTTTTCAGAAAAAAACAACACAATAACCCACATTCTTAGAACAATCAAAGGTCAACAGCCCTAAGCACAGAATTATCATCATCAACATTAACTATTGGGATGGCCTCTGGTCCGAAGCGCTTTCTCTATCAAAAAAAGTGGAATAAAAAATCCTTTACTGAGGTAAAACAGGCTTTCTTTAAAACCTGTATTTAATTATTGGATGTGGGAATTAATGGGAAAATCAAATGAATGATTGGTAAACTGACCGTTTTTAGGATTAATTCGACAACCTTCTAACGGCCTACTTCTACAAAACGCTGCCAAGGGCCACGCAATATTTTAAGTATTCTTTAACAAATGATTTATTTGTCAGCTATTAGCCAAATCAAAAATACAGCTTGCTTATTTCGTTAATTTTGCTAGATACATTTGGATGGTGTTTTTAAGCCCATAATATAAGGCGTCGGCAATAAGAGCATGCCCAATCGATACTTCCAAGAGGCCCTCTACCCTTTCTGCGTAGAATTGTAGGTTCTCCAAACTTAAATCATGTCCTGCGTTAATCCCTAAACCTATTTCATTGGCTATTTTTGCACAACGAGCGTGGGCCTCTACTGCTTTCTCTCGATCATTTTGATAAGCCTTGGCATAATCTCCTGTATAAAACTCAATGCGATCGGCTCCTGAGTCTTTCGCCCCACGCACCATCTCCTCCAAAGGATCCACAAACAAAGATACTCGGACACCGGCTTCATGCAGACGACCTATAATGTCTTGCAATATCCCTTGGTGAGTAATGGTATCCCAGCCTTGATCTGAGGTCAATACATCTGGCGCATCCGGCACCAATGTACATTGGGTAGGCTTATTGTCTAATACCAAATTTATAAACTTCTCAGAAGGATACCCCTCAATATTGAACTCGGTACTGTTCAACTCTCGGAGTACCGGTATATCAGCATAGCGCACGTGTCGCTCATCTGGTCTAGGATGGACAGTAATACCATGAGCACCAAATTGCTCACAATCACTAGCTATTTTGTATAAGTTAGGAAAGTTTCCCTTCCTAGAGTTCCGTATCAAGGCTACTTTATTGATATTTACACTTAGCTTTGTCATTTTATTTGGTTTAAACCCGCCAAAACAATTCGCTGCAAAAGTACATTAGATTTAGACGTATGGAAAATATAATCGAAAACAATACATCAAGAGAAAGTCAGGATCCTGGACATCTCGTGTTTTTCACGATGCTGATCGTGGCTGCTTTGGGTGGAGCTTTACTAGGGGTCATCGCCATTATAGTAATCGGTGCAGCTGTGGGGCTTCAAGCAGATCAGCTCTTTGAAATAGGCCCAGCTGTTGACCTTGGACAAAGAAACCTCTTACGTATCGCTAATGGGGTCTCTCATCTCTTCACTTTTACGATTGGCCCACTCGTTTTTGCCTATTTCTTTTTTCAGAAAAATATTCGCCGATCTATCGGGCTACAGCATTCTGTGAATGGTACTCAAGGCATTCTTGCGGTGCTCATCATGATTGCCTCCTTCCCGTTTGTACAATTGAGCTATTGGATAAATCGTCAATTGCCTTTGCCTGATTCCTTAACGAATATGGAAGAATCTGCCCAGCAGATGCTCGATGCTATATTAACCATGAACAGTCCTGTTGAGCTTGCTCTTAACCTAATTGTCATAGGCGTTTTACCGGCGGTGGGTGAGGAAATCCTTTTCCGAGGATTAGTACAAAAGCGTTTGGAGCGACTTTTCAGATCAGGACATCTGGCGATTTGGTTGGCGGCCTTCGTATTTAGTGCGATCCATATGCAGTTTGAAGGCTTTCTACCCAGGATGTTTCTAGGAGCCATCTTGGGATATCTATTCTATTATACCAAAAACTTATGGATTCCTATTATTGGCCATTTGGTTTTCAATGCAGGCCAGGTCTTAGGACAATATTTTGCTGCGGATCAAATGGCTGAATTAGAAAAAAATGAGTCCATTGATCCCAATTATTTATTAGGTATAGGGTCAATCATCGTAGTGGTTGTATTGATCTATACTTTAAAAAACAGGAGCAATCCCTCAGATAGTCATGATCACGCTGCCTAAATGTTCTATTAGACTATCTGTTCACTTAAAAAATGAAAACTAGTATCATCGAAAAGAACTTGGAACAAACCAAATCAAAAAACAATATCGCCACTAGAGTTTGGACAGCTACCATTTTTGTAGCCATTATGCTGATAGGAATGCTTGGGGGCAAATACACCTATATTGTAAGTTTTGGATTGGTGAATGCCCTATGCCTTTGGGAGTTCTACAGTTTTGTTTTAGGGAAGGATTATAAAAAATATTGGTTGCGCAATTTATTAGCTATGGTATTGGGCATGACACCTTATATATATAGTGGTCTGATACAGATGCATTATATACCCATGACCTTATCATCCATTTTACTTGCGCTCTTTGTCTTTAACCTAAGTATTTTCCTACTTTTCGTCATTGAGCTTTTCAACACCTCCGAACAAGCCTTATCCTATTTATCGTTTCTCATTCTTGGTGTGGTCTATATCGGTGGTGCATTTGCGATACTCAATAGTATTGCCTTCAAAGAAGGCATCTACCAATTAGATATCGTGACTGGCGTGGTTTTGTTGGTTTGGACCAACGACACCGCCGCCTATTTCGTAGGATCTCGATTAGGGAAGACGCCCTTATTTCCTCGAATTTCACCTAAAAAGACTTGGGAGGGAAGTATTGGTGCGGCTATCATTACACTCCTTATTGCCTTTCCGGTGAGCTTGGTCTTTCCGACTTTCTCTTTTCCGGTTTGGCTGATTATCACATTGATTATTTTTACAGCAGGTGGTATTGGTGACCTAGTAGAGTCTATGTTTAAACGAAGTATACAATTAAAAGATAGTAGTAGCTTACTGCCTGGCCATGGTGGTTTTCTCGATCGCTTCGATGCTTTTATTTTCGCCGTGCCTTTCGTAGCTGCCTTTTTGTTTTTTGGTCTTGGGTGGTGAATTTGGAGACCGGGGACCGGGAAAGACTGGGAGACTTTGGGACTGGGAGACTTCATGACTATATAAAATGGAGGAAATTGGGTTATTTGGTTAATAGGTTAAAGTAGAAGGTAGAGAAAGGTGGGGCTAGGAGTAGGGCAAACGCATTAAAATAAAAACTTAAAAAGAAATGCTTATTACTCGAAATT
>JBELML010000128.1:0-9652 GCA_042095835.1 Saprospiraceae bacterium
AGCCAGAGTAGAAAGTCGCTTTGCTAGCATGATTAGTTTTTCGTTTGATGGAGAAGTTATAAACTACAACAACTAATTTAGTGATTCCTCGATTATGATTATAGAATGATCGGGATATTGTTCTCAAATCTTAAATTTATGCAACCAAATTATTCAAAATGAAGAAATACCTATTGAGCCTTTGTCTATTCATTTTTGGGACTAGCCTATGGAGTCAAGGCACCCAACTTTTAAGACAACCAACCTTAAGCGAAAAACACATCGTCTTTGTCTATGCCAACGACCTTTGGATGGTAGACCGTACTGGAGGAGACGCTCGCCGTCTAACCACCGACGAAGGTGCAGAAAGCCTACCTCATTTTTCACCGGATGGTCAAACGATTGCCTTTACCGCGCAGTATGATGGTAATGTAGATGTTTACAGTATTCCAATTACTGGGGGTGTTCCTAAAAGACACACTTGGCATCCGGGAGCGGATTTTGTGCAAGGGTGGACACCTGATGGTTCAGCAGTTGTTTTTAGATCTACCCGTGAAGGTCGGCCTACTCGATTGAATCGTTTGTATCAAATTGAGGTAGACGGTGTCTGGCCTACTCCCTTAGAAGCACCAAGAGCTGCCTATGGAGAAATTTCTCCAGATGGGTCAAAAATTGCTTATACACCTATCACTTTCTGGGACGCCGAATGGCGAAATTATCGTGGTGGACAAGCCATGCCGATTTGGATTGTTGACCGCAAAACGCTTGAGCTACAACGTACACCTCAACCAGACCAAGAACGTCATTTGGATCCTGTTTGGGTAGGAGATGAGGTCTATTTTCTATCTGAAAGAGACTATGCCAGCAACATCTGGAAGTATAATCTACAATCTGAAGTAGTAGAGCAAATTACTTTTCATAAAGATTTTGATATAAAGAGCCATGATTCTTATGGTTCGGAGATTGTCTATGAGCAAGGTGGATACCTACACCTGTTGGACACAAAGACTAAAAAATCAGCTCAGCTTGAAATCAACGTTAGAGGTGATATTGATTGGGCTAGACCTCGTTGGGAAAATGTTGCAGGACGAAGTTTAACCAACGCCTCGCTTTCCCCCAATGGTCAAAGAGCACTTTTTGAATACAGAGGAGATATTTTCACCGTACCTAAAAAAGAAGGCAACTGGCGAAACCTGACACAGTCCTCTGGTGAAGCAGATCGTGCTCCAGCCTGGTCACCAGATGGTGAGAAAATTGCTTGGTTTTCAGATAAAAGTGGTGAATATCAGCTTGTCATTGCCGATCAGATGGGTAAAGAGATCACTTCAATTACTTTAAATAATACCTTCTATTTTCGTCCAGAATGGTCAGCAAATAGTAAGCATATTGCTTTTACCGATACCCATTACAACATCTGGGTAGTCAATACAGCAACCCAATCTGTGGAAAAAGTAGATACGGATGGTTTTGCGCATCCTGATCGGAGTATGAATCCAGTTTGGTCACCAGATGGCCGCTGGATAGCTTATGCAAAACAGCTAGAAAATTCTTTTAAAGTGATCATGATTTATGATACTGAAAGTAAAACTACCCAACAACTAACCAATAGTCTAGCAGATGCAATTTCTCCTGTTTGGGACCAGAATGGCAAGTATCTTTATTTTGGAGCGAGTACGGATTATGGTTTGAATACGGGGTGGTTGGATATGAGTTCTTATGATCCGTCGATTACGAGAAGTATCTATATGGTCGTGTTGGATAATAACTTGGCAGACCCAATGGTGCCACTCAGCGATGAAGAAGGTGCCGAAGAAGAAAAAGAAGAAGATCGTACGGATAGTGTAGTTATCAATTTTGAGAATATTGAAAGAAGAATTTTAGCATTACCCGTCCCAAGAAGAAACTATGTTGCTTTAATGGGAGGACCAAAAGGGCACGTCTTCTATGCAGAGGCTATTCCTAATCAAAGAGGATTGACCTTGCATCGATATAGTCTCAAGGATCGTAAAAGTATAGCCTTTTTATCTGGCGTGAGTTCAGGCTCGATCTCCCACGATCGTAAAAGTTTGCTATACAATGGAGGTGGATCTTGGGGAGTTGTTAAAGCTATTGCAGGAAAAGCAAAAGTTGGTGATGGTAAATTGAAAACCAATATGCGTATGAAAGTCCACCCAGGTGAAGAGTGGCAACAAATCTATCGAGAAGGTTGGCGCTATCAGCGTGATTTTCTCTATGTAGACAATGTACACGGCGCTCCCTGGGATGAGGTTTTTGAGTGGTACCAACCTTGGGTAAAACACGTTCGGCATCGTACAGATATGAACTATATCATCGATATCTTGGGCGGTGAAGTAGCCGTAGGGCACTCGTACACTAGTGGTGGAGATTTTCCCGATGTAGATCGGGTGAATATTGGTCTAATTGGAGCAGACATAGAAGCAGCCAATGGGTATTATCGCATAAAAAAAGTCTATAATGGGGAAAGTTGGAATCCCAATTTGTCAGCTCCTCTTTCTCGTCCAGGTATGAATGTCGAAGCAGGCATGTATATCCTGGAAGTAGATGGGATACCTGTAACCACGAGTAATAACTTCTATAGTGCTTTTGAGGAAACGATTGGTCGCCAAGTACAACTTAGAATTAATACAAGTCCTAATGCCGAAGGCTCTAGAGTGATCACCATAGAACCTACCCGTAGTGAGTATTCGCTTCGGACCGCAGATTGGATAGAGAGTAACCGCCGAAAGGTGGATGAACTATCTAATGGTCAGTTAGCCTATGTCTACGTACCGAATACTGCAGGTGGAGGCTTTACCTCTTTCAATCGCTACTACTTCTCGCAGCAACACAAGAAAGGCGTAGTAATTGATGAGCGGAATAACGGAGGTGGTTCAGCAGCCGATTATATGATCGACATTATGAACCGTAAGTTGATGGGCTACTTCAATAGCAAAGCAGGAGATCGTAGGCCTTGGACCACTCCCATGGCCGGTATTTGGGGCCCAAAGGTGATGATTATCAATGAGCGAGCTGGATCTGGTGGAGACCTTTTGCCATATATGTTTAAAGATCAGGAGATTGGGCCACTCATTGGTACACGTACCTGGGGAGGCCTAGTTGGAACCTGGGATACACCTCGTTTCATCGATGGGGGGCGGATGGTCGCTCCTCGTGGAGGTTTTTATGACAAATACGGCGAATGGGCGGTTGAAGGAGAAGGTATTGCACCAGATGTTGAAGTGATACAAGACCCTTCCGAATTAGCCAAGGGCAATGACCCACAACTGGAAAGAGCTGTGCAGGAAGCATTAAAATTAATGAGCACTGAAGGCATTAAATTAAAACCAGAACCAGCGGCACCAATACGTTGGAAACGTCCTAAAGGAAACTGATGATTTATTGAGTAGGCGTCATCCTGAAAACTCAGGATGACGCCTATTTCTTTTATTGGGGATTAAAACTAAAGACCTCCGATTCGGTCCTAGCTTCTGCAAATAACCTTTCCATTTCTGCAATGATCTCCGGATGTTGCTTGGCCAAGTCATTGGTCTCGCCAATATCTTTACTCAAGTCATAAAGCTCAATCGGACGATCAGGGTTTTTAACTACATCATATTTGACGGCTTTCCAGTTGCCTTTACGGATAGCGATTCTACCACCGCGCTCGTGAAACTCCCAGTATAGATATTCGTGTGGCTCTTGATTTTCTTGGCCTAGTAAGGAGGGTAAATAGGAAATGCCATCGATTTGATGATCTCCTCTATGAACTCCTGCAAGCTCACATGCTGTGGGATAAAAATCCCAGAAAGCAGAGATATGATCACTCTGTGAACCAGGCGTAATTTTCCCTTTCCATTGTGCTAAAAATGGGACACGTATACCACCTTCATAGAGGTCTCTTTTATAGCCTTGGAGTGGGCCATTACTATCGAAATAGTCAGGGTCGGCGCCGCCTTCTTGGTGCGGACCATTGTCTGAAGTAAATACAATGAGCGTATTTTCTGATAAACCTAATGCCTCAACCTTATCCAAAATTTCCCCGACTTGCTGGTCTAACAAATCGACCATGGCTACAAAGGCAGCGTGAGATTCAGGCTGGGAACCGTAAGGACCTAATCGGTAGCGCTCACCATCGTCGGTACCTTCATAAACCTTTTCTGGGGGAAATTTTCCACGGTACTTTTCCATGTATTCTTCAGGAGCGAAAAGTTCGGCGTGTGGAATTAATGAGGCGTAGAATAAGAAAAAGGACGTATCCTTATTTTGCTCAATGAAGTCTAAAGCTTGATCATGAATTAGCTCTGGACCGTAGACTTTTTGTTCGTTTCCAGCATTTTCTTCTAGCATTACCTTTTCTTTATTATCCCACAAATAATAGGGATAATAATGGTGTGCCAAACGCTGGCAGTTATATCCATAAAATTGATCGAAGCCCTGATTGACGGGATCACCTTCTGAGCCTGGAAAACCCAAGCCCCATTTTCCAAAAGTCCCAGTCACGTAGCCCGCATCTTTTAGCGTCTCCCCAATGGTTATGATCGAATCGGGTAGCGGGTATTGCCCTTCGGGTTGTACTTCTTTATTTCCGCGTACGGGTGTATGACCAGTATGTTGTCCCGTGAGCAAGGCCGAACGGGAAGGTGCGCAGACGGTATTGCCAGAGTAATGCTGGGTAAATAGCATACCATTTTTTGCTAGGCGGTCAATATTTGGAGTAGAAAATCGAGTTTGACCATAGCAACTCAGATCACCATAACCCAAGTCATCTGCCAGGATGTAAATAATGTTTGGTGGAGTAGGATTTGTTGTTTCTTCCGTTGGGCTTTCACAAGCAGTTATTAGGCAACAAATAGGAAAGCAAAAAAAACAAAAAGCTAACTTATGATTTATAAACATAAAGATCAACCAGATAAAATTTGGAAATAAAGTACATTCTCAATAAAAATATCAAAAATTCTTTTTGTAATCGACTGATATAAGGTTAATTTAGGTGAATCGAAACACAATTACCAAAACCATGATTTTCTCCAGGCAACTTCTTGTGATTCTTACCTTACTAGGTGCCCTAGCAATTTTCTTCTTTACTGCCTACGGAGGAAAGAAAAAAATCGATTTTAATACCCAGGTGAAACCTATTCTTAATAAGAGATGTATCAGCTGCCACGGTGGTGTTAAAAAGAATGGTGAGCTGAGTATGATGACCCGCAATGATCTACTCAAAGCAGGAGAATCTGGAAAACAAGCCATCGTTCCCGGAGACCCAGAAGGTAGTGAATTCTATCGCCGGTTGACTACTGATGTTGAAGAAGATCGGATGCCTTACGAAGCA
Organism: Saprospiraceae bacterium; assembly: GCA_042095835.1. GTDB lineage: Bacteria > Bacteroidota > Bacteroidia > Chitinophagales > Saprospiraceae > DATFKA01. The sequence goes on from JBELML010000128.1 coordinate 5,309, forward strand.
CCAGCACTACCCAAAGAAGAAGTCAAAATCTTGAAGCAATGGATTGCAGAAGGTGCAGAATGGGGCCTGCATTGGGCACTTGTTCCAGTAGCAGAAGTGGAGGTGCCTGGTCCCAAAACGGCCAAAGGTGCAGTGGGAGGCGGCTCCCAGAAATGGGCTCAATCGCCTATCGATCATTTCATTATTCAAGAAATGCAAGCCCATGATCTCCAACCAGCAGCACAAGCCGATAAAAAAAGTCTCCTTCGTAGAGTCAGCCTCGACTTGATCGGTATGCCAGCGCCTGATGATCTGGCGGTGCGCTTTTTGAATGATGATAGCCCGGAAGCTTACGAAACCTTAGTAGATAGCCTCATGGCCTCCAAGAAATTTGGTGAGAAATGGGCCTCTATGTGGATGGACCTAGCACGCTACTCCGACACCAAGGGGCCTGTTCGTGATCTGAGTCGCTCTATTTGGGAATACCGCGATTGGATCATCCGCGCTTTTAATCAAGATATGCCCTATGATATTTTCTTAAGAGACCAGATTGCTGGTGACTTGCTTCCAGACCCAACCGATGCTCAATATATCGCTACGGGCTTTCACCGCAATACCAATACCAATGATGAAGGAGGTACCGATAATGATGAGTTTAGGGCTGCCGCTGTAGTTGATCGCGTCAATACAACCTGGGAGGCGCTGCTCGGTACGACTTTTTCTTGCGTTCAGTGTCACGGTCATCCTTACGATCCAGTTAATCACGAAGAGTACTATCAGTTCATGGCTTATTTTGATAATACGCGTGATCATGACACCTTCGCAGATTATCCTTGGTTACGCAAGCTGTCAGATGAAGATCAAGAAAGGTTAAAAGCACTAAGAGCTTGGGTAGAAAAAGTGAGCACCAAAGAAGATGGAACAGCGATTTATAAATTTGTAAAAACTTGGCAGCCGGCCTATTATTCTTTACAAGCCGATAGTTTTACGAATGCAGAGATTTATGACACCAAGTTTTTGACCTTTCGGAATAATGGTATAGCGCGCTTAGCTGATGTCAACTTAGAGGGTAAAGACTACCTCACTTTCCGTTATTCCTCCTGGCAACAAGGCGGTCAATGGTCACTGCATCTCGATAGCCCCGATGGACCGCCTCTGGCGAGAGTTAATGTCCAACAAAGCGGTCAATGGGCTATTCAAGGGCTAGCCTTACCTAAAGATCTCACAGGAAGACATGATCTCTATTTCAGGTATAAAAATAGTCGCTTAGGGAATACCTCCACGGCTGGGGTTCGTTTTGATTGGTTCCATTTTGGGCAAGCTTTTCCTGGAAAAGGGGACCCTGAGTACCAGAAGTTTAAAGATGAGTACTGGTCTTTGCTGCGTGCAAAAACCAAACATACCCTGATCGTAGTCGAAAACCCCAAAGATATGTGGCGCGAGACGCGGGTTTGGGATCGAGGGAGCTGGGTTTCTCAAACAGAAGTGGTCGAACCTGCCGTTCCAAAAATTTTCAATCCTATTCCAGAGGGCGCGCCTAATAATCGAATGGGTTTAGTACAATGGTTGATAGCCAAAGAAAATCCACTCACTTCGCGCACGATTGTCAATCGAATTTGGGAGCAACTCATGGGCAAAGGTCTAGTAGAAACACTAGAAGACCTGGGCACGCAGGGTTTCCCACCTACGCATCCCGAACTATTGGAATACCTTTCCTGGCAAATGATGAACGACTATGAGTGGTCAATGAAGCGATTGATCAAAGAGATCGTCCATTCGGCTACGTACCAACAGTCGGCTATAGCGCCTCTTGCACAGATAGAACAAGATCCGAAAAATACTTGGTACAGTCGAGCGGATCGTACCAGGTTGAGTGCTGAGCAAGTTAGAGATCAATCCTTAATGGTTAGTGGATTACTTAGTGGTAAAATGTATGGCCCTGGCGTAATGCCTTACCAGCCAGATGCAATCTGGAATAATCCTTATAATGAAGAAGCATGGATCATTAGCGAAGGTGAAGATAAATACCGCCGGGCAATTTATACCTTCTGGAAAAGGACTGCTCCTTATCCAGCCATGCTCACCTTTGATGCTGCCTCTAGGGATGTTTGTTCTCCGCGACGGATTCGTACCAATACACCACTTCAGGCTCTTGTGACCATGAATGATCCCAGCTATTTTGAGGCGGCCATTCATCTAGCAAAATTAAGTAAAGACCATACAGCAGATATTAAAGATCAAATCCGCTACGCCTATAGCCGAGCAATCGGACAGGAAGCTTCAGATGATAAACTGCGTACCTTGATTAAGTTATATAAGGAAATGCAGACAGACTACGCAGGTGATCAGACCGGTGTACTCGATATGCTTGAAGCCTTAGAAGAACAATACAAGACAGCGGATATGGCTGCATTGGCTATTGTCGCGAATACAATTATGAACCTGGATGAGTTTATCACCCGAAGTTAGGAAGGCATAACTTCTATTAGTCCATTGACTCATTCACTCATTGCAAATTGACACATTGAATAGATGAACAACATAGCACAGGAGGCCAAAATGGCCGCTTTAACACATCGTACTAGAAGATTATTTCTCAAAGAATGTGCTTTGGGGCTTGGCAGCCTGGCATTTGGTTCGCTACTGAATAGTTGTAGTAGCGGAGCCGATAGCGTTGCCAATTTTTTTGATCCGAATAATCCGCTAGCTCCAAGGCTGCCACACTTTGCGGCTAAGGCAAAGGCAGTGATTTATATTCATTTGGCGGGGGCACCCTCTCAACTGGAGTTGTTTGATTATAAACCAGAGTTGCATAAACTCGATGGCAAACCATGTCCACCTTCTTTATTAGATGGAAAACGCTTTGCCTTTATTAGAGGTGTCCCGACCATGTTAGGACCTAAAGCTACTTTTAAGCAGCGTGGCGATTCCGGACATTGGATATCCAACCATGTACCCTATTTAGCTGAGGTTGCTGATGAAGTTACCTTTCTTAAGGCTATGCATACCGACCAATTCAATCATGCACCTGCTCAATTGATGATGCACACGGGTAGCCCTCGATTGGGTCGACCAAGTATGGGGTCTTGGGTGACTTATGGTTTAGGATCGGAAAGCGATAATTTGCCAGGCTTTGTAGTGCTAAATTCAGGGGGCAATAACCCAGATGCGGGTAAATTAGTTTGGGGGAATGGATTTCTACCATCTGTATATCAAGGGGTACGCTGTCGGTCACAGGGAGACCCGGTTTTATTCCTTGGTGATCCCAAAGGCGTAAATGCTCAGCGTAGAAGAGCCTCGATTGATGCGATGAATGAAATTAATCGAATCGCACACGAGGAATTCCAAGACCCAGAGATTCTTTCGCGGATTTCTCAATATGAGATGGCATTCCGGATGCAGACTTCTGTGCCAGATGTGATGAGTATCGACAATGAGCCTGACTATATCCACAAGATGTATAATACCCAACCAGGACAAGTGAGCCTAGCTAATAATTTGCTGCTAGCTAGAAAACTCGTAGAAAAAGGGGTGCGCTTTGTGCAATTATTTGATTGGGGCTGGGATTCTCACGGGACAGGGACTTATGATGATTTGGAGAATTCCTTCGTGCAAAAGTGTAAAGAGATGGATCAGCCGGTCGCGGCCTTGATCATGGATCTCAAACAAAGAGGACTTTTGGAAGAAACTCTAGTGGTTTGGGGAGGAGAGTTTGGCCGTACACCAATGCAAGAAAACAGGAATGGTTCGGAGCTAGCTTTTGCGGGTAGAGACCACAATCCGGATGCCTTCACGATGTGGATGGCAGGTGGAGGTGTCAAACGCGGGCATAGTCACGGAGCTACCGATGAAATTGGCTATGCGGGAGTAGAAGGACGAACCAGTATCTATGATCTACAGGCCACTATTCTACACCAAATGGGCATGGACCACGAGCGATTAACTTACCAATTTCAGGGACGCCCCTTCCGTTTGACAGATGTACACGGCGAGGTGATTCGGGAGATTATTGGGTAGGGGGGAAGAGCTATGTGTTATGTAATATGTGCTATGTTAATGAGACCCGATGCTTCAGCAGCGTTGGTCGAATTAATCCCGATGTAGCGTAGCGGATTTCGGGATGCTATGTGCTATGTAATATGTGTTATGTTAATGAGAGCGGATACTTTGCTATGTAATATGTTAATGAGACCCGATTCTTCAGCAGCGTTGGTCGAATTAATCCCGATGAAGCGTAGCGGATTTCGGGATGCTATGCAATATGTGTTATGTTTATGAGAGGGGAAACTTTGTAGTGTGCAGCAATAAATTCTTGTCAAATGGGCTGATTATTCGGATGAATTGATAAATGGGCGACAAATGGTG
>JBELML010000128.1:9752-18828 GCA_042095835.1 Saprospiraceae bacterium
TCTTGTCAAATGGGCTGATTATTCGGATGAATTGATAAATGGGCGACAAATGGTGCTTTGGTAATTGTGATCAATTCGTAATTTGTAAGTCAGAAAGCATCCTGCTAAATTTTTTTTATGAATAATGAACAACTCTACCAGAGAGTAAAGCAATTAGCATTGGATGCTGTCAGATTTTGTAATGTATTACCTAAGACATCCACTAACTCCATTTTATCAAAACAACTCATAAGAAGTGCTACTTCTGCGGCTGCAAACTATAGAGCGGCGCGTTGTAGTAGATCAAAAAGAGAATGGATTTCAAAAATTTCGATCACAATTGAAGAAATAGATGAGACCAATTTCTGGCTAGACTTTTTTCAATCCCTTAGCGAAAGCTCGAACAAAAAAATATCTATCTTAATTCAAGAGTCGGAAGAGTTGACAAAGATATTTGGTAAAATGAGAGCAACTGCAAGGAAAAATCAACAGCAAAAAAACAGTACTACATCCAATCCAAAAAACATGACAAATAGCAAATAGTATCTAAGACTTCAAAAACGGTTCTTCGATAGGATATTGAGGAGTAGACTTCTGTCAACATGAGCAGGTTTATATTAGCGTGAATTCGACTAGATTTCGGTGCGTAGCAAAGAAAGGGTCTAATTAACATGCTACCTAATACATAACACATAACACATAATAAATAGCACATAACACATAACAAATGAAAAGACGCGATTTTATCAACACCACTGCCCTCACTACTGGCGGTCTACTACTAGGAACAGATAGTTTGGCGAAACCTCAATACGCTATTCCTGCTGGATTGGAGATCATTATCTTGGCCACCAATTGGGGTTTTCAGGGCGATACAGATGCCTTTTGCAAACGCTCCAAGGAGGATGGCTACGATGGCATCGAAGTATGGCTTCCTCGAGAGCAGGCGAGCCAGAAAACCTTATTTCAGGCGCTAGAAAAAAATGAATTGAAGCATGGACTCTTGGCTGGAGCGGGTGGAAGTAATTTCAAGGACCATTTTTCCGATTTTAAAAAGGCTGTCCAAGCGGCTGTTGATACCCAACCATTATTTGTGAACTGTCATTCTGGGAGAGACTATTTTAGCTTTGAGGAGAATAAGCAATTCATCGATTTTACGATCAATCTTTCTGCAAAATCGGGTATCCCAATTTATCATGAGACCCACCGGGCGCGTATTTTATTTGCTGCTCATATAGCTAAGAGATTCTTCGAGGCTATCGACGAATTAAAAGTAACCTTGGATATCTCCCACTGGACTTGCGTAGCGGGTTCCATGCTCGGAGATCAGGAAGAAGCCGTCAATATGGCACTGGCACGTACGGGGCATATCCATAGTCGGGTAGGTCATACGAATAGTCCACAAATTAGCGATCCACGTGCACCAGAATGGGAAAAAACTTTAGCTGGGCATTTCGCTTGGTGGGACAAAGTTGTAGCGCATCATATTGAAGCTGGTACCACCCTGACCATGACGACCGAATTCGGACCACCATCGTATATGCCGACGCTGCCCTTTACCAATAAGCCAGTGACAGACTTGTGGGACATCAATAAACATATGAAAGATCTCTGGAGGAAGCGGTATAAATCCTAGTTGGATTGAAAGGTAGGATCATATTGAGGGTTCAATTGTTTTGGTATGGGGGCTTGAGTAGTAGATCTCCAATCGATTAGGATTTGATGGAGTTGCTGGGTCTTTTTCTTTTTTTGATGAACGAGGTTGGTACTTTCTTCTGGATCTTTCTTCAGGTTGTAAAGTTCTAAGCTGCCATCTTCAAAATACTCGTGTAGCTTCCAGTCTCCGTAGCGGAGAACGCTTCCGGGGCGTGTCCTAAATAGAGGGTCTCGGCTACCATCTTCACCTTTGCGATAGGCTTGTAGATAAATAGGGAAATGCCAAAACTGCGGTCGTTTTTTTAGGCTCTTTTTTCCTTCTAGCAGTGGTACTAAGCTCAGACCGTCCAGCTCATTAGCTTTGGGATGCGATGCTCCTACAAGGTCCAAAATCGTGGGCATAAAGTCAAGATTACTTACCTGCGTATCTTTGATTTTGGCGGCCCATTTTCCTCCAAAATGGTGAAATAATAGTGGTACTCGAATGCCTCCTTCATAATAAGAGCCCTTTCCGGCTCGCAAGGGATACTGTCTTGACAAATAAGCAAGCGCGCCATTATCTGAAGTGAAAATTAGGATGGTATTTTCTAAATCTAGCTTCTGTACGGTCTTGATGATCTTTCCAAGGTTTTGATCCATTCTTTCTACCATTGCTCCGTAATTCGGATTGCGGCCTTGTCCATCTATTGTTCCTTTATTCCTGTATTTTTCTACTAATCGCGGAGTGCCTTGCAAGGGAGTATGTATCGTGAAGTAGGGTAGGTATAAAAAGAAAGGCCGCTTCTGGTTTTCTTCTACAAAAGAAATTGCTTCAGTTGTGAGCCGGTCCGTCAGATATTCGCCTTCTGGACCATCTGCTATATTGGGATTTTGAAAAGGACTAAAATAGCTTTTCGGATGACCACGTCGATTGCCTCCTATATTTAAATCAAAGCCTTGCGTTGTAGGATCGGGACTTAAATGCCATTTGCCCATCGTCGCAGTGGTATAGCCTTTTTGTTGTAAAATCTCAGCTAGGGTGATATAGTCTTCGGCCAAATCACGTGTATTTTTAATCGCTACCAGTTTTCTTGTTCTTGCATCTCCTCGATCAGAAGGGCTTACCGTATAAATACCATGCCGAGGCGTATTCATACCAGTCATCATGCAAGCGCGACTTGGGGCACAATTGGCAGCAGCAGCGTAGGCTTGAGTGAAGACGGTACTCTGCAATGATAAGCGATCTAGATGAGGGGTTTCATAATAGCGAGAACCCATAAATCCTAGGTCTTTCCAACCCAAGTCATCAACAACAATGAGGATGATGTTGGCTTGATCAAAGGACTGACTATTCAAAGGTTGAAGGCAAGTCAGTGTGGCAATACTTATTATACAAATTCTATATAAAAAGCAGTAAGCAGCAGACAAGTACTTAGATTTAAACATCCCTAAAAATAAAACAGCCCACTTGCAAAAACAAGCGGGCTGTCACTTCGATTTTTTTTTAAATCCCTAAGTCTATTTCAGTTCGAAGCTAGAGCTACCAGCAAGGTAGCCTTTATTGTAAACCTCAATGGTATAATCTCCTGCTGAGAAAGCTTGCCCTGGTGCCCAGATCGAGCAAACCTGCTGTACATCATTATCATAAGCAATCTCTGCTGTACGCGTATATGGATAGGTCTGACCATCCGCATTGTTTTGGAAAGTACCAGAACCTAAACTCTCAATAGAGAGTGTCACTCCATTAGGATCAACGATACGAATGAAGTATAGCTCAGCACCTGGTACGGTTACATCGTTTTCGGTGGTATTGAAGCAAACCTGTATTTGATCGATGTTATCCGCGTTGCGCTTTTCAGTCGTTTTGCCATTGCTACGGATTTTTAATCCTTTGACATCCACACTATTGACCTTTACGACGGAGGCAATATTCACTTTTTTGGCGAGCTGCTCCTTAGTGGCTTCTAATTCTTCTTTCTCAGAAGCGAGCTGAGAAGATACGCTACCTAAGGAATCGGCCGCCTGCTGCGTTTGCCGGAGGGAAGTTTCCAGGACTTGTTTGGTCTCCGATAGTTCAGCATTTTCAGCAGTAAGGAGTTCGTTTTCTTGAGTCAGCTGATTGATTTGAGCCAGGTATTCCTGAGCTTTGGCGTTTAAATCTTTGATTTGTTTACGCGCTGAGCCAAGATTGCGATTGTCTCTCAATAGCTTGTCGATACGTGTTTTCTGAGCAGTCAATTCTCCTTGCTGCTTCTCGATGAGGTTGTTGAGTTCCTCATTACTACCGCGCATTTCTTCTAGATCAGAAAGCGCCTGATAGTAATCTTTTTCGAGTTCGGCCTTTAATTGCTCTACCTCAGAGTTTTTAGCTTCCAGCTTATTGCCTTTGCTATTCGAGCGCATATAAAGTACGCCGAAGACCACTGCCAGGATAAAGAAGGCAGCTGCTACCCCGATGGCAATGTTCAAGTTTGTTTTTTGGTTACCAGACTCCATAGTCATGATTTTAATTTGTTGTTTAAAATTTGTTGTTTCGTTTGGATTTGGAACGGCTGTCTATTCCAAAAATTGTAAATTTAGATTCAAAGTTACTACATTTAAGATTGCTATAACTTTAACAAAATGTTAGGGTAAGCCCAGAGTGTGTCTAAAAATTATCCTTCGGGCTAAAATTCGCCCTTTCAAGCCTATATTTCGTTAAAAATGCTCGCAATAGCTAAGGCTATTACTGTGCTTTTTGCCTCATTTAGACTCGAAATCATCGAATTTTATCTCCAAAAACAAAATTTAGACATACTCTTAAATAATTTATGCAATTCGGCTCATTTGATAAAGCCCAACCATTTTACTTATGATTGATCATATCGACTTGGCAAGCATCCTTTTTTTAGATATTGAGACGGTTTCTGCTCAACCTTCTTATGAAGATCTCAGCGAGACCTTTCAAAAGCTCTGGGCGAATAAAGGACGCCAGGCACTACGTCTCAGTCCTGAAGATATGACGCCAGAACTCATCAGTAGCAGCTATAAAGACAAAGCAGCCATCTTCGCGGAGTATGGAAAGATTGTATGTATCTCTGTGGGGATCATGCATCGCGACAAAGAAGATCAGAAACTTCGTCTACGGCTCAAGTCTTTTGCCAACGAAGATGAAGCCATCCTTCTAGAAGAATTCAAGGAGCTTTTGCTTCAATACAAATCAATAAAGTATATCTGTGGCCACAATGTCAAGGAGTTTGATGTACCCTATATGTGTAGACGTATGGTCGTGAATCAGATGACGCTACCTCCAGCTCTAGACCTTTACGGTAAAAAACCCTGGGAGACCAAGCATTTACTCGATACTTTGGAGCTTTGGAAATTCGGGGATCGCAAAAATTTCACCTCTCTTAAGGTACTCGCTGCCGTACTTGATTTTCCAAGCCCTAAAGATGATATTGATGGTAGCCAAGTGGGCCGCGTTTTCTGGGAAGAAGGAGACCTGGATCGAATAGCCTTTTATTGTGAGAAAGATGTACTGGCTACGGTGCAATTATTCCTTCGGTATCGCCGTATGCCAATCCTCGAAGAGGAGCAGGTGCATCATGTGGAGCGGGAGTGATTTGGGGATGTTTTGATGTGGTGACATGGAGATATTTTGATGTGGAGATGTGGTGACGTGGAGATATTTTGATGTGGAGATGTTTTCTTAACTTATTAAAGTTCCAAGAATCTATGTAATTTCTCCTATCGATTCGCGTTAATTGTAAAACAACCTAAAACAAACCCATGCTTTATTTGAAAGAGGCTACTGACCATACGGTAGCCAACTACCTCAAGACCCGTTTAGTCCAATTGGGCGTACAGGATATGTTTGGTGTCGCTGGCAACTATGCCGCCCCTTTTTTAGACACCGTCCTCGCTGATCCTGACCAAGCCATCCAATTATTAGGAACAAGTACGGAGATGAATGCCGGTTATGCCGCAGATGCCTATGCGCGCTACCACGGCTATGGAGCCGCTTTTGTGACCTATGGCGTGGGATCTTTTAGTATTCTCAATGCGACTGCTGGCTCTTTTGTAGAAAAAGTACCTGTACTCGTCATCAATGGCGCACCAACTAATAAAGAAGATAGCATTGAGAAAAATGCAGGTGTTTTGTTTTCTCACTCTACCGGATATAAATTTGCCGATATTGATATCTTTCGGCAGGTAACCGTAGCTGCTGAAAGGATCAACGATGCGAATCTGGCGCCTTTCCAAATTGATAAAGTCCTAACGGCTATGATGGCTAAACAACAGCCTGGTTATATCGAAGTGGCCGAAGATGTTTGGCGGGCTCCCTGTGCTCCACCTCAAGGATTGCTGAAGGTAGATCCGGCTTTGACCACTTCTGTATCGGAGGCCCAATTAGCGGTCGACGCAGCAATGGAAGTCATCCGGACCTATCCCAAGATCGTCACCTGGGCAGGCGTCGAGTTGAGGCAACAGCAGCTCACTCAGGAATTCGAAGGTCTATTGGATTGTCTGAATGATAAAGTAGCAAATGAAGGGACACCGATCAAATTCGTGACATCCTACATGAGTAAATCTACTTTGGATGAGCAACATCCACTATTTGATAGCTGCCGTGTGCTTGGTGAAAATATGACGGGCCAGGAGCATCCTGATTATTGCCTGATTGGTGTTGGCGGCTGGACGGTCGATGCCAATGTCGCCAGTCAAAATATCAGAGACGAGCGCTTTATTTCAGCTTGTAATGGAGGTGTGCTTGTAGGTGCAGAATTTTACCCAATGGTCTTCCTAGCTGATTTTATTCGACTTTTAAAAGAGTCGCTACAGCAGGACGAAAAACTAAGACTTTCGGGTATTACTTTAGCTCCTTTGCCTAGTCCCAAGCTAGGAGATTTTCTCACTTTTGATACCTTCTTTCATCACTTACAGCAAAATTGGAATCGAGACCATATATTACTTTCAGGCGTTGGTTTTACACTGAGTATCGCCTCCTACTTGACTGGAGTTGCTCAAAATGGCTACATGACGGATGGTGTTTGGTTGTCTATTGGCTACCCAGTAGGGGCAGCGACAGGTGTAACACAGGCCATGAAGCGTAAGGGAAGTCATCATAGAACGGTAGTAGTGATCGGGGATGGGGCGTTTCAGGAAGTGGTGCAAGGTGTATCTGACCAGAATTTTCATAAGCAAAATAATGTCATCTTCGTACTTTCTAATAGTATCTACGGTATAGAGCAGTTTTTGGTTAATCCTAATCCATTCCGAGAGCCTCCCGTCGATTATAAACAACCCAATGAGATGCTTAATAGTGTCTACAATTATAACGACCTGCATCCCTGGGACTATGTGAAATTGGCTGAGTCATTTGGGAGCATTGGAAAACGGGTGACTTGTCTGGATGAATTAGCAGAGACAATGCAGCTCATTGAGCAACATCTAGATCGAAATTTCTTAATTGAGGTAGTGGTTCCCAAAACGGATATCCCAGCTGATCTTCTCGCTGCTACTCCCGGCGTTGGTGAAGACGAAACCGCCAACCCTGAGTGGCCACCCGCAGATAAATTTTAATCATCAAACCTAAAATCATAGCTAATATGCAAAAATTCAAAGATGTTCATCCCGAAGATCACTTCGACATTGCGATCATCGGCGCTGGTATAGCTGGCCTCTACTGTGCTTATCGACTAATCGAACAAGATCCCAAACGGAAAATTGCTATCTACGAAAGACTCAATAGGACGGGTGGTCGGCTCGACTCAGATATTATCCGTTTGGAGAATGATGGTACCCTAGCAGATAAGGGGCAAAAATATGGGGTCAATACCATCAAGGAAGAACAAGGCGGAATGCGTTTCAACGATAGTATGGAGGAACTCATGAACTTGATCCATGAGTTGGATTTGGAAGATCAAATTATTCCCTTTCCAATGAAATCGCAAGTAACACTCAAGGAGGGCGAAGCAGCCGTCAATACCAACCGGTATTATTTTAGAGGACATGGTTTTTCGGTAGCTGATGCAGCGGCCAGTGATAATATGGTGTGGAGTACACTTTATGATCTTGACCAAGTAGAAATCGGTCTTGATCCCAACCAAATCATCTCCAATGCCTTTAATCGCATCCTTAAAGCGAATGACTGGGAGATGGGCGAAGAACTTAGCCCGGATCAATGGACGCAAATCAGAGAAGAAGTCGAATGGAAAGGCAAAACACTCAATCAATGGCATATCTGGGGCCTGCTACGTGATATGGGCTATTCGGAGGAGTGTATCCGTATGCTAGCTGATACAACGGGTTTTCCAGATACCTTCAAAGCTTTTACCAATGCAGGTGGCGCCTTTCAATTACTAGCAGACTTTCCCAAAAATCCGGTTTATAATACCTTTATAGAGGGCTTTAGTACCTTGCCTGATGCTATTTATAATCGGATCAAGGACAAGGTCAAGATTTTCCTGAGTACCAATCTCAATAGCGTACACCTAAAAGAGGACTGTTTCGAACTCCGCCTTGCAGCCGCAGAGTTGGGTAACAATGCAACGCCCTTTAGTAAGAAAACGACTTCGGTGCATGCTGAGCAGCTCATCTTAGCCACCGCTGTAAAAGGCATCCAAGATATTTTTTACAAATCTCCTGCCCTCTATGATCATAAAGATGCTCCAAAGTTTTGGGAAGCAATCAACGAAGTAGAAGGAGCTGAACTGATGAAGATCAATCTCTACTTCAAGGAGTCGTGGTGGCTCAATGGCATGACGGGTAGACCAGAGATTCAGTTTGGTCCCAATTTTACGACCCTTCCTTTAAATGCTATCTATCCTTTTTATGCATTAGAAAGCCTAGATATTGATGGAGACGAAGCAACACTCAAAAAGAGTTATTATGACCGGCCAGCAGCCTTGACGCTGTATACAGATTTTAGCAAGAGCCAATTTTGGGAAGGACTACAGAATATCGGACCCATGTTTGATTCTGAACTACAAAGACACTTTGCAGAGGTGAAAGCACAAGATATTTTCCCTGCTTCTCAAGCCATTGTAGATGAAATGATCAAGGAGTTAGAAATCTTATTTGGGGCGACTAATCTACCTGAGCCCATCATGACCAGTTATCGCAGTTGGAATGGTAAAGATGACTTTGAGTATGCCTACCACCAATGGAAGTTGAATGCGGAGGATAGTAAGACCAGAGCCTATTTGGCAAAACCCTATAAGGATCGAGGTATCTACTTGTGCAACGAAGCAATCTCAGATATGCAAGCTTGGGTCAATGGCTCCTTACGGTCAGCAGACACCGCTTTAGCACACTTTGAGATCAGTCCTATGGCTAATGCACCCCGCTTAAGTGAGGCATTAGAGTCGGCCAGCAGTGGTCCAAGAAAGAAGCTTGGGTTTGGCGGCGTTTGGGGATAGCTATTCGGTGAAGTTGTCTAAGGTTTTCTGTTGCAGGCGAGAAAACAGTATTTTGAGGCTAA